>ASZN01000117.1 GCA_000406005.1 Candidatus Poribacteria bacterium WGA-3G
TTTCTTATCTATATTGTATCACATAAACCCTTTATTTACAAGGGGTCATCGCGGTTTCTAACAACTTTTTGCAAGTCCAAAACGACTAATTCCGTTATATTTTCCTTCTGGAGAAGGGAATCCGACAAGGAAGGCAGGATCGCCGCTCTGGAGCATATCACTGTCCCCCAAAGATAGTGGTGTCCCTTCACCGGTTACTTTTAGGATAGCGATGTCGTACGCAATATCATACGCTACAATACCTTCTACTAACCAGACTGTTTCTTTATGACTTAATTTTGCAGTCACAAGCCCGGATACACCTGCGGCAACATGGCAATTTGTTGCAATCTTATCCGGTGCTACAAAGAATCCGGTACCGCCGCCTAATCCGAGATCAGAGCCTCTTTTTGAAAATCCGACTAAGCGGACTGTAGACGCTTTCGCTTTATCAGACACTAAGTCAATTTCCGTTAGCTGCTCGGCTTTTTCGGGAGTTTCCTGTGCGTAAAGCGCGATATCAGAGAATGAAAGGAATAACCCGAGCAGAAAAAAAAATAATAAAAATCTTGTGTTATAGTTCATTTTACTACCTCAACGGGTTACGGCACACGGCGTGTGCCTACTACTTTTAACGGAACTATTGACGTTGAAGGTTCGCAAGTTGTGTCCGGAGCTTTTCTAATTCTGCTTCAGCATCCTGTCGGCGTTGTGCTTCGGTTGCTGCGAGTTTTTCGGCATTTTGTCGGCGTTGTGCTTCTTCTTCGGCGCGTGCTTGTGCTGCCTCTCTCAGTTGTGCTTCTTCTTCGGCGCGTACTTGTGCTGCTTCTTTCAGTTGTGCTTCTTCTTCGGCGCGTGCTTGTGCTGCCTCTCTTAGGTAATGTTCTTCAAGAGAAGTTGTAATCGGCGTGCCATCTGGCAGATACGGACGCAACAGTCTAACGTGGGTGTGATGCTGTTCCTCCCAGCGAAAGTAGAGATTTAACGCTTCGCTGAACAGACCCCCTTGCGGGTCGGGTTCCATCTCAATGATGCCACCCGATAAGCTATGCCGCCACCCGCGAAATTCCGCAGGCTTCTTCAGCTCCGGTTGATGTATAAAGTACTCTTGGACCCCTATATCATTGAGATACACGCCGACTTTTTCATTCCGATCTTGACGTGCTGTCGCGTCAGAGAGGAACTCAAAGACAGCAACGGGTGCTGCGCCTTCTGCCCACGTATAGAAACTACGCCGTAAGGGATATTTCGCGACCCCGAAGACGATGTGAATATCAGGAGCGACACATTTTGTGATGTCGCCTTCTTGATAGTAGATAAAACTGTCAATGCCGATGTATATCTGCTCATTGATAGCGAAGTATCGCTTGAACTGTCCGTAGAGTCCTGCAATCTGTTCGCCGTGAAAATCGGTTGCGGACATAGGTTCGTCATCTTCACACGGATAACCTTCAATATAGACAGTCGTTTTTCCGTTTGCTTTTGGAAAGACTGGCATATATTTTCTCTGCTTGAATTCAAAGTCGTTTATGGTATCCATGGTTTTCTCCGTTTGATTGTTGAAATTAGATAAAAGGGACAGTTACAATTTTGGCAGGATGCATCCTACCCCGAATTTCTATGTCAATTTTATCATCTTCAGTTATTGTTTGTGATGTTACAAAAGCGAGACCGATATTGCATTTCAGGCTTGGTGAAGGTGCTCCGCTTGTCACTTTACCTACCTGTTCACCATCCTGATAAACAGCATAACCCGTACGCGCCACAGCACGGTCAAGCATCTGAAAACCTATCATCTGCTTCTCAACGCCCTTCTTTTTCTCGGCAAGGAGTGCGTTTTTCCCAATAAATTTGCGATTCTTGGATTTCACAAACTTACTAAGACCGACTTGATATGGGGTTGTGTCGTCGTTCATATCCACGCCGTAGAGACGGAGTCCAGCTTCGAGACGTAGCGTATCGCGTGCGCCAAGTCCTACGGGTTGTCCTTCTGTTTCTATTACGGCAGGGTAGAGTGCCTCCCATAAATTCTCCGCACTGTTTGCCTCAACGTATAATTCAAAACCGATCTCGCCTGTATACCCTGTTCGTGAAACTACGGTACGGATGCCTGCAACCTCACCGACGACAAACCGGAAAAAGGAGATCTCAGAGACATCCAGTTCGGGAACGAAAGGCTTTAGAATGTCTATCGCCTCTGGACCTTGTAGTGCGATGAGAGCCGTATCCTCGCTTACATCTTTTATTTTTGCCTCTGTGTCGTTGTGGCTCCGAACCCATGCGAGGTCTTTTTCAATGTTCGCAGCATTGACGACCAACATATAGTGGTTATCCGTGTACCGATAAATAAGGAGGTCGTCAACGATTCCGCCTGCTTCATTACAGAAGAGGGTATACAACACCCGTCCATCCGTTAAACGTCGAACATCGTTGGTGCTGAGTTTTTGTACCAACTCGTTTGCGCCTGGTCCGTGAATCTCGAATTCACCCATGTGCGACAGGTCAAACAGACCGACAGTTGCTCGAACAGCGAGATGCTCCTTAACAATACTGCTATATTGGAGTGGCATCTCCCAACCGCCGAATTCAGTGAATTTGGCGTTGAGGGTTTTGTGGACTTGGTAAAGCGACGTTCTTTTCATTTTCCTTAAAGTCCATAGATACGTGCGAGATTCTCGCCGAAAATCAGTGCTTCAGCATCATCGCCGAGTTCTAACCGTTTAAGGGCGTTAATCACCTGAATAGGACGGTATTCTGGCAAATTGGAGCCGAAGACGATCTGTTCGGGCCCGAGTTCATCGACGGCCTTCTTTACCTCAGTTGGAACAACGGTGTCAGGGTCTGTCCCCCAACGGCGGTGAAAGCGGAGGATAGTGGTTCCGAGCGAGACATTCTTGTTCTCTTTTGCGACAGAGATCCCCGCGTCTAAATCGTCTGGGAACCCCATGTGGTCCATGATAACAGGCGTTTCAGGTACCCAACTTGCGACGGTGCCGATCCGGTTCGGATGACAATTGTTAGGTCCGGAGTGAATGGAGATGATAAGTCCATAGTCCCGTGCGGCTTCAACGACGGGACGGACGATAGGATCATCTACATTGTAGTTATGGATGGCGGGCATCAGTTTAATCCCCGGCATTTTCCAGACTTCAGCGGTCAATCTGACCTGTTCAACAGGTTCTGGTTCTGTCGGATGTACAAGTGCGCAGCCGAGGGTGCGTGGGTTCCCGCGAATCGCCTCAGCAAGTTCACTATTTTCGGGAAGCGGTTGGGGTGTCGGCATGACGACAACGACATCCATATCGGCTTCGTCCTCTAATGCCAACAACGCCGCTAAATCGAGTTTGCCGTTTTCGTCACGAAATGAATCGTTGAGATAGGCTTCAAAATCGCCTCGCATGAGAAAACTCCTCTATTGTTCTATTTCTGTAGCAGTTTCATTGATAAGAATTGTGCCATCCATACTTTTTTCGATGTCAATGGATCCGCGCATTAGTGTATCTACGGTGTTGCGGTAAGAGGCATAGGTAGATTCTGCTGTGTCGATGTCAGGTAAACGGATGATAAAAACGATCTGTGCGTCTGCCAAATCCTTTGCGTCGGGATCGTTTTGATAGTGTGCGGAGATACCGACTGCTGCATCGGTCAATTGTGGTATATGAGGGGGTAGTGTGCTGTAGATTTGCCTTAATGCCCAATTTGACCGAAATAACTTGGTGCTTCCATATATCTTGTTGTTGTTAGGTAGGTGCGTGAGCATTCTCGGTTCCGGTGGCGGGTCTTGAATTTCTGCTGCGACGGTTTTCGCGAGTTCGATCATGCCTTCACGGATACCGGTAGCGAATTCATAGCCTTCAATTTGAATAAAATACTTCCCTTTTGCGAATCGGAGGTAGCCTCCTGAGAGCATCGCCTTAGCACCGATCCATTCAAATTTCATACGTGGATAGGTGTAAAAACTGTAAATTCCGAAGGCGTTTTCCGGCGTTCCCATATCGAAGATTTCAAGTAAAATCAACGGCTTTGAACCGAATTGAGGGGCTTGATATTCCACTTCCGCCTGTCGTTGAAAGCCGTAAGCATAGTAAAGATCGGGTGAAGCCGCTGTGGAAGTCGCCCGATCTCGATAAAGCGTTTTTCCGTGATATGTTGAAGGTGCACCGGATTGGACCCAACCCAATAATTCTGCATTATCGGGTAAAAGATATTCTGGTGCTACTGTTGTCTTTATGGCATCCTGTGTCCCAGATGGCACCGAAGCACCTTTTATGTTTTTGACGACTTCCAACATTAGCAGTTCTGTCTTCTTCGCTGTGGTACCGTGCCAGACACCGTAAATATATCTGCCTTCATGCTGAATTGCTGTCCAATCCCCTTGTTCGTGACCACATGAAGTTAACATCAAACTGAATAAAAAACAGATACTGAAGCAGAAAGGATGGAATTTCTCGAAAATGCCGGTTGTTATGTATTTCATTTGTGAGAAGCTCCCGACAGTGTTTTCTTACCACTGCTCCGCAAGTTGGTTGTAAAGATCGTCTATTAGTTCGTCTACAATGCGCCTCTCAGCCTCTTCACGGGTTTCCGGCGGTTCAGCGCGACCTGGGACGATATAGTAATCATGAACTTGGAGGTGGTTGTCTGCTTGAGCGATCATGTTGTTACGAACGCGGTCAAAGAATTCATACTCAACTTGTAGCATCATGCGTACCATTTCGACTTGCCCTTGGGGTCCGTAATCTTGTTCGCGTATATCAAAATCTTGTATTCGTATTGTGAGTTCGGAATCGTTGCCGTCTCGCCATTTCCGATTGAAACGTTGCGTCAGTTTTTCGTGAATGACTTCATCGTAAGGACGCTGTGAGGCGTTATCGTAAGAGAAATCGGCATCCAAGATTTCAATAGGTGCGATGCGGATCGTGCTGATATGCTCTAAGTACTCCGATTTGGAAACATAACCGCATCCGGAAAGTATACTCAGCCATATTGCTATTCCTAATACAAACACTGCTTTAGACATTTTGTTCTCCGAGTTTTTTTCAAGGGTGTAATCCGGTCTGCCTTAAATATTGAAGGACAATTCTCGCGTCTCGTGTTCAAAAGATCAACCCGTTGGGTTGGGCAGGTTGTCGAAATTTTACAGGTGAAGCCTTCGGGCGCGGTGCTTTCTGTTTTTTACCGTAAAACACACTTTTGACGGTATCGACAACAAATTGTTTATAAGTAGGAGATAGTAAAACAACAAAGACAAGGACGAGTAAGATAAGAACTATAGCTAAAAAATATGTTAGCCATTTCTGATCGAGTAAATCGCCTTTTTCAATAGCGTGTTTAGTTGTATTGCGACGTGTTCTCATCGTTATGCCGGCTCCACATAATGGTGTACTTATTTGTGAGAGTCACTATGCCATGACTTCAAAGAATTGGATGAATCAAATTAAGGATATTATAGCATAAAAACAGTTGGCATGCAAAATTTTTAATTGGGTATTGTAGGAGGTGAGGTTGATGAAGAACGGACAATTGAATGATCCTGCAAAATTATTATAGTAGTATTCAAAGATATGTTTACACTTTGATAGACAACTTCTCCGCACTGCAGGCGAGGTTTGCCACCTCGCCACTGTAAAAGTAATTGCGGGTTTTACTATAATTGGGTATTGTGGGAGGTGAGGTTGATGAAGAGTGATAGTTTCAATCTCGGATTAACAGTGCTGCGATGTCTTCCGGCACCTTCACGCCATGCTTCGCCTCAAAGTCTGCAATGCTTTCGTAGTCGTTATGAAAGGCAGCAACAATGTGAACTCCAAGTTTTGCCTTGGCTAAAGCCTCGAAATCAGCCTTTCTAATGTTTTCGCCATCTCTTTTCGTTAGGTGGTTTAATCTTCTAGAGCTTATTATTTTTCCAAATGCTTCTGCTAAGGCCTCGGTTGCCTTCTCGTCAATTATATCTTCCGGCCGGATGACTCGAATCAACTTATGATCCTCAAGGGCCCAAGCGACTGGGTCGTCATCGCGGCGAAGAGGATTCGGTATGTCATAAGGCATTAGTATGGCAATTCCATCAAAAAAACAGACAAGGTTTTTGATCCAGTCCACGTCGCGCCAATGCTGGCCGGGGTAATAGAAAGCGAAATCTGGTTGCATCGGTTAAGTCTCCTATAGATAGGTGAGTCCAGTATGGATTCCACAAAACTCTTTTAACATGTCAATTCGGAAGGTAGTCCCTCAATAATCCGTTCAGATTCCACGCTGATATAGACAATCCGCTCAATCGCTGTGACGAGGTCGCGGGGATCCGCAAACCAGCCGTTTGGGTCGTTGATGATACCGCTGTCTTTGTCTTGTGTGATTTTGTAACGATCAATAAACCACTCCAGAGGTGTCCTGCCGTTGACGATATACCGATGTGCGGTTTCAGGGATGCCGGATAGACTCACATGCTCATTGAGGATGAGCGTGGTTTTTGTCTCTTTGTCAGTGAACCGCATTGCGCGGGTGCCGAGTTGGAAATGATGCGGTTGTGGCTCTCCGTCGTGGGCATATACAAGTTGTAAAGGGTATTGTTCGCAGGTCTCGTAATTGAGATGAAGGTCTGCGAGGGCAACACCTGCCGCCGCGAAGGTGTGAAAATCCGGGGCAAACGGGATACGCGGTATCATTTTGGATAGATCGTTTGCAAACGCTTCCCGATAACTCGGTGCATGCAACACGCCGTAGACGTAGTCGAAGATCGCATCTTTGGTGATTGCGTCATCATTGTAGTGTTCACGGAAAGCGTGCAGTGCCGTGTCTGAAATGTTATCAATGCGATCAGGAAGCTTGTCAATACCCTCAAAAGTGAGTGTTGTGTCGGAGGTATCCGTAGCTTTCGGGTATCGGTACCGTGGGAAACACTGTGAACCTTGTTGCAGGTTGAGATCGGACATCGTGTCAGTTACAAGTGCAGAAAACGGCTTTTTCGTTCCGATGCAGGGGACGCAAATAGCGCGGTTTTCACTGGAACTATTTGGAAAAATGCGATCCATCTGATACTTGCTCTGTATGAAAGTGTAGTCAGCGTAACAATTTGTCGCAACGAATGGTCGGTAAGCAACTTTTCGAGTATAGCCCTCGTCAAATGCGATTTTTTCTTTTCGCCTCAGGTTATTTATCAAGGCACTATCCCACTTAGTATTCGATCTGTGTTGGTTTGCGACCACATCTGCTGTAAGCCCTGGATTTTTCTCAAGTTCTGAGAGCGCGGCGAGATAGTCCTGTGTCATTCCGTTCGCGTTCGCAGCACAGGCATCACGTGAGAGGTTATAAATGTACGCGTCTCTCCCTGTTGTTACCCCTCTTGAATATAACTCAAATATTGCATCGTTTGTCTTGCCTGCTTTCGCGTCCTTTGATCCCATCGGATAGAACTTAACAAACTCACGACTTCGTTGTTCAATCCAATCGTGATGTTCATCAGGCGTGATCGTCTGCCAATCGCTAAATCCTTTTATAGACTTCGCCTCAGTGAGTGCTTGTAATTTCTCTTCGCGTTTGAGAGAGTCTCCGATATCGCGGTAGTGAATTTTACAGCCTTTGTGTGCAGCGTTCGCGTTCTTGACGAGGAGTGTAATAGCGACGGGTGCTCGTGACCCTGAACCAAAAACTTTACCTCCTTCTCTACGCGACACCTCGCCTTGGGTCCGTTGATTTCCCCGCAGATTTAGCACGTGGATTGAACTGAACTCCTCCGCTAAACACGCCCGGATCCCTGCTTCGGCGTTACCATCAATCCATGAGCCGTTGGTAACGAAGGCGATGATACCTTGCTTATCAATCCTGTCAGAGGCCCATCGGATCGCCATCTTGTATGTATCATAAAGACGGTTTTTATTTGTTACTGTGGCGGCCTCAACGTAGGTTTCTCTGACTCGTTTTTCAAGTTCTGGATAGTCGACGTTTGGGTTGTCGTCTGCTGCGCTTTTCTGTCCTGCTGACCATGGCGGATTGCCCACAATAACCCCGATCGGGAGCTGCTGTTGACGTTCTACGCGTTCGTTATTGTCTGGGATCCACTCTTTCGGGAACAAGTTTCTTCCTTTGTTCAGGTTGAAGGTATCTGTCAAGACGATGCCGTTAAAGGGTTCGTACGCTTTATCCGCGCCGTGTTTTCCGTGAAATGCCTCTTCAATGTTGACAGCGGCGATGTAGTAGGCGAGGAGCACGATTTCATTGGCGTGGAGTTCCTCTCGGTATTTTCGTTCGAGGTCATCGGGTTGGATCAGCTGAGATTGGAGCAGTCGGGCGAGAAAGATACCTGCACCTGTGAACGGATCCAGGATATGCACGCCTTCGTCGCTGAGGCAACGTCCAAACTCGTCTTGTAAGACCTCGTTCGCGCTGTGTAAAATGAAGTCCACGACCTCAACGGGTGTATAGACGATGCCCAGCCTGTCAGCGTCTTTTTTCAACGCTTTTTGAAAAAACTTCTCGTAGAGTTCCAATAAGACGCGTTGTCTGCCTTCGCTGTTATCGATGCCGCGGGCGCGCATCCGGACGCTTTCATAGAAGCCTGCTAAATCGCGGGTTTCGTCCTCAAGTCCGAATTCTGCGAAATCATTGCGGAGTTTGTCGAGGGCAATGGACACCGGGTTGCCAGAGGCGAAGTCGTAATTCTCGAAGAGTGCCTCAAAAACGGGACGTGTCAAGATGTGTTGTGCCATCATATCAATGGCGTGTTTTCGGGTAATTGCAGCGTTGATTGAACTCTTTAGCTCGGCGTGGAAATCGGCAAACCATTCCTGCAATGCTTCGTTTTCCGGGGTATCTAACAAACTTTCAACACGCCCGACGATGCGCGAGAAAATATCGGCGACATCCGCTGCCCAGCTCTCCCATGCCTTCCGTTCTGGGTTTTGGAGTGCCCGCCAGCCCCCGACAATTTTGGTTGCATCGTTAATGTTAATCTCACTCCCGCCTGATGTCCGATACGTCTGCAGGGCAGCGTCCGCGTCTTGCTCGGACATCGCCAGCACGACGACTTTATAATCGGAGAGGAGGTCTTGCTCGACAGCTCTGGAAAAGGGGAGGCGGTGGAATTCGGGGCCATAGGTCTCGGAGTCATCCATAGAGAAGACTTCAATATCGTGGCGTGCCGCTTTTGCCTTTGCACCTTCGGTATAAAGTCGTGAGGTTGCTGTCATATAGAGGCGTTTTTTCGCACGGATCCGATCTGTATCGTGGACGAGAACGAATGGGGATGTCTTGTCGCCGCCATCCTCAATGCCGGTGGTTCTGTGTGCTTCATCGCAGAGCACCATGTCAAAGGCGGGTGCGCCTGCATCCTGTGCTGCCTCAACAATCGGGAGCGAATGATAGGTGCAGAAAACGACCTTCATAGAGGCTTTGTCATCTTTTTCGAGGGCTTCAGAGATAGCGGTGGGATCCGTGGTGACGGGAATTTCCAGTTCAAGGATGGATGCATCCTCTGCCGTTTTGCCTGCCTTTGTGTCGGAGCAGATCCCGATGTAGCGGTGCGGAACGGTTTGTTGCTCTGCCCATTCCCGCATCGCTTGGGAAAAGAGTCCGATAGAAGGGACGAGATATAGCACCCTACCGCCGACTCCCGCGATGTCCTCAGCGATTCGGAGCGCAGTAAAAGTTTTGCCCGTGCCGCACGCCATGATGAGTTTACCGAGATCAGAGGCTTTAAAGCCGTTGATAACGTCATCAAACGCCGTTTTCTGATGTTCTCTTAAGTTGAACGTCTCTTGTTGATAGTCGAGTTGTTCGGGTGCCTCACGGCTGAGATCGGGCCAGTCAACCGGTCGGCTTGCGAGGTCCGCCGCGCTAACCCGTTGGCAGGGGGGTTGCAATCCGTCGAGCGTTCTGTAAAGGTTAGGACTCCAATTGCTGCCGGTATCCACGAACATTCGGGCGGTAAAGGGTTCCCGTGCCGAAGCGGAGATGAACGTATCCAGATCGCCCTTTGAAATCCGCGTATTTTCCGCATAGCACTTACACTGAATAGCACAGTATCCGCCATTGCGTTCTGCTGCGACGAGGTCTATGCCTATATCAACGCCATCAAATTCTGGACGGCGTTCAGTCCATTCCGCCCAGAGATAGACTTCGGAAAACCTTTTTTGGTAGAAGGGGTCTTCAAGGAGATATGCCCGTATCAGTCGTTCAAAAAGTCTGCCTTTTCCGTACTGGGTATTGGCGTTCTCGCGGATGTAATCGAGGGTACTGTAGAATCCGTTATCTGTTGCTTCACCTCCACTTCCGAGGGTGAGGTAGGTTTGCGTTGCTTCTGACATATTCGTTTCTTCTACTTTTGGGGTATCGTCTAAAGTTTCGCTACCAAGAGCAGGCGTGAAAAAAAAATAGAACAGTCTATATTACGGATGCACAGACTAACAGTCTATGCTACGGATGCACAGACTAACAGTCTATGCTACAGATGCACAGACTAACAGTCTATGCTAC
>ASZN01000118.1 GCA_000406005.1 Candidatus Poribacteria bacterium WGA-3G
GACTGACGGTGGCGGGATAGATAGCGAGGCGTATTAAAAAGCGGGGTTAATGAAAATTGATTTATTAATTCGGTAATATCGGAACGTGCGATGAATCGCACTACTACGAACCTGCCCGTTTGTAGTAGGGCAATTCATTGCCCGTCAATTACCGAAATATTTTTTCAAACTTCATCAAACCCCGCCTGCAACGGGATGCCTACTTCCGTACGATCATTTTGCGGGTTTCGGAAAAATCGCCTGCGTTGAGTGTGTAGAAATAGACACCACTTGCGACGGATTCTCCGGTCTCGTTTTTACCATCCCAATACGCGGCGCGGTGCCTGTCTTCGTAGATACCAGCAGGTTGATGCCCGATCGCAAGCGTCCGGATCGTCACGCCACTAACTGTATAGATACGGACCGTGACTTCTGCGGGGTTTGCCAACTGATACGGTATCCATGTCTCCGGATTGAACGGATTCGGATAGTTCGCGAGGAGTGCTGTCTCTGGGGGTGTCAACGCTGCAAGGAGCTGTTCCAAGACGAAGATGCCGCGGCGGAAAGTGGGATCGGTTAGTGCCAGTTCTCGCGCGTCACGGAGCCACTGTTCGACATCTGCCCTGGTGAAGGCGATTTCAACGTCTCGGTTCCATACTGAGGGTGCAGCAGCGTCTGCCATTGCGGCTGCGACAAGTGTGAGATCAGCGATATTAACGACACCATCTCCGTTGACATCGGCTAAATTTTCACCCGTCTGCTTAAAGTTTGCGGCGACGAGTGCCAAATCTTGGACGTTTACGACGGCATCGCCGTTGACATCGCCAGTTACGAGCATCGGTGCCGTTACGTGTCCAGTTACAACCCGCGCGTATGAAGTCGTACCAGCACTATCCGTGAGAAGTACATCGGATAAGGTCAGCGGTGATGCTTTAGGCGCGACGATCTCGAACGTAAGGTTAGCAAGCGTCCCGGAGCCGGTGGCATTACCGGCGAGAGATGTCGCTGCAAGGGTCACTCTATTCTCTGTAACGAGAGCAGGAACGGCATACGCACCGGATAGCAGGTAGTCCCCGTTCGTGCTTTCGAGATACCGAATAGCGGAAGCGTCAAAACGGACGGTCGCCTGATACCCCGCCACGTCACTTCCGTCTGTAATACGCAAGGAAAGCGTGATCTGCTCGCCGATTGCGGGTGATTCGACAGCGGAAGGCGAAAAGCCGACTGTTGCATAAGTTTTCGAGGAAGGCGTGAACCGCCACAGAAGTGTCGTGCCATCCGCGCTCCCACTCGCCAGTGTATCGCTATTCGGGCTGAATGCGACGGTCAGCACACCATTGGCATGTCCTGTGAGCGTCTGTTCAAGTTGGTTGGAGATCGTATCCCATAGCCGGACAGTGTTATCCAAACTTCCACTTGCGAGCGTATTACCATCTGGACTGTATGCGATACGAAAGATATAGTCTGTATGCCCAGTAAGCGTCTGTTTGTGTGCGGCGAAAGCGGGGTCCCATAAGCGAATGGTGCCGTCGTCGCTTGCGCTTGCGAGGGTCGCGCCATCTGGGCTGAAAACGACGTGCCGAACGTAATCCGTATGTCCGGTCAGTGTATGCGTGTGTTCACCGGAAGCGACATCCCATAGGAAAATATTGTTCGCAATGCCGCCACTTGCGAGGATCGTCCCGTCCGTGTTGAATGCAACACTCAGGATAGGGCTTTCATACCCGGTCAGGGTTTGTCTCTGTTCCCCGGAGATAGCGTCCCATAAGACAATCGTCCCATCTAAACTGCAGCTTGCGATTGTGTTCCCGTCCGGGCTGAATATAGCGGCTCTAACAGCCTCTACGTGTCCAATAAGTGTGCGTATGTGTGCGCCGGTAGTGGCGTTCCATAATCGGATCGTGCCATCGTCAGCAGCACTTGCGAGCGTTGCTCCGTTGGGACTGAACGCGACGGTATTGACCCAGTCGTTATGTCCGGTGAGTGTCAGAGTTTGTGCGTTAGAGGTCGCGTCCCAGAGATAGATGTTGCCATCTGCACTGCCAGTTACGATGGTTCCGCCGCTCGGACTAAATGCGATGGTACTGACATAATCGGTATATCCTGTGAGTGTCTGTCGTATGCCACCGAAGACAGCATCCGATACGAGGATTGTACCTTCCGTGCCGGCACTTACAATTGTTCCGCCGGTCGAACTGAACGCGACACTGAGAACGGCACCGGTATGGCCGTTGAGCGTCAGTGTATGTTGACCGGAGGTCGTATTCCATAAGCGGACGGTCGTATCTGTACTCGCACTGGCAATTGTATTGCCATCTGGTGAGAACGCGATACCCAAAATCGAACCGACATGTCCAGTGAGTGTACGTTGTACGACACCGAAGGTGGTATTCCAGAAACGGATTGTGCCGTCCGCCCCTGCACTGGCGAGGTTTCCACCGGTTGGGCTGAAAGCGACGGCATAGACAGCGTCGGTATGCCCGTTAAGCGTGCGTTGTTCTTCGCCGGTGGTGGTGTTCCAGAGCCGGACCGTAGTATCTGCGCTACCACTTGCGAGCGTTCCACCGTCACTAAATGCGACAGCAAGAACGGAATCCGTGTGTCCCGTGAAGGTCTGCTGTTCCGCACCATTAAGGGTGTCCCATAAACGGACGGTGCCATCAGCACTTCCACTTGCGAGGGTCAGCCCGTCAGGTGCGAAACCGACCCCATAAACAACATCTGTGTGCCCGGTTAATGTTTGCAGTTGCGCACCTGTCGCGGCATTCCACAACCGAATGACCCCATCTCTGCCGCCGCTTGCCAGCGTTGCACTATCCGCACTGAAAGCGATGCTATCGACACCTTGTATATGACCCTTAAGCAGATTGACTTCTTGGAAATTCTCTGTATCATAAAGCCAGACACCGATAGATGTAGCGACTGCTAAGCGCGTGCCGTCTGGTGAATACTTCAGTTCGCTTATCCATCCTTTACCGAGCCGCGCTTTGGCACTGCCCGGTAAATTAATCGATGTGGACTGTTGCGCAAAAGAGGTAGGTATGTATGCGTATATAAAGACAAATAGCGTTAATAGAATTAAAAACTGTATTTTTTTCATTATAATTTGTAAAACTCCTTTAGCCATCAATTGAACCGTGGAGTCAATATTCTAAGACCAGACGTACACCTCGTTATCGTCCGGAGAATACCCGATAAAAACAGCCAAAACGATTCGGGCACGCGTGCCTTCGACGGGGGGTACTTCATGGATGCATCGGGTATTAAAAAAATAGAGATCGCCCTGCTGCAGATTGACTTGATAGTTCTCTATACCGTTGTCAGCGGCGTATCGGTCAAAGGTTTCTTCGGCGATATGCGGTTGAACCTCCTCGGACCAGAGGCAGCGATGCAGGATAGCTTGCGTGCCTTTCCCGTTTTCGTCGGCATTTTGGACGCATAGCACACCCGCGAACTGATGCTCAAAGCGGTAAACGGCATAGTCTGTGCGCTGCTCACGGTATTTGACGTGATCGATGTGCGGTTTATAACTGTGTGTTTCGTAGTGGACACGGAAAATCGCGGGGCCATATCGGGCACCCTCGGGTTCGCGTGCGACTTTTACCGCTTTGCCGGGAGAAAGTGCGGTGAGCGATTCGTAGATGAGATCAACAGGATTATTAAACCCGTCAAATAGGAAGCTAAAGAGGTGTTCAGTCGCTTTGGCGTGTGCCAAAAATTTCGCTTTATCGCTGCCGCGGTTTCCGAGGCTCGTACCGATGTCGATGCGGGTGCGTTTGTCAGCGGAGTTGATGTCCGCTTCATCGCGCATCAATCCCATATTTGTGAACCGTTCTATGAGTCCTTGACACTGTGCCGGTGAATATGCGTTCCGAAGGATAATAGCGGGCACCTCGGCTTGTGAGAGCGCGTAGATCGGGTCGCTGTACGATTTACAAACCGTCTCAAGGTCAGGCTCTGCGGGGAGCCAGCTGTTTATAGCGTTCATTCTAACCTCCGTCACCCTATTAAGAGGACCGTCATTCAGACGGAACCTCTGAAGGGCGTTTTTGCACAACAGGAATAACATAACTCCGAATGGTCAGTCCATCCAAGGTGTCTGTTTCTAATTGCGGCTTCGGGTCTTCTCTATGATCGAAGACGATATAGTAGCCTTCTGTTGCGCCTTCGGACTTCAAGTATGCGGCGAGCTGATGCTTTCCTACCTGATAGTGCCGTTCGTTTCGCCATACCTTTGTTTCTATGATGTATTGCCGTCTGTTGTGTGAAATAATAATATCTGCTCTGCCTCTACCGGTTGGAACTTCTAACCGCATTGTAGCGTTCACGATTTTGACGAACTCATCAAGATAAGCGAAAAGGAGGTATTGTCCGACGAATTCTTTCGGCGTATCCGGTACCTGTAATATTCTGAAACCAGCGCGTGCGATGAAATCCTTGAAGTTGTTGATGAGTGTATGCATCTGAATCCGTCCGGTTGATGCAAGGTATCCTGTGAAGTCAATGGGACCCTCTTCGGGGAAGTACTGGTCTTCCAGTCCATTGATGAGAGGTTTAAAGGCTTGGATAATACAATGGAGATAGATAGGATTGAGGATCTGGCACATTCCGTCTTCTCCCCTCGCAATGATACCGTAAGTGGCGAGTTCACTAACGATTTCATCATGTAGCGTGAAACTAATGCTGCTGCCATAAAAAGCGATTCGCATAAGCATTTTTTCAAAGTACGGGTTTCTACGGATGTTTGTAATAAGATGCTCAATGTTGGTATTTCTTTCTTCGATCAGCTCGGTATATGCTTGTGAGAAGTGGTGTATCTGAATGGTGTCGGTTTTAGGTATGTCAAGTTCTGCTGTAAGAATCTGGGCGCACCTGTTAACAAGAAAGGGTTGCCCTGCGGTCTGTTTATGAAGTAAGTCAATGACTTCCGGTGCGAAGGCTTGTCCGACTTCTTCGGTATACTGTGAGAGGAGTTCGCGCACTTGCGCCGCGGTGAAGTTTGGTAATGTGAATTCATCTTGTATGTTGAAAGGTGAGATCGATCGATCATAGTTCAATTGCGTAATGTTCTTAACACCGACGATTCCGACACTATATGGAGAACGGGCATCGCGCCCAGTGAGATATATCCGGCGGAGCGTATGCAGAAAATCGCTGACAGCGGCTTGCGGGATCCCGTCAAATTCGTCAATAATAAGAACAAGTCTCGGAGGTAGAGATGTAGAGCGTTCGTCGCTCAACAAACGTGAAAGTTGCCTAAAGAACCGCCGCATCGCAACATGATCGCTAATCTTTGTGTCCTCTAAAAATTGCATCAGCTGTTGAGATGGCAGGATCCCCTGGTTCTCAAAAACAGTCTCAATTTGCTCTCGGATATCCTCAAAGATGTCAGCGTAAAAAGCATCCGGGGCGCGATTTTTATAGTCCTCAAAATTGAGTTGGATCGGGAAATAGGCACTTTCGTTTTTTGCGAGTCCCTTTAGAACTTCTTGGAAGAACGTGGTTTTGCCGCTCTGTCGGGGGGCGAAGAGCACGATGTATCGTCCCTGTTTAACGCGGTTAATGTAATCAGCAAGTTCCTCGCTGCGCGAAACGACATAGTGATCTCTGGAATTGACGGGCCCTTGCGTCCCAAATTCTCTCACTGTTTTTCTCCTGTTTTTCGTTGATGGCTTTCTCTCGAAAACCATCAACGAAAAAAGCTGCAAACTCTCAAGTTGACTCCCGGTTCACAGCCGCAATCAGAATCTCGGATTGAAAAGATAATCGTAATCATCTATTTTCTTCGCAGCGAAGTCAATGAATTCAGCATTAGGGTCGAGATCGCTATCTTCAAAAGCGGCTTCGCATCCAGTGTGATACTTCAATTTACGGTTGGATTTGAGCCAAGAGACCCGGTGGATCATCGCGATCATGTGGCGCGGTTCATCGGATAGATTCGGGACACCACGATGCCACAACCGTATGTCGCGAATCAATGCACTCCCTTTCTTAGCATTCCCACGGACAGGCGGCGCGATTTTACGACGTTCCGCCTCATGTTCTGCGTCTATCCGTCGTCCGCTGACATCGAGGTGTGAACCGGGCCAGAGTTCGACGCTGCCGTTCTCTTCACTCGTATCCTGTGGTGAGATGTTGACGACAACTTGTGCCGCTGGGTGTGCCATTTTTTGATCCGCCCAGAGGTGATCGCCATCTCGATGGAGCGGTTGCCTCGTACTCCCCGGGCAGTTCGTATTGCCGTTGTAAAAGTTGTTGTAGAGACCAGGACCGAGCAGCGCCTTCGTGACTTGAATCACATACGGGTTCGCGACGATGTCTCTGAAGATATACGGCGCGAATGGCGGCGGCCCCTGTTGTAGGTGTCCCTTAAGACCCCCTGCGCCACCCCATTTTTCGGCTTTAATGAGAACCTGCGAATCTGCATCCATCCGTTCACGTAGGATGTCCAAGTGTTCATGGTTAATGATGTCCTCTAAAACGACGTAACCATAAACATGGATCGCTTGAACGGCTTGGTCTACATGCACATCAGTGAGTTTCTCTGACGCTAATTCTTGGGGTTGAACAGTTATGACCATAGTATCTTCCTTTAATCAAAAAATTCGGTATAAAGTGCTTGGACAGCCGTCTCCATATCTTTGGATTTTATGCCGAACATCATGCTAACTTCGTTTGAACCTTGATTAATCATCTCAATATTCACACCCGCACCGGATAACGCACCTGTTGCGCGAGAAGCGATGCCGACTGTATGTCGCATCCCCTCCCCGACGACCATAACTAAGGAGAGTCCTCGTTCTACGAAAATATCTTCAGGGGCGAGTGTCTGCCGAATCTGCTCGATAACGCGTTTCTCTTTCTCCACTGTGAGACTCTCTTCTCGGATAATGACGGACATGTTATCTATTCCAGACGGAACGTGTTCAAAAGAGATGTCTTCGGCTTCCAATATCTGTAGCAACCGTCGTCCGAACCCGATCTCACGGTTCATAAGGTATTTGCTGAGATAGACACAGCAGACACTGTCCATCGCGGCAATCCCGACAACTGGAATCTCGGTTGACGTTCGGCTCGGAACGATTAAAGTTCCCGCTGCCTTCGGGTTGTTCGTGTTTTTGATGTTGACAGGCACTTGTGCCCGATAGACCGGTTCGAGTGCTTCATCGTGGAATACAGAGAACCCGGCATAAGAGAGCTCACGCATCTCGCGATAGGTGAGTTCGGCGATGGGTGCAGGATTTTTAACGATTGACGGGTTCGCTGCGAACACGGAGTCGACATCGGTAAAGTTTTCATAGACCTCCGCGCGAACGGCACCTGCGAGGATAGCACCGGTAATATCCGATCCGCCGCGCGAGAAGGTGACGACGTTCCCCTGTTTTGAATATCCGAAGAATCCGGGAAAAATGGTGATGCCGGGTCGTTCTTGTAGACTGCGTAACCTACCGTACGCCTCTGGCAGTACTTGGGCGTTGCCGGGTTCGTCAGACAGAAGTAACCCTGCGTCCTTCGGATTCACATAGTGCGCATCTACACCGCGCGCCTGTAATACTTGTGCGATGAGGCGTGCGCAGTTATCTTCACCGCCCGCCTTCATTGTATCCATATAGAGATCGGCATCGGTGGTACTGCTTTCGAGGCGTTCCATAAGATTGCTGGCGATAGGCTCTGCGCTCTCCGCGGGGAGTCCTAATTCAGCGATGATGCTTCGGTAGCGTTCAATCGCTTCGGCACATTCGGATGCACCGAGTTTGCCAGCGAGGCGTTCTGATGCAGCGGCAATCAGCAGGTCGGTCACTTTGATGTCTTGGCTGTACCGTTTTCCGGGTGCCGAGACGACGATGAGGCGGCGTTCCGAATCAGCGGTAATGATGTCACAAACTTGACGTACCTGCTCCGCTGTAGCGAGGGAACTCCCGCCAAATTTAGATACTTTTAGCAATCTGGTCCTCCAATTTTTTATTTTTAGGATTTACACAAGACGAGGTTACAAACCCCGCCTGCAGTGCTTGGTCCTCCAATTTTTTATTCTTTCGTTTTAGGACTTACACATTTGTCTATTAATTTTATGCCAATTTCGGATATTTGTCAAAGGGTTTTTCCAGAACCATTAGAAACGGTATTCCTTTTCTGGAAACAGATTCAGGGTGACTTTTTTAGGAATATGTGCTATACTAATGCAAAATCTTATTTTATGGATGGAGTTAAACTTTTGATGAAAAACGAATGGGTTGTTTACGAAGGAAACCATGGTCCCGGGAACGGCAAACATATTGTTCTCGTCAGCGGCGATGAAGAGTATCGCTCTGAAGAGGCGTTACCTATGTTGGGAAAAGTGTTAGCCATACACCACGGATTTAAATGCACGGTTCTATTTGCTATTAATCCAGAGACAGGCGAGATTGATCCGGAGGTACAGACCAACATCCCCGGACTTCACACCTTAGAAGCCGCGGATATGCTGGTGCTGTTCACGCGTTTTCGTGAACTGCCCGATGAACAGATGAAGTATATTATTGACTACACGAACGCTGGGAAACCTGTGATGGGACTCCGAACAGCGACACACGCCTTTAATTATACCCGAAATCTCGACAGTCCGTACGCCAAATACAGTTTTAACAGTAAAGACTTTGAAGGCGGCTACGGCAGGCAGGTACTCGGCGAAACATGGGTTAACCACCATGGGCACCACGGTAAAGAGAGCGCACGCGGTGTTATTGATGAAGCCATGAAGGATCATCCGATCCTCAAAGGCGTTGACGACGTTTGGGGGCCCTCCGATGTCTACGGCATCAATTCTTTGACGGGTGATTCCGAAGTACTTGTCCACGGACAGGTATTGGTCGGTATGGCGCCTACGGATGCGCCGAAACCCGATACCGTCACAATGCCGATGGCGTGGATCAAAACCTATACGGGGGACGCAGGTAACACGTCTCGTGTTTTCAATACGACGATGGGTGCCTCTGTCGATTTGGAGAGCGAAGGACTCCGCCGCCTCCTCGTCAACGGTTGTTACTGGTGTATGGGGATGGAAGACGCGATTCCAGATCAGAGTGCCGTCGATTACGTCGGCGATTATGAACCGACATTCTTCGGTTTCGGCACTTTTGAAAAAGGTGTCCGTCCCGAAGACCACGCGCTCTAAAAAACAGACGATACACCTATAGAAGGCGGGGTTACAAACCCCGCCTGCAAAAGCAGGGTTACAAACCCCGCCTACAAATGGAATGGAGGATTCACAGTGAATACGTCATTTGAGAGACCGTACAGACCTGTAGACCTAAATACATCGTTGACGAAAGCGTTTCCGTTTACGGAAATGGCTGAAAAACTCATGGAAGAAGCCGAAGTCGCTACGTCAGGTCGATCCTCGCTGACACTGGCGCGTGGAGATGAACTGACAGTTGTCCTGATTGCGCTGAAAGCCGAGAAGGTATTAGAGGAACACCCTGCACCCGCCGCTGCAACTGTCATTATGCTTAGCGGAAGTATCATCTTTACAACGAGTAAAAATAAAATAACGATCGAACAAGGTGAAGGTGTTAGCTTCGCTGGCGATGTCCTTCATAGCGTCTATGCCAAAGAAGATTGTGCATTCCTCGTTGTGATTGGCGGAAAGCCGCCTAAGTAGCAGAAGTGCATGGTGTGCTATCTTATTCGATTGCTTTTACGAAAAATGTATCAGAACGGAATTGAAATGCTAATCTCTGCTGCAGGATTGTATGCGGGGCTACCTTTAACAACAATTTCAACCTCACAATCCAGTTTTCTGATGAGTAAAAACAAGGATTCGATAGAAAAGTCATCAAGTCTGCCGTTTAGGAGCGCGGTGATTTCTGGCTTGCTGAGTTCCAAGAGCTTGGCAGCCTCGTCCCATGTCAGTCCGCTTTGGGTTATAATGCTGTTGATTATTAAGGAAAGGCGGGCTTTCGTACGGTATTCTTCTGGATTGAGAAACCCTAAATCGTCGAACACATTACCGCTGCTTTTTTCACCTTCAATTTTTTCTTCAGTCATTTTCTTTCTCCTTATGTGCAAGTCTCTTTGCTGTGTTCAAACGTCTACGGATGAGATCAATTTCCCTTTTGGGAGTCTTTATGCCTCGTGTCGATTTTTTTTCAAAGCAGTGCAAAACATAAACGAAGTCTCCGAGGTTCACTGCATAAACCGCCCGATAGGTTCCCCGATCGTAATCGCTCAAAATTTCATACACTCCCGAAAACCCTTTCAAGTTTTAGCAAATCAAGAGAGTTTTTGCAACACTTTTTTCAACAGGAGAAAGTCATCGGAACTGACGCACGAATTTATAGTGGATATCAGAATTAATGAGACACTTCAAATCGGTGCGGTTGGGAAACCGCACCATAAGTGTCAATTTAAAAAGAAAAACCGCCTCAGCCCCAGACCCGGTAGGTTCGGTTTCCTAACCGAACCGGATTTTACACAGAAACCTTGAAGACTTCAAGCCTGCCTCGGGCCCAGA
>ASZN01000119.1 GCA_000406005.1 Candidatus Poribacteria bacterium WGA-3G
AAACCTTGAAGAAACACCCCAGCAAAAACCCTGCAGTAGAGGACACGCGTCTCGTGCGGAATACGAAATTACCGAATTAATAAATCAATCTTCATCAAACCGCACCTACCGGGCCTGGGGAAACAGCGATTACCGATGGAACCGGCGTTCCAATTCATCGCGACCCATCTCGACAATAATCGGACGCGAATGCGGGCAATTGAACGGGAGTTTCGCCTGCGATAACTCCTTGATGAGATTCACCATCTCCTTCGTATCCAACGTATCGCCTGCTTTAACAGCAGATTTACACGCCAGTGTGATTAAAGCGTTGTCAATCGCTTCGGGGAGTTGTACGTCGGTATGCGGTGCTTCAGGGAGTTTGTCCAATAGGTCCGTAACCGTCTGTGCGGCGACGCGGGTCGGCAGCGGCGACGGGATCGCACGAATCAGGATCGTGTTCCCACCGAACTCTTCCAGATCAAAACCGAGTTTACTGAAGATGTCGCCGTGAACTTTCAAAGCACTGAGCTGCTGCGCGGTGGCTTCCAAGGTGACCGGCAGTAGCAACCCTTGCACAGGGATCCCGTCGGATTGCATCTGGTTGACGAAACGTTCATATAATACACGCTCGGCAGCGACATGCTGGTCGATGAAGAAGATTTTATCTCCCGCCTCAGCGACGATATAGGTTTTGAAGAGGTTCGTTTTGAGTTGGACGTTCTCAAAGTCGAGTAGACTCAGATTGACACCCTCTGGGATCTCCTGTCGCGGCGGTTGCACGGAGATTTCAGTCGGCGTGGATGGAACTTGCGCTTGCGAAGTACCCGTAACTTCTTCAGGCTCCTGTCCGGTATCTTCCTCTGATCTCTGTATCGGAACAGGCGGCACGTGCGTCCGTTGTGTATGCGTGGGTTGGCTCCTACCTGTAACAACCGATGCGGAACCCGGTGTAGGAACCCGCTGTGATGTGTGTGTTCCTCGGTTTTCAGTGTCTCCCTCAGTCTGTGTCGGTTCAACGGGAGTCTCGATTTTAGGAATATACTTCGCTTTATGGAGCGCGTTGCGAAGCATGCGGACGATACCGCTATAAATTGTCCGTTCATTCCGAAACCGAACTTCAATCTTAGCCGGATGGACATTGACATCGACTGTCTCAGGGTCCAATGTCAGGAAAAGCAGTGCCACAGGCTGCCGGTCCTTGGTAACCATGGCATCAAATCCCTCTTTCAAGGCTGCACCGATGATCCGACTACGGATGGGTCGCCGATTCATAAAAAAGAGTTGGTACTCGCGATTCGTCTTCGTGAATTCCGGTTTCCCGAGCAAACCGTATATTTTCAGTTCGGGGAGCTCCTCCGTGAACTCAATGAGGTTTTCAGCGAACTCTTTGCCGTAGAGCAGACGTATCCGCTCCAGATGCGAATCGCAGGCACGCACATCATGGATAGTCCGACCGTTGTGCGTTAACAAGAAATGGATATTCGGATGCGCAAGTGCAGCCCACATTACCTGATTCGTGACATGGTTCATCTCGGTGGTATCGGTCTTGAGGAACTTCAGGCGTGCCGGGACATTGTAAAAGAGGTTGTTAATCGACATGTGCGTACCGGGAGAACAACCGCTCTCTTGCACCGAACGGAAGACACCACCGTCAACGCTAACCTTCGTCCCTTCAAGCGCGTCCGCGGTGCGGGTGAGAAGTTCAAATTGTGAAACGGAGGCGATACTCGCCAACGCTTCGCCGCGGAACCCGAACGTCTGAATATGCTCAAGGTCTTCAATACGGCTCACCTTACTCGTCGCGTGGCGTTCCAAGGCGAGAAGCGCGTCCTCACGTGCCATGCCGACACCGTTATCGGAGACATGGATGAGCCGTTTACCGCCCGCACGGATTTCGACGCGGATAGAGGTGCTTTCCGCATCCACGGCGTTCTCAATCAGTTCCTTAACGACGGAAGCCGGACGCTCGACGACTTCGCCAGCGGCGATCTTGTTGGCAACATCTGCAGAAAGTATTTTGATTTTCGCCATATTTTTAATTATTGGGTTTCTGATCCGATTCCTCAGCCCCATACGCTATTCGCTATGGGGACCCCTGTCGAAATCGGGTTCTCGCCTAAATCGGTGTCTATTTGTGGAAATTGTGTTTTCCTACTTCTCCTAACTCCATCGAATGACGAGATTCTAACCCTCCTCCATATCTATTCAGCGTTTTGGTATAAGTAACAGTTGCATGAATGCGTTTGCGTGAAACGTGTCTCGTCTGGGTATTTGTCCCTGCAAACCGTCATAACTTCTGGACAGCGGGGATGGAAGTGGCAACCAGACGGACGATTGATAGGCGAAGGCACGTCACCCTCTAACCGAATCTTCTCAACGCCGGTCTGCGGATCCATCTTCGGAACAGCAGAGAGGAGTGCACGTGTATACGGATGCTTCGGCGCATCGAAAATCTCCTCTGTCGCACCACGCTCGACGATTCTACCGAGATACATCACCGCAACCTCATCGGCGAAATACTCGACGACAGATAGATTGTGCGTGATGAACAAGTAGGTAAGATTAAAATCGTCCTGTAGCGATTTCAGCAAATTCAGTATCTGCGCTTGGACGGATACATCCAACGCACTCGTCGCCTCATCACAGACGATGAACTCCGGATCGACCGCGAGGCAGCGTGCGATACCGATGCGTTGCCGCTGACCGCCGGAGAACTCATGCGGGTAGCGTGTCACCATATCCGGCGATAAACCGACACGCTGCAGCAGTTCTGCGACCCGACGCTCGCGTTCCTCGGTGGAGCCACCGATACCGTGTGCCTGCATCCCCTCTTGGATAATAGCACCGACGGTCATCCGCGGGTTGAGAGACGCATACGGATCCTGAAAGATAATCTGCATCCGTTTCCGATAAGGGTGCATCTCCTGACGCGTGGCAGTCGCGATGTTAGCACCGTCATAGACGAGATCGCCTTTAACAGGCACGCCTAAACGGAGGATGGCTTTACCGAATGAGGTCTTGCCGGACCCGGATTCACCGACGAGTGCAAGCGTTTTGCCCCGTGGAATATCGAGCGTGACATCATCAACCGCATAAACATAACCGACTGTCCGTTTAAAAATCCCCTTCTGAATCGGATAGTGGACACAGAAGTCTTTCACCTGAAGCAGATTGGAAGGATGGGCGGTAGATTGCCCTCCACTCTTCCATGCTTCCATGCTTCCATCCGTTTCACCCGTTTCGAGCACCAATTTTGTGTGCCTGGTTAGTTTCGCATTGAACGGCGGTTCAGGATTGTAGAGATGGCAGGCGACGTTATGGTCGCTCCCGTTAACCGTGTGCAGTGTAGGTGTGATAGTTTCGCAGCCGTCCATGACCTTCGGACAACGATCAGCGAATCGGCAGCCATCGTTATAATCGGTGGCTTTCGGGACTCTGCCGGTAATCGTGTGCAATTGCGTTCCACGCTTATCGCGAGCGGGTGTCGATTCAAAGAGTTTAACTGTGTACGGGTGCTGCGGGGTCTGGTAAAGCTGCTCCCATGTCCCCATCTCCGCGATCTTCCCGGCGTACATCACAGCGACACGGTCGGCTATGTTCGCAACAACTCCCAAGTCGTGTGTAATCAGCAACACCGCCATTTGTAATTCTTGCTGGAGACGTTGGATGAGTTCAAGGATCTGTGCCTGTATCGTAACATCGAGTGCGGTTGTGGGTTCATCAGCGATGAGGAGTCCCGGACGACAGGAGAGCGCCATCGCAATCATGACACGCTGTTTCATACCGCCGGACATCTGGTGCGGATGTTCATCGTAACGCGCCCCGGGCTCCGGGATACCGACAAGGTCGAGCATCTCGATCGCAGCGTTCCGTGCAGCGATACCGCGGAGGTTCTGATGTTGGCGGATCGCCTCCGAAATCTGGCTACCGACAGTGAAAACGGGATTGAGACTGGTCATCGGCTCTTGGAACACCATCGCGATGTCGTTACCTTGAATCTTCCGTTTCTCGACCTCTGACAGACGCGTAATGTCTTGTCCCTTGTAGTAGATGGCACCCCCTGCAATAAAACCAGCGGGTTGCGCGACGAGTTGGATCACGGACAGCGCAGTGACGCTTTTACCGCACCCCGACTCACCGACGAGCGCGAAAATCTCGTTCGGTGCAATGTCGAAAGAGATGCCATCAACGGCGCGGGCAAGTCCTTCCGGGGTCCGAAAATAGGTTTTGAGGTTCTGGACGCTGAGCAACGCTTCTTGCATGAAACTACTATAGCAGAGAAAATCGTGAACGTCAAGGGAAATTTTATTGTTACCAGGACTATTGAGTTTTCGGTTTTTAGTCCAATTCTGAACCCTCAGACCCGGTAGGTGCGATTTCCTAACCGCACCGGGACTGAAAAAAAAATTCAAACATTTAGACAATCCGATAATCTATGTAAACCTAAATGCCCTTGGTCCCGTTCTTTCTGATAGACATCCACGCGTTTGAAGAATAACACCATAGCTTACAACAAAGTTATATAAATAAAATTACAGGATCTGTGCTATACTGAACTTATATCTCCAGCCGAATTCAGTCTACAGGTTCTGCCATAGAAAATATCAAAAGGAGAAGTGCAAATGAGACGTAGCATAACCTTGTTTATATCTGTATTTTATCTCACCTGCCTATTCAGTATGTCTATCTTCGTCGGCTGTAGCGACACAGAAGACACGGATTCGATAGTGATACCAAGCGAACTTTACGATACCAGTCAACTCACTTATGACCTTAGCGATGCAGAGATCCAAGAATTGATGGCGTTAGATGTTCCTACAAACTGGGAACAGACAAAGGATCGTGAGTTACGCGCCAAATATTACCATGCAAACCTCCTCAAACAATTCGGAAACATTCCAGCCGTTCATATCGTCGCTGAACATGAGCGAAGGAAAGCAAAAACATCGGGAGATTACGTTTCATATACACTTGACGAAATGATTAACTTTGACAAGGCACAATATGTTCTCTGGCCCACCAAGCACAATCGTGACAAACTTGAAAGGTCGCTGAAGATAAAACTGAGGCGTGAGACGGATGATCCAGAGTTATTCGCCAAAATCTACAGAGAAGAGTTAATCGAACAGCATGGCGATATTCCAGAGGTTGAGATTGTCGTTGAGGGAGAGACGAAGTTGTGGTTTGGAGGTTTTAGGTTTCCCGGCGATGAAGACGAATATATCGCGTTTCTCGAAGCGAAATATGTGCTGTGGCCTGAGGACCTGAAGTTACGGAGAATTGAGAAATACCGAAAGGCACAAGCAGACGGAACACCGTTCCATCTCGTAGACCTGAATGATGGCAATTAATTGATTACGTATAGTTGACCGTGATGATGCAGGCGAATACCTCGCCTACCACGAAGCACTCCATGCCCTCTTTCCGGAGACGCTGCACCTACTTGAGAGTGCCAGAGAAGAAGTCAGAAAGATAAGAGAAGAAGGATAACTACGTTGATAGGCGCGCTGGCAAAGCGCGTCTATCCATTTCACTCGGCAGTGTCAGATGAAGAATTCGCTTCGGCAGCTTGCTGAGGGGGTGCGCTTTTCGCGCAACGGAATCCGAGCCAGCTGTTCGTATTTGTCGGTTTATCACTACCACGATTCGCCACACCCGCGGGTCCAGGTGTGTTCCATGAACCGCCACGCGATACACGCCTTGTCTTCACACCCGTGAAATCTTCTATCAACGCCTCAATATCGGAAACACCAGCAACCGGATTTTCCTTCGGAGAATTCGTATAAAAATTCCTGTCATACTGATCCAAACACAATTCCCATACATTCCCACCCATGTCGTGCAGACCGTATCCGTTGGGTAGATAACTCCCGACGGGTAGGGTATGTTTCCCGTAATATCCGTAGTTCGCTTTACCCGGATGACGCGAATTACCCCAGACATAACGTCTACCTGTCATACCGCCGCGCGCGGCTTTCTCCCATTCTGCCTCCGTCGGGAGTCGTTTGCCTTTCCACTTCGCATACGCCATCCCTGCGTACCAACTCACATAGACAACCGGATGGTTGGCTTTTCCGCTCGGATAGTCGTCCCCGTCCCAGAGTCTGAGGTAGTTACCGTTATGGTATTCACTCGGAATGTTGTCTTTGCGCCACTCAGGGTTCGCATCAATGAACGCCTTAAACTGCGCGTTCGTCACCTCATAAGCGTCGATATAGAATTCGTCGAGATGAACGGTGTGTCTGGGCATGGCTCCTGTGATTTCATTGCTGCCCATCTGGAATTCACCCGCGGGGATGCGCACCATTTCGGCTGCTGCGTTTTCCAATTCCTGTGACGGTAAGATGCCTTTACCGACAGACTGTTTCGACCTCAAAAAATCTGTCTTTGCCGCTTCTTCTTGACCAAGTGCCTGCCTCGTTTCCGCACGGCTGCGATAGGCTTCAGTATAATCGGAATCGTGTTCAATAGCGGTATCGAAATCCGCTATTGCGCTGTCATATTCACCGAGTGCAGCCTTCGCAACGCCACGTATATGATAGGTAGTGGCTCTGTCGGCATCGAGTTGAATGGCTTTCTCGGTATCAGCGATCACCGATTGATAAAACTTCTGTGCGTCGTCGGTCTTCCCCTGCTTGGTTCGCAATTTTCCGAAGAGGTATTTCACCCATCCACGATCTTTGTAGTTTATATAATCTTCAGGGTCCAACTTGATGGCTCTGGTATAATCCTTTATCGCCGCGAGATACTGTTTTCGCGCGTTGCCGAACTCTTCCTGCTTAACGTTCAATTCCCCGAAGAGAGATTTTGCCCAGGCGCGACCGCTGTAATTTCTACTGTCGTCCGAATCCAATTTGATGGCTTCGGTATAGTCTTGAATCGCCGCAAGATACTGTTTTTGTGCCTCCGTTGTATTTCCTTGCCTGGCTTCATATTCACCGTAGTGGCAGAGCGTATGCCCGCGCCCGTTATAGTTCTCATCGCCGTCTGCATCTAATTTGATAGCCTCCGTATAGTCCTCGATCGCCGCGAGGTAGTGTCGCCGTGCATCAGCGATGCGTCCATACCTGACAATCGCCTCACCGTAGTGCGACGACATGTACCCGCGAGTTACGTAAGCCTGTGTATATTCGGCATCCAGTTCAATAGATTTATTCAGGTCATCTATCGCGGCTCTATACTGCCTATCGCTGTATTTATCCTCACCGCGCTCGTGGTAACTATACGCACGAATACGCTTCTGTTTATACCACGCCGTCAGAGGCACGACCTCCGTAGCCTCAGAAAGCAGATTCTTGAGCGTATCGGAAGGGATAGCATAACTATAAGAATCGTCTAAAAGGGTACTGATACCGATAACGTCGCCGTTGCCGTTGAGCATGGGACCGCCACTGTTCCCCTTGGAAATATCGGCAGTCGTCTGGAGCCATTTATTTTGATAGCGGCTGTTTTGTACGGTTCCTTCGGCAAGTTTGTACGCTCCGCCACCCGGGTAGCCTATGGCGTAAACGGTCTCACCTTTTTTAACAGTTTCGCTGCTGCCGATCGGGAGCGGGATACCTTCACCCATAACCTTCAAAACGACGAGGTCGTTCTCCATATCGTACGCTGTGACACCTTCAACCATCCAAATTGCGCCCTCACCGCTGAGTTTCGCGAAAATGGGTCCCGGACGCGCGATGACGTGAAGGTTCGTTACAATCTTATCGGCTTGGATGAAGAAACCGCTGCCTGCGTCTATCCTCACCAGGCTCCCGCCTGTAATGCGGACGACCGAGGTCTTACCTTTTTCGGATGCAAGGTCCGCTGTCAGTGTCGGCAGTTTGTCAGAAACGTTCTGCTGAGACACCACTGCACATGAGATGAGGAACACAAGCGTTAAAGTGAAAAGACTCAATAGACATTTTTCACTATATTTCATGAGAGATTTCCTCTGATCTGAGTTGGTATAACGGCACGGAGCACTATGCCTAAACTTCAGGCTGCGATTTCAACATTCGGAGGGCATGCTGCGCTTGCTTACGTTGTCTCTGTGCTAACGAGTTTCCCGGATCTAACTTGAGAGCCTTGGCGGAATGGTTGATGACCTCTTGATAATATCGTTTTGCCTCACCGATATCTCCTTCATCCGTCTTATCTTCGGCGATGTGAATTTTTACCTCCGCCAAATTAACGTGTGCGATCGCATACTCAGGGTTAATTTCAATCGCTTTACTGAGGTCCTCAAGTATCCCGCGTTCATCTCCAAGGTTACCTCTTGCGGATGCGCGATTGTTGTAGGCGAAGATATGTTCCGGATTAATTTCAATCATCTTATCAAAATCCTTAATAGCACTTCGGAGTTTGCTAATGCGGAGTTTTACGATACCTCGTTTAGAGTAGATTTCAACCAAGTCTGGGTTGAGTTTCAGAGCGGCACTATAGTCTCTTATCGCGCCCCTATTTTTATTTCGTTCTGCCATTTTTTTGTCTGCTCGCGCTTCCAAAGCGTAGGCACGGACGCGTGGATATTCTTGGAACTCATCTAATTCCATAACTTCTCTGGAACTCGCGAGGAGTTCTTTAAGCACGTTTGAAGTTATCGCTGTCCCCATCATTGAACGACTATCGCCAGCAGCGGAACCCGTCGAGTAAGCCAACACACCGATGACCTCTTGCTTGCTGTTTAGAACGGGACTCCCATTACCTGCAGCAGGGAAGTGGATTCTTATATGTAGCCATTTGTCATCTCTATACCTGCTCCGAAGATACCCTTCTGCGCCTGCACATCTCGGCTCATCCTGGCCCCCAATTGCGTAAACCGTCTCGCCTATCTCAACGGTATCGCTATCCCCCAACGGCAATGGGCTCCCTGTCTCCTCGACTTTTAGGAGTACAAGGTTATTTTTCGTATCATAAGCGGTAATGCCTTCAATCGTATACGCTTCGAGAAGGTCCTCATTTGGCTCGATTATCTGTTTACGATTACGTCTACGGGAGGACCGAGTCGCTCTATTGCCGAATGCCCTTTGAAAAGAAACGGCTGAAAATGCGGCAATAGCGAGAGCATTTGATAGCGCGTCAATCGTCGTCACGATCTTGTCAGGTTCCACAAAGAATCCCGTTGTTGACGCAAGACCAATTTTGGGATCGTCGTCTTCTGAGAAGAATATAGTGGGTCGTTTAACGTCAGGTTCTGTCAGGAAATAAACAATAGATTTTTTATTGTCTTCGATCATCTGTCTTAACAACCTATCTTTTTTTTTCATGAGCGATCTCCTTTTCTCGCTTACGACGGTAGTAAATACGATTCATTTTCCCATATCTGGGTCCAGTTCCTTTGCCTTCTGAAAATCTACTATAGCCTCTTCGTGCTGATTGAGTGCCTCTTTTGCCTCCCCGCGGTCGTGATAATATAGTGCCTTCTTTGGATTAAGTTGGATGCATTCATCGAAATCTTCAATCGCACTGTTGTAATCATCAAGACCGGCTTTCGCAACACCGCGCGTATGGTAAGTCGCAGCCCTCCGAAGTTCGGTTTCTCCCGGCTTTGACTGGAGTACCTTGTCACACTCGGATACTGCTTCTTGGTAGAGGGTTTGTGCTGCTGCCGTGTTGCCTTGCTCGATTTCCAATTTTCCCATCAGGCACTTCGTCCACCCCAACTCTTTATAAACATTAGCCAAGAACAGGGTGTTCTTTGAATCTAATTGAATCGATTCGGTGTAATCGTTTATCGCCTTTTGATAAAGGGTTCGGGATCTTGCATAATTTCCGTTTTCTGCCTCAACTTCTGCCCAACGTATTCTTGTATAACCCCGACTGTAGTATCCTGTGTAAGTAGTTGGAGCAACGATGATAGCCTTGTTAGCATCGTCTATCGCTTTTTGATAATTCCCTAATTTACCGTTGGCAATACTCCGGAAGGCGTATGCCTGCACTTTTGAAATGGCCAGGAACCTGTTGTCCGCAATAATTTTGTCATAAATTGCGATTGCTCCTTCATAGTCCCCCGACATCTGCCTTATATGTGCGCGTGTAGTGTAAAAGGTACCTTTAACCCGACCCCGCCAGATACGCCGAAATATGCCAACTTCTCTGTTAATCTTCTTACCCATATTGTACGCAGCATAGGCAAGAACCTCCGGTCGCTTTTGCCACATCGACCAAGATTCAATCTCTGCCGATGCCGCGCTCGCGAGTAATGTTTTCAATGTATTTGAAGGGATAGCGTAGCCAACAGCTTTAGATTCAATACCTGCTGAACAGACACCTACGATTTCACCACTGCTGTTTAGGAGAGGGCAGCCACTCCACCCTGGGACGACCAATAGATTTAACCTGAGCCGTTTACCGGGAGACTGCGCCCCCCGTATAGTGCCTTCTATCTTATTTTTTTTGTCGCCATTG
>ASZN01000120.1 GCA_000406005.1 Candidatus Poribacteria bacterium WGA-3G
GTGCATCCTGTCTTCGTGAGTTGGTAGTGCCACCTTGGAACCACAGAAACAGCAGAATAAACACGTATGCCCTTAGAACGTGCGATGAATCGCACTACTACAAACGAACTCGCTCATGGATATGCTATTGTGCATCCTGCCTTCGTGAGTTGGTAGCACCCCCTTGGAACCACAGAAACAGTAGAATAAACACGATAGAATTCGCTAACAACATCGTTGAGATAGCGTTAAGTTTCGGTGTAATCCCGAACTTTAATTGTGAATAGATATGGACAGAAAGCGTCGTATAGCCGACACCTGCGGTGAAGAAGGTGACCACAAAGTCGTCTATAGAGAGCGTGAAGGCGAGCAAGGCACCGCCGATAATTCCGGGTGCGATCAACGGAAAAGTTATCCGCCAAAACGTCTGCCATTCGTTGGCACCGAGGTCACGGGCTGCCTCCTCTAAAGTGTTATCGTAGCCTTGTAGACGCGCACGGACGACAATCGTGATGTATGCGACATTAAAAACGCAGTGTGCGATAATCACTGAAACTAAACCGAGTGGGATAGGCGTTTGCACATAGAAGGTCAACAACGCTATTGCCAACACGATGTCAGGGATGATAACCGGTAGATAGAGGCATCGGGTGAGCGCGGTTCGGAAACGGAAGCGGTACCGTTCTATCGCCAACGCAGCCGTCGTTCCGATAAACGTAGAGACAGCCGTGGCGACACCTGCCACGATCAGGCTATTTCGGCAGGCACGCCACAACGCTGCATCCTCAAACAGTTTCGCATACCAATCGAATGTGAAGCCTTCCCAAACAGAGATCTGTTCACCACTGTTGAATGAGAACACCACAACAGCCAAAATCGGAACATATAGAAAGAAAAACACCAACCATAAGTTGGCTTCAAGAACCCGTTTCATATTTAGCTTTCAGTTTTTTTTCCTCCAATAGTGCCGAAATCGCCGCGTCCTCGTCCTCGAAATGTTCAAAAACATTCACGAGCCGCGTGAGGACGAGTACGTTCCGAATATGTCGCCCAACGTTGAGAATACCGATACGCCCGTTCATCTGTCCAGCGATGACATGTACATTGACGAGCATGCCGAGTGCAGAAGAATCTATTTTCCGAACATGCTGAAAATCGATCAAAAAGCGCGGTGTCTCGGAAGCATCTAATAACTCTAAGGCGAGTCGCTCTCGGAATTGCGATACTGCGGGACCGACAATTTTACCGTGGGGTTCTAAAACTGGAATGCCACCTGTCAGATGCGTTGTCATTTTCATGGTTTTCTCCTCTGTTGCTTTTTTCCGTTGATTGCGAATGAAACAAGGGAGATTCATAAGGGAATGTTGCCACTGATGAATCTCCCTCTATTATATACGTCTCGTTGAGAAAACTTTAGTACTTTTTCAAAAAACAGACGGACAGTGTTCTTCAGACGGTTCACCTCCAAGTTTTGAATAGGCTGTTTTGAGTTTCGAGAGCGCGCTTTTTAGCAACTGAGAAACGCGACCTTCGGAGACAGACAAGCGTCGCGAGATTTCGATCCCGGAGCAGGCTTTGAAATACTTCAAGGCGATCGCCTGCCGTTCCTTTTCCGAGAGCCTTGTCAGCAGTTGTGGTAAAACGGACCGGAAAGCCTCGATTTCGATTTTCTCACAGACTTCATCCTCAAGACTTTCAGAGGCGCAGGCTTCGGCGGTCAGTGCTGCGACCAAAGGGTTCGAGACAGCATCTGCCGTAACGGGTTCTTCATAGGCAAACGGTGTATACTTTGACGCTTTGCGACGTTCCGACCAGAGGCGTCCGCAGACGCGCGATTTTATAAAGGTAATGAAACTTGCACCGGACGGGTGTTTCGGGTCATAGTTGGGTGATTCTTCAAGGATGGTAAGATAGGCGGTTTGACACAAATCCTCGCGCATGCCTTCGAGATGTGGCGCGCCAGAACAGACACACCGCACACACTTATGGATAGAGGTTTGCGCCGAGAGTGGGTTATTCGGTAAAACGTAGAACGGACATTTCGCATTATTGTGAGGGCCCCTGTTCCTTAACATGATAGCTCTCCTTTCAAGGTAGATCCATACAAGGAAACAATTCTCAACAGATGCTAATGGGTAATTACATGCGATTGCCATGAAAAACTTTAGATTTTTTTTACCACCGATGGCATGCCTCGCAGCATTTTGTCTGATGCCCTGCTGAGAACAGCCTTTCGATGGATACCGCAAAGTCTATCACATTCGCGCTTTTTCTGTCAAGGAAATTTGTATCTGTATCGACTGGACGAAAGCCGATAGCCGTTTCTGGACACCACATGCCCTTGTCAAACGTCTCAAAACAGATAACCGATCGCGACGGTGTTCGAGATTTCAGCTTCGATCTGCTCGCCATAGAGTTGTGTTGCGAGCGTTGATCGTAGGTGCCAGCGGAGCCGCCAGAACAGTTTGCCATGGGTGCGGATTTCGGTGATGAGTTGATGCACGCTGATGCCTTTACCCCGTAACTCAAGGGCACCTTTGACTTCTAATTCCAACCGTGAGATGTTCCATTCGGTGCTGATGCCGACGTTCAACGAACGCCCTGCTTTGATAGAGAGTCCGTGTGATGTCGATGCCGATGCCGTGCCGTTTTTGCCGAAGAGACCGATCGACCAGAGTCTCTCTCCGATCGGGAGGACGAATGCCCCACCGATCCGGTGATCGCGTCCGAGTGTATCGAGTGCGTCGCCTTTGAATGTGTTAGCTGAGTAGAGTCGGACACCGAGTCCAAGAGAACTCAACGTCAGTCCTGTTTCGATGTTGCCGGTATAGACATCGCCAAACTGAAGGTGTCCGTCTATATCGAGCCCGATATATTCCCATACGCCTGCGGTTCTCACGTCAGCGTCGCCACGGACACCCCAGCGGCTGTCATCAAATGTGCCGCGATGATAGGTGACCCCGATATTGCCTTCCGAGAATGCCGGCAGGCATAGAAACACAGTGAGCATCAGGTGCGGTATGAGAATGCGGCATCGGTAGGACATTTCTGTTTTGCCTGTATAGGTTCGAGGTACCCCAGCCCCATCGAAATACATATCAAGCATCAGTGAATGGCACGCGAAATGTTTTGGTGAAATCGTTGACTTTCAACGTGTCTCCTAAGATTTTCTGAGCGGTGGCATGCCCGATGCTGCCATGAGCAGGTCGAGGGCTTCGCCTAAGAGGTCTTGAATCGAGCAGTCTCGGTCTAATGCAAGCTGCTTCAACTGTCGATGCAGGGCAGGGTCGAAGTGTCCGCCGATCATCTTTTTGCCGGTGCGTGCGTTTTTCGGAGGGGGCGTTTGTATCGGTGCGTCCGGCGGTGTTTCTCTTGCTGTCTGATTCAAGGCGGTTGCGAGCTCGGTCCCATTTTTCATTTTTTTCTCCTGTGTTGAATGTGGTTGTAGAGTGCGAGAACTTCTGTTAGATCAAAGATGGAGGCGCGACATGGGATGATGACCAACGAGGCGAGGTTTGCGGTGATCTGTGCGGGTGTCTGTGTATAGACATCGCGATCGGTGTGCGGGGCGGTATCAATGACGGCGACATCGACGACGTTGGCTTCGGCGGTTTTCAGGATGTCTGCGAGCCGCGTCGGATCGGCGGCAACCACGACGGGGGTTTCTGCCTGACGGGAAGTCCCCCAATCTGTCGCGCTCCCTTGTGGATCGAGGTCCACGACAATGCTTTTCTCACCTGAGAGTTCTGCAGCGACGCTCAGGTGAACCGCGAGCGTCGTTTTCCCCGTCCCGCCTTTGCCTGAAAGTATCGCATAAATCTCCATCTATCTGCCCCTTTGTAAAACATATACATGTAAAACGTATACATTTTAGTTGTATACATTTTTATTGTAGACTTTTAAAACGTATAGACGTATAATATGTTACACGTTTTCGAGAAAAAAGGCAGTGAGAATAGAAACCGGTCTATCCAAACTCCCGTACTCCGTATAAGGTGATGAACATGCAGAACGCACATCTCAATTTCCATAGTGCCAAAGCACTCCGTCTGACAATGCCAGTCGGTGAGGCTGCATGTTGCTTAGTTTCCGCGTCCACCTTGAAACTTACGAACAACTATATATATATTACCCCCCCCCCCCCGTTTACTTTCCTCATAATAAATATCACGCTTTACACTTTTTTTGTTTGTAAACATTTCAACCTCTCTGAAAACGAGTATGTTCATAGCAAGGCATAAGAAAAAAGGAGGCTTAAAAAATGAAGTTTTTCTGCGGAATATTTTGTTGTTTTATCCTTCTGCTGAGCAGTCGGTTGCCCGTTGCTGCGGCACCGACGGATCCTGTAACGATCCCCGATGCGAACCTCCGTGCTGCCATCGAAGCCCTACTCAGCAAGGCTTCTGGTGCGACAATCACCGAGGCGGAGATGGCTGGCATAACAAAACCCATCCAGGTGTTGGCCGCTGTGAGTGATCTCACGGGTCTCGAATACGCAACGGGTGTAAAAAGTTTGTCTTTCCTGCATACCAACAATCGTATCGTAGATATTTCGCCCCTGCAGAATTTAACAGCACTAAAAAAGTTACACCTTCAGAGTAATCAAATCAGGGATATATCAGGGCTCAGTCGCCTCACCAACTTGCAGGAGCTAAATCTTAGGGGCAATGTGAACCTCTCGAATATCTCGCCGCTGAAAAATTTAACAAAACTGAGCGACTTATGGCTGCACCAGACCAATATCATAAACTCGGGGCTGAGAGCGGTGCTACCCTCTTTGGGATCCCTGAAACGCTTGATTCTTCAGCTCACCCCCATTTCTGACCTATCCGTGTTAGATGCCTTCCCATCAGACGTGTCGTTGGCTTCCCTGGACCTGCGCTTGATGGGGCGTGGTGGAGATGTCGCACGGCTGCTGAGGGATATCACCCCCTTGGCGAGGTTCGTAGCGGCGGGAAAAATGGGACCCGATGAGGGTACTATTGACCCTATTAACGGTCGTATTAGTCGTATTAATGGGGGCCCCCAGATTAATTTACAATGGAACCTCGCATTGGACTATGAATCCATCTACACAGACCTACCAGCCCTCATAAACTACCCCATAAAGGTCGATTATCATCCCTCTGAACCTGATCTTGAGCGGGCATCTCCGACAGAGGAAATGTACGAAGGTTTTTCCGGAACACAAGCCAGGTTTGTGGTGCTAGCTGTTAATTATACCCAGGGATACGTATCACGGTTCGAGAAGGTGCCTGTCAGATGGAAGGTTACCGCCCCCGATGGCACCATTACCACCAGTGCGGGGACGACAAATGAATTCGGATTCGCCGCTACCGAAATTACCCTCGGCGATAATCACGGCGATAAACACAAGATAGAGGCAATCGTCCCTGCGAATGCACCCACACCGGACATCTCACATCCCGAACTCAAAGTAACCTTCACCGCAACCGCCGTCGCACCGCCTACGATTACGTTGACGCTTGACAAGGAAACTGTTACACGTACATCCTTACAATGGACGGCTGAGGTCGAGGGCAAATTCCCGAATGCCTACGTCCATTATTACAAGAAAAGTGCGGATACGGAGTGGATAGAGGTCGGAAATCTTGGGCGGAGTCGTGGGCGTCTATTCGGTTTTCTCCATTCAGATCTTCGACCGGGGACGTGTTATGACTTCCAGTTGTTTGCGTTGGAAGGCGGGAACAAGGTTCAACCGGGTAGCAATATACTGAAAGGCTGCACACTCGGTCGAAGTCCGCCGCCACCGCAACCACCGCCACCGGAACCACCACCCCCGGAACCACCACCCCCGGAACCGCCGCCGGAACCCGTGAATCGTCCGCCTGTTTTCAGGAGTGCCGCAGCGGTATCTGTTCAGGAGAACACGACGGCAGTCGTCAGAGTTGTCGCCGAAGACCCGGATACCGATGACGCGATTACAAGTTATGCGATTACGGGTGGCGCCGATGCCTCCTTTTTTCAGATCAGTGGCACGCGTACCCCGTTAGATATGTTACGTTGCAAGGCTCCGCCGGACTTTGAGATGCCTCAGAGTGCTGCGAATAGTAATGTCTATACGCTTATCCTCACGGCAACAAGCGGGGTCGGTGATCGTGCGTTGACAGCGACGCAGACAGTAACCGTCACCGTCACAGATGTTGACGAAACGCCACCGAATCGTCCGCCTGTTTTCAGGAGTGCCGCAGCGGTGAGTGTTGCGGAGAACACGACGGCAGTTATCAGAGTTGTCGCCGAAGACCCGGACACGGAGGATGAGATTAGAAGTTATGCGATTACTGGGGGTGCCGATGCGTCGTTATTTCAGATCAGTGGCACGGGTACCCCATCAGATATGTTACGTTTCAAGGCTGCGCCTGATTTTGAGATGCCGGGTAGTGCTGCGAATAGTAATGTTTATACTGTTATTCTCACAGCAACGAGTGGGGTCGGTGATCGTGCGTTGACAGCGACGCAGACAGTAACCGTCACGGTGACAGATGTTGATGAAAGACCGCCGAATCGTCCGCCGGTTTTTACGAGTGCCTCAGCGGTGTCTGTTCCGGAGAATACGACGGCAGTTGTCACCGTTGTCGCCGAGGACCCGGATGCCGAGGATGCGATTACGGGGTATGCGATTACGGGTGGCGCAGATGCGGCGTTGTTCGAGATCGGTGGCGAGAACACGCCATCAGACATGTTACGTTTCAAGGCTGCACCGGACTTCGAGATGCCGGGGAGTGCTGCGAACAGCAACATCTATACTGTTATTCTCACGGCAACGAGTGGTGTCGGTGCGCTTGCGTTGACAGCGACGCAGACGTTAACCGTCACGGTGACAGATGTTGATGAAAGACCCCCGAATCGTCCGCCGGTTTTCAAGAGTGCCTCGGCGGTGAATGTTTCGGAGAACACAACGGCAGTTGTCACCGTCATCGCCGAAGACCCAGATACCGATGACGCGATTACAAGTTATGCGATTACCGGTGGCGCAGATGCCTCCTTTTTTGAGATCAGTGGCACGGGTACCCCATCAGACATGTTACGTTTCAAGGCTGCGCCGGACTTTGAGATGCCTGGGAGTGCTGCGAATAGTAATGTCTATACGTTGATTCTCACGGCAACGAGTGGCGTTGGGGACCGCGAGTTGACGGCAACGCAGACGTTAACCGTCACGGTGACAGATGTTGACGAAAGACCACCAGAACCCGTGAATCGTCCGCCTGTTTTCAAGAGTGCCTCTGCTGTGTCTGTTCAGGAAAATACGACGGAAGTTATCAGAGTTGTCGCCGAAGACCCGGATACCGATGACGNGATTACAAGTTATGCGATTACCGGTGGCGCAGATGCCTCCTTTTTTGAGATTAGTGGCACGGGTACCCCATCAGATATGTTACGTTTCAAGGCTGCGCCGGACTTTGAGATGCCGGGTAGTGCTGCGAATAGTAATGTNTATACGNTNATTCTCACGGCAACGAGTGGCGTTGGGGACCGCGAGTTGACGGCAACGCAGACGTTAACCGTCACGGTGACAGATGTTGACGAAAGACCACCAGAACCCGTGAATCGTCCGCCTGTTTTCANGAGTGCCTCTGCTGTGTCTGTTCAGGAAAATACGACGGAAGTTATCAGAGTTGTCGCCGAAGACCCGGATACCGATGACGNGATTACAAGTTATGCGATTACCGGTGGCGCAGATGCCTCCTTTTTTGAGATTAGTGGCACGGGTACCCCATCAGATATGTTACGTTGCAAGACTCCGCCGGACTTTGAGACGCCGGGTAGTGCTGCGAATAGCAATGTTTATACTGTTACCCTCACGGCGACAAGTGGTGTCGGTGACCGCGAGTTGACGGCAACCCAGACGTTAACCGTCACCGTGACGGATGTTGACGAAAGACCGCCGGAACCCGTGAATCGTCCGCCTGTTTTCAGGAGTGCCTCTGCTGTGTCTGTTCAGGAGAATACGACGGCAGTCGTCAGAGTTGTCGCCGAAGACCCAGATACCGATGACGAAATTACCGGTTATGCGATTACCGGTGGTGCCGATGCCTCCTTGTTTGAGATCAGTGGCACGGGTACCCCATCAGATATGTTGCGTTTCAAGACTGCACCGGACTTTGAGATGCCGGGGAGTGCGGCGAATAGCAATGTCTATACGTTGATTCTCACGGCAACGAGTGGTGCCGGTGACCGCGAGTTGACGGCAACGCAGACGTTAACCGTCACCGTGACAGATGTTGACGAAAGACCGCCAGAACCTACAAATCGTCCGCCAGTCTTCGGGAGTGCCTCTGCTGTGAATGTTTTAGAGAATACGACGGCAGTCGTCACAATTGTTGCGGAAGACCCGGATGTGGAGGATGAGATTACGGGTTATGCGATTACGGGTGGTGCCGATGCCTCATTGTTTGAGATTAGTGGCACGGGTACCCCGTTAGATATGTTGCGTTTCAAGACTGCGCCGGACTTTGAGATGCCGAGGAGTGCTGCGAATAGCAACGTTTATACGCTGATTCTCACGGCAACGAGTGGGGTCGGTGACCGTGCGTTGACGGCGACGCAGACGTTGACCGTCACGGTGACGGATGTTAACGAACCTGTAGAACCACCTGTAGAACCACCGGTAGAGCCGCCCTTTGTCAGTGGCAGCGGGGCAACCCCAGACCCGCGCCCGCCTGCGCCCCTCGTAACATCCGTCTTTATCTTCAACGAGATCTCCAACGCCTCCGACGATACAAACGATTGGATCGAACTGAAAAACTTCTGGAGTGAACCGCTTCACCTCGCCGATTGGCAGATCCGTCTCATGAGAAGCGACGATCCGAGCGCGGAAGGGATAGATGTCGTCTCGTTTCCGGATGTGCCGTTGCCACCGCAAGCCGTGTTGTTAATAACGAACACCGATCCGAGTGAGACACGGNTGGCGAGTGGACTGAATATCGCNACAGGTGCGCGGCAACGCGGGGCGCAGCATCGCTATCTTGTCGCNGAACGTCTGAAGCTGCCAAGCACGCCGTATCTGCTTGTTTTACAACGCCGGACCCCCGAGAACGGCGACCCACCGGCGACGGTTGAAGATGTNGCNGGNAATTACTTCCGGCGCGTCTCGCCCTACCGCACAGAAGTGTATCCNCTCGCCNACACGTCTCGCCCGAAGGCAGAAGCTGCCCCTTTGACAGAAGTCGGCACCTATCAGCGTGCCCATCTCGAACATCCGGGGTATCTCGCNGCGGCGTGGGAGCCGAGCGGGTCTCACGGTGGCATCGGNTATGATCGGCACGTCNATGTGTCGGTGTCTCTCGGCACGCCTGGCTACCGGCTTGACCCGTCGCCATCTCAGCCGGTGGCGTATCGTCTCGCTTTCAACGAAATCCGCAACGCCCGCGACGACACCCACGATTATGTCGAACTCAAGAACATCTGTGGAATAGATGTCCAACTCAAGGAGTGGGAAATCAGTATCGTTGCGTCCACGGGTGAGGCAGCGAATCAAGATGTTGACAGTGTGTCGTTTCCGGACTACACGCTGCCGATGGGGGGCGTGCTCCTGATTACCAACACCGATCCGAGCGAGACGGATCTTGCGGGCGGTTTGAATATCGCCACCGGTGGGCGGCAGCGCGGTGCGTTGCATCCGTATATGGTTGCGCCCGACTTGAAACTGCCGAGCACGCCGTATCTGTTGATTTTACGGTCTGCGCGTGAGCAGAACGGCACGCCACTGGCGATTGAGGATGTTGCCGGCAATTACTTCCGAAGGTCCTATGCCGAACGGACAGAGGTCTGGCCCCTCGCTGATACCCAACGTCCGACGGCACCTGCTGCCCCGTTGACAAGTGAAGGCACGTGGCAGCGCCGCGATGTCCGCGAACCCGGCTACCTCGCGTCCGCGTGGACCGTCATCCCATCGGGTTCGGGGCTCGGCTTCGACCGGCACGCCGTTGGCGAAAACGCCCCCGGTGCTCCCGGTTATGGTGCCGCGGCGGTTTTTCACCCCACCTTGCCCGATGAAGTCCGGGTCAGCGAACTGATGTTTGAAACTGAGGGTCCCGGGCGGGAGCTCCCGCAATGGATAGAGGTGTATAACCGCTCTGAGACCGCCGTGAACTTGGAAGGGTGGGAGTTGACTGTCGAAACGCGGACGGGCGACGTCCATCGGCACGCCAGCCTCACACTCAAGTCCGTCTGGATCCCGCCGAAGCAGACGGTGCTTTTGGTAACCGGGCTCGATAGAAACTTGTTTCCGCTGCGACTTAGACACTCGGTTGCGCTGCCGCCGGATCGGATTTATGATCTCTCTGAGGCGCACCCCGATGCGTTCAACCACCGCCCGCACCGCCTCG
>ASZN01000121.1 GCA_000406005.1 Candidatus Poribacteria bacterium WGA-3G
GTTTCGGAACAGCATCGCGCGTCCGCCGCTCAAAGTCCCGATAACGTATTGGACATCTCCGATACTTCCGCCACCGATGATCGCCTCTTTCGTATGCCGCCACAGCGGTTGCCACCGACGGGTGTGGTCAATCGACAGAATGGTGCCATTTCGCTCAGTCGCCTCCATCATTCTATCGGCATCCGCAATGCTTGTCGCCATCGGTTTTTCGCAGAAGATACCCTTCACACCGGCGTTCGCAGCGTCAACGACGAGGTCAGCGTGCCGATGATCAGAGGTCGCCACCGTCACGGCATCCAAATTCTCAGCGGCGAGCATCTCCTGATGGTTGGTATACAGCGCAATATTATCCCAGTTATCCTGATATTTCTCTTTGAAAGCGTCTAATGTTCCCTGAACAAAATCACAGCCAGCGGCTAATTCAACATTCGGCAGACCGACGATCCCCGATGCATGCGTCGTGCCGATACCGCTACAACCGATAACCCCTACACGTAGTTTTGCCATGTTCGTATCCTCCACTGTCCGATAGTTTCAAAAATAGAACTTACGCGTCCGCCTTGCAAGCGGGGTTTGGAACCCCGTCTAATACGTGGTGTCTGACGAAAAAATGCGTAAACCCTAAAAAATGAGGTGGTTACGAGATTCACTGTTTTGATATGGAAACGATTATATACTGTGCCAGATTAGAAGTCAAACTTTTTGTCGGAAAATAGGAGAGAATTCAGCAAAACAATTTGATATAAGCCGCAAATTTTGGTAAACTATAGTTAACAAATTTTTGATAGAGAGGTAAAAAATTATGGTCAGAATAGTCGCTAATCCGGGGATCCTTGGCGGAAAACCGATCGTTGAAGGCACACGCCTTAGTGTGGAACACATATTGGGATTATTGGCAAGCGGTATGTCACATGAAGAGATCATCGCAGACTACCCGCTTTTAACCGAAGAAAGTATTCGAGCAGTGCTCGGCTATGCGGCAAAAGCCCTCCGCAACGAAATTTTTATTGATGTTGTCTCAGACCGGGTTGGAGATTCTTAACGATGCTCCCACCACTTGTTGCTGATGTCAACATTGCTTCTCGGGTCGTTCAATTTCTGCGGTCACAGGGCGTTGATGTAGTATGTGCCTGTGAAGAGGGTTGGGGATCTTACGAGGACGAAGATATTCTCGCAACGGCACACGCGATGAACCGATTCGTTTTAACACATGATTCCGATTTTGGGACACTTGTTGTTCATCAGAAACACCCGAGCACGGGGATCATCCATCTGCGACCAGGTGGGCGTACGGCGGCAGAAGTCATTGCCGACTTGCAAGACCTACTCAAAAAACAGGTGGATTGGACCCCTCCGTTGCTAGCTGTTTACCAATCCGGCCACTTGCGAATCCGCGGGCTTTAGACAAAACAGATGGAAACGTGCCACCCTTTAATTGCTAATCAAGATTTTGATTCAGCAAAAATAGACAGAGGATATCTCGAATATTTTAAATAACCCTGGCTGACGTTCCAGGGTCATTCAATTGTCCATTTTTCGATCAAATTTTCACCACCAGGCCCGGTAGGTTCGGTTTCCTAACCGAACCGGATCCTTGAAAAAAAGACGTGAAACCCAATAATTTCTTAAAATTGAATGCCCCTGGCTGACGTTCTGAGATTAATTGGCAAGAAAAAATAAAAATCGTATAATGCTATCAGCATTGTTGGAAAAAATTTCTGAATTCGACCAGGGCGAGAGACCCGAATTTCGGAAATGTCGGGCAGAACTATTGTTATGGATTTCCACACCCCATCAGCATAGTCTGGGTTATCTTGATGGAATGCAATCTCTTTCGCTTCAGGAACGAATTCACCATCGAGCAGCATGCCTTCAATGTGGCATTGGATAGCTTCGACCGCTTGATCTTGTGCATCTTCAACTGTATCCCCAGCCGTTATGCAACCGGGTAGATCTGGAACGGTTACACAGTAATCACTATCTGAGTCTTTGTGAATCACAATAGTGTAATGCCTATACATAGAACCCCTCGTGTGCTTCTCTTTCCTTAATCTTTTTATTACCTCGCGACTTGAGATTGCCATATTCCAAATTAACTTATGGAAAAAATGTCAGAAAATGCCTTAATACCCATCGGTATACCAAAAGATATGATGTGATCTAATACCTTGTGATAGAGATTGCGGTTGGTTGTGCAACAGATCCGGGATTGAATCGGACAGACTGGGAAGCGCGTCGGGTAGATTGATACGATACATCGCACTGCCGTGTTCTTCAATTACTGGTGCATTGAAACCGTCTGCGATCGGGGCAGGATAGATAACTTCAAACGACTCGGCATCCATTTGCGCTATGACATTAGAAAGCAGATCCCCAAAAAGCTGCTGACCGCGATCCTCAGCAAAGACGGAATCTGAAACGAAGAATTCCTTAACGTTTAATTGCGCTTCACGACGGACAACGGATACGTAACCTTCAATCTCACCATCACGCTCAGCGACCCAAGCACTTGGAGACTCCGTCCGCACCCACGCTGTCCAATAAGCCAGATCATCCCTGACAAAAGTGCCGTTGAATTTGCGTGCATAAGCATCATAAAGCGCAGCGATGTGTTCAACTTCGGCGTGATCATCGAAATTTGTCGGACGTACATCCCACGCTACCTGTTTTTTGGCAGTGATAGGTTGTTTCGCATAGTAGCGCGGCACCTTCTCCCATCCTTCGACCGAATAGATACGTTGGCTTCCATGAAGTGAGGAGGTGACGATGTCGCGGGACTCCATGAACCCGATCGCATCCTTGAGAAGCTGCGTCGCAAGTCCGCGCCGACGGTATTCCGAGCGTGTGCTGACTTCACCGATACCGCCGACAGTTACCGGTTCACCTTGTAAATACATCTTACGGATAAAGACGCGGACCGTGCTGACGATTTTACCTTTATCAATCGCAATACGGATACCCTCTGGGTCCCGCCACGGATCGTTGTGCCAATGGTTAGAAAAATATCGACGACCCCCAGTAAAAACATTCGTGACGTGGTCTAACCATGTCTCTAATTCTTCAGCATTAAGTGCTCGAAACTCCATATCTATAGATACGCTCACTTTTGGTGGATGGCACAGGGACTGTGCCTACTCCTTTTAAAACTTTATGGTCAATTCGCCAAGGAATTGACGCGCCTGATTACGACTGCCAAAGACCTCGTAGAGATCGCCGGAAACATCATAGAACCGGCGGATAAAATTGCGGCTCGTTTCTGCAGGGTTGAGATCGGCATAACGGAGCCATAAGTTCGTACGCGACCAGATATCCCAATTGAGTTCAATGACCGTAGAACTCGCATCACCGCTGTCAACTCTACGCTGTTTGTTGAGATCGACGTAGAGTGCATCCTGAGTCAAATCGGATGTCCCATCAACACGTCCAACCGATAGATTCAACTCCTTATAGTGATACGGGTTCGGGTTGGTGATGAACTTCAGGTTCGCGGCGAAAGCGTTCTCTAATGCCTGTGTCCCGAAGTCGTAACTGTCTTCCACTTTCGCAGGCGTGATATACCGTTCATCTTGCTCTGCATAAGTGAACTCGTCAAGGAGCGTCAAGTGCCACCGTTCAGAGAGGCTATACGTCCATCCCAATAGATTTTTAAACTCCAACTGGCTGAGTTCATCTTGGACATCTGTTGAAACATCGATGTCTTCATAATCTTCAGAGTAGTTGTTGCGGAGATTGGCAGCGCGTAGGCTATAAAACCCGTTTGTATGGGACAGTTTCACGGTAAACCCTGTGATAGAATACTGAGCGATGGTAAAATCGCTATCATCCCGTAGATAAAGATGCCCCGAAGCATCAATGTCCAAGAAGGTTTGGTCGTGTTTCTCCTCGCTGAGTTGATCTGTTTCGTAGATGATGCGTCCGAGATACTGACCATTGCTGTCAAATTTCTGGATTCTTGAAATTACGTTGTGTGAGAGCGTCAGGCGTAGGTCTTTACGTTTCAGTTCTTCAGCGAGTTCTGCATCGTCTTCCTCATCGGTTTCACCGGTGTAGTAGCGACTGTATTCAGCCTCTTCCAGCAGGCGCACGCGTCTATTGAGTGCAGCCGTATCGGCGGCGACGGCTGGACTTTGGGCAAACGGTCCATACTGTGAACGGGTTGCGTTGTTAATTGTATCGGCAAGTTCGGCTTGTCCAGGCGCGCTTTCCGTCAGCTGCGTTAGCGTCGGTGAAAGGACAACAATCTCCGGCAACCCACCAATTTTTCTGCGGAATTGACTGGCATCTTTAACAAGGATTTCGCCGGTAGGCAGTGTAGCGAGTGCCATCGGTTTCGTAAATTCACTGTTCCCGCGTCCTTTCCGTCCGAAACTACTGAGCGGTTTACCGGCTGCATCAAACCGAACAATTCGGTGATTGCCGGTATCGGCGATGAGGACGTTCCCACGGGCATCAATTGCGATGTCCGCTGCATCCGTATCGAATTCGCCATCGCTTGCGCCGTATCTACCGAAAGTGACCATCTTTTCGCCGTCGGCACGGAACTTATGGACACGTCCACGTTCTGCATCTAAAACGTAGAGTTCATTTTGGGCATTGAGTGCAACGCGGAGTGCTCTATCGTACCCTTTCGGTTGAATTGCGAAAGCCGCTTTTCCGTCTTTATCAAGGATTAGACTTGCAGGCAAGACAACTTTCGGATAGACATCTACCATGTCAACAAAGTAGGTATCCAAGAGCTCACCGACCGGGCTGAATTTGTGAACGCACGGTGCGAACATGTATACTTTCGGATCCGTGTTTTCGGGGATGTGATGCGCGGTCACATCGGCGACATAGATGTTTCCAACGCTATCAACAGCGAGGTGTCCCGGTTTCCGTAAGATATTATCTGGAGATTCGGGTGCTTCTGGGATTTGAAACAGAAATTCTCCAGTCGCCGATAACTTCTGAATAAGCCGATTTTCGGTATCAGTGACGTAGATGTTTTGGGAATCAAAGGCGAGGTGGATCTCTTTACTGAATCGTCCTTTGGTTGAACCTTTACCAGCAAATTCGCGTTCTAATTGGATATAATCGACTGAAAATGCGAAGGGCAACCCGATGCCTAACGAAAAAAAAGATAGAGATATTAAGATAAGGGAATATTTTTTCATAATTTCCTGGTTTTGTTGTAATTTAAAATCTTCTATTGCGAATCGTCTTTTTTATAATACGTGGTATTCATCCGAATGTCAAGGTAAAACATTCCGATCCAGTGATTTCTCAATCCGGCAAAATCCGGTATCCTGTGCTAATCCCAGTAATCATACCGATAATCGCCCAGAGTCCTGCGCACGTCATCTCTCCAATCACGAGTCCAAGGAACACAGGCCTTGCGCTCCGATACGCTTTCAAACCGCCATATTTCACGATACTAAACTTCAGGCTCCATCCCAAGAATATGGAGAACCAGAGTTTGAACGTCGCCCAAGAACTCAGCATGGTATAACCGAGTGGATGCAGGGGCCACCACACAAAGGTCTGACGCATCCACATTAGGAAAGCAGTGAAGGCACCTCCGACGACTATAAACCCAGTATTTGTCCAATTTGTGCTTGTCTTTGGACTCGTTAGTAATCCCTCAAGTTGCCGCATAAACCAACTGCCACCGGTATAAGGTGCGCCGTGGGCGTAACTAATTTTGATGGCGGAATAGTAGGACACCGCAAGTCCGATAACCATCGCGGCCGCCATAGCGATCAGAAGCTGCCGGCGTTTGATACGAACCTCGTCTGCTGCTTTCAAACCGTTCATAATGTTCGGCATCATGAATTCACGGAGATCTAACGTCAGGCATACCGGATGCATCATCATCGATGTCAACGTGGATGGATGGATTTTTGAGGTGCCAAGCGTTGTCAAGAAAAAACTCTGTGGTGAAAAAGAGGGATTGATGAACGGGATACCGCCGTTAATCACCTGCCACGTCAGCACGATATACATCGCCAGCAGGAATAGAACGAAACCGAGCGCGAATAAGAGCGACATCCCCATCAAATGATTGAAAAACACGAGCACACAGATACCACCGATGAGACCGAAGATCGTAACGCTATGCGGAAGTGCCTCGTCGGAAGAACGGGACTGGAGCATATTTTTAATGTGATGTCTCGATTTCCAAAGTGCGATAGCGACAAACATCAAGCACGCGCCAGCCTCCTGCGCTGCACTAAACGATTTACCTGTCCACTGTACACCCGGTCCCGAAGTCAGTTGGAAACCGAACATTACACCTAATAGGCATTGCAGTTTGTAAAATATGAAGAAGAACCATATACTAAATGACACCTCCAAGGTCAGCAGGTAGCTAAACCCGACCATCGACCAGAAGATGACAATCTGAAATGGACGCAGCGCATTCCAAGGACGTTCAGCGAGATGCGGGTCGAGCCAAAAATCGCGTGGGATATGTGGGGCGGCGGGGAAAAATGTGTGCAAGCCGTTCATCGTGTGCCAGAATACCGGGAACGCAAACCCGAACCAGAGCGCGCTATTCTTAAAGAGCGGGCCGAGGCTACCACTACCTTGCGTCGCCATCTCTGCTGGCAGTTTAACGAGCGGGAAGGCGCAACGCTCATGCTCCACCCACTGCTTACGAAGCAGGACAGAGAGACATATCATCACAAAATAGACGACCAGCACATAAGCACTCCACGTCAGGATCGGAACTATCCAAGCACCCCACGGCACCGGCTCATCTGCAAAAAGCCCTTCAAAAAAAGAACTCGCAGCACTATGATCTTGTACCACGCGCCAGTATGGAATATAGTGGTGAAATAGGGATTCCCAGTCGTTTTCCGGTGTAGCGAGGTAGCGATAAGCCACCATCGGACTCAGTGCGTAGCGCATCATCCCTGATGACGGGATGCCTGCAGGTGCAAGCATAATACACCAAATCGTGACAAGCTCTCCCGCCGAAAACGCCGAGGTAGGATAAAACCGTTTCAAGAGGACATTGACACCCAACACAAAGATCGTCAGCAGAAAGAAAGGAGCGACCGGAAAGTGTCCACCTGCGAGGAAGATGTTACGAATAACGTAATCGTTATAAGGCGCGAGAAGACATTCGGTAGTGGCACACGCCAAACCGATCAACACTGCACGCCACGTGAGACTATCTCGTACCTGTCGTTGAATCAAGACATCGCCTTTTAGAGTAGGTTTCTACAGATTATCTATCCTAACGGTATTGGGTACTATAGCATAGTCTCCGCATTTTTCACAGAACAATTTTATCCTTTTGTTTCTATAAATGAGACGCTAACACAATTTCCAAAACAGGGTGGATTGGGTCGGTTTCATAGCGTTTCAGAACCCAGGACCGGTAGGCGCGGTTTGGAACCGCACCGGGACTAAAAAAGAAAAATCAAACATTTAGACAATCCAGTAATTTATCTAAAACTAAATAACCTTGTTTCAGAACCTCTTAAATGTGCATTTATTTTTTAAATTTGGTATAATATTGGGGAACGTAACCTAATTCATAGAAAAGGCGGTTTTATGAGACAACTCTATCATCTACACCCTAAATTAGCCATACGAAACTACCTCCTCACGGCATGGATTGCCGCCATCCTCAGCTTTTGCATGGGGTGTAGCTTCAACACCATTGGGAACGTTGGCAATACGCTCCTTGAAGCCGCGAGCGATGTCAATATTTTCACCGACGCGGAGGAGTTACAAATTGGGAAGGCGTACGTTGCGCAACATGAACGGAATGTAAAAATTTACACAGATCCGGTCGTGACGAACTATATCAACGATCTCGGGCAATCCCTCGCCCGGCATAGCAAGCGCAACAATATCGTTTACACCTTTAAAGTTGTAAACACGAAAGGAATAAACGCTTATGCTATACCGGGAGGGTTCATTTATGTCCACCTTGATCTCATCCGAGCAGCGAAAACCGAATCGGAACTCGCCGCTGTGCTTGGACACGAGATTGGGCACATTGTCGGGCGGCATTCCATGAAACGGCTCACGCAGGTCTATGGCATTGAAATCCTCAAACAGTTGATTTTAGATGAAGACGACAGCGAACTTCAGAAATTTGTTACAGAAATACTCGCAGCAGGTTTACTTTTCAGGTACAGCCGTGACCATGAGCGAGAATCTGATTTTTATGGTGTACAGAATGTCTACGATGCAGGTATCAACCCAGAGGGTGCCGCCGTGTTCTTTGAGACGCTCCGTGCAAAGCGCGGGAGCGAACCCTCCGCCATAGAAAAATTTTTATCTACGCATCCGGTACCCAACGAGCGCGTCTTAAATGTCCGGAACCAGATCTCTAAATTACCACCGAAATCAGGGCTGCGAACGGATTCATCACGGTTCCAACGGATCAAACGACGGATTCGATGAGGTATTCGGACTTTTCTTCTACCTTCAACTTAAAAATATGGGACACTTCAACGCACACCTCAAGGTCACACTTCACGCAGCGTTCGCTTGGCTAACACTTGCACTCATCCCGATATGCAGCGAAGCGGAGGTTTACACCTACAACAACGGCGACCAGATCGTTACGATTAAAGGACTGCGCCTCGATTCATCATCATTTGATCCGAGGGCAAACCGGTATATTCCACATAATGGCGGAAACGATTTCATCATTATGGAGCAGTTCGATAAAAATTGCGGTCCCAACAGCGTTCAGATGCTCCTCTATTATCACAGAAAACATCGAAGACTCAAGGATATCTGGAAAGCCGCTGACATCCGAAGCGTCGCGTTCGGCACATCACCGATCGAACTCCGAAAAGCACTCAATGAATTAGGGGTCAGCGCACATTGGTATGTCAACAAGACGCTTGAAGATGTCCGAGGCTACATCAGAAATAATCGCCCACCTATTCTGCTCCTGCGACTCTCAAATACGGGTTATCACTGGGTCGTCGCTGTCGGTTATGATACTCGCCAGAACGAAATCCTGATTGCCGATTCGAACGGACGATTTGAGTGGTGGGATGCCGAACAACTTAACGCTAATTGGACCCTCGAATGGATACCAGAATTTGAGATAGGGGACGGTGAGTGGTACGAATTCCAAATCGACGCTGGACTCTTTAATCGGTTTCACCTCAATCCGAATACAGCAATCGTGCCGTTGGAAGCACCCTCCTTTGAAACACGGTACCTTGATTACTGGTCAGATATGCAGGCGATTGAGGTATACGGTGAAACCGTATTTCGGGGTAACACGCGCGAATGGGAAGAGACGCTTACATTCCAGAATCCGTTTAGTATTGTACAGGTCTCGGACATCGAACTGCTGACTTCCACAGGTACAGTAAATGTAAAGGGATGGGAACGCGTAACCGACCGTTCAATTAGAGTCTGGGGGGAGATTGAAGACGGTTGGTTCTTGCGTGGCAGAATGTCGGTCATCGTTCGGACTTTCTACTTCAACGATGTTGAGGCACTACCAGAGGAAAAGGCTGCTAAAGCACCGTCTGTGCTACCTATGGAAACGTCCATTTTGCCGAATTATCCGAACCCGTTCAATCCAGAAACATGGATACCGTATCAATTGGCAAAACCGGCAGATGTTAGCGTGTCTATCTATTCTGCAGATGCGAAGCTGATCAAAACGCTTGCGTTAGGACGTAAACCGGCAGGCACCTACTACGACAAATCTCGCGCGATCTATTGGGACGGTAAGAACAGTCAAGACGAACCCGTCGCAAGCGGTATCTATTTCTATACCTTTACTGCTGGCGACTTTACAGACACGAAGAAAATGCTCATTCGGAGATAAAATTTCGGATGGACGCACCAGGGATTTATTTTGAATACGACTTACAGGGTCATTCAATTGTAGGTTTTAGATGTCATATTTTTCACAGTTGTTAATACTTTAGATAAGCAAAAGTCGCGTGACTTTTCACGCGACTTCTGCTATACTTCACCCTAAAAGTCAACAAGTTTTTGAGGTGAATCATGACAAGAAATCACTCTTGCCACTTACTTATTATGTTAGCAGAAGTGTCAGATCCGCGCAATAAAAAAGGACAACGCCACCCCTTAGCCGCAATGCTCGCACTCACCGTCGTCGGACTCCTGTGTGGACAACGCAGCTATACAGCGATTGCCAAATGGGCCCGCCTCCACCGAAACCTGCGACAGGCTCTCGGATTCACGGCGAAGCAAACCCCCGCAGCATCAACTTTTCATTATCTCTTTCGGCGACTTGACATCAC
>ASZN01000122.1 GCA_000406005.1 Candidatus Poribacteria bacterium WGA-3G
GATGCACAGGCTAACAGCCTATGCTACGAAAGATGCACAGGCTAACAGCCTATGCTACGAAAGATGCACAGGCTAACAGCCTATGCTACGAAAGAGCAACCTACTGACGGCTGACTGCCGATTGCTGATGGCTGTTCTGTTACTCGTCGTAGTAGCCGGCATCCTCGAAGATTTCCTCATGTTTTCGTGCGATATTGTTGAGTGCCTCTTTTGGGGATTTGATTTTGGAGATTGCTTGGCTCCAATTCGTCTGGCAGACCTCTAAGAGTTCTGCGTATTCCGGCACTGCCCAGAAATCGCGAAGGTATGGGAAACTTGCGGCGAAGGCTTCGTTAAACGGTGTCGCTTTCTTAAAGGTATCCGATTGTAAGACCTCTTTATGCGGTGTGAAACCGCCGAGTGCCGCCCATTTTTCTTGTACGGGTTTCTGCATAAACCACTTCATGTATTGCTTGGCAAGGTCCTTGTTTTTAGAATAGGAAGAGACGGACATACCTTGTCCACCGATGCTGATATAGTGTCCTTTTGGACCGGCGGGTGCGATGAAGAAACCGCTCTTATCGTGCGAGATCGGATTGGTTTCAGGATTAACGACACCCGGTAGGAAGGCGAAGTAATTCATTGCCATAGCAACCTTACCTGCGGTATAGGCATTCAGTGTTTCTGCCCAGTAGTAGTTCGGTGCATCCGGCGGTGCGAACTGGAGTAAATCGGTGTAAAATTCGAGTGCTTTGGCACAGTCTTCTGAGTTAATGTGTCCAGCAACCTTATAGGTGTCGGCATCGCCGTAGCTGCCCCCGTAACTCCACATCACTTGTTGGAATCCCATGGTAATGCCGTCGTATTCCTTGCTATACCATGTCGCGATGCCGTAGAGGTCCTGATCTGGCCGCGTAAAGAATTCGGCGATATCGCGGAGTTGATCGTAGGTTTTCGGCGGTGCGAGTGCGTAGCCGTATTTTTCTTGAAACGCTGCCATCTCTTTCGGGTCTTCAAACAGGTCTTTCCGGTAGACGTATCCTGCGGCATCGACCTCTGCGGGTAATGCCCAGTACGTTCCACTGCCTTTTGGGTATTCAGCGAATGCTGTCATCGCCGGTCCGTAGATAGAATCGACATCAATATTCTCGTTGATCCAATCGGTTAGATTGATATAGTTTTCACCCTGAGAGTTCCTACCCAGCCACTGGCTATCACCAATAACAATATCGTATAGATCGCTTTTTCCGACAAACGCGGTGAAAACCTTATCTTGGAAGTTGGGCCACGGAATCTGGACGACATCAACAGCGATACCGGTTTCAGTGGTAAAGTCTTTCGAGAGTTCCTGCAAATAGTTTGCGGGGTCCCATTCTGCCCAGACAATCGTTAAGGATTGGGATTGGTGGTTGTCAGCTTTCGGAGCACTAACAAATGTCAGTGCAAGTATTAGGACTAAGACAAGGCTTATGTGAACACTTTTCATCATTTCTTTCCTCCGTATAAAGATAATGCGAGTTGTTATCAACACCTGTTAAAATCTGAAATGCGGTTCGGTGCTTTACCAAGCATTATAAGCAAACAGGAAAATTTTTGCAAGAAAATTTGTTTGCGGTGCGGACATCCGAAACTGCAGTAAAATAATCCAAGCTGTCACACTAAGGATACTATAGGGAGGGTCTGTCAAAGTTCACCGATGCAGAACACGGTATTCTTTGCTTCTAAACTCCGAATTTCGGAATAGTGGTAAATTTGGGTAACTTCCACCCCATTTTCAATGATAGCAGTGGGGCGTTCGATAACGAAATCCGCGAAGTGCGGTGCGTTGAAAGCAACGTAAGCGAGGCTGAACGTCTCAATCTGCGGATCGTATCGCTTTGACAGATCAGGAAATAGGACGATTCCTGTGTCAACTTGGTAGATGCCTGCGTTTTCATCTATATTCATCGTTTTAACCGGACACTCGATAATTGCACGTTGATGTGTATCGGTATCCCATATTTCTGTGTGCGTTACGATGGGTAGACATTTTTGTGTCGCCTCAAAAATGGCTGCGTTGCTATCAAGGACCTGGACCGGCGATGCCTCTTGAACATCGAACAGCGTGCCGCCCCAATAATCCCGCGCCGGTCTATGCTCGACGTAGTTATCGTTGCAGGAAGCATGCCTCCTGAAGACGGCTGTATGTTCTTCGCCGAAAACGGGGAGGAAGTCATAGTTTGGATTCATGAAGAGATTTTTCTCCGCAAAGGTGTGTTCACTCTTACACGAACCGCATTGGTAGTAATCGCTGAAACTTCCATTTGTGTTATCTATGATGCGGCATCGAGATTCGACCCAAAAGCGCGGGGCATTCCCGTTGCCGACAGTGTTGATAAAAGAGCGTCCATAATCAAGGCAATTCATCGGTTTTCCTTTCGGTAATGTTCATATATTCTCGCGTTTTGCTATAAATCAATACTCCCAATCTTCGTATGCGAGTGGTGCGCGGTTGAGTTCGTCCCTATAGGTGCGCCACTGTGGTAGGAAAGTGTCCATCAGTTCACGAAACCGATCGTTGTGGTCGCGCTCCAGAAGATGCACCATCTCATGCACCCATACATACACCAGACACGATTTCGGTTTCTTCGCGAGTTCGAGATTCAGCCAGATACGTTTGGCTCCGATGTTGCAAGACCCCCAGAGCGTTTTCATCCGCCTAATCCGTACCTCATTGACAGACACGCCTAACTTTGGTTCCCATTTTTCAAGTAGTGGTCTTGCATGTTCTTGTCGATATAGAGGTAGGTTGCTGGGGGTGCGTCGAAACCGGTGAGGAGTTTATCGACAACGATGAGGAGTTTCATCTTCTCCGGCTTTTTAATAAAAAGTTCTTTTACCTCCCGCTCAAACAGATCGGCTTTATGCATCGCTGTGTTTTCGGGTTCATTAAAGTGTTGCGCGAGCATCTGTCGATAGACGTAATACTCTGTCTGTCTATCGGTCCGTCCTTCGCCGGTTTCTTCTCTTGCGACAGTATCTGCTGACGGTCTATAGGATGTTACGATGGCACATCTCCCTTTTAAGGGTGTCTCCTGAAAAAGTTCAAAAAATCGGCAGGCGGAGAAGATGCTATCTGCGACGAGCATAGCGTTACCGCGTCCGCTTTTAAGTCTGTCTCGTTCCGCCATGTCGAGGACGATATCCGCGACGATTTTGCCCAAGCGTTCGCGTGAACTGAGGACGTTCTGCATCGTGATCCAGCGTTTTCGGAGCCGCGCTTTCGCCCTCTCGGTTAACCCGCTGGTTTTATCCTCGAACCACTGATCAATTTCTTCCTGAGAAGTGAGATTCTGGTCAACGTCGCGTGCCTCATAACGGAGGTCTAACACGACACTGTCTTCAACGGCTTCGTCGTATTTGTAGGTGTGGATATAGGTGCCGAAGGTCTCAATGCTGCGTTGTTTATCGTTTTTTAAGAGTGGTGTGCCTGTGAAACCGATCAGCATTGCATTCGGTAGAAGCACCTTCATGGCTTTGTGGAGTTTACCGGACTGTGTACGATGGCATTCGTCAACAAAGACGAAGAATTCACCTCTCGGTTGAAAACCGTCCGACAGATGTTTTTCAATGTCTTCAACATAATCGTCATAATCGTCAGTGTCGGCATCTGCTATCTCACCCGACCTGCCGAATTTGTGGACGAGTGAACAGACCAAACGCTCGGCAGAATTCGCAAGCACTTGCAGGAGATGTGCGCCGCTCTGTGTCCGTCTAATGTTTTCGTTGACTCCGTTAAAAACTTTCTCAATCTGTTCGTCGAGTTCGGTGCGGTCGGTGATGATAAGCACGCGTGCGTTCGGGATGGTTTCGAGGGTCGATTTTGCGAGCCAGACCATCGTGAGGCTTTTACCGCTGCCTTGGGTGTGCCATACGATGCCGCCTTCCCTGCTTTTTATACGCGTTTGTGCTGCTTTGACACCGAAAAATTGGTTGTGTCGGCAGATTTTCTTGATAGTGCCGTCGAACACGATGAAGTTATGTAAAATGTCGAGCATTCGGGTCTTATTACAGAGTTGACTGAGTTCTCGGAACAACGGGTTATCGCCTGCATCCGGATGCGCATCCGTCTCCTTCCAGTGTAGCCACTGTTTCTCTGGTGTTCTGATTGTGCTGTAGCGGAGTCCTTGAATTTCGCTGCCTGCCATGACGAGTTGCACGGTGGCGAAAAACCGTTCGATGAAATCTTCGCGTTGGTTGGTGAGGTTCTGACGGATGCCTTCGGAGACGGAGACGGTGGAGCGTTTGAGTTCCAAGACACCGATGGCGATGCCGTTGATGTATAGCACGAGGTCGGGACGTTTCGTGTGCTCGCCTTTGAGGGTGACCTCTTCGGCGATACCGAAATCGTTGCTGAACGGGTGTTCCCAGTCGATGAGTTTGACGGTGATGCGGTGTTCCCCTGTGCTGGGTTGGACGTTCACACCGTAACGTAACAGTTCATAGACTTCTCGGTTTGCGTCGATAAGGGATCTGTTGCTACCGAGTGCGGACGCTTTGTCGAGTTCGTACAGTACTTTGGTGATAATCTCGTCCTCGTGCTGTCTGCTCTTGAGCCAATCGGTCAGCAAATGTTTCTCAACGTTGCTATTGTCTTGACGCGCGTGCCAGTTGCCGAGGCAGGTATACCCCAAGGTCTTCTGGAAGAATGTGAGGACGCGTTCTTGTGTGCGTATTTCGGTTTCGCCGACGGTGTTCATGGTAATAAATAGTTGTCAGTTTTAATAGTTATCAGTTTTCAGTACGGTTTTCTGCGAAAAATCTTTCAGTTGTAGGTTTCAGTCCTCGAAGATTGGATAACTCTGGCTGCATCTTATACTGCGTCTCCTGATTTCAACTTTGAAAGTTCGCTCCTTCCTTTGTCTGTCAAACGGTACTGCTGTAGCCTGCTATTGGGTTTGTCAGGTATTGTGTATTCGATGAACTGATCTGCCCTGAGTTTCCGTACAACCGCGTTGAGTTGGGCGGATATTGCTTTCTGTCCTAAATTTTTGGACAATTCAGATTTTTGCATTGGTCCGGTAGCGAGTAGTTTTATCACTTTGGATTGCATATCTTCAGGTTGTGACTCTGGCAGTGACTCTGGCAGTGACTCTGGCAGTGACTCTGGCAGTGACTCTGGCTGCTTTGGATATGTAGCACGCCAAATTGTTGTCTTGAATCCACCGCTGTCGGTGAATTCCGGTTCGGATAAGCCAGCATCTCTACATCGACGAATCATGTCTAATGTCCCTGTCCCCATCTCTTCAATGTATTGGGTGAGGTACAAGGATCGAGCAAGCAACCGGTTGTTGGGTACCGATGGGTGCGCCTGTCGCAGTTGCTCCAGAGTCAAGGCGGGTGGCAATCTGCCAGGATTCAAAACCTCAAGCCGATCCGAGAACAGCATCACTTGGACGCTGGCATTACTGGTATAGTCCCGATGTGCTACGGCATTGACGATCGCTTCCCTCACCACCTCTTTTGGAATCTCATAGCTAACAGGTGCTTGCGTACTCTCTGCCCGTGTTCCTACCGACAGTGCAATCTTGCTAAGCACAAAATCGACTGCCTGATCAACGAGTTGAAACGCTGTGCCGTTGTAGCGCTGATAGGATGGAATCGGTTTGGCGACTTCTGTTCCGTGGAAATGGGCACATTTAACGTCCGAGGAAATCAGAAACCGCTGTGGTGCCTTCGCAAATGATAACACCGCCGCGTTCGTTGGTCGTCCACCGTTTAAGAGATTCAGATGTCCCAGCAATACCTCGGTTGAGGTGCCTTCAGTCAACGGGAAGTCTCTTGTATTGCGTGCCGTGCGGATAAACCAACCCATCTGCTCGGTGTCGAGATCGTCCAGTGAGGCTTTTAAACACGGTGCGGCATCAAAAGTCTCAGAACGGATAAAGTCTTCGCTATCAAGGTATTCAACCAGTGCTGCGTAGAGTGCCGTTACTAATTCTTCCGAGGTGGTGAATCGTTTTCGGATGAGTCCGGCTTGTGCTTTACGGATAAGTGCCTGCATCTTCGGGTGCCGTGCGTTGTCATCGGCACCTTTCACGAAAATGAGTCGGTGTATACCTGAATCGGTTGCCTGATCAAACTCGCGTTCTGTTGGTGATATTCCGTCCGAATCCTCAAAGCCGTAGTCGTTGCCGAACAAACCTACATAGAGGTTGGACCGTTCTACTTCATCCAGATAGAGTGCATCTGGGCGGCGATCTGATGCGGGTACATCCTCGAACAGAAAGAAGTCAAAGAACTTCCGCATCAACGGATCGCCGCGCAGATAGTCGCGTAGTGCTGCGCGTTCCTGTGCGAATTCCGTTTGTACGCTGCTGATGAAAATGCGGACACGATTCATTGTTCACCTGTTACACTGCTGGTGCTTATGCCTTTGTCACCTGTATTGGTTCAGAGACATGACGAGTTAGGTATTCCAGAACTTCCTCTTGCATTTTTTCTATTTCCGCCCGGTACCCACTTGAAACGAGTGAGAATTCTTCAGCGGAGGCTTTAACACGCAATTGCAAAAGTAAGTCCTGAAAATAGGCGATACGTTGTTGACTCGTTTTGAGTTCTATATCGTTTTGAATCATTTAAAATTGATGCTTATGGGGCGAGGAGACCTCGCCCCTACGGTTAATATACTGCCAAATTCAAAGTGGACGAATCACTACTTGGGGACGATGATTTGTATAGTGAATGCATCGGCGTTTAGCGGTTTGCCTTCTTTCTTCCTAACAGATATCTCAACGTGATGTATCAAAGATTTTATGCTTTCTACCAAATTTTTTAAACGATCTTCACGTTTAATTAAATATCTCGCATCTTCTAATAACGTTTTCTGCGTAGTGCCATATCCTTGGTATGAAGTGTTTGTATGGACAACGGTCTTATTTTTAAGAAATTATTGGATTGGATGTCTTTTTTTCAGGATCCGGTGCGAAATGCTGCGANANGCTGCGANANGCTGCGAATTTTTCTGGAGTTTTTTAAAAAACATAACATATATAAAGTATTTTTATTTCAAGTTTCTCCAAATAAGGTTCCNGGATAGATTGATGTTACTACGGCGCAATCCCTCTTTGGATGTTCTCACCCAGATAATCTACAATTTCTTGCCGGTTTACTTCTAAACTGGGAAACTGCACCTTGCACACATCGTCGAAACGGGCGACCACTTGACGATTCGCAACTTCTCTATCTTGGAAGATCCCCAAAGGACGAAATGGNATGTTCCANTGNATNANNTTTTGNAGNTTGATTGTGGCATCTCGGATTCTATCATTNTTGGCAAGCGCATAGACAAAGAGCGGTTCAGGCATTCCATTGATACGACAATCTACTGTGTATCTTTTTGCCTCATCGTTTTCTGGATCGTTCCAGTCGAAAGTCCTGTCTGCTTCTGGGACAACTTCATGGAACAGTGCTTCAAAATCTGCCATAAATGTGGATTGTGTATGTTCTTTCGACAAGCATAACACGTCACCCATTTTCACAAGTGCTTGGGCAAAAGCGTATAACGCATCACCAAAGCGGGCGTCTTTGACTTCAAGAATTAATTCTCCAAAGCGGTCTTCAACTTTAAACGTAGACAGCGCATTTGAAATAATTTTCTCGCGTGTACCGCTAAATAATTTCCTCTCATCAATATCGTATGTCAGGTGCATATAGGTATGCCCACCGTCTGAGAGTAACCAACGTCCTTGTTCTTTTTTTAGAACAATGGCTATATGGTCACCGTCGTCAAACCGGAAAGGGGTAAACACACGAAAACGGTCTCTGCCATCAGGTAAAACCCGAATCTGTGCCGAGACTTTATCAATAAAGTCTTGTTCTATAGATTTTATCGACATTGCTTAGCCCTCCTCAAATAAGGTGTCCTGTAACGCATTAGGGTCTTCAAAATTTGCATCTGCAAAAAGACATTTCAAAGCACCGTTGACATCAGTATAACGTTGTGTTGGTTCGGCATAATCTTCCTCTCTTATACTATTCATCTGATATCGCTCTGTTGCGGTGTGAATGTGAAAACCGCTTACCTTTTCATCTTCGATTGTGTTGGTATGTTCATGATTACCGTTGTAGCGTTTAAGTCGAAAAAATTTCTTCGGCGGGGGAACCTTAACACTTAAGACAACTGAAAAGTTCAATTCGTCGGAAACGCTCATCCTGACAATAACTCGAAATTTGTTCCCCTCTTCCCCGGTTATATTCAGGAGATATTCATTGCTTCCGCGATTCATTCTTTTTCTAAATTTATTACGCTTGTCGTTTGATAATACCTTGCGTTCTTTTATTAATGCTGTGATTTCCTGATCTGAAAAAATAGGTTCCATAAATTATTCCGATTTAACCAACCGCACCCACCGTGTGAGAAGCTGCTGCACCATTTCCTGTTTGATGGTCCAGGTTTTACACTATTGGGTTTTCATGTGTTCTTGTATAACTTCGTTTATTCGCTGTTGGTTCCACGATTTCTAACCTCTTTCGGTGTTGAAGTTATCGCCTCTTGTGCTCGCCTCTTTTGAATAACCTTATCTACTGCCTGTTCAATTTGGCGGATTGTGAGCTTCCCGCGTTTGGGTGGGAATTTGATAGTTCTTTGTCTTGCCATGGGTATTCTCCTGCGACTCAAGGCTGGCGGATCCCTATAAAAACACCTAAACGCTCGTAGAGAGTTTATCGCATTTTTCAAAGGAAATCAACGGGAAAGTCAAATTTAAGTAAAATCGTAGGTTGGGTTGAGCGGTAAGCCACAGACACATTTTCGCTATACACAGTGCTCCATTTTTCAATGAACCATTGGGGTAGATAAATGTAGCGAAACCCAACGTCCCAAACAGTGTCAGTATCATAATGCGCCCCTTCCCAGTAACGGGTGGGGACCCCGGGTTTCACTCGGTTTTGGGTGATTTCAGGTTTCTTTGTTCGCTTGAAAACGCTGTGCTGTGTGCGTTTTTTTTGTAAGTTTCCGTTCAACCCAACTTACGGGACTCGTATAGAGAAAGAGAATGTAGCGACGTTTAGCGGTTTGCCTTCTTTTTTCCGAACTGACATCTCAACGCGATGTATCAGAGATTTTATGCTTTCTACCAAATTTTTTAAACGATCTTCACGTTTAATTAAATGAGGGTGTTTCATAAATAATAGTTGCCAAAAGTCAGGATAAAGGGTACTCTTTGAATTAATTTTTTAGCACTAAGAAATTAGTTTCAAGGAGATACCCATGAAATATCCTGACAGGATAGAGTATATCACATTTCTTTTTTCGTTGTTAGATGAGTTTTTAGCGACTCAAGAAAACGTTTCAAAAAGAGGAAGACCACAAAAGTATCCGGATGCTTCTCTCATCGTTTTTTATGCCGTTATGGCACTCAAG
>ASZN01000123.1 GCA_000406005.1 Candidatus Poribacteria bacterium WGA-3G
AACTACACTCACGATAGCACACAGGAAACCAACAGCCTATGCTACAGAATACCAACACACTAAACCAACAGCATATCCTATAGGATACAGAACTTTTATCAACACAGGCTGAGGTGTGATTATTTTAAGTCGGGTAACTTGTTAACAATATCCACGGTCTCCAAACTCACTGTAATCACTTTGCCAATCAACTTGACAATATACTGCGGATCGTCTGTGCGGTTCGGGTCGTTGACGATGCCGCTGCGTTTGTCTGTTTTGATGCGGTATTGGTCGATTACCCACTCTAACGCGGAACGGGTGCCGAGTCGGTAGTCAAAGGCTTTTGAGGGGATGCCGTCGAGTGTTAGGAAATTGTTGTAGACGATCTGCGTTTTGTCTCTGGAGAGTTTCATTTTTTCGACACGCCAATCGAGCGGCACATCCGGGGTCTGGACGAACTTGAGTTTATCGTATTCGGGTTGCGATTCGTAGGTGACGTGGAGATATGCTAAGCGTGTGCCTGCGTCTGTGAACCCCCAAAAGTCTTTGGCGAAAGGGATATGCGGTAGATCGCGTTTGAGGTTCGCTTGGTATTTTTCGCGATACTCAGGATGATGCAGGAGTCCGTAGGTGTAGTGGAAGATGTCCCATTTGGTGAGGGTGTCGTCGTTGTAATGGGTACGGAATTCTGTCAATGCCCAATCGGTGATGTTCTCTTGTCGGTTTGTGCTGTCCTCGTCGTAGATGTAGAACGGGAAGCATTGAGAGCCTCCTTGAGGCAATCGATCAGCAAGTTGATTGACCATTAGTCCAAACATTGGCCAGTCTCTTCCGACCTTAAGCCATATCACCCGATTTTCCATTTCGCTTTCTGGTGTGGGAAAGATGAACGGGAAGAGGGAAACTTCATCGTTCATAATGGAATCAAAAAATAGATTAGATTTTGTGAAGGGACGATAAAGTGAATCTCTTACCTTGTGTTCAGTATATTCCGAAATTTTGTTTTGTTTCAATTCACGTTTTAAGTTCCGACTCCATTTGATTTCCTTATCATCAGGTATCACAAAATCGTCAAGGTTAGCATTTCGATCTGTCCTTTGTCCCCATCGAGCAACTTCAGCATTATAAGTTTGGATCATTTTATTTATGTTTTCAGTGAGTACATTTCGATTGAAATTGTAAATCCATGCATCACGACCAGTGAGGATACCGGTACTGTAAGTTTGAAAAATTACATTCTTTGCTGTATCCTTTGATGTTTTCGCTTCTTTTGTACCCATTGGAATAAAGGTCTCAAACTCGGTGTGGAGTCCTTCGGTGAGCCACGTGTGCCGTGTGTCGGGTTGAATCGGTTGCCACAGGACATTGCTTGTATGCTGACGTTCAGTTAGAAAGTCGAATTTCTGTTGTTTGTCCCACAAGTCATCGGCGCGATAGTAGAAGATACGCGGCGATTCCGAGGGGTTCTCCTTTTTCTTCACAAACAGGTTGATGCTCACACCGACGCGAATCCCGAACACGTTGGCATCGGATACCTTCAATCCCTTCCGGGCATTCCCACCTAAATCGAGGATGTAGATTGCGTCGCAGTCTGCAGCAAGGTGTTTCCGCATTCCGTCAAATGCCACGCCACTAAGAAAACTGTTGTTTGTAACGAAAGCGACAACGCCTTCGTCATCAATCCTGTCCAATCCCCATCGAATTGCTTTTATGTATGGATCGTAGAGCGCAGTTCTGAGCGTCGCTTTGGAGTCTTTTACATAAGTGTCCGCAATCCGCTGGTCCATCGTCTTATATTTCCGGTTTTTGTTGTTGTCGTTTTCGTTGACCTGTCCCATATTGTAAGGCGGGTTGCCGATGACGACGAACATATCGGTCTCTTTCTGCTTTTCGACGCGTGCCGTGTTCGCAGGTGTGAGGAGTTGCATCTGTTGGTCCTCTATCATCTCAAACGTATCCACGAGGCAGATACCTTCGTAGGGGAGATACCGGTGCGTTGCGGTGTAGAACTCTTGCTCGATGTTCATACTGGCGATATAGTAAGGTAGGAGCATCACCTCGTTGCACTGGAGTTCCGGCGGGTCGGTGGTATATTTCTGTTCCAGTGAAATCGGGTCGAGTGCTTGCATGATACAGACGATGAAGTTGCCGGTGCCGACGAACGGGTCGATGATATGCACGCCGGTATCGGCCATTGAGCGGTTGAACTCGGTCTGCAAGATGTGTTCGACGCTTTTGACCATGAAATCGACGATCGGTTGGGGTGTGTAGACGATGCCGTGTGTATCTGCGACCTTGACGGAGAAGCCTTGAAAGAACTGCTCATAGACGGTGTTGAGGAACGCCTGTTTTTGTGAGAAGTCGGTGATCGTGCTGGCAGTGTCTTCAATCGCAGCGTAGAACGGCTCCAAGGGACGCAGAAATTCGGAACGATTCAGCGTCCGTTCTGTGAGTACATCAATGACAGTCTCAATTTCGCGTGCGATAATATTTCGGCGGGTGAAGTCGGGATTATCAAAGACGGTGCGGAAGATGCGCTCTGTCAACAGATGCTGAATGAGCATCTCCTCAACGGCAGCGATAGAGAGATTCGGATTAATGGAGGTCTGGCACTGCCGATGAAAACTGGCAAACGCTTCCTGAAAGTGTGGGTTGTTTCGGCGTTCTGTTTCGATGAGTGTCGCCAATTGCTCACCGAGTTCCGGCACCATCTCTCTGAATTCAGCGACTGCGGTATACCACGCGGCGATATTCTCCTCCCGATAGGCGAAGAAGGTCTGCAAGACGTGGACGAGGTTCCTCGGTTCTGTGATGTCGAGGTCAAGCTGCAGTTGTCCGTGTTGGTAGAGAAGTGCCTGGGTAGGGGATTGAAGGACAATGTTTTTTGAGGGGTAACCTGCGGCGAATTTTTTATCCGCCTCAACGTGTAGGTTATCCTGCGTATCTTTTGCTTCCCAATAGCCGTGCGGTAAACCGAACGCATCAACGACTTCACCATCGGGTATGATTCGCCTTTTCTCCGGTGTGTAGTGTGTCTTTTCACAGAGGAGTGTGAGGTTGGAGCGGTGGCAGTAATGCTGTAGCAGGTTTTGGAATGCGGTGCGGACGGTGCCTCCGTTTTCCTCGCCGAGTTGTGCGTATCTTTCGAGTTCGGTATAGTAGTTTTTGATGGGTTTGTGGTTCGTTTTGATGTTGATATCTGGCATGATGAGTTATCAGCTTTCAGTACGGTTTTCTGCGAAAACCTTTCAGTTTTCAGTTGTCGGTATTCAGTACAAGCTAAAGGTATTGTAGGTTGGGTTGGGCGGAACTTTGAATTTCAGAGTCGGTTCGTATGATAACATATTTAATCTAAAGTATCAAGTTTTTTATCAATGTCTGCCATGCGAAGAAGCGTTGACAATTAAACGTTCATGCCCTATAATACCACTAAATCAAGATTGAGGTAAAAAGGGCTGCCCCATTCGTCTGACCTGAAACCGATGAACGCATCCGAAAAACAAGAATACCGCAAGAGATGTCGGCATCCCGAAATCCAAGCACTTCGTCCCGAAACAGAAGGTCCCGAAGACGTATGGATGCCGACACTCGAACAACTCCAGCAACTTTTAACAGAGAAACTCCCGTACCCAGATCGGTCGGTTTTGCAACGCACCGCGGACGGTTGGGAGTACGAGACCTATTTTCGTGAATGGGCTGCCGATTACGGCACCTATATTGATACGCATCGACAGTTCTCTGGCACCGATGCCGAGATTGTGCTTTTGCAGGCACTGATGGCAGTCCTCGGTATTAGTGAACGGTGGATGGTGTAGAGTCGTAGGCACACTCCGCTGTGCCATAGACAAAGAGGAACCCTGTCAAGGCACCCACTGCCTAAAGGCAGGGGCTTGTGCTTCGTAGCAGTTAGCGTTTCCGAAGAAACGTCTTACGTTTGCTCCACAGAGGGACCCAAGCAGCCCTCTCAACCGAAGTTGACTATTTGTTTTTGAGAGTGCGTTGTTTGAGACCGGAGTGTTAAGTCACGCGTCTATTACACTCAAGAGTGTGTCCGGGTTGTTTAGCCTCAAAGTGTCGTAGTTTTACGTGAATCCACTCGGCAATAGCGTCCGGCACGCATAATTCACAACCTCACGTCCTACATGGATATATTAACATTCTTGATATTTTTTGTCAAGAGAAAAAAAGGAGCAAAGGAGCGGGCATTCCTCCCCGAGCTAAAGCAGCGGGGTCTCCTGCCCGAAGATTGATGACATTTGAAACCTTAATGAAAACAATTAATAATTATGGAGAGGCAGGTCTTGTACATCTGGACACTCTGACAGCGTTACTGAACAATACATTTGGTGATTGGCTTATTTCGCAAGGTGTCAGCCGTGTTGACCTGCTGTCGCCCAAATATTTGTGGTTCACCGTGCGAGGCGAATTAAAACAAGCGCACGCAGTACCGGGAATTAAATTATATGATCGGTTTTTCGTCGTTGACAGAGATGAGGTACACAAAAATCCCGAGGCGATAGCGGATGCACTCAAATCTTACACTTCAGAGGGTGACGGTGCGTACGTCTGGGTTATCCCGGACGGCTACATGGCGGCACTAACGCCAGCAGAGAAGGAATGGGAACAACACGGCGGCGGCTATTTTTCGCACGAATCTATCTGTATCTCCAACACTGCCGATATCGATACCCGTTGCCGCCTTGAAGTGCTATATGAGGATACGACGCTGGAGAACGTCTCCTGTGAATTTGACGTGCTTGCGCATCGTTCGGTACATTACCGGCTCGATAAACTCACGGACGAAAACGGCGAACCGTTGATCGCCAAAGATGCGCCTGTGAGTTACAAGATTACGAGCCGCGATGCACGGGTCGTCGTTCAAGGGTCGCGTATCCTGACGAGTGGTGAGAACAGTATATTTGCCAGTTTCGGAACCGTCATGGCGTGGTGCCCATTGTAGTATTTGATATCTGTCGCTATTTGTGTTAAACTTAATATACTTCATCTGGAAGCCGAAGATATCCTGGCATGTCTCCAGTTCGCCGCACATCAGATGGACGCGCCCGTAACTACGACATGAAGTTAAGGAGATAGACGATGGATGTGCAAGACTATTTTGAGTTTATTGATGAAACCAGTATCCGCATCAAGGGGCACCGTATTTATATTGACGAGGTGTTAGAAGAACGCTTACGAGGCAAAGAACCCGAAGAAATCTTGTGCTGTTTCCCAAGACTGCCCTTAGAGAAAATCTACGCTACGCTCCTCTACTATGAGGCGAACAAAGCCGAGGTGGAGGCTTACTTAGCACGGGTGAGGGAAGAAAAAAGAAAATCAGAAAAGGAATGGCAGCGGACCCAGGGGCCGACGCTTCTATTCGTTGAAGAGCGAGAACGCCTCCGAAAAGAGCAGGCAGAACAGATTGCTTCGGGAAAGTTCAACCCGCTTTGGGATGAACCTGCATGAGGCCACAATTCCTCCTCGATGAACACCTCAGACGCGCGATTCAGGAACAACTCCCTGAAATGCACGTTCGACTCATTGGAGACGCGGGCGTACCGCCTTTAGGAACGCCTGATCCAGACATTCTGACGTGGATTGAACGCAACAACTACATCTTGGTTACCAACAACCGGACGACCATGCCGAGGCACCTTACTGAGCATTTGCAAGCTGGCAGGCATGTCCCCGGAATTCTTTGTTTCCCACAGCAGACCTCAATTGGTACTTACATCAAGGAATTGCGTAGGGTTTGGGACACTTTCACACCTGAGCAATATCAAGATGTTATACAATATCTACCGTAAAAAAAGAGGTAAAGAATGGAACTGCAAGACTACTTCGACTTCAACAGCGAAATTGACATACGCATCAAAGGGCATCGCATCGCTATTCAACACGTGTTAAATAAGTATCGAGAAGGTAGGGGAGTTGAGGAACTCCACCGCCGCTTCCCGACTTTGTCCATGGAGAAAATCTACGCTACTATCCTCTATTACCTTACCAACAAGTCGGAAGTAGAGGTCTACCTTGAACGTGAGAGGCTTATGGATGCAGAAGCCGGAAAACTGATACAAGCGTATGGCAGAACCCCTACACTGATTAATTGGGAAGAACGCTTAGAAGCAGCTCGACAAAAACTGATCGCCGCAGGAAAGTACCCCATGATGCCGCAACCAGTATCAGAAGACCCCGCCGTGTGAGAACACTTATCGTCTAAAGCGCAGATTTATATATACTTTTCGCACAGGATCAGTTTTCAGGACTTATTTCCTTATTAACATTTTGCGCGTTGCGACAAAATCGCCTGCGGTGAGCGTATAGAAATAGACACCACTCGCAACAGGTTCACCCACCTCATTTTTGCCATCCCAATACGCCGCACGGCTACGACGCGCATAGATACCAGCAACTTGATGTCCTAACGCCAACGTCCGAACCGAGACACCATCGGCAGTATAGATACGCACCGTGACATCCGCAGGTTTCGCAAGGTGATACGGTATCCATGTTTCAGGATTGAACGGGTTCGGGTAGTTCGGCAGCAATGCTGTCGCTTCAGGGAGCAGCGATGCCAAAAGCCGTCGGAGATTCTCTATTCCGTGTCGGAATGCGAGCGAACCGTCATTTTTAGCCTCCGCCGCTGCGATCCACGTCTGAATCGTCGCCGGATCCAGTTCCAAAGTCTCTATAGCAAGATTGGAAGGTGCGGCTGCATTGGCTGGCTCACCGAGTTTTTGCGCGACAACGATCAAGTCTAAGACATTAATAGTGCCATCGGCATTTACGTCAGATTTCGGATCAGCGGATGCGTCTTCACCCAAATGTTGTGCCACGAGAATCAGATCGAGAACATTCGTAATCCCATCGGCGTTTACATCCCAAGCGGGTCCGTCAGTTTTATCGGGACCGACGACAACACTAAGCTCCGGCGGAATAACAGGGATTGTCTCGCCTCTGCGAGAACCTACTTGAAAATTGTCCAGTGTTAATTGGCTCTCACCGTTTCCGATGGCGGTAAATTCCACCGAGAGCAGCCTACCTTGTCGATCTACTTTATCCGGCGAAAGTCGGACTGCTTTTAAGCCGGTGATTCTACCTGTTTTATTATTTATCGTGCCTGACTGGAAGAACGTATCTCCCTCATTCTGCTTCAGAAAATCGCCTTCGCTGACCTGATTTGCTTTTAGCACTGCCGGATTAAAGGTTATATCAGATTGCCACCCACCTAAATCAGAAACATTTTCTGTATCCAGATGAAGCGTGAACGTCTCTCCAACCTCAAGGCGCGTTGCCGCTGTGGAAAAGACAAACCTGATGCTGGGATTGAACACAGTATATTTTGCGCCCGGTGTGAGTCCAAAAAATCCGCTAAAGCTGCCATGTCCATGATTGTCGAGTGCGACTAACAAAACATTTTTACCTTGTTCCAGCGTGACAGGGTAAAAATCTTGGTAATCGCCAGCACCCCGATTAATAAATGCTTGGTGCACCAATTCACCGTTGAGCCAGACTTTGACAGCATCACTACTGCCGACGAGCATAGTTGTCTGCTGTTCCTCTGGGGAATCCAAAACGACTGAACCGTAGACGATATGGTCATATATCTCCTCACCTGTCCCCCAACCGAGGGCATTGGTCATTTGGTTGATATTATTCCGACCGGTAGTGGAGAGGCTATGAAGTGTCCATACACTGTTTCCAACGGCTTTTCCCTCTTTCGCGCCGTTGGTAGCGACCTTTATTTCTGTGGCGGCACCGCGAGTCGCGCGCGCCAGAAAATCTGTATTGCTGTCAAGGCGCGTTCCCGGAACTATCGCCCATAACCAAGGTCCCGTTATTTTCGGGCCGCCCGAAGGGAAGCCGGGATTACCCTCCATCCGAACAAATGTCTCGTCGGTTAACCGTTCTAATAGTGAAAAGTCAGATATCGAATTGTTCCGAACGTCTAACCGTTCCAAGTTGGTCAAACCGACGAGCGGCGATACATCCGAGATGACATTGTTTTCCAGATACAACAATTCCAATCGAGTTAACTGCGCAAGCGGTGACACATCCGAGATGACGTTAGCATCAAGATTTAAATGTTCCAACCCTCTTAGATTCCTAAGCGGCGATATGTCCGATATCTGGTTATTAATCAATTCTAACCATTCGAGCTGGGTTAATTCCGTCAACCCAGAGATATCTGATATGCTGCAATTATGAATCACCAAACGTCTCAGTGTTTTTAACCCTTTCAGAGATGGGAGAGCCGTTATTGACCTGTTATTGCCAAATTCTATCCATCGTAATCTTCTGGCATCTGCCAAAGTGGAAAAGTCCGATATCGGGGTGTTCCAAGCATTAATTCTTTCCAAACTGATTAATCCAGCAAGCGGCGATACGTCCGATACTGGGTTGCCTGAAATCCCTATTCCATTCAATTTTATCAAATCCTTTAGCGGGGATAAATCTGTTATTGCGTTCTCCTCAAGACCGAGCCAGTCTACATTGACCAATCGGGCAAGCGGTGATACATCGGTTATCCTATTCCCTCGCAGTTTGATATTATTGAGTCGGGTCAATCCTTTGAGTGGCGATAAGTCTGCTATCGAATTACGACGAAATTCTATCCGTTCCAGATTGATCGCAGCCTCAAGCCCCGTCAGATTGCTAATCCCAGCCTCATCTGCCTCAATGCGTTCCAACCTTGCCATCTCTGCCGCTGTAATCGGGGTTCTTGGTGCTTTACCGAGCCTCTCTTCGATGACTGCACGGAGATTCGGATCTGGAATAGAGACCAGATCCCCGGGACGTAGATCAATGCCTGGGTCAACTGGCGGTGTTACGGTGTCGTCCGGAGAATTCAGGGCGGAAATCACTAGGGTAAAGTTGGCGGTCCATGCGTCTCGACTCACGTCCCCATCTTCCAAGAATCCTGCCAACCCTAAACGCTGTAAACTTAGTTTATTGTCAACCGCCTGGAGGAACGCCTCCGTCTCTAAACCCACGGCAGCTGCAGCGTGTGCCGCATCTACAGGATAGTGAAATTCCTCGTGGAACCGATGCACCGGTTCTATACTACCACCAAAGATGCCACCTGTCTTTTCAAGGGCTAACCGATATTTTTCGGTATCCTTGGCGACATACCCATCCATCTCAGATTGCTCCACATACAGACGCAACACTTGATCTCTCTCAGGACTCTCGGGTGCTTTCATGAAAATCGCACGCACCTCGTCTTCAAACGTCTTTAT
>ASZN01000124.1 GCA_000406005.1 Candidatus Poribacteria bacterium WGA-3G
AAGAAACTGCTGCTTCCATTTCGAGAGTTGGTCCTCATTAAGATTATGACGCCGACACACTTCTGCTTGCGAAGTCGCACCGCTAAGAACCTCCAACACAAGCTCCGTCTTAAACTCGGAGGTGAATTTCCTTCGTTTGGTCATTAGATAACTCCTTTCAGTGAGATTGTATTATAGCACAATCTTGTTTTAGGGAGTGGCCTAAAAAACCGTAGGCAGTACAATCAAGTATATCAGATAATTAATAAACGAGGGGAAAACAGAAAACCACATAATAACTTCCTTGTTTTAGTGTGTATTGTATCAGATTTAGTGGGCGTTGGCAAGAGAAAACCGCGAGATTGGGGTGGGGGTCGCGGTTTTAGAATTTGTGAATTATTTTGTCAATCCATTTGCTGAATGCAATCCACATTTTACGTGTTGTGGCTGTACTGCCACCGGAAATTTAGACCACTCTCTAAAACAAGATTGTGATACAATAACAATCTTATTGAAAGGAGAATTCCGATGGCGAAACGAAGAAACTTCACCCGTGAGTTTAAAGCGGGGGCGTTCTTGAGGCACTCAGCGGTAAAACTTCACAAGCGGAACTGTATCGGCGGAGAACCTAACCTTAGCGAAGACCATATCTCAAAGTGGAAGCAGCAGTTCCTTGAAAATGCAGCCTCTGTGTTTGCCTCCACGGATCAGCAATCCAGCGAGGCAGCCGATCGGATCGCACACCTCGAGCACCTCGTTGGGTGGTTGACCGTGGCGTTAGACATCGAAAAAAAGCCTCGACGTGGTTGAGGTAACTCCGTCTGAACAGTGCCAAATCGTTGAGGCGTTACGGACGGACTACTCGGTTCGACGGGTTTGTGAGACTCTCGGGTTCACTCGGAGCAACCTCTATTATTAACAGCCCGGGGAGAGTGTCCTTGGGAGAATAGGTATGCTGAAAGACTCATCCGCACCCTCAAAGAGGAAAAAAGTTCATCTCAACGACTACAAGGATGTTATGGAGACGAGAGATCGCATCGGTCATTTTATCACACAGGTGTATCACCAAAACGCCCGCACTCGGCGTTAGGCTATTTGACACCTGTCGATTTTGAACAACAAAACTTGTCTTAACTTCGCTAATTTTTGGTCTGAATAAAGGTTGGCACTTCACCACAACAGCCCTCTTAACTTACCACTTATAACTTAAAAAAACACCTGTGTCAAAATGGCACACACTGCCCATCTATTTCTTGAACGCGACAATATGTCATATTCAAAAATCTGCCAAAATGTCACGCTTTCCAGCCCGACTTTGATAATATAAGGGTTTTAAAAATTGGCATGAAATTTGCTTACATAATTACACATAATTACAGAGGCGTAATAGGTGCGTCGCTGGTGAGAATGTTACCCTTACCAACGTACCAAGCACAATATATTAGTAATCAAACGCTTAACCATAATACAATTTAAGAGGTAATATTATGCAGTCTATTCATACATTGCTTCCCAATCATGAAACCTTATTGGAACTTGAACCTGAAGAATTGGCAGGTATCATCCTAGAATATCTTAATTCCGGAGGCACCAAAAAGAGACGGATGTTCAGTCGATCTAATTTGACCTCAGGAGCAGCACTAAGAGACTATCCTCATGAGAGCGAAAGTGAAATTCGCTATGCCTTTGCAGAAGCATGGATATGGCTGGAGAATCAAGGACTTGTAGCACCGGATCCATCGCAAAACGGAGGTTGGTTTTTCATTACGAGGCGTGGACTCAAACTAGAAAACGCTACTGGCGTGGAAGCCTACCGCAAAGCAAACTTATTACCTAAAGAACTCCTGCATCCTACAATGGTTGATAAAGTCTGGCCTCTATTTTTACGTGGCACTTATGACACCGCCGTATTCCAAGCTTTCAAAGAGGTAGAGGTAACAGTTCGCGAGACAGGAGGATATACTAAAGAAGATCGTGATGCCAGATTGATGGAGAAAGCATTCCATCCTGATACCGGAAAATTGACGGATGTAAATCAGACAGAAGATGAAAAGAAAGCTACATTGGCTTTGTTTACCAGTGCTATGGGCTTATACAAAAATCCTCCGTGTCATCGAAATATAAACTTCACCGCGGAGGAAGCAGTAGAAGCAATTATTTTCGCGAACCACTTGTTCAAGATTGTTGACTCTAGCACATCAGCGTCAACCACACCATAACGGAACTAATCAAAACCCAAATGTATTATTGGAGGTATTTAAAAATGAGAGAATACGAGTATGATGTTGCTTTATCCTTTGCTGGAGAAGATCGCCAGCACGTTGAAGCATTAGCTAAACTTTTGGAAAACAACGGTTACAAAGTATTTTACGACAAATATGAGCGAGCCCAACTTTGGGGAAAAAACCTCTATACCCACCTATCATCAGTTTACAAAGACAAGGCACGTTACTGTGTCACATTTTTGTCTGAGCATTATGCGCGGAAGTTATGGGCGAACCACGAACTTGAGAATGCTCAGGCGAGGGCGTTTGAAGAAAATGAGGAGTATATTCTTCCAGTTAGGCTTGATGACACAGAAATTCCTGGAATTTTGCCAACAGTTGGATATCTTGATTTGCGTTCAGTCACCATTACTCAAGTCTATCAAGATTTAGTAGTGAAATTGTCAGGTCAAGATGCACAAACAATGACTAATCCATCACCTACTGCTGTAATTGAAGACGATCCTGGAGAATTCATGCTGTTGTGTTCAGCAGATGGACAATTCGGTTTCCTTCCGCTTCTGGAGGCACGTAGAGATTCAACCAATATATCTGTAAAACTTCTTCCAGAATCACCCCAAGATACTAGCTTTTTGCGCTCATTAAGGGATACCTATAGCAGGCATTTTGGCTTTGCATACCAAAATGATGCTGCATGGGGTAGTATCCAAGAAATAGTTGAGACCATGTCTGATTCCCAGACCGTCTGTGAGGTTACCCTTGATGTAGACAGTAGGAACCAAGGTTATGATTTTTTTTCTCAGGCAACTGTTAACGGTATTCCTCCAGACGAGATTGCCAAAATGCGTGCCCGAAGGATCCTGCTTGATGAAAAACTGGAAGATGCTAATCTGAGACTGAGCCAAAACAATACATTCGATCAAATGACGCTAGAGATGTATATCCGTGGCATGTCCTCATCGTCACATGAACCTCAACTGCAAGTGACTGAATCCGCAATCCCGAAACTCTATCAACAATTTAGACAAACCCCGGAACGATTTAAGAAATTCGCCCGTCTGGTTTCAATCCTCCATTTGAAACTGTCAAACACAATTGAAAATGTTCTTCGATTAGATTTAGAATTACTAGTACCTACACAATTGCAGGTCGGATTTAAGGGAATCCGTCCTAAATTTTATTCAAACGAAAACCCTGCAACTATTGAATTTGAGGGAATCTGTCCCTTGTCTGAATGATTGCGGACATCAGAAAAATAAGAAGATTCATAGAAATGTTATTCATCGCATGTTAAAAAATGGGAAGGCAACGCGCCATTCCCATTTTTTCGCGAAGTTCAGAAACAGTGTCAGAGGGGCGTACACCGGTAAACGTCCATACATTTTCAAATCCTACCATAAAAATCCTTACCAAAAACCAAATATTTCCCTTGACTTTTTACTTTATATATGATACACTTAAAACATATTTTACTATAATTATGATAACATTAAATTAAAACTGCCGAAATTTTCGCAGCCTGTCGCAGCCTGTCGCAGCCTGTCGCAGCCTGTCGCAGCGTTTCGCACGGAGGTCAAACCATGAACACAAAACACCAGAACCCAAAAATAGAGTTACCACGCGCAATTGAGGAGAAACCGATCGTCTATGACGACGAACAACTTGAAGAGGTCCGAGAAACAGCAGCCTTGCGACCCATCCATCTCTCACCCGACGAGATAGAATATGCCATCTCACTTTTCGCCAGAGGGTTCCGACGCGGCGATGTCGTCATCGGGATTATAGAGCAATTCCCCGAACGGGAAACCCAAGACCGCACAGAGGACACATTCAGAAAAAGACTCTCCGATAGACTTCGGATCTGCGACCCAAGCAGCGCCGTCTTTGCAGAAAATCGGTTTAAAACCCTTTACGACCTGCACCAAGAATACGTCCGTGAGACCCTCGGGAATACGTACGCCCGGATAGACACTCTCTTGAAAGAGACACTCTCCAAACGTGTCGATGCACAGATAGCGCGGTTAGAAAACATTGACGCAAGGATTGAACATTTACACGAACTCTATAACCGTTACCAGATAGCACACGCAGAAGCCAGAATGCCAGAGATACGGGACGACGCTTTCCAAAATCTCCACGCCACAGATCAGTCCCTACTGAGATGGTATAACCTCCGGTTGAGGGAAGAACAGCAGTTGATAAAGTTATTTATCTCCCTCAAAACAATGGAAGCAAGACTCGCAAGTATCTCAAGCTTACACGGCTCGTATACGCCACAGGAATGGTAATCTACAAAGGAAACTTTCAATGCCAGATAGATAGGACTTACGCATTTTTTCATGAGATTCTACATAATACGTGCGTCAGGCGGGGTTCCAAACCCTGAAGAAACACCGCAGCAAAAACCCTGCATGTGATGTAAGTCCTAATAGAGACCGGCGCGATGAGAAACAGGTAGAAACAGCAGAAAAACGATGCCCAAAGAAAGCCGCTAATCGTATAATAATTGACATCCGTCCTTTGGATATGTTATCATTTTCATACATAAGATTCTCTGGCTAACGGCTGACAGCACAAAAAAAGGAGTTTCTATAAATGACAGGTGAAGAAAAATTCAAAGTAGATCTCGAAGGGTATCTCGTCATAAAGAACGTCTTGACCGACGATGAAGTCGCCGAGATGAACGAGATTATTGATAGCGGCGACCGTAAAGGACCGCCGAGCCTCTGGGGGGAACCGTTTAAACGACTTATCGACCATCCGACAATCCTCCCGTATCTCATCGAACTGTTGGGTCCACATGTCCGGCTGGATCACGACTATTCGCTCTTTATGGAGAAAGGTCAAGGACGTGGCGGGTTGCACGGCGGTGAGGACGGTGGACGCGCCGGTGGACACGTCGGCGATCATTGGTATAAATATCGGGACGGTGTCATGCGGAACGGTCTGTCGGTGATGACCTACAATCTGGCGGATGCACCGGCGGGTGCTGGCGGGTTCGCTTGTATTCCGGGCAGCCATAAGAGCAATTTTGTACCGGAGATTCCATCAGAGGTACGCCGATTCGAGCGTCCGGCACACTATGTCGTGCAACCGGCAGCCGAAGCGGGGGATGTGATCTTTTTCACGGAGGCACTCATCCACGGGACGATGCCGTGGGCAGCGGACCATGAACGCCGGTCATTGCTCTATAAGTACAGTCCGGGACACTCGGCATGGTCGAGTAATTATTACGACATCAGCAAATATGACGGGTTGACAGAGCAGCAAAAACGGATGCTAATGCCGCCGTCTATCGGTAGACGACCGCCGGTTATCGAGAAGAATTGAAGGGTAACAAGAAGCGGGGTTACAAACCCCACCTGCAGGCGGTGGAACGTTTCAGAAAGCGGCGTTACAAACCCCACCTGCAGTGAGTGGCTGACGGCTGACAGCTGACAAGCCAATAGAAAGGATTATCTAACATGACAGGTGAAGAAAAATTTCAGGTTGACCTTGAAGGGTATCTGGTTATAAAGAATGTCTTGAGTGCAGATGAAGTCGCTGAGATGAACGATATCATCAATAACACCGAACGCCAGGGACCGCCGAGTCTCTGGGGTGAACCGTTTAAGCGATTGATTGATCATCCGAAAATCCTGCCGTATCTCATCGATCTGTTGGGTCCAAACGTCCGTTTAGATCACGACTATGCCATCTTCATGGAAGAGGGAAACGGACGCGGCGGATTGCACGGCGGTGAAGACGGCGGTAGACCCGGCGGTCCTGAAGGCGATCACTGGTATAAGTATCGCGACGGTATCATGCGTAACGGGTTGTGTGTGATGACCTACAACTTGGCAGACGCACCGGCAGGCGCGGGTGGGTTCGCTTGTATCCCCGGTAGCCATAAGAGCAATTTCTTGCGGGAAATTCCGTCAGAGGTGCGACAATTTGAGCGTCCGACGCACTATGTCGTCCAACCGGCACTCGGTGCAGGCGATGTGCTTTTCTTCACGGAAGCATTGGTTCACGGGACGATGCCGTGGACAGCGAAGCATCAACGCCGGTCGCTGCTCTATAAGTACAGTCCGGGACATTCCGCATGGGCAGGGCATTATTACGACATCAGCAAATACGGCGAGTTGAGCGAACAGCAGAAACGGATGCTGTTACCGCCGTCTATTGGGGGTCGCCCGCGCGTCGTTGATGCTTAAACAAGGTTATACCATTTCTAAAAGTTTATATTGCATTAACCGTACACCGTCCACCCAGGCCCGGTAGGTTCGGTTTCCTAACCGAACCGGGCACAGCTCAAAAATGGTGGCACTTTTAAGACGAATCGTCAATTAGAATTGGTATTAGTCCATTTTTCCCGAGGCCGGTAGGTGCGGTTTTGCAACCGCACCATAAGTGTCAATTTAAGAAGAAAAACCGCCTCGGACCCAGGGCCGGTAGGTTCGGTTTCCAACCGAACCGGATTCTACGCGAAAACCCTGAAGACTTCAAAAACCTCTACAGTCGCGTAGCGACGCAATGTTTATAGCAGCGTGTGTGCAAAAAAAACTAAGCCCCGTAGGGGCGGCATGTTTATTGACTAACGCCTAAGGTGCTGCCAAAAATCGCTAAATTGACACCTATGGTGCGGTTTTGCAACCGCACCGGACCTCCCAAGAAATTACCGAATTAATTTTTTAATCTTCATACAGATTAGGGTGCAACAGGAGTTTCAAAAGATAAATGCCTAAAGTCCAACTTACTGGAAAACAGAGCGATTTTCTGAAGATTGTTGTTGCAGCAGCGGGACGCGGTGATCTCGAAACTGTTGGTCAGCTGCTTGATGACAACCCCGCGTGGCTTCACACCATCGGTTCGCACGGTCGGACGATGCTGTGGGAAGCGGCATATCGCGGGAAACTGGAGATGGTTCAATTCCTCCTCGAACGCGGTGCCGATATACATCTGCCGGGATGCCATCTGAGTCAACACGGTATCGAAATCACACCATACTGTGTCGCACGGCACGAAGGACGCGACGCAGTTGCGGACTATCTACTGACACAAGGTGCAGAAGTTGACATCCACAGTGCTGCCTATCTCGGAGATTACGATACCGTTCGTGCGCATCTTGATCGCGACACAAGCCTCGTTAACAGCGGATACCTTCAATCGGTCATGCTGCCATCAGGGGAACCGCACACTGTTGAACACCGAGACACGGAATGGACGACCCCGCTCTGTTATGCCATCATCGGTGGGAACGTAGCGATTGTTAAACTATTAATCTCACGGGGTGCAATCATCGAACCGTACAGCGAAATTTTGTTAGATTATGCGGTCGGCGAGGATCAGGTAGAGATGACCGAGATGCTGCTTGAGAACGGTGCGGATCCAGATAAAGCACCGCGTATCTTGGATGACGGTTCCGAAATGCGTCGGTTGCTCAAGGCGCACGGTGTCCCGTCGAAAGATATTAACGCGCCGGGTCACATGGGGTGGCCCCCGCTTGTCTACGTCTGCCGTGGCGATAAAGGCGAACATCCGGAGGAAGTATTACGATATTTGGAACTCGGCGCGGATATCAATGTTCGGAGTTCTAAAGGGAAAACGGCGTTGCATTGTGCAGCGAAGGCTGGGTTTCTTAAGGTCATTGACCTGCTTATTGAGAAAGGTGCACCGATTGATGCCGTTGATAATAAGGATGAAACGGCACTGTTTGAGGCGATCCGATCGACGATAAAGGACGGTGAAAAACAGCGTGCAGCGTTAGAAGCCTTGCTCGTTAAAGGTGCGAATCCGAACCTTAAGAACCGGAAAGGTCTGACACCGCTGCAAGTGGCACAGCGGATGCGGAGAGCGGATGCCGGGAAAATTGTTGAATTGTTGCGAAGGTATGATGCAGTTTAGTTGGCATGTAAATAGATTCTCAGACAAAAGGAATTAAAATGAGCAGTCATCCTCTACTCTCCTCGACGGGTTGCCATGACTTCGATATCGAAACCCTCTCTCCGAATACGTTGGTCGAATTGGAATTTAGTCTGTTTCCGATGTCTTAAGTGCGTAGACTTCTTCTAAAAACCTATCGTAACTTATTGAACCGCTGCCGCCCATCCTTTCGATGATCGGACTGGCGACGGTGCGTGCCAGTTCAGAACGCCGAAATTTTGGGAGCGTTCCGCGGCGGCTCAGGTATTCACGAATGACACCGAATTCCATCTCTGTCACCAGTTCAAGTCGGATCCATCCGTCGTAGTTAAATTCTTCTCGTGGAATGTTGATAACCGGTACGCGTGTGTTTGTGCTTGCCCCGGTAGGTTTCAGATCCGTGCGTGCCGTTTTGACGACGAGTGTTCCGGCGGCTAAATCGCCTAACCGCTGCCAATTGCCGTTTATCAGCATCGTCAGTAGACCAGCACCATAAAAGAAAGGCAGAAAATCGACGACGCGAACGAGATTTCGGATTGCGGAATCCGCGAAACCGATCGGATAGCCGCCGTCTTTGATGACCCGGACACCGAGTGCCCGTTTCCCGAGGGTTTGCCCGTTTGAGGTGACCTCAAACACCATATAATAACCCCAGAAAAGTGCGAAGACAAGGATACCACCGATCGCACCGAGCCAGTTGCCGAGGGTGTCGCCAAGTTCCACGATGAAATTTCGGTTGACGTAATATCCGACAAAAAGGATGAGCGCGAGCAGCCCAGTATCAATGAGTGCCGCATAGAAACGCGACCCGATACCTGCCTTCTGAAAACTGATGTCAATCTGTTCCGGTGTTTCTATCGATAATTGTTCATTCATCTGTGAGAAGCGGTCTCCTTATTGGATTAGGACTTACGCAGCGTGCTCTT
>ASZN01000125.1 GCA_000406005.1 Candidatus Poribacteria bacterium WGA-3G
CCGCACGGTCCTCGCCTAACCGGAATTTGTAGCCAGCGCGAATCGCCGCCATCTTTTTAAACCAATACTCCATACCGATGTTCAACCGTTCGCTGTTGTCGTTCGGATGGTTTGCGTCGAGTGCAAGCGTGAGCAGATTATCCTCGATATCAATGACATCGTAGGCGATACCGAGTCTGAAGTTAGAGGGTAACGGGAATTCGATGGTTTCTAACGCCGCCGTCCGCGTCGGATTTGATGTCTCAGGGAACGGACGGTAATCCGCTGTCCGCTGGGCACCGGCGACTTCGGAGCCGCTTTCCAGATCGGGACCACTGAAACGCATCTCTGGTCCGAAGTTCGAGAAAGACATTCCGATACGTAGACTCCGCCAACCCGTGTGGTAGAGTGTGCCGACATCAATCGCGACACCTCTCGCATTTTCGCGATGGATTTGCTGGTGGATATATTTAGCGTTGATACCGACAGAGAGTTTCACGCCGGATTCCTGTTCATAGAGTTGCCTTGCATACGCCACTGAGACTGCTGTATCATAAGCGGAATACCAGAGTCCGGTGCCGTCCGGTTTTGCGAGGGTCGTAATTTCGGTATCCGGTACATTGAGGAATGTGACGCTCGCGCCCAAGGTGCCGACCTTCTCTATCGGTACAGCGAATGCGAGATAGTTGTATCGGACATCGGCAAGCCAGATTGTATGCGTATCCGAAAAACTGGTTTTTTCCAGTTGGCTGATGCCTGCTGGGTTCCAATAGATACTGGTGACATCGTCGGCGAGTGCGCCGAACGCGCCGCCGAGGCTATCTACTCGCGCACCGGGACCGATTTTCAGAAATTGCGCGCCTGCCGTACCGACGTTGGTTGTCGCATGAATCGGGACAACCCACAATGCTATGAGTGCAGAGAAAAGAATGTAAGTTATATATCGCATGGAGTTCTCCTGTTATCGGATAATGGCGAATCTGCCGATTTTGTTGCCGACGACGGCATCGCTCGCGTCTCGGGCTTCAATATGGAAGATGTAAACACCGCTCGCGAGTGCTTGATTATAGCGATTAAGGAGTTCAAAAGATGCTGTTCCACCCTTATCGCCTTGCGAAGAACGGTCATCTGGGCTATAAGGTTCGGTACTGATGTGTTCGATTGTCCGGACTAATTCACCGGCTAACGTGTAAATCCGGATGGTACACCGTGGCGGCAGATGCGTGAAAAAGACCTTGTCGGTTCCTTCCGATGTTACCGCTCTATTCGTAACGAAATACGGGTTCGGAACAACACGGATTTTCCCGAGGTCCGCCTCAATATTTTCAGCGTCGGCGGTCTCTCCTTTTGTTGTCAAAAGGAATTCGTCGCCATCTCGTGGCGCGCTGACACCACCCATTTCAACAGTGAAGACATCGCCAGCCGAAATTTCTCCGTTAGGGTCTTTGATGTAGACGTACCCACCCCGGATGAAAATTCGGAAGAAGCCGGGTGTCTCGGCTGGGACGTACGCATCACGCCAGCCAGTGCCTGTTAGAATGGCGTATCCGTCAGCACGCTGGTCGTTGAATTGAATTTCTTCGCCTGTGTCTTCGTCCACCACCTTGACGTGTGTATCGTCAACAAACGTAATCGAGTAGGTGTGGGGACGATAGTATGTTACCCAAAAGATGTTCGGCCAGGTGTTCTCACCGACACCTGGGGATTGAATGTTTACCTCCCACCCCGTCACTGTGCCGGCTGTCAATTTGACAGCGTTAATCGGATTTTCGGTTGGACTTCCGTAGGACACGTCAACACCTGTTATTTTCAAGACGATACCATCGAACATCGGCGAAAGCACTTCAACGGCTTCTTGATGCTCAGGGTCATACCAATCAAAGGGCTGTCTCTCAACGACGGTTTCGTTTGTCGTTGTGTTGATAATCTCATAAGCGGGGGGCTGATAACCGGGACCGGTGATGTATGCAGCGGCGTCTGTCTGTTGTGCACCGTACCAGACCATTTTATACTGGTGTCCAGTGACTTTGTTGGGGGCAAGTACCATCGGCTCGACGGTAACAACGCCTTGTCCATGTTGTTCTATATCAGCAGTCGGTTCACGGTATCCGGCAGGTTGCGCACGCGGAACAACGTGGACCATCGTCTCAATTTGGCTACTCTCCATCGCAATCAATCCTGTTTTCGGGTTGCCTGTATCGTAAGAGGTAACGGCGTAAGTGTATTCGAGTCCGTTGGTCAAGCCGCCATCGGTGTAGAAATTCTTGATACCTTCGTCTTCACCGAGTGCCTGCGAAGGCGTGGAAACGATGCGGAAGATGTCGCCAGCGACGGGGGGACCTGAGGGACCGTCGGTAATCTGAACGTAGAGACCACCGAAGTAGATGAGGGTACCGGAGCGGTACATACCATCTGGGAATGCTGTAAAGGTGTCGGGATCAACGACGACGTATCCGCCACCATCTCCAGGAAACGCTGCGTTGTAAGGCATGACTTCCCAAAGCGTTGTGTTGACGACTTCAAAACTCGTGCTGGAATCGAATTTGATCATATAGACAGCACTCTTGAAAAAATCGGCAAAGAACGGTTCGTCGCCCATGTTTTCAATAACCGCATCTGACTGCTTACCGACGTGTGACACCGTAAAGAAATTTCCGGTCGCACTCGGTTTGTCGAACTCCATCAGCATCGTCCAGTCTTCGACGGGGTCTCCGGTGGACCCGTCGTAAGAGACATCACGTCTGTAGACCCGATACCCCTCAAATATTTTCTCGGGATCGGTTACATCAATATATTCTTCGATACGCTTGCCGACACCTTCATTGACCCAGCGTCCTTCGCTCTCCCAGACGAGGGTGACCTGTCCATCAGCAGGGTACGCCGTAACCAGCGGTGAGGGGGGCGGTGCAGGCGCGACATAACCGTCGTCGTACAATTTCTGTGCCCAGTCGGCGGACGCTTGCAGACCTGCGAGTCCTTCACCAATCGCTACGGTGATAACAATATTGAAGGATTCATCCGGTGCTAAGGATTCAATGGGTCCGTAGGATTGGATAAAGCGTTGATCGTCATAGTTTGCCGGAAGTGGTTCGACCCCTGGCACACTGATTAAGGCATATTGCTCCGCGTCCGTTGACGGATCCGTGGATATTGTAATCCGTTTGTGTGCAGCGAATGGAATTTTCGCAGCCGGGTCATCTGCGGCATCGCCGATATACGCGTCCAGTACCCGTAAACCGATATAGCCGGGTGCAGAGGCGTTGGAAAAACCGTAAGAGAGATACCGGTTCGGATGTGCCTCCGGGTTGAGACCATCCGGTGTCTGATCGAGTGCGACGAAGTCATCCGCAGAGTAGCTTGCCGTGCCTGTCTCGTTACTGGAGATGTCCACGTCATAGCGGAACGCCATAAACACATCTTCAAGCGTATCACTGCCCGTATTTCGGACGTTGTACGCAAGGATAAAGAAGTCGTAGAGCGGTGCGTAGCTCCATTGGAACCCGTTGACTTCGAGTTCTAAACCGAGGATCTCGCCTCTGTTTGCTTCCGGGTTGGTATCGGAACATTTGAACATGATGGTTTGGCTTGTCGGTGTCCCTTTTGATGTTACCCCAGGTTTGTTTGAGATAACCTCCGGTATATCATCCGTGGGCCAAATTTCGCTTTGCCGACCATCCGATTCAGAGACGGCTATCTGACCGTTTTTCTTAGCACCGAGCCAGATATTGCCCTCAAAGATGTAGGAGTCGTTCGTTCCTGCGGGCCACCAACCTGAAGGGTTCGCTGTTGGATTGCTCGGATACCCAACAACTGCGGTGTTAAAGATGGCAGACGATAGGTTACCTACATCAAGTGCTTTCCAATCCACTTGTGCACTTGCCGATAAGGTGACGAGTGTGAAAACTGTGGATAGGAATAGTGTATATCGTAATAATTTCATAATCTTTGTTTTCCCCATAATATATGCTAATTTTGATGACAAATTCCTACAAAATGGAAATGTTGTTGAAAATAATTCTAATGAAGATCGAAAGTTTTCATGAAGCCGTTCGTAATGCATAAGGTTGAACCAAAATATCTGCTGGGATTCCGAGTTCTTTGTGCAATTTCCGAATCATGTCGAGAGACAAGCTGCGTTGCCGATTCAGGACTTCTGATACATAAGGACGCGAACCGAGATAGGGTTCAAGGTCATATTCAGATAACCCTTGGCTCTCCATGTAGTGAAGGATTGCTTCAATAGGATCTGGCGGTGGAATCGGATAATGTTCCTCTTCATAAGCTTCTACCAGTGTAACAAGCACATCAAGTTTATCTGCTTCTGGTGAACCATAACTTGCCCCCCACAGTTGTTCTATTTCCTTCAGTGCAGCTTCATAGTCTGCTTCAGTTTTGATGGGTTTAATCTCCATAATTATCACCTTAGATTGTGGCAACGTTGATTTTATTATAGGCTTGATGTGTTCCAACAAATCGGATATAATCCGCATAATATGTATTAGACCATAACCCCAGATTTATATTTCGTTTAGTTATTGAGTTTCTGTAATTTCAAAAACGCGATAGCGTCGTGTTTTTCCGTTTCCGATGTCCACTTCGCCTTCAAGGAACAACGGATAATCATAATGTGTGTCCTTCACAGAGAACAGGTACGGAATCGCCCCTGCCTCGCGTGCGATCTCGGCTTGGCTCACGAAATCGCGTGGTGCCGACATGTGTACGTTGTAAATCTGGTACGTTGACCGATCGGCGTAGTACATCAGATCGAAGTGCGCGCCGACGCGTTCATCGTCGAGAAAAAAGCAGGCGTTCTCCGGTAACTCGCGTTGGAGACGGGGTCCGCTCTGTTCATACAACGGGATTCTAACGTTCCGTTCTGTGACGTTATACGCGGCGTGTACATAACCTATCACGTAGAACAAGGCGAGCAGCAGTGCCACTGTACGGAGTCCGATCCGCATCCATCTCTGCACATTCTGCTGACGCACTAACGTATATATACCTGCGAAGACTGCAACCAGAACACCGAACGCTATGAGTTGCTCCACGATCCAAAAATTCGTCTCAATGAACGGTGCGAATTTCTTTAGCCCATCAAATTGGTCTCGCCCTCTGACCAGCGAGCGTCCCCCAGAGACAATCGTAATTGCGAGCATCCCTGATGCCCAAATTGCGGCGTAAATCCAGTTTCGGCGTTGCCACGCGCGGCTGATAATTGCTGCGAAACAGATAAGTAGCGGCGGCACGGCGATCATCGTCGCTGAGGGTGTTTTCGTGTGTGCAAGCGTATGCGGTACAACAACACCGATACCCCACGCTAACACAAAAAGTTCGGCTAAGTTCCAGCGCCTGAACATAACGACTAACAGGCACAACACCGCTGCGACGAGTGCAGCATAGAACACCGGATAGAACAGCGGCATATAGTCAAATAGCGGTCGATCCCAACTCGCGCCCCAACTTTCGACATCTGTGTTAAGATGGTCGATGACGCGTTTATGTTCCCATAAGAATTCCTTTCGATAGTATATAAGGCAATAAATGGTCCACGGTGCGACTGTCGCAATTGCTGCTAATAGTTGCAGTCCGATGTCGCTGAGTCGGATCTTTTCGTCTATCGTTTCGCTTGGCGTGCCGTTATCCGTTGCATACCGCTCGTAATAGATCTGTTTTCCTTTCGCAACTCCCCAGACAACGAGTGCGATACCGAAGGTGATGCAAGCGAGGTAGCTTTTCGAGAGATACGCGATCCCCATCGCGACCCCTGATAAGATGTAATTTCGCCGTTTTCCGCTCCGAACCGCACGAAGTAGGAACCAACACGAGACCTGTACCCAGAGGAGTAACGCAATATCAATATGGTCCGAATAGCGATAGCCGTGAACAGACGCGAACAGGAACGGGTTGAATCCGTGAAGAAACGCGGCGATGAGTCCTGCCCGTTTGTCAAAAAGATCCGCTGCGATCCGATACGTCAACCATGCCGTTACAACGAGACTGATTGCAGACGGCAATCGGAGTGCGAAGGTGTTGATACCGAAAATCAGGTGCGAAACCCAGATCGTCCACATCGCGACCGGTGGTTTATGTAGCCAGATGTGGTTCTCACCCCACCCTTTGTAATCGTAAGGGAGCCACGGCTGGTCGTAGAGCGTGAATTTGAGCGGATGTTTCGTCAAATTCCGTGCCACGATCGCGTGGAACCCTTCGTCCCAAAAGTGAAGTCCGCTGTGTCCAACATTCCGCAATACCAAAGCACCGGTGGCGATTAGGATGCAGAGTAGGATAACCTTTATAAGTGTAGATTCGCTTTTTAAGCGTGCGCTCTCAAAATTCATCTGGCTCGGTTGTTAGCATCAACGTGAATTAATGTATTTTCATTCTGTTTGCAGCTTAGCTTTTTCCGCATCATAGTTGTCATAGATATCCATTTCAGGACTTTCCCAATCCTCGGCAAAGCATGCCAAGCGAGCACGCAGTTCCGCTGCTTGTGCTTTACTAATGCCGTGTTCTCGTAAATCTATATTGCCCACCTTTCCAAGTACATCTATTGGTTTTATGTGTACACAGCCAGCCTCAAAACCTGCTTTTCGGACATCCAGTAGCGCGGAAACAATAGCAGACTCCAAGGAAAGGTCCTCACGCTGAAAGTGAATCTGCGGCACCCCATCAACTGTGACAATAGTTCCGTTACCAAAAATACTATAGAGTCGATCTGCTTCTTCTTCATTAGGCTCGGTTGTTAAAATGAGCGTGAATTCATGCACTTTCACGGTAAATCCTTCCACTATTAATTGTCTTTCAGTTGAAGTCGCAGTCGGTTTAGCAAAAATCATTGTCATCAATCAGCATGACGAGCGAGGTGCTTTGTGTCGTCCATTACCTTCAATACGAACCGTAATGCTTCATTAACGGCTTCTTCGCTCGGGAAAGCAGCAGCAATGTCTGGATCGAGTCTAACAATATTTGTCCCTTCGGCGTATCGCTCTGCATACTTCCCACGAGTGCCATTTTTTAACAGCGTTTCGTCGTATTCTGGACGCAATTCGTCATTAAGATCAGTTTTATCAGCCATTTTCGTATATCTTCCTTTCTTGGCGCGTCACTTTACGGGCACTAATAATTCGGATTCGTTGCTCAAGATCCGTATGAGAGATAATCAGCAACCGTCCTTGTATTGACTCGCCAATTGTGATGTATCGTGTTTCATCATATGAGTGGTCTGGATCAGGAAATGTAAATGCCAATGGATCACCAAATACGGTTGATGCTTCGTGAAAAGATACATCGTGTTTAGCAAGATTACTTGTTGCTTTGTTGGAGTTCCATTCAAATTCCATTATATCAATTTAGCAGCTTGTTGTTCAGTTGAAAGGTCAAAGTACAATTCAACAGCAAATGGTATACATCATCTCAAAACTATAATTCAGATTCGTTAATTTTATTGTAGATGTCGGTTCCCATGGTGACTAATTTCTTACGGATTTCATCCCAAGCGTCTCGATCTTTCTTGCCTTTGTCAAGGACAGGGAATTTGACTGCAAGTGTGGCAGTATTTTTGCATTCGTAATTGTATTCCGATTTTGGAAATAACATCATGATTTCGTCTCTGCGTTCCGACGGGTTTTCTCCGTAAAATTCCAATTGGACATAGCATCGCTGGTTTCTAATACAAAGCCAAACTCCGATGCAATTGATAGTCTTGCCTATCCACCAATCGCTAGGACCAATAGGCACTGGTGTTCCCACAAACAATTCGCCGAATTCACCCGCGCGAACTGGTGCCCAGAATTTACTATACTCAACATCGGTTACCGGTCCAATTTGGATATCTATCGCAGGTCCAGCAACGTGATGAAAGGAGAACTCTTCATGGGAGTTGACTTGTGCTTGAATAAGATACCAATCGATGTTGCTCTCCTCATTACGCCGGTTACATGTGACAATCATGAGATCTTCAAAACTTTCAGCTACCAATACAGCTACGGTAGCATTTCGTGATCGAGCGTAAGCCTCAAGTCTGCCCCAGTGATCCCAATCTGCCTTGCCGAACTGATCTTTCTGGCCAAACTGATTTTCGACCACGAGTATGCCATCCTCGCCTTCAGCAACAATGTCTGCTCTACGCGTGCCAATACTGGATTCTGTCTCCGGATCCTCAAAACTTCCGACTCTGAGGGCATCAAGATTGTCGGCAAGATCGACTGAGAACTCTTCCTCTCGGTTGTAGATAGACGAAAGTGGAATTGTTTTTTGCAGTTTCATTTATGTTCGCTATCCTTCCTAAAAATCCAAACTCACACCCATCATAACCAAACGCGGCGAACTCCATGACAGCGGATGTGAATGCTTCATGGTGTTCCAACTCCTTTTTAAGGGTGGGTATTTGGATCATCTACTGACAGCCCTTCAGCTGTAGCTGCGGCATTGAGCACCTTATCTGCAGAAAGAAAAGAGAGCGGCGGAATTCCACTTACGATACAAAGTGCCTGAACTTCGCATGCCCCTGCAAGCTGCACCGCATCAAAGCCGCGTAAACCATAAGTTTCAGCTAAAGTCATCGCCCGATTCACCAATTGCTCGGTCACCTCAATGATCTGATACTCATTCAGTAAGTCATTTTTCAAGGTGGCAATTACCATCGCTGCGTCAGCAGAGATAATTGTGCCATCCCGTTTCCGTCGCGAGATAGCAGAAACAATCTCAACACCTGTAATGCGGACAGTGTAAATTTCGTTCCCTGCAACAGGATCAGTGATGCTGAGAACCCATTCTGAACCAATTTGATTGACGTAACGTTTAACGAGACAACTACTATCCATATAGTAGATCACTGCCTATTCCGCTCCTCAATAATTGTTTCTGAGACAGGTTTTCCCTTGACCTCAATCAGTTGCCGTTCAATCGTGGCAGTGACATGAGGGTTCTTCACCTCTTTAACTAAGCCTTGTGACAGCAGGACTTGATGAAATACTGCCAGTTTATCAGCTTCGTCTTGCTCTTTCAATAGTTTCAGTAACTGATGCCTGTCAGTCGGACTTAATGTTTTTATGGCTTCTGCAATTTCTTGCAT
>ASZN01000126.1 GCA_000406005.1 Candidatus Poribacteria bacterium WGA-3G
TATACAACCCGCAAGGGAAATTACCTGTTTTTTCAAAGACACCGGGTCAGGTCGGATCGGAGATGGTGACAGCACTTCCGAAAAGAAGCAGCTCAATCGGAGAAAATCGCCAACGGGTCTGTGGCGAAAAAACAACCCGCACCCCACTTTGGGGAATCTAAAACTAAAAAAGGAGCGGTGTTTCCTCCCCTGCCTAAAGACAGGGGTTTCCACACCGAAGAATTTGATGATTTCAGTTTCGCTTTTTAGCGTCCACGTGAAACACAATAAAACCGTTCTGATACGGAATAATAGTCTACAAGTGGAACGAAAAATAAAACATCGATTTTAAAAATAGAAGCAGTCGCAATGAAGCCGAAGTTTCTACTTTTAGGCAGTAGACAGTATCACAGAGGAAAAATTATGAACACATCAAAACAGCTTTCACGTCGAACATTTCTACGTGGTTTAGGTGTCACTGTCGCGTTACCGTGGCTCGAAGCGATGGGACCTATTACCTCGTGGGCAGCTGCACCGGCAAACGCAACGCAGACAGTCCCGAATCGGATGGCGTTCCTCTATGTCCCGAACGGGAAGATTATGGAGGATTGGACTCCGGCACAGATAGGAGCTGATTATGAACTCACAGAGATCCTGAAACCGTTAGCGAATGTGAAAGATAAAACACTGGTGCTCAGCGGTTTAACAGCTGATAAGGCACGCGCCAACGGCGACGGGGGTGGTGATCACGCACGAGCGATGGCAGCCTTCCTAACAGGTGCGCAACCCCGTAAAACCGACGGTTCCGATATTCACGCCGGAATCTCTGTCGACCAAGCCGCGGCATCGCATATCGGTAAAGAGACCCGTCTCCCGTCGTTAGAGCTCGGCATTGATCCCGGGTACAGATCGGGAAATTGCGACTCCGGTTATAGCTGCGTTTACTCCTCAACGATGTCGTGGCGTTCCGCGACGCAGCCGCTCCCGAAAGAGGTTAATCCGAAACTCGCCTTTGAACGGCTGTTTTCCTCTATGCCAAATGCCCAACGCGTCGAGCGCGATCAACAGCGAAAAAGTATCCTTGATTTTGTGATGCAGGATTCAAAGGAGCTCATCCGTCAAGTCAGCGGAAACGATGTGCGTAAACTTGATGAGTATTTCTCCGCTATCCGTGACATCGAACTGCGAATTGACGCAGCCGAAAAGTTCCCGGCGCTCGAAAGGCCCGATTACATCGCACCTGAAGAAATCCCGAAAGACTTCCAAGAGCACGTCCGGCTCATGATGGACCTGATTATTCTCGCCTTCCAGACAGATGTGACCCGTGTCGTGACTTTTACGTTAGCCAATGAAGGGAGCAATAAGTCGTATCCGGCTGTCGATGTCCCTGATGGGCATCATTATCTGTCGCATCACAAGGGTGACGAGAAGAAGGTGGCAAAAATCCGTAAAATCGATATCTACCATACGCAACAGTTGGCATATTTCTTGGAAAAACTGGACACAATCCCTGAAGGCGATGGATCGTTGTTAGACCATTCCATGATTGCGTACGGCAGTGGAAACGCGGATGGCAACCGACACAGCCATCACGATCTCCCGATTCTGCTCGCGGGTTCTGGCTGTGGCACGCTCAAAACGGGTCGCCATATCCGTTATCCGAAAGAGACACCGCTGAACAATCTCTGGTTGTCGATGCTGAACCGTATGGATGTCGATTTGGCGAAATTAGGCGATAGCACCGGCAGTTTATCAGATCTCTCTTAAAATCGCACTCCCTCACATATTTTTGGCGAGGTTTTCCAACCTCGCCATTTTTTTGTTTATCCCCATTCTCTTTTTAATTCGACAACAAAAGTTCCCACCTTTGTAGTATAACCTGTTAGGTTGTGCCTGTAAGTGCCACAAACTGACAGTTTGCGCTACAAGGGACAATTAGTATTAATTGTCCGTTCTACTTTATCTTACCAAGGCAATAATAGAGACAATGACAGCGATGACAGCACATCCAATCGGTATCCATTCTTTGAAAGCAAGCCGTCTGCCTTTGATTTCAGCGACATCTATTTCAACTTTTCGGAGCCGAACATCTATTCAGAGACGCGCCGATTTCCATTCAAAAATTTATCTTTTCGTTAATACCTTCCGAGTGCCAAATCAGGATTGTAAAGAGGCAATAACACCTTTTCTGGTGCCGATGCTGCTGGAATTCGCAGGTGCGTCCATCCTCGAAACATAGAACGGATCCCCCAAAATTATAGCGTTAGATTTTCGAGATTCAAAGCCTTCAAACCAACGTTTTACGTGGGTTTTAGGAGAAATATCATTACTTTGGAAAAATATATTTGATAATGGGTTTCATTATCAATAGTTGTAAATTAGACGATATTTGGATGGTGTTAATTTTTTCGATAGTAAAGTTATTGAAATGAACAGGATTTACGTAATTTTGACGATATGACTTCCATTAGTGGGTGAACTCTCAAAAAACAGAGGCGTTCTCAGGGCACAGGCTAACGGTTTCCTATGCTACAAAAGAGCAACCTGCGTAAGTCCCAATGAATTTACCAATCTTTAAATGGAAATATCCGAGTCTCCGTCGCCATGCCGTAGAAGCTCCATAAACTGCCCGCAACGAATTCACCGAGTATCAAACCTAGGAAGAAGGGTGCTGCTTTCCGATGGAGTTGTAATCCGCCCTGTTTAATAATCAGCCATTTTGCGACAGTGCTAATCACGAGCGAGATCCAGAGCCAGTTCATACACCAATCCGCTGCACCGGAAACAGCGTAACCGACAGCGTGGAAGGGCCACCAGAAGAAACGCATCCGTAGAAACATCAGGAGAAACGTGAATCCCATCCCGATGCCCATAAACGTCACTTCTGGGATGTTTGTACCTATCGGGAAGTTGAGTTGCTGTTGGAGCCGGTTGAAAGGGTGGTGTGCAAAACTTCCAGCGGATCCGAACTGATACACATCATGCAAATATGCCCAGAAAGAACCGATTGAACCGACAATCACTGCTAAAAGCATCACCCAAACGAGTGGTTTCGGGTTAAACCGCGCACGTGAGGCGAGTTGGAAGCCTTCAAGTTGATGTGGCATCGGATGACTGCGGTGCGCACGATTGAAGAAGAACAGAAAAGAGAGTGCCGTTAGGTTAGAACCGCCCATACGCCGTGACCCCAAGATCGTCGGCAAAGCGTAATCCGGTCCCATAAAGTGTAGATCATGCGCTGGTGCCCCCGATTCGACGCGCATACGTGTAATCCCCGTTGACAGCGCGAAATACATAACAAAAAAGGCGATACCGAGTGAAATGCTGATGCCTATCTTCACAGAAAACGCTATGAGATAGATACATCCTAACACAATACCGATGATCGCTGTACGGTACTGCATCGGTTCAACGGATTCATCAAGACTGGAGCGTCCTATGGCGACCTGTTTAAAGACTTCTGCAAGGTACTTACGGCTTGCCCATACAGCGAAAATTGCAAGTCCGAGATATGCGCCCAGAGACTGCTGTCGGTCATAGGGGAATCCGGGGAGTCCGCGAACCCCGATGATGGCACCGCCGACCCGTTGCATCTTGCGAAACAGGTAAAAGAACCAACAAGAAAACGACAAATCCAGAGGCATAAAGAATCCGAGTCCAATGACAAACGGATAGATAGAGAACGGTGTCCAACCGATGGCGTTCCACGGCTTTTCAGTAAAAAATTGGCTGATATTCCGAAATCGAACACCGACAATAGGGATCGTCGGGAAGAGGTAGCTGAATCCGTTAATAAGGTTCAGGACAGAAACGAGGATAAACGCTGTCCAAAACACTCTGCTTCGGAAGAAGTTAGCACCGCTGTCTCGCGTCATCTCTAACGGGAGTTGGATGATCGGATAGGCGAGTTTCTCGCGTTCTGTCCACTGTTTCCGTAGGATAACGTTGATACACAGCATCACAAAGAGGAGTGCCACAATAAAGCTTGTCCACCACAACGTCGGACCTAACCATGTCCTCAGAACCTCTATATCGTAGAGCGTGGATTGCCCTTCGTAAAATCCCTCCAAAACCCCTTTATCTTGCACTGTCGCCCAGGTCGGCATGTACCGGTGGAGAAGTTCTCGCCACTCGTTCTCAGGTGTATCAAACCAGAAGACGTGTCCGATCATGGGGATGAGTACTTGCGTGTGGTCGTGGGATGCGACAGCACTCGCCATACAAAGCATGACGTAAATAACGAGCAATTCACCGTGTGTCAATGCCCACTGCCGTTTCACCTGTCGTAGTAGCAAATTGAGGAGTGTAATGACGAAGAGGAAGAAGACGGCATTAAAAAAGAGCGACATCGTCGTCGGAAAGAGTCCCCACCAGACCATTTCCGTGTACATAATCCAATAGCAGTTGATCGGGATAAGGATAAGTGCTAATGTAACTGATTTCAGGGTGACACCGCGGGTCAAAGGCATGTGGTTCTCCTACTGTTTTCTCAATATTTTGTTTGATGCTTTGAGCATCTTTACAATTTCCGAGTGTCCTTTTGATTCTGCGAGTGTCAACGCTGTTTCACCCTGCCCGTTTTTCAAGGTAACATTGGCGCGGTTTTCGAGGAGGAACGCAACGATATCCGTATATCCGCGCCACGCTGCATACATCAACGCCGTTTCACCGGTCCGGTTTTGGGTGTTTACGGCTGCGCCTTTTGCGATTAAGTGTGTGGTTATCTCCAGATTTCCTGTCTTATTGATGATGAAAATCAGTGGTGTATTGCCGTTAGCATCCGCTATGTTCACATCGGCACCATTTTCGATGAGAAACATCACCATAGGGATGTCCGCTTTTTCGGCTGCGATGCGTAACGGTGTCCGTCCGACCGCATCTTTTAGATTTACATCTATGTTCATGTTCCGAAGGGTTGAAATATCGCCTGTCCACACTGCTTTGAAGAGTGCATCCTCTGGTGTATCGGAAAATTCGGAGATGGTATGTTCTTGATTTGCGGGAAGATTTTCAAAGACCTGCCTAACGCCGCTCTGCCATCGGACTTCAAGTCTATCTACGGTTACGTTCGCACCTAACCCGAAATAGCAGCGAGCGTCGTGACTGGAGAGGTAGCTTGATGCTGGGTTGACCTCTCGGATCTGAGTGTGTTCACCTACCGTTAGCATGATGCGCGTACCTATTCCATCCCGATTACTGATAACCCCGACGGTTTTAATGGACACATAGTTGTTTTGTGTCTCCGTTTCATTTCGCAATAAGGTGACGGGACCGTTGGATTGTGTGACGAGCATATCAATGTCGCCATCGTTATCATAATCGCCAAAGAGCGTTCCTCGACTGACTGCAAGGTTCTGAAAATAGGCACCAGCACTCTCGGAGACCTCTTGAAATGTGCCATCCGCTTTATTACGGAACAGTTGATCGGGTTGACGATAGGTTAGGATATCGTGTGTGTCTTCAATATTGTCGAGGATATGTCCATTCGCGATGAAAAGGTCCAACCATCCGTCGTTATCTGCGTCAAAGAGTCCTGTGCCGAACCCGACGAAAAGGTAACTCTCTTTGCCGAGGTGCGCCTCATAAATTACGTCTGTAAAGGTGCCGTCGCCGTTGTTCCGATAGAGTGCATTGGTTTCATAAGAGAGGTTGGTGACAAAAATATCGAACCACCCGTCACCGTTGTAATCGCCTGTAGCGACTCCCATACCGGCTTGTGCCACACCGTTGAAACTGTAGGCACACCCCGCGAGGAGCGAGATTTCACGGAATGTCCCATCGCCGTTATTATAAAAGAAATCGTTTCGAGTATCGTCGTTTGCGACGTAAAGATCGGGGGCACCGTCGTTGTTGAAGTCCGCTGAAACGACCCCTAACCCCTTCCCGTGAAACATACCTCCGATGTCCCCGACACCTGCGGCTTGACTGACATCTGTAAAGGTCCCATCGCCGTTGTTGCGATAGAGTCGGTCTGGCGCGCCTTCAAATAGGGACGGATGACAATAGGTGTGGATTCCGTCTTCACCACACGGCGGATATGGAACATCAACCGAATAGACGAGATAATTAACAACAAATAGGTCGAGGTGTCCATCTAAATTGTAATCGAGGAAGCAGGCACTACTGCTCCATCCGTTGTCACCGACACCTGCAGACTTTGTGACATCTGTAAAGGTGCCATCGCCGTTGTTACGATAGAGGACATTCGTTCCGAAATTGGTTATGTACAGATCAACGTTGCCATCGTTATCATAATCTGCAGATGTTATGCCTTGTCCATAGTTGCCGCGGTTTCCGACCTTCGCAGTCGCTGTGATGTCCGTAAAAGTGCCGTCCCGATTGTTCCGATAGAGTGCGCTCGTTGCCTGTTTTGCCGATGGTGATGTGTTCCAGTAGCCGCTGTTGACGAGGTAGATGTCGAGGTAGCCGTCGTTATCTGCGTCAAAGAAAGCACCACCAGCACCGAGGGTTTCAGGGATGTGGAATACCCCCTCCGCACCGTTAATGTGCTGAAAGCTGATACCTGCATTCTCGGTTACATCAACGAACTGAATCGCTGCGACAGAAAATAGAGGCAGAGCATAGACAAGGAATCCAATCAGAAGAAATCTGGTTTTATCTTTCATGCGTGGGTGTTGCGTCCTTAGCGAGACGAAATCCGATGAAACTGGTGCCGATTGCTGGGTATTGACCGATCCGAGTGGAACACCGAGCGAACATCTCCGGGTTTAACCATGAACCGCCTTTCACGACCCGCCGACTTCCAACTGCTGGTCCCTCCGGGTTTCGATCAGGGCTGCGGCGATAATAGGTTTCCGAATACCAGTCAGCGACCCATTCCCAGACGTTTCCCGCCATGTCATCAGCACCGTAGGGACTTGCCCCAGTAGGGTGCGTTCCGACGGGTTGTAAACGCGATCCTGACTGTCTCCAAACGTTCGCATGAACGATTACGTCTTTAATGCGTTGCGTGAAGGTTTCTCCCCAGGGCCACCGTTTAGCCTCGGTTCCACGTGCGGCTTTTTCCCATTCAGCTTCGGTAGGGAGCCGCATGCCGCGCCACGTTGCGTAGGCAACCGCAGAATCCCATGAGACTCCAATGACGGGATAGTTCGGCTTCGTTTTTGCAACTTCGGGCCAGGTGCCGAACGTCTCTCCATAACTGATAGGCGTATGTTCACTCTCGGTGCCACCGCTTTCAAGCCAGAACGGATAATATTCGGCGTTTGTCACCTCGGTCTTACCGATATAGTAGGCATCGAGATGGATTTCATGTACGGGTGCTTCGTTCGGGAGATCGTTATCACTGCCCATTGTAAACGTGCCAGCGGGGATTAGACAAAGGTCGGGTTCAGCGAATGCATAAGGTAAAAATCCGACAATTGTGGAAAGGAGTATTAGGAATTTTGTAAACAGGCAGGAACGGGTTTCAGTCCACATATCCATTTTGTTCCTATTTCGACTTTGATGTAAGACGTTCGTATTCTTCATAAATTTTCGCGGCTTCTGCGTGTTGCCCGGCAAGTTCATACGCCTTGGAAAGGTTTAGATAGAAGCGTGGTTCGGACGGCTTTAATCGGATAGCGGTCTGATATTGCGCGATTGCCTCCGTATACGCCTCTAACATTAGATAAACGCCGCCGAGGCTATTACGGTAAGTCGCGACATTCGGTTTATGCGCAATCACTTTTTCATACATCATCTTTGCTTGTAGATAGTTTTGTTGTTGGAAGTGAATATAACCGAGTGCTTCATAGCCGCGCGTCTCTTCTGGCGCGAGCGTGACATAACGTTCTAAAGCTTGCGTCGCGTCGCGCCAGAGCTGCCGTCTGAGTTGGATCCTACCGAGTCGGTACCACGCTTCGGGGTCGTCGGCGTTTTGTTGCACAAACCGCTTGAGATGTGTGAACTGCTCCTCCTCAATAGACAGCACCTCAAAATGTTGTAAACTCTTCTGTGCCATCCCTATTTCCCCGATACGGCGATAGGCGGTTCCTAAACTAAAGTGTGCCTTCACATGGAACGGATCTATTTCAATCAATGTTTTGAAAGTGTTAATAGCAGACTGCCACGCCTCCTTTTGAAGATATGCGGCACCGAGCGTGTCGTACGCCGAGCGTAAAGTCGGGTCAAGTTTAATCGCGTGTTGGAGTTCAGCGATGGCAGCGTCCGTTCGGTTCTCACGGAAATAGGCGACCCCTAACTGGGTTCGCGCCCGAGCGTGGTCAGCATCCATCATGACGGCTTTCTGTAAGGCTTGTGCCGCTTGGGTCGGGTCTGCTAAGTAGACCAATCGTACATCACCTAATTCATAATGTGCGTCAATATAGTTATCATCGGCGATTGTGGCACGTTGAAATGCGTCAGCCGCGGCGTGGAATTCTTCGGCACCTTTATAGATCAATCCCAAAACGTAGTGTGCGTCTGCTAACGAGGCATCAAGTTCAACAGCCTTCTCTAAAGCGGTTCGCGCTTTTTCTTGTTCTCCGTGCGTGAGTGCGCGTAACCCGACATCATAGCGTCGCGCCGCTTCGGGATGGAACCGCGGTGCTGAAATAGCGAACGAAGTTTGGAGGCATATTAGGAGTACGAGAACGTATTTAGATAGGTCCATAATCTTATTTTTTCTAGCTTGCTGCCTCCTGAATTTAGGACTCTCTACACTTAAGTACAGAAAACTAATTTATCACGAGGTTTCGGTAGCGTCAAGCAAATTTTGCCAGGCCTCTGGCAATGAACGCACCTTTTCCATGAAATCAGATCCAACAAAATCGTATTTATGAGACGCACTCAAGTTTAATTAGATTTACATGTCGAAATTTGCTATAATTTTATAGTAGGTCAACTTATACCATTTGTAAACAGTGTTGTCGCATTACCGCATGTTATGAAGGACGGTGGCATACCGGAACACAGACTAACAGTCTATGCTACATAAGAGGAAACCAATAAAATCAGAAATGGTAT
>ASZN01000127.1 GCA_000406005.1 Candidatus Poribacteria bacterium WGA-3G
GATAACTTCCGCCTTTTTTCGTCCAACGCGATATATTTCGCATCGTCACACCCCCGGTCATCGCAAGCACGGCGAACACGATGCGGCAGAACTGACGGAGCGTTGTTGTTGATAAATGTGGACTGAAAATAGTAAATAATGATACAATCTCTGACATGGGTAAACATCCTTTTTAAGTTTAGTATTTTCACCTATAACTTTAGGATATTTACCCTATTTAGTCAATAATTTTGGCGAAGGTATTGGTAATTACTTTTACACACAAGGGAACCGTAGGGGTGTTTTTACTTGGGTGTTTCTTCAAGGTTACCCAACCCCTACAAGCGTGTCATGTAGATCCCTATCACGCGGTGTAAACATATTTTTCGATTCTACTATAATCAACAATGGGAGGCACATACAGATGGATCAACAGATAAGAGACACGTTTCGACGGAAATTACCTGTCATTTGGATTGCTGCGGTGGTGTTTTTCGGCGGTTTCATGCTGCAACTTAGGGCAGATGTAGAGGAAGGTTGGGTACAGACCAACGGTCCCTACGGTGGAGAGATTCTCACCGTCTATGCGGCACCTAAAGGCGTGCTTTTTGCTGGAACAGAGGGTGCGGGTATCTTCCGTTCAACGGATCGCGGTGATACGTGGACACCTGTCAATACTGGACTACATTTTGAGCCAGGAGAGGGTTTTACGGGTGTTACCGCGTTGGTGCAAAAGGGAGAGACTTTCTACGCTGGCACGCGGCGTACTTTGTACGCATCAACCGATGGTGGAAACACATGGCATCACGTTTCAAACTTCCAAGAGTATGCATCCATCAGTGATATTGTGGTGATTGGTGAGCGTATATACGTCGGTACATTAAATACGGGGATTTGGTACTCAGATGATGACGGTGCCACGTGGCTGCAGGTGAATGATGGGTTCGGACCTATGTTAATTCGTGAACTTTCGAGTATAGGGACAACCCTTGTTGCGGGAGTCGGGGATAGAGTTTTCCGCAAAAGGGCGAATGAAGCGGAATTGACTGCTGTCCGTGATGATTTTGTTCTGCAGCAGATTGACTCGTTTGCGGCTATGGAGGACCTGCTCTACGTAGGTGGACATGCCGGTAGAGGTGGAGAAATTTTTAGATCTAATGATGAAGGAGACTCCTGGACCCGCATCACCGCAGAAGATATGGCACATACCGTTACGGCGTTGGCTGCGTTTGGCGGCACGCTGTACGCTGGGACGTATGGTAGTGGCGTTTTTCGTTCTGATGATAGCGGCGATTCCTGGACAGCAGTCAATGCAGGTTTGACAAATCGGAGGGTCTCCACGTTGTTGACAGTCAATGAAGACACTGTCTTCGCTGGGACTTTAGAGGGTGGTATCTTTCACACGATGGAGGGTGGTGATTCTTGGGTGGAAGTCAACACAGGATTGACGAATACAACGGTTGGCGAGTTGGCGGTTATTGGAAATACAATTTACGCCGGAATGGGTGAGAGGATTGTCCATTCAGTTGACGATGGAGAAGCGTGGCAACCCGTAAAGTTTTCATCAATGCTGGATGATTATCTGTTTTCCACGTTATCCGTTTTAGAAGGTGAGCTTTACATAGGTGCTATTAGATTTGCACCGCGTGATCAACGTGGTGTCGTAGGCGGTATTTTCCGGTTGGATGAAGAGAACAACTTGTTGGATGAGGTTATCGTTAATAGAGACTTGACCGGGATTCAATATTTGGAGATTGTCGGGACGACTTTTTATATCGGCACCCAACGTGACGGGATCTATAAATGGGAGAAAGACTCAGATCCATGGACCACGGATCTTGGTTTGAAAGGACACTTCATCACGGCATTATCGGTGAATGCCGAGAAGATCTATGCTGGCACTGATAATGGCGAAATTTATCGTTCGGAGAACGCGGGAAAATCGTGGCAACTTGTCAATTCAACAGATATGGCAGGTAGCAGTGTATCCGGACTGAAGTGGATTGGATCAACCCTTTACGCATCCGCTTGGGGTACGGGAGTCATCCGTTCCGTTAATGGTGGCGATTCTTGGACACCTATAAACGATGGTTTGGATGATAGGACAGTTTCGACAATGGCGGCAACTGGCACCGAGCTTTACGCAGGCACTTATAGTAAAGGCGTTTTCCGATGGATGCCAGATAAAAGATGGTGGGAGCCGATGGGTTCGCTGCATCTGCACCAAATTCTGTCGTTAGTGGTCCTTGATGATTTTCTCTACGCAGGTACAGGCGCAGGCGGTGTGTTTAAGATTCGGATTGCGGAGTAGGCAGATTAATTAGGGTAAACGACACAGGGACTGTGCCTACGACTTCTAACAAGAGGAAAAATATGCGTGAAACGCCATTTCACTTCAGAACGATTACCGAGATTTCGGAAGAGATTGCTTCAAAACGGTTGTCGCCTGTGGAAGTGACAACTGCGATGCTGGAACGTATTGAGCAGCTTGACAGTCAATTGAAGAGTTACGCCACAGTGATAGCCGAGCAAGCGATGGCTGCTGCACAAGCGGCGGAGCGGGAGATTACTAACGGAATGTATCGCGGTCCCCTTCACGGTATCCCTATCGCAGTGAAAGACCTCTGCTTTACGAAGAGTGTCCGGACAATGGGCGGGGTGGAGGTGCTTGCGGAGCATGTGCCTGCCTTTGATGGCACGGTGATCACAAAACTCGCGTCTGCGGGTGCGGTCCTGCTCGGTAAACTCAATCTGACGGAAGGTGCGATGGGCGGCTATAATCCGAATTTTGCTATCCCTCAAAATCCGTGGAATCCTGACCGATGGACGGGTTCGTCATCCAGCGGTTCTGGTGTTGCAACGGCGGCGGGGTTGTGTTTCGGTTCGCTTGGTAGCGATACAGGTGGCTCTATTCGCTTTCCGTCAGCGGCATGTGGTGTTGTGGGGATAAAACCGACGTGGGGGAGAGTGAGTCGTTACGGTGTGCTTGCGCTTGCCGAATCCATGGATCACGTCGGACCGATGACGCGAAGTGTCGCTGATGCGGGGATTTTGCTGGAGGCGATCGCTGGTTCTGACCCGAACGACCCAACTTCTCTGCCTGACCCGGTGCCGAATATGCTTGAAGGTGTAGGACAGGACCTCCGAGGTATCCGCATCGGGTTTGATGAGCACTATGCGACAAACGGTATTGACGTTGAACTCGCCGATGCCGTGCGTGCGGGTGTGGACATCCTCTCGGATCAAGGTGCTGAAATTGTCGAAGTTGAATTGCCGGATGTGGACGAATACGTCTCCGCATGGCCCACGTTGTGCGCTGCCGAGGCGGTCGCAGCGCACGCCGCAACCTACCCATCCCAACGGGATGCCTACGGGCCTTGGTTCCGAGGATGGCTTGATATGGGTGCGAAGGTAACAGGTGCGGTATACGCGAAGGCGAACAATTTGAGAGCTGCCTGCACGGGACACCTCAGACGGGTGTTTCAAGAGATTGATGTGTTGGTGTGTCCGTCGATGTCTGCCCCGCCGCATGCCATCACACCGGAGATATTATACGGCGCGTATGACCCCCGGCATCCGAAGTTCCAGCGGTTCACCGTGCCATACAACTACAACGGCGCACCGACGCTATCTGTGCCGTGCGGTATGAATAGCGAAGGGCTACCCTTGAGCATTCAGTTTGTCGGAAAACATTTGGCAGAGCCGTTGTTGTGTCGGGTCGGACACGCTTATGAAAGCGCGACACCGTGGCAGGATCTTCATCCAGATGTTTAAAGTGCTACTTCTGCGGTAGGCGATATCCCTCTTTCATCGTTTGAATGCTATAGAGGCAATGTTCTGCTGTGATGTAAAGCACCTTGCTCGTTTTGCCGTGTCCAAAGGCGACATTGGTGGGTTTATCGGGTGTCTCGACGTATGCCAGTTCTTCACCTTCAGGTGTGTAAACGCGAACACCGGGGCGAGTCTCATCGCGCACCGCCACCCAGAGATTCCCTTCAGCATCGACGACCATACCGTCCGGACCGTCCTGTGGCGCGTAATCAACAAGCACTTTTCGGAAAGTCGCCGTGCCTTCCGGCGAGAGATCATAAGCGAGGAGTGCCATCCGTCCTTTATGCGGTTCCATCGCATCGGGAAGGTTACTACCCATCGCGCCGTTGTCATGACTGATGACGTAGAGGGTCTTTTGGTCTGGAGAGACTGCCACACCGTTCGGTTTGCCGCCATCCGTAACAACGAGATGAACGGAGCCGTCTGGATCGATACGATAGACCCCGAAAATAGGTTGCTCAACGGGTTCATTTCCAGCATATCGCGGATCCGTAAAATAGATGCGTCCCTGTTCATCAATTGTGAGATCGTTCGGTGAGTTAAAGGGTTTTCCGTTATAGAGACCGGCGATAATCTCGCTTTTACCAGTCTCCAGGTCTGTGCGGGTAATCCGCCGTCCCCCAAAATCCGCACCTTCCGCAACGACCAACCGACCTTGCGCGTCAAATTCCATACCGTTGGACATCCCACTCGGAGAACGGAAAACGGTTGTTTCTCCAGTCTCCGGGTTATATCTCATGATATGTCCGGCTTGCATATCCGTCTGATCCGTGAAGGTGATGTCGCTGAAATAGACTGTGCCATCTGGTGCCACGGTCGGTCCTTCTGTGAAATGTGCGTCGTTGAACAACGCTTTAAGTTCCGCGCCGGGTGCAATAATAGGGTCGCTACTTTCGGTATTCCCAATGAGTGTAGGCGTTAAGATACATACAAGCGTTTGAAACATTTGTAGATTCAGCATATTTCGCTCCTTTTCCTGTGGACTTCCAATTCCAATTTACGTTTAATCTGACGATAGGAAAGCGGTTTCATCAGAGTTAATGGATACCTCAAATTTGCGGAGCTTCGGCATTACAGTTGGTTGAGGAGGTTCAAGGTAAAGTTCTAATGCCTCTTTAAGATTGTCGATCGCTTCATCTTCACTTTTACCTTGACTGGCAACATCTATCTCTAAACATTGCGCGATCAACAACTCTCCATCTTGTGAAATACTTGCTGTGAAAGTTTGCTTTTTCATATTTTAACTCCTTTTGTCCGTTGTCGGATGATATATCAAATTACAATATATTAGCACACGTACCGAACTTTCTCAATTTTTTACGAGGCATTCAACTGGTAGCCATCAACAAAGAACATCTAACAAAGCAATGGGCATCCGCCGTCCTGATTTCCGAATAAAAAATTAACAGATATTGTGAATGCTGTTAACCCATCGGATGCGGACCGTGTGTTGCCACGCCTTGTCGGGCGTATGCATAGACGGCATCTTGAATCTCAAGAATCTTTACCGCATCAGCAACAGTCGGCTCGAATGCATTGCCGTCTCGGATTGCATCAAACGCGCTGCCCATTATCCCCTGAATCCGTGCCCCGTGCGAGATGTCCTCGCTGAACTGCACACCTTCAGTCGTATGCACTTCAATCAAGGGTTCACCGTTGCGACCATATTGCTCAAATACCGATGCCTTCGTCCCTATGAATCGGAAGAAATGATCGCCACCGCGGGTACCGGACGGATAGTTGTAACCGGATTCAATAATACCGGTGATGCCACTCTCTGTTCGCAACACACCCATACCACTATCCTCCACACCTCGACTGTACATGGCGTTCGACATGACCGCGCCGACGACTGTAATTGGTTCATCGCCGACGAACTGGAGGAATGTATCAATACCGTGTGCGGATTCGACTGCCCAGCATCCACCACCGGATACGCTCGGATTGTTGTGCCAATAAGAGGGTGTCGGATCGTAACGGGATGGGGGACCGTTGTTCAGTCTGCTGTTATATAACGTCAGTTCTCCCAAACTGCCATCAGCGACCATCTCTTTAACAACACTCACGATTCGGCTTGCACGGTTCGGCAGTACAAGCGCACTGAAGACCCCGTATTTTTCAGATGCTTCCGCGGCAGGACGAAGCCTGTCTGCACAGTCGGCAAACGGTTTGTCCAAGAGATAGGGGATACGCCGATCTACGCATATCTGCACATGATCCCCCATTTCAATGTGTTTGCCAGCGACGAGGACAGCGTCCGGTTTGCTGGTATCAAGGCACTCCGCGGCTGTCTCGAATCCCGGACATTCAAAATCGTCCATCAACTGTTGTCGAGGAGCAGGTTCAGCGTCCATGACACCGACAATCTCGTGTCCGAGTCCGTGCGCCGTGCGCGCCATACTCCGCCCGTGATGACTATACGAAAGAACAACCAATTTCATGTTTTATCTCCTTTTTTTGTAGTTAACAGTTAACAGTTAACAGTTAACAGTACTCAGTTTTCAGTTAAGAGACTATTTGTAGCGGTTACTAATTCTGCTACTGCCACAAGCAACCTCTTTAACTGGTAACTAAAAGCGCAGCGTACTGGTGACTGGTAACTATTCCCTCTGACAACTATTCCCTCTGACAACTGATAACTATCTATAAAATGAATACATCTGCAAGCCTGTGAAAAGCCGAATGAGCACCCATATACCACCTATCATGAATTCACCGAGAATCAGTCCGAGAAACAGCGGATATGCTTTGCGATACAAGCGGATCCCACCGACTTTCAGCAGTATCGTTTTGATGCTCCAACTCAGAAATATCGAAAACCAGAGTCTGCCGATCGTCGATTTTTCGCCAGCGACGAGATAGCCAGCAGGATGGAACGGCCAGAAGGGGAAAACGGTTCGGATCCACCAAAGGAAACCTGTGAAGATCGCGCCGACACCGATAAAACTCACAGCGGCAACGTCGGTTTCAGTCGGATGTGAGATCCAATTTTGCAAGAGATTGTAGCCACCCGTGCCGAGGTCACTGACGACACCGATATTGTACCCGACAAGGAGGTACGCCCAAAACGACGCGAGGATACCAATGACAGCCGCGAACATCATCGCTACAATCAACCTGCCGGAACGCATGCCTGATTCCTCTGCAAGCTTGAAACCTTCGAGTGTATGCGGCATCGGGTTTGCGCGAGAACCGCGATTGAAGGTGAGATAGAGGCGCATCATTGTCAGACTCCCGTGCGAAAGGATTCGGGTACCGAAAATGTCGGTCAGGATGCCGTGCGGCGTTGCGTAGGTGCGGATCGTCGGCGGACCGACTTCGGCGCGGATACGCGTGAGACTCATGGATAACAGATAATAGATAAGGAAATAGAGCGCGATTGTCCAAATCGCCATCCCGCCTCGGTGTGAAAAGACGAACAGAAATATTAAACCACCGACCAATCCGAAGGCTGCCCAACGGTAACGCATCGGTTCCCTGCTGTCATTGACTTCACCCGGCGATCGGTATCCCCTGAAAATGTGCTTGAGAATTGCGATGAAATAGCGGCGTCCACCCCAGATTGCGAAACAAGAGAGTACAAGGTAGCCGCCCATTATCTGCTGCCAATCGTAAGGGAACCCCGGCAGAATATCGAGTCCGAGTGCGCTGCCCAATATCCGTTGCGCTTTCCAAAACCAATAAAAAAACCAGACGGAAAACGACATCTCTAACGGCATTAGGTAGGCGAGTCCGACGGCGAATGAGCGGATATATACCGGTGTCCAACCGATGGAATTCCACGGTTTTTGGGTGAAGTATTGACCGATCTCGGCGTGCCGTACGGGGATTTCAGGGAACTCAGGGAAAAGGACATGTATACCATTGATCAGGTTGATACCACCAGCAATCGCGAATCCGAGCCACATCATCTTCGACTTAAAGAGTCGTCCATCAAGTCTTGTCATCTCCAGAGGCAATTGCACAATCGGATAGGACAGCCGTTCGTGCTCAATCCACTGTTTTCGGAGAAAAACATCCAGACAGATCATTACCCAGATAAGGACACTCAGAAACACCGTCCACCAGAGAATAGGACGGAGCCATCCCAGCAGATGTCCTTTCGTGTAGAGTGTGCTTTCGCCGTCATAGAACGCCTGCAGGCTCACTTCATTATTAGATGTAAGCCACGATGGTAAGTATCGCCAGAAGAGTTGTTTCCACTCATTTTCGGGAGTTGCGAACCAGAATCCGTCCGAGATTGTTGGAATAACCGTTTGCATCATGTCGTGTCCAGCGATGGCGGAGGAGAGTGAGAGCATCGCGAAGACGGTTAGAAGTTCGCCTTGCCTGAAAGCGAATCGCGGCAGAAACCGTTTTAGCAGTAGATTGAAGGGGATGAGCACCATCAACGTAATAACCACGTTGTAGATGAGCGACATCGTCGTCGGGAGGGTACTCCAGAATTTGAGGTGGTTTGCCATGATAAAATAGGTATTCACCGGAATCAGTAGCAAACCGAGTGCGATGGCACGAAAGGTTACACCGGGATGAGGGGCTTTGTTTTTCAAGGTCGCGTCTGCCATATAAAGATTGAGGCTTAGAGTTTACTATAGTCTGGACAATTTTTGTGAGACCGATGTCCTATTTTCAGTGCGTTTCTGATTTTTCTAAGAGTTTCTAACAAAGACCCAACTGAAAAAAATCCATAAATATTAAGGTCAGTCCCGTAGGAGCGGCATTTGTATCTTTGTAGCATAGGCTGTTAGCCTGTGGCATTTTGTAGCATAGGCTGTTAGCCTGTGGCATTTTGTAGCATAGGCTGTTAGCCTGTGGCATTTTG
>ASZN01000128.1 GCA_000406005.1 Candidatus Poribacteria bacterium WGA-3G
CTTTCAGTTGTCAGTACTTAAATCAATCAAACCTCCCTTTTTGCAGGCGAGGTTTGATGAAGTTTGAAAAAATATTTCGGTAATTGACGGGCAATGAATTGCCCTACTACAAACGGGCAGGTTCGTAGTAGTGCGATTCATCGCACGTTCCGATATTACCGAATTAATAAATCAATTTTCATCAACCTCGCCTTAACCGACACCTGTGAATCCCGTAGGTTGGGTTGAACGGCGTTGAGAAGGTCCAGGTCGGTGTCCAAATACGGTTGAGTCCAATAAATCTTTACCACGGTTGGGTTTTAGCCGATTTTCATCATTACGTGATGAGATACGGACCTATAAACATCATACTCAGATTGAAAATTCCGTGCGCAAAGATACAACTCTCTAAGCCGTATTTTCTGAAAAGAAACCCTAATGCGATTCCAATCGGGAAAATCTGAACAATTTTTACCCATTCAGGCGTGAGCATATTAGCATGCGCCAGTGCCCAAAGTCCCGAAGTTAAAACAATAGGGACCCAATACTTATCTCCATCGAGTCGAAATTGCTTTGCCAAATAGTTCTGAATACCGAGGCGGAAAAGTATCTCTTCACCAAACGCGAATGCGATAAGAACGAGAGCCGTCAGCACTGATGGCTCACTACTAATCCCTAATTTGGCACCCTGAGTCTCTGACAATTGCTTCATTTTCTCCGATAACTGCGGAGAAGTCAATTTAAACAGAATAACAGAAAACAGTATGGCCCCAGCGACCACTCCGATTATGGTGATAATATAATTCCGCCACGCGATCATTTCGGAATTATCGATTTTACCGGAAAGCCTTTTTATCAGTGGAATCTCTACGATTCCGAGTTGTGTACAATAATAGATCCCGAGGCACGTGAATATTACGGTTATCACAAAAACAATCACGTCTGTTATGAGCAACGTATGAAGCGGCATCACATCAAAGAAATTCGGAATCAACATGACAACAGCAATGTCAATAGCAATAAGAGTGAGCGCGAACAAAACGCCGTATTTCAGATAAATTTTAATCTCTTTTCTAAGCCGAATGCTATTTATCAGAAATATTACGACAAAAATAAGGATCAGAATACCGTAAAGAGATAAAATCATTTTAAATCTCCCAATAGTACCGCTAACAGAATCGGTCAGGCTGTGCCTCAATTTGCCAATTCTTGATAATTTGCCATGCGATTCCTTTTCGTTAGGTTGTGTTTATTGTGCTTCGTGTCGTGACGGTTGCTCAAGGTAGGCTTGATAGAGACGTTGCTTCAGGTCAGCGTTAATTTCTGATTTTGCTAATTTCTTGTAGAGTTCCAGTTTGTTATTGACGAAATCCAATAAAATGTCATCGACCACTTGCTCAAACTTATACCACTTATTGCTCTCCGTATTATCTCCGGCGATGACTTGTCGCAGTTCTTCATGCTGACGAACCTTTTGGTAAACGTTTTCAATGTCAACTTTGTCTTCCACCGTGAAATCTGTCTGATAAGCATCGTTCAGCGCGTTAATGATATTGGAGAGGAAATCCTGCTCAGGGTCCCTGACAGTAGCGACATCGCTTCCCTTCAATCGTCTTTGCGGTGTGTTCGGTGAAGTGTTCCAGCATAATCCGGGTCTTGGTTTCAATGCTGTGGGGTTGCAGGTCAACGTAGTTGGTCAGTGCTCGGAGTGTCCGCGCCTTTTCGTATTCTCTGTCCTCCGAGACGTTTTTGACGAGTTGAAAATATCTCTTAAAGGTGGTGTAGTTCTGCAGCACGTCGAGCGTGAAGCCTTCGCTGATACTCTGGTGCATCGAATAGGTGTCGAACGGTGTTGCTGCATCATCGGTATCACGGAACTCTGAGTCATCACCTGATCACTCATTTCCGTTTGCGTTGAAGGAGAGATGTGTATCTATTTCCGCTAAGCTTTGCGCGGTTATGGCTTGTTCTAAGAGCATGTCAAGGCGTGTTAGGTTGTGGATACTGCGAATTTCACGTGAAAGCGTTTCAGGCACATGCTGAAATTGGAGCTGCAGGAGTTTGAGTACTGCGTCCTGTATACCTTCTGCTTTTCCTTCTGCTTTGCCTTGCTCTATGAGAAATTCGGCTGTTGTTTGTGCCATCGTCTCTAACTCCTTATCAGGGAAGATTTTAGGAGAAATGCGTATCAATTTCGTCTAAACTTTGCGCTGTCATCGCTTGTTCTAAGAGCGTGTCGAGGCGTGTTATGTTGTGAATGTTGCTGATTTCACGTGAAAGCACTTCTGGCACGTGCTGAAATCGGAGCCGCAAAAGTTTGAGGACCGCGTCCTGTTTTCCTTCTGCTTTGCCTTGCTCTATGAGAAATTCAGCCGTTGTCTGTGCCATCGTTTCTAACTCCTTAGGGTCTTGAATATGTTGTCTGATAATGTTTACCAACGCATCGCGTTCGTCAACAGAACGCCGGTGGAATATCAACTGCACAAAATACCGGAGTGCCTCCGCAATTTGCGGGGCGAAATCCTCATCCACTGACACTAAATGTGATACAGCATCTGCTAAGGCTTCGCTTATCTCTGTCTCGTCCGAATGCTCCTTTTGAAGCACACGTAGCAACCAACCCAACGGATGTCCGGATTGCGTTAACGCCTCCGCTTCCGTCGCCTTGACCCCTAAAAACAGCGTGTCGAAACTCGGAACGAAACGCTTCAAGATTTCAGGAACATCCATGATCGCTGTTAGCGACACCGGCACGGTCCAGGGACGATCACCCGTATAAAACAGGATCGGCAGGATTGGCTGTAAACGTCTTTCATTTTCAGGGAGCTTCTCCGTTTCCCATTCCTGCCGTTGCGACTCCCAGATTTGCATCATGTAAGACAATAACCGAAACCCCATCGTTTTATCCACTGTGGATTGATGTTCAATGAGGATATAGATGAGCAGGGCATCGGTATCTGTGGCATCTATGTCTTCTTGAAACGGGACACTCAGTAGGACATCTGACTCGCGTTCTCGCAGTGCTTTAGAGATAAAACTTCTTTTCTGGTATGTGATCCGGCTGAAGTCGAGAAACACCTCGATGTCGGGTGCGACAATTTGGACTAACCCGCGCACATATTCGCTGTCTTGAAGCAAGCGTCTGAGGCTCCGGTCAGGGAATGTTCTATCTGAGTCTCTTGCGTTTTGTGCATAGATGCCTATAGTTTCCAAGTGCTGAAAAAACGTTTTGCAAAGTATAACATAGAAATACTGAAAAATCAACGCGATATGTATCGCACGCCAGGGCTATTTAGTTTTTAGGGTTCGCTGCGAAATGCTGCGAAATGCTGCGAAAATTTCTGCTGTTTTTTATAAAGCATAACATATATTAAGTATTAACACCTGCGAAAAGGACAACACAAAAAACGGACAATTGAATGACCCTGTATCGCACGCCGAATTAAAAAAGAAAAAATAGGGACTAAACTTTGTTTCGGACATCTATCTTGCCGGTCACTGCTTCGGAGATGAGGGATTGGCGGTATTCTTTGAGGAGTTCGATTTTTCGCTGCTCTGTGGTTATCAGTTCGTCAATGTGTTTGGTTTTGTGGTCAAGGAAGTTTGCGATTTGGACTTGTTCACTAAATGGAGGTGTTATTGCGAACATGCTAAAGAATGCATCAGGATACAATCTCCATCTGGAATGCCATATTCCTTTTGACCAACGTATAATTTCTTTGATATGATTTGGAGTTCGATAGAGATAATCGTAATATTTTGGCACGTATTTACTACTTTTTAATTCGTACACATTGTAGGAAGGGCTTACAATTCCATCAAATGACGAAACACCTAATGCTCCCATCCATGCCCACATTGTATTAATAACTAAATTCCCTACAGAACAGTGCTTATATCCTTCCAGAGTTTCAGCTAAAAACATACCAACATTCTTCTTTTCTGCTCTTGGGGAAACCCCGGTGATATGTGATACCGTAAGCAATTCCTCCTCTCCGGTTGCTGACCTATCGTCTCTCTCATGAAAGATGCGTCTGTTTCTTCTAACTGCCCAATGGCTTGGTATCTCCTCAACCCACTCCATCCGCGACGGTTTCATCTCTGCATTCGGGTCAAGTCCCTTTGTCACCACCTGATTTATCAGTGCGGTGCGTTGCTCCTGCAGCAGTTCTATCCGCCGTTCTTTGATGCGGATGAGTTCGTCAATTTGTTCTGTCTTCCGGTCAAGGAAGTTGGCGATTTGGATTTGTTCTGAGAGTAGTGGCACAACGCAAGTGAGGTTAGAAACCTCATCTACCGTCACAGCCTCGTAAGTACTGCCAGTCGCAACGGCATGTAACTCAGTTCGGACAACCTCAAGCAAATACTTAGCATAACGGCGTTCAAATTGATTTGTTCGGGGGCGTATTGCACATAAACCGCGACCAATCCCGTATTCTTGATTTGCGATGTTGATTGCCCCTACAGGTGCCCGAACAGATACTAAAATATCACCAGGGTTAGCGTGTTTCTTTGCTGTTGGACAATAGATTTTCGGTGTCGGATGATGCGAACCAAACTCGGCATTTCCCTGAAGGAAGGGCGTTCCAACTTGATCACTGTTGTATTCTTGTGAAGGTGGTGATTGCCCCATGTTTAAGTCCGCGATATATTTCAAGCGTTTTATTTTCCAATGTATTGGTATCTCTCCAATCCACGCCCCGCCGCTCTCTTTATATTCAGGATAATGCCTCATAATTCTAACACCTCTTTGTCTGAATCGCGGATTATGCGGATTACACGGATTTCGCGGATTTTTTAATATGTTGACCTTTTTCTGTTTCTTTCGCGCTCTCATACATCGGTCCTATCCGTGCCATTTTTAGCCTCCTTTTACTTTGTCCGCTAATTTAGACTTCTTGGTCTATACAAAGGCATTTTAGGGCTTCGTTCTTGAGATGTGTCATCACCCGTCCACCTTATAGCTGCGTCGCCCTTGAATTTCCTTGATGCCTCATATACATCATCGCGCGATTTGCTATGAACTTGAACAATCCCAGAGACGAGGTGAGTCGTATCCTCGCGAGTTTTAGGTTGAATAATAAACAGCCATTCGTTTGGGTATTTCTTAGACATTTCCGCCACAGTCATTCTTTCGCCAATCATTGGAAACCTCCATTAAAGTAACCCAAGTTGCTACTTACATGATTTTAAGCAGGCCGGTAGCGTTTTTCGGTAAAAAAAATCATTATTTATGTTTTTGTAGCGTATCCTGTTAGGTTGCGCTCATTTATGCACAGGCTAACAGCCTATGCTACAAACTGGCAACTTTAAAGTAAGAACAATTTACCTTCAGGCACTTTGCCGGTATAGTGTATCGCTGCGCCTCCTATAAATCCGTCTAATGCATCATAGATGTCATCACGGACTCTGCTATGAACAGAAACTATACCGCCGAGGAGTTCAGTATTCTCACTGATTTCAGGTTCTATAATAAACAACCACTCATTTGGATATTCCCGTTCCATTTCTGCGATCGTTAAACGTTCAACACACATTTTATAATAGTCTCCTCACCTTTGAAAAGGCTGATTAAGATTAAAATATGAGGTTTAACAAATAAATTTATGAATTTGCCAGTTATAGTCCAGATTTTCGGCTTATTGTTGTACTGCCATCGGAAATTTAGTACATTGCCTAAACCAAAGCAATCTAAGTGAAAGGAGCCTCCGAAACGTCTGCACTCGGGGTTAGGATACTTGACACCTATCGAATTTGAGGAAAAACTTGTCTTAACTTTACGGAATTTCGGCTCTAATTAGCGTTGGCACTTCAAGCAGAAGGCGTTATGGTACGTTCTATTCTTGAGAGTTGTTATTATTAGGATTTGGTGGCGGCGGATCGTTAAAGGGGAGTCTTTTTTCTGCTGCTGCCTGTCTTCGTTTTTCCCAATCTGCGTGCCAAGCACGATATATCTCGACTTTGGCTTGCTCAATAACTTTTGCAATGCCCTGCTCAATACCCATTACAATGCCCTGTTCAATAGTTTTATCAGTGTCTTTTGCAATGTCTAGCTCAATATCTATTGCTTTGGCTTGCTCAATAACTTTTTCGATGTCTTTTGCAATGCCCTTCTGAATAACCTTTACTTTGGCTTGCTCAATAACTTTTTCAATGTCTTTTGCAATGCCCTGCTCAATACCTATTGCAATGCCCTGTTCAACAATTTTTGCAATATTTTTTATAATGTCTTGCTGAATAACTTTTGTTTTCCCAATTATTCTGCCTTGCTCAAATCCTATTGCAAAGCCTTGATCAAAGCCTTTTTCAAAAACCGTTTCTGCTATTGATTTTTTCATGTTATTTACCTCCACGTCATTCGTATGCGCTTGAACGAGTCTCATTAAGGCTTCTCATTCGGGCTCCGGGCACCAAAACAATAAGGCAATACGATGTTGCGCCGCATGTACTGGGGCCAATGTATCCAGACGTGATAACGCTACTATGTAAGATTTGCGTTTCAACTCCTCGTCGAACGCTAAGACCTAAACCCGCATCATTAGTTTCTCAAGTCGCGGATGAAATACCGCATACAATTTTTCAAGCATATCAACCAACCATATCACCATCATCTAAATATTCTTCGAGAGAAACTTCAAGGTAGCCGATAACATCTTCTGGATCAGAAAGACGTTCCATTAAAATTTCATGCCACGTTCTAAATCGTTCCATCATTATACCCCCATCTCCATATTCAAGATTCTTTGCTGAGCACTGCCCCTTCAACTTAAATTCTAACACATTGGACGTTCCAATACAAATTAAGTTGAGACTCAAGCCAAGGCGATTTAGCTTTAAGAAATTATGGTTTTTTGCCTTTTTTCTCGAATCCGGTGCGGTTAGGAAACCGCACCTACCGGGCCGGGGTAGCCAAAATCTGGGTAGAAAACCGAGAACTAAATCGGCCTGAGACTCAATCGCCAATCCTATACAACCGAGTCACTTATGGTATGCCATCACATCAATAATCTCTCAGAACTGCAACACCTCATTCAGCAAGCCTTCACTTTTCCGCTCCAGTACCAACAATTCGTCCGTGATTTCCTTCAGTGATCGCAGCGGCGTGTACTGGTAGAAATACCGATTGAAATTGATTTCGTAGCCTATTTTATCCTTCTTCCTGTCTATCCAACTATCCGGTACGTGCGGTTTCACTTCTCGTTGGTAGTAATCTTCAACATCCTCTGTGAGTGGAACGCGCTCATCTCTTCATGGAAGTCAACGGCGTTAATCAGTTGAATCTTACCTTGTCGTTTTTCCGATTTTCGGTTCGTTAGGATCCAGATATAGGTGGAAATACTGGTATATCAACTTCATTCGGATGCAAATCGACTTCGGTGAATTTATCGCAGAAGATGAACAGTCGATTGTTTTTCTGCAATCGTTCGATAAACCCGTCAAGATTGAAGTTTTCGATGATGTCGCGTACGTCTTTACTGAATCCGTTGAGATAGTTCTCAAAGTTGAGATGGATATTATTCGGATCGGCTTTCAGTCGCGAGAGGTCGTACTGGGAGGTGTTATAGAAACTGGTTTTTATCTTTCTCAGGATAATCGGTGGTAGTGCGTCTTCGGGGACTTTGTCCTTAAACTGGTTGTATATGTTGATGGCTTTCTCTTTGCGTCCGTCCTCATCTAAGATGCAGTCCAATCGGCGCAGCACCAGAAACGGGAGCGTGATGTCACCGTATTCGTGTTGTTTGAACAGTCCTCTAAGTACATCATCAGCGACAGTCCACACGAGATTCGCCAGTTCTTGATAATTTGCCATGCGATTCCTTTCAAGGTAGGTTGTGTTTGTTGCGTTTCGCTGCGTGAATGGAGACCTTTCTTGATGCCATTCAACCGGTTGATACGATAACAGATTTCAGCGAAAAAATCAAGTCAAAATATCAGAACGAGCAGCGTCATTCAATTGTCACAAATCACGCTTGTGGGAAGGTTTGTAATCCGGTCTTCTATAGATGTCTCGTTAATTGTCAGTTTTACGATAACTGGGTGCTATTGTGTCTGAACTGTGATTTCTGTGATTCAATGATTTACCGGATTAGCGTTTTTCTGTGCCTGACAATCGTTTTTTATGGTTGATGTGAAGGTGGGGTTGGAAGGTTGGAAGTATGACCCGTTTCAATCTCGTAATCGAGATACTTTTCTTTTCAAGTAGATAGTATAGCACACTTCCATAAGCGGCGCGTTGAGTTTCAATCTCGTAATCGAGATACTTTTCTTTTCAAG
>ASZN01000129.1 GCA_000406005.1 Candidatus Poribacteria bacterium WGA-3G
TTGCGAGCTACGCCAAACATTTATATAGCAAGTTTTGGCTTGCGAGCTACGCCAAACATTTATATAGCAAGTTTTGGCTTGCGAGCTACGCCAAAAAATAACAAGATTATTAAGACGGTCCCAGACGCAATCCCAATCGCTGAGGAAAGACCGAGCGCAGCGGGAAGATAACCACAAAACAGCGCAATACTCGCAACGGTGAGACTATAAGGCAGCTGCGTTCTCACATGATGCATCGGATCACAACTACTGGCGATAGAACTGAGAATCGTTGTATCCGAAAGCGGTGAGCAGTGGTCCCCGAAGATCGCACCATCAAGCACCGCACCGAGACAAATGATCGTCGTGAGTCCATAAGTATCACCGTCAAGCGAAAACGCCACCGGAATAGCCGTCGGAATCAGAATCGCCATCGTACCCCAACTCGTACCCGTCGCAAAAGAGGTCACAGAAGCACAGATAAAGACGAAGATCGGAAACCAGAGCGGTGAGACGACATCACTAAGCATCATCGCAAGAAAATCACCCGTCATCAGTCTATCGCAACTCGCTTTTAGACCCCATGCTAATAGCAAGATACCCAACGGCGTGAAGCTTTCCTTTACGCCGCGCCAGATCACCGGCATAATCTCTGAGAATCGCAGTTTCGAGAGCCAGCGTGCACAAATAATCGAGAGAACAAACGCGCTCGCCGCCGCACTCGCAAGCACCATAACATTGTTCGCCTCCGAAAGCGCGTTCCGCCAAGCCGTCAGCGAAAGCATAGACCCTGTGCCGTTACCATCTATCCAGAACCCACCCAACAGCAATCCAAAAAGTGCGAAGAGCGGCAAAACCGCTGACAGAGGTTGGACAACGGCGTTCGGTAGACTGGTAAAAGATGCGGCGTGTCCGAGGGCTTGCGCATCTGAGGCAGCAACGTCTCCTGTCTCCCGCGCACGCGTCTCAGCGTCATGCATCGGTCCGTAATCCTTACCACTCACGGCGTTGACAATAACGAAAATAATCGCAAGTACGCAGTAAAACCGAAAACTGAGCGCATCAAAAAACATCGAATACCCGTCACGTCCGAGTCCAAGCGTCCCCGATATATCCTCAAAGAGTCCAACCTCATAACCGATCCACGTACTCACAAAAGCGAGACCCGCAATCGGTGCACTTGTCGAATCGACAAGGAACGCCAACTTTTCACGACTCACGCGATGGTGATCCGTCAACGGACGCATCGTCGGTCCGACAAGCATCGCATTGGAATAGTCGCCAATAAAGATAACAATCCCCATCAAACCCGTAATAAATTGCGACGAACGCGGACCTCTCGCAAACCGAGAGAGCCAGACAACCACACCGCTGATACCACCAGAAGCAACCACCACAGAAATTGTCGCCATGATAAGAAAAACGAACAGGACCACCCAGAAATTGAAGAGGTCTATCCCATCATTTCCGACACTTACAGCACGGGCAAACCAAACGACTTCTGTCAAGAAATTATTTGGCGTGATACCTTGTTGATACCACGAAAGCAGAAGTCCGACACCGACAGCAATACAGAGACTCGGGAACAAACGAGCCGTCACAATCGCTAACGTGACAGCAAGTAACGGTGGGATGATACTGTACCACAAAAGCGTTTCAGTACTGCTAATCTGTCCCGCACGCCACTGAAAAATAACGCAAAGTCCGATAAAAATTAAAAAACCAATCACATATTTTAATTTAGAATTCATCAGCACCCTCGGCACTCTTCTGTCGGTTCATAAGACTTCCCACTATCGATTATGTGTATCATAACAACTTTTGATGTCCCTTGCAAGCCAAAAGTTTGGGTTGGAAAACCCACGGGAAACACCCAAGCAAAAACACCGCTACGCATACCATTATACATCTCGTAGGGGCGGGGTCTCCCCGCCCGTTACCAAGCACATCAATTGCGCGACACCGAACAGTATTTGTCTTGGCTTTACAGTTGCGACGTGCATTCCTAACCGCGTCTATTATCAAACTTCACCTTCCAAAAAACGCAAATTTTGTATAAATACACACATTTTTTGAAAAAAATCATATTGTGTCGGAATTCAAGCAAAATCTTCGTGATTATATATGAAGCCAATCATAATTTTATCTCCGAAGAGGTGGAGGTGCGTCGTCAGCAAAGTGAACGATGTTAGTTTAAATCAGCGATTTGTAGAAACGGACGATGAGGAAGAGGCACTTGAACTACTTCGCTTACTCTTCAACGCTCACTACAAGACCGTCTTTAACACAGTTGATAAAAGGCGATGGAATCATCCGGATACCGTCGTGGACCCAGATAAAATCGCCAGCGAAACCTTCATTAAAGCCTTCAACAAGAGGAAACAGATCGGAAAACCGGAGAAATTGGTAGAGTGGTTGGTAAAGGTCGCGGAAAATCTGATGATTGATGAGATAAGAAAATCACGTCAAGCGCGACGCTTGGCAGTTACGGTGCTTGACGGCTCCGCTGCCCACGAAGGCACAATGCTGGCAGAAACCGAGGCTGAACAAGCCGAAGCAGATCAGGTTCTGGAGGCACAACTCTTCCGTCTCCTCGAAGATCAGGACCGAGAAATCGTAGACCTGCTACTTGATGGACTAAAGCCCAAAGAGATAGCGAAAATCAAAAGCTCAACCTCTGAAGCCGTTCAAAAAAAATGGGAACGCATCCGCAAGTGGTTAATACCTATCGCACGCAACTTAGAAGCGTTGATAGACTGCCTTCCCGAGGCGAAAGATCGGAAAATCATGCAACGCTACTTCGATAGACAACCGCTCTCGGAAATCACGAAAGTGCTCGGCATCTCTCGTTCTACCGTTGAAAAGACAGTGAAACGTGTGATTGCACAGTGGAAGAAAGCCGCGAGGGACAATCCCACGGATCCCGTCTCCGCAATGGTAAACAACGAGAAATAACATTTCACTAAAATGACGACGCGGATTGACCTCTGTTCAGTCAGTGTCGGCAATTGATTAGGGAACTTCGCAGCTGTTTCGAGTTCACCCAAACGCTATCGTTTGGATAGAAACTGTATCCTGATATCAAAAACGATTTTTTCTTGATATCAATTGCTAAACTCAATATAATCATAGGAGAATTCAATGACGAATACACTAACTTGGGACATCAAACCGATTGCGTTACCGAAAATCAACACAAACCTACTTTCTGTTATCAGCCTCATTCTGTTATTGACAATGGCGTTCATGACGGCCTTTGTAATCGCTGATGATTGCGAGAGTTTACTGGAAGCTTTAAGGGAGCGCGGTGAAGTATTACAAAACGCTCTGTGGGATTATTTGAAGGCAGAAATAAAATTAGCAAAAGCCTTGCGTACGCTGAATCCCGTAAAGATATGGAAAGCAGGAAAAGCTCTTAAGGAAGCAGCTGATGCCGTTGAAGATGCACGCAGAAGTTATACAGCAACACTTTACGCGTACCAAGAGTTTTGCGGCGATGATGGCAGCGGCGGCTGCGATAGTGGATCTTGTGGCTAATTACTGAGGATTGGCTTTGATTTTTTCAGACGAATGTCTGTCTGATCTAAAGACAGACATCCGTCTCAACCCTAACATAAACTTAAAGAGGTAAAATATGCGAAAGTTAGAGAAACAAAAAAAGAAGTGGACTCCGCCTATTATCATTTTAGGTGGACTATGTTTTGTTCTCTTAGGTGCTGTTACTTGGTACTTCGGTTATGTCCGCCCTCGGGTAAATGCCGAGCCCATCCGAGTATATAAACCTGTAGAACCCACACAAAAAACTGCCACCGCAGCAACGGAAAAAGGTGAGACAGCAACCCCTACTGGTACGCATCTGGGTACCAATTCGGACGTTTCCCTCGAAGCAGATGGAGCATCATCTGACAAAACTTCAAAAAAAACGGCTACCGGTGTTGAAAATGGTGATTCGCTCAACTCACCTAATGAAACGCAACAGATGTCCTCCGAACAAGACGAGCAGGAACGCTTGAGAAAACGCAAAGGGCAAGAAGAGTTTGAGAGAATAGTCGCAGAAAATGAAAGGTTCCTAAAAATGGTCCCTGAGGTACTCGCGAGACGTAGTATCACCACAGAATTTGTGGATACTTTTTTGTTAGACTTGGAAGATGGCGTGCCGGAAGAAGAACTGCGTCGTCAAATAGACATTTATTTTGATACGGTAATGCCCCGCCTCGTGGAACAGTTGAAGGGAGCACCTCCTGAAATACAACGCGAATTTTCTGCGCTTTTGCTATCAACAGTATCCACAGAGATGGAGTCCTCAGAGGAAGCCGAAAAATTGCAGAATCGGATGTCAGAATTACTCCGCACACATGGGATTCAACTTCCCGATTAAGGGAGTCCTTGGTGAATATTGCATGAAAGATACCTACTTCCTATACACTGTCGCTATACTTGCAGTGCTTAGTATTCTAATCTGTTTTATAGGCTATGCAACTGACAGGCTCCCGATGTCTACGCCAAGGCAACAAACGAGAGTCGTGATGCCTACCCTAAAAGAAAAATCGTGTGCTTGTTGCTCTAAGAATAAGAAACTCGTCGAAAAGCGGGTTCAACAAGCTTTAGAACATTGGCGAAGACAACAACAAAGGATTGTCGAAGAAATACGCAGAACAAAATAAGCACCAAGTGAGTGAACAACACATAGAGGTACTTCACACTATCAACTTAAGATCGTTCCTGTTTACCTGCTTATTTTTTGCCGGTATACTGCTTCTAGCGTTTTGGATTTGCATTCAAGGTATAGGGAACATCCCCGAGGGTCATTTCACTGAGACGGATGGCTACTTCTACTATTGGCAGGCATCGCAGATTTCGGAACACGGACACCTCCCTGCACGTGACATGTATAGATGGCTGCCCCTCGGTAGAGATTTAGGACAGACATTGAACCTTTACGGCTACGTCCTTGCCTATACCGATAAAGCCATTGTGTGGATTTTTCCGAGTATCACGTTGTATCACGTCTGCCTCTATATGCCTGTCTTATGCTTCTGTATCGGGCTCGGTGCACTCTGTCTTTACCTCTACCACACCTACGGACTTCTCTTTTCAAGTGTTGTCGGTATCCTTTTGGTAACGCTGCCCGGCAGTATCGAACGCTCTACCGCAGGCTTCGGGGACCGAGACGCATTCTGCCTGATGCTCGGTATCCTTGCTGTCGTCACCTATCTCGTGTCAATCCAAACAGACACCCCACGCAAACGCCTGATTTGGACACTTGCCAGTGGTTTTATTGTTTTTCTCGGCGGTATCAGTTGGGAAGGCTTTGGCGTGTTCTTGAGTGTCATCATAGTTATAGAGATTTGGCGGTTTCTGACAACCGAAAAAGCGGAAGGATTAGGACTTTATGCCTTGTGGGTGTGCTGCTTTGTGCCGACACTCTATATTGCCTCTCCTGCGTATAGGAACGGCTACGGATTCGCAGAACACCTCGCAGCGTTTGTGTTGCTGCCCCCTGTCATGCTTCTCTCAATACGCGCGATTCGGTATCTGCTCATCTCAAAAGTAGACCGCCTGCGTCCATACGCACGCACCGTGTCACTCGGATTGATGCTGGCGAGTGTTACACTTGTCCTCAGCTATGTCTGGATACAACAAAACACCTTTGCCGATACCACCGTCCCGATCAGCGACAGTCCTGTGATGCAAGCGATGACAGAACTCCGATCCCCACATTTCGGGTATTGGGTCTTCAGATACGGCGGTGTCTTTATCCTGGGCAGTATCGGGTTAATAGTCGCCAGTAAACGCTACTACGATCAGACCAGCCTGCTCGTCCCGCTCATCCTTTTTGTAGCGACCACCTTTTTCCGAGAGCCACTCGAAAAACATCTCTGGAGTGCATCCCACGGCACTTTTTTCTTTTCCATCGCTCTTATCTGTATCGGGATCGGATCTCTGATCTCCGCACGGCTCCAAAAATCTAACGAACCGCGTCTGATGACGCTTGTCGCCTTTATGGCGTGGTTCATTTTCTGGGTCGCACTCTCGCGGGATGCCAAACGCTACGATTTCTTTATCGGCGTACCACTCGCCTTCTTTGCAGCGGAAATGATAACCTTCTTTTGCAATACACTGGGTCATTTCGTGAAACAGCACCGACAACGCGTTGTCCTGAAAACCGGTGTCGCAATCACTTTACTGGCGGGGATACTGTTCTTACCACCCCTCGGTGCACATGCCACGCGCACCCTTTATGCCGCAACCCGTATGCGGAAAGTAACGCCGACAAAAAATGTCGGACGCACATTGAACTGGATGAAAACAGCACTCCCGAACACCGCCATCGTTGCCGCACATTGGGGCTATGGCAGTCAACTCAACGTGCTTGGCGGTGTCAAAACTATCATCGATCAAGACACCTACCTCCAAAACTGGATACTTCTCTATAACCGACACGTCCACAACGCCGCTTCCGAAAACGAGGCTTTGGAATACCTAAAAACCCATGGGGCAACACACATTATGCTCACAGGAAAGGACACAAGCCGTTCCTTTCTACATGGAGAACTAAGTGACGCATTTCTACCGGTCTATCCAAAGAAGGATTTCGAGGATGCCTCAATAAAAGTCTGGGAGCTTAACTATCCATCAAACATCAAAACCGACCTAAAATACCTAAAAACCGGCTTCCCAGAAATAGACGCGGCTTTAGAATTGGAACCATCATCCCTATAGACGCAAAGTCCGCTCCGAAAGCCATCATCCAAAACACCGTAGGAAATCAGACACACACCGTCACTATCGGCGATACACTTGACACTGATACCTATGTCACCGACATCCAAACCAAGTACATCACACTCAAAAAGAACGGGCAACAGAGGCAGATCACACTCAAGAACAATTTCCTCCAGCGTCGGTGATGCCGGTCCGAAGCAAATATCCATTCACTCACAGTACCTACACATCCCCTTTCGCTGGCGAGGTTGCCTAATACATTTCTGAATAACCCCTTCTCATCGAAAATCATATCAATCATATAAATCACAGTACAGCTTTCAACTCACCGATATAACTGCCAATTCCCATAAATCCTTGACAATAGCACTGCATGTCAACTATAATTGTCTAAAATCGTTCTTTATAATAGCAAGTTTTGGCTTGCAAGCTACGCCAAAAGGGTAGGAACAAAGTGTGATGAACCGTGCAACACCGAAAGTTACCGTCGTCGGCAGTCTGAATATTGATCTCGTCTGCCACGCAATCCGCAGACCAGACAAAGGCGAAACCATCATCGGCGATGCTTTCGACATCTTCACAGGCGGAAAAGGGTTTAATCAGGCAACCGCCGCAGCACGGTTAGGCGCAGAAGTCTCACTCGTCGGAAGCATCGGCACCGGACCTTTCGGCGACCTGTTACGCACTGCAATCAAAAAGGAAGATATCAATAGTAGGTTCATCATAAGACGGACGGACATCGGCACCGGTATAGCGACTATTGTCGTCGAACCCGATGGCGACAACAGTATTATCGTTGTACCGCGCGCAAACATGGCACTCACCACAGCAGATATAGATGCCGCCACCGACTGCATCGCAGACGCTGATGTACTTCTGCTACAATTAGAAACACCGATCGCGGCATCCGAACACGCCGCAGCAATCGCCAAACACCACGGGGCAACGGTGGTACTAAATCCCGCACCCGCACAACCGCTACCGAACAGTCTTTTGGGGTATGTCGATATTCTCACCCCGAATCAATCCGAAACGGAATTGTTGGCAGGGATACCGATTAACAGTCATGATGACGCACGTCGTGCCGCAGAGACACTACGCGAACGCATGGCAGACACCGAAAACAGTGCTGTCGTCCTAACGCTCGGCGAACAAGGCACCCTGATGTTAACAGAGACGACTTCAGAACTTATCCCCGCACTGCCTGTCCAACCCGTAGATACAACCGGTGCAGGTGATGCTTTTTGTGGTGCGCTCGCTACCGCCTTGGCAAGTGGCGAGAACCTACAATCAGCAGTCAAATTCGCAAACGCAGCAGGCGCAGCAGCTGTCACTGTTATCGGCGCAACACCGTCCATGCCAACACGCACAAAGATTGAACGTTTAATGTCAACTACCCATGCTGACTTAACCGAACCGCAAGGAAAATAAAAAGATCGCGAGCACAGCTCGCTCCTACGGGGTGAGCATCAAAAATCTGTAGCGCGTAATGGAATGGAGCGC
>ASZN01000130.1 GCA_000406005.1 Candidatus Poribacteria bacterium WGA-3G
CTGGCGGATACGTTTGAGCTGCTTGAGAAGGAGCAAGGTGAACTCTTCACGCGTGAAAACACAGAACGCGTGGCGAGACAGAAGGCAGCGGATATGTTCGTCGTCATCGGCAATCCACCGTATAATACACAACAAGTAAATGAAAGCGACAACAACAAAAACCGAAAATACGAGGCAATGGATGAACGCGTTGCAGAGACGTATGTAAAAGATTCTGAAGCCACACTGAGAAACAAACTCTACGATCCGTACGTCAAGGCGATTCGGTGGGCATCCGATAGAATCGGCGATGAAGGTGTTATCGCCTTTGTTACTAACAACGGTTTTCTCGATGGCATGGCGTTTGACGGCATGCGGAAACATCTCGCACAGGATTTTGATGCGGTTTACATTTTGGACTTGGGTGGAAATGTCCGTGGGAATCCGAAATTGTCTGGAACAACTCACAACGTCTTCGGAATTCAGGTTGGTGTAAGTATTAATCTTCTCATAAAAAGAAGTCCTATAGAAGCCGATCCGAAGCCTACCGAACTTTTTTATGCTCGCGTCGATGAATTTTGGAGGAAGGAAGAAAAGTATTGCTACCTCGATTCAAAGCATCACTATCAAAACATTGACTGGCAACAACTAACACCCGATAGTCGATATACATGGTTAACAGAAGGTCTCCATGCCGAGTTTGAGACGTTTATTCCGATAGGCAGTAAGGAAGCAAAAAACGCAAAAGATGGAGAGACTATTTTCAGCCTCTACTCCCTCGGAGTCGCCACAAACAGAGATATTTTGGCTTACGCTTTTGATCTTGACTTGCTCCAAAAACGGGTTAGCACATTTATTGAAATATACAACTCCACTGTTGATAGCAAGAAAAGACACGACCCAGCAACTTCAGTTGAAGATTTCATTGATACGGCTGACCCGCGCATCAAGTGGACTCGTCAAGTGAAAGCATCACTGAAAAAACTTGAACCAAGCACCTATGAGGATACCCACTTCCGCGCATCGCTATATCGTCCATTCTGTCAGAAGTATCTCTACTTCGACCCCTTCTGGAATGAGGAGCGTTATCAGCAACACCGAATTTTCCCTACACCAGAGACTGAATCAGAAAATCGGGGCATTTGTGTCAGCGGTATTGGAGGTAAGAAGCCTTTCCAGACATTGATGGTTGATGTAATTCCAGACCTCCACCTTACTGGCGATTCCCAATGCTTCCCCTTCTACACCTACGACGAAGACGGCACGAACCGACGAGAGAACATCACCGATTGGGCATTGACAGAATACCGAACCCGCTACAACGACGGTACCATCACCAAGTGGGACATCTTCTACTATAACTACGCGCTCCTGCACCAACCTGCTTACCGTGAGAAGTATGAGATGAACCTCAAGCGCGAGCTGCCGCACATCCCGTTTGCCGAAGATTTCTATGGGTTCGCTAACGCCGGATCGCAACTTGCAGACCTCCACGCTAACTACGAATCCGCACCCAAATATGAAGGATTGGCATACATCGAAACGCCGGGGATGAAAGTGGATTGGCGCGTTGAAAAGATGAAACTCTCTAAAGACAAGACGCAACTGAAATACAACGATTTCCTGACGATAGAGGGGATCCCTACTGAAGTGTATGATTATAAGTTAGGCAACCGGTCTGCGTTGGAGTGGGTGGTAGACCAGTATCGTGTGAAGACGGACAAACGGAGCGGGATTGTCAGCGACCCGAACCGGGAATCCGAACCGCGATATATCGTAGACCTGATTGCCAGCGTCATCACCGTCAGCCTCAAGACAGTGGAGATTGTCGCAGGATTACCCTCATTAGAGGTTTATGGTTGAAATAATATTTTACATAAAGTTATTTAGCACAAGTCGTATACTTCTAATAAAATATCAGTTATGTTGAAGCAGCCTTTTCCAAAACGTCTTGAAGGTAAACATGAAAATCCAAGTGAAGTCGCTCAGCATTCAAAGCAAGTTGGCAATGTGTTTCCGGGTTTATTTGCACCGTAAACTCACCGGAAAAAGGTTTATCCGGTATCTTACCTTGCTTCTTGCAGAATTCAATGTACCCCTCAATGGAGTTTTGCATCTCTTTTCGCAATTCGGCTACAGATGCACCATAGAATGTAATTACATCGTTGGTGTTAATCACAGTTCCGTGGAAAAGGTCAATTTCTGGATCAAAATCGACAGCTCCAATATAACCTTTGTATTCAATCATGGCATCCTCTCTATCAAGACTTTACACAATTTCTACTACAGGCGGGGTTTCAAACTCCGCCTGCAGTGGGTTTATAGGACCTTTATTTTTTATCCGATGATGGGACAGCGGGTTCAACGTATAACGTCTTTTCACGCGTATAATGCACGTAGCCTGCGACGTTGCCCTTCCGTTTCACGACGTACCGCGCCCACGTATAATCAACTGGCACATTACTCGCATGGTGTGCTTTGCTATAATAGGCGGCGAGTTGCGCGGCTTGCAATAACGTCGGCATCGGAATATCGGGACGGTTCTCTGGGTTGCGGATGATGACGTGCGAACCGTGAATCTGTTTGGCGTGGAGCCACATATCACTCGGTTTGGCAATTTGACGCAGAAGCAGATCGTTCGATTGGCTGTTCTTTCCGACATACATCTGGAAACCGTTGGTAGAGGTATACCTGCGGAAGGGACCTTCACCTACAGGCTGCTTCTGCTTTCTGCCTTGCTGTGTCTTGAGGTAACCGTTCTCGGTAAACACACCACGGAGGCGTTGGAGGTCTCCCAGAGTCTTCGCGGATTCTAATTCGGATACATAAAGCTGCAATGTCTCCTGATCGGCATCCAAATCTGAGATGAGCTGCTGGATACGCGTATACCCACGTTTCGCCTTCGTATATTTCTTGAAATAGGCTTGCGCATTTTCGGACGGAGTCTGTTCAGGGTTCAGCGGAATTGTCAACTTTTCGAGGTCAGGACTGTAGTAGTTTTGCAACTCGACCTGTTCTTGTCCGCGGGTCATTGTATGTAAGTTCGCGAGGATCAATTCGCCTTGGATACGGTAGTCTTCCGATTTTTCTGCGCGATCCAAATCTTTTTGCAGTGCCTTCGCTTTCCGTTGGAGCAGATTCTTTTGCTTCTTCAACGCCTGCTTTAAGGCATTCCGTTCTGAAACGATCCCCTCTTTCAAGGTGATTGCGTCGTAGTAGGCAGCGACAGCGTTATTCATTGTGTCGAAGGCTTGTGTAGTGGCATTCGGGTATTGCTGTAGCCGTAGTGCGGATACAGCAAGCGGTTCGTCGCCGTCCCTGAGCAGTTGCGGTGCTGCGTTTGTGGGATCGAAATAGGTGATCACCTGCTGGTAAGCGTCCCAGAGATCCGTCTCGGCTGCACGTGCGACGACCTCCTTCGCAAGCGTTGGACTGAAACCGTCTACCTTGCTAAAGAGTTCTCGCCATCCAACCTCGGATTGTCCATCAAAGAGTTCAGTAAACGTTTCCTTGTCAGGAATCAATGGAGCAACTTTTCCTTGTCCCGGGGGTAAAGTATACGTCTCACCGGGCAAAATTTCTCGGTGTCGGTTCACCGTTTCATCAATGCGCTTGAGACTCTCCAAAATCCTGTTATCGGATGCATCGATGAGGATGATGTTGCTATGTTTGCCCATTAGCTCAGCGATAACGGCTTTCGGAGTCGGTTGTATCGGTTCGTCGGAGACGGGTTGGACAGTGATTTTAAGTATCCGATCCCAACCGATCTGCTCAATCGCGGTAATCTTGCCACGCCTGAGATGTGTCGCGAGAAAATCTGCGAGATAGGACTGTTTTTGAGCCGGTGGCGGCTTTTCGATGAGATGTGCGCGGGCATGCACCGAATGTGCGGACAGCGTCAGCCAACGCGTTTCGGCAGCATGACCGACCTTGAACGAGAAGGTGTGTGCATTCACCTGTTCAATATGCCGAATCGTGCTGCCTAAAAGGATTTCGCGGAGTTCTGTGGCAATAACGCGTAATGCTAAACTATCATAAGACATGGTAAAACTTGCAAACTTTCAGAGGCACTCAATCCTTTTTGTGACAGTTATCGTGTGATTGTGGCACTGAAACATATTTCCATCCAAGTGCTTTGCGTTTTTTATTTTCTGCTTTCAAATAATCGGAAAGTTCCTTCACGGAGTTAAATTGAGCATTGAATTCTTCTTTCATCCGATAGCATTCCTCAAGCACGGCATCCGTATGCATATCAACTTTCTCTCTCATTTGAGCCTCCTCAATCATTTCTATTGGCGTGCAAATAGTTGGTGGCTGAAACCCGGCTGCGTGACAAATCTCATTGATGAGCTGCCTCTTTATTTCATTTACAATATGCTTATAGTTCCAAGAGATAAGATAGTCAATACTATTAACTGCTGCAAAGGCTATGTGTTGGGCATCCGAGCGTGCTTGGTGTGGCACGGCTCCAGCATCTATCAAATCTTGTGTAAGCTTATCCGCATCCAGAGATATGTCCAGTATTGTTAGGTTGGCTACTACATCAAACCGACGCTGTGCTGCCTCAGCATCACCTTTCAGGATTTCGCTGATGACTATTGACTATATCTGAAACAACAAATTCATAATCGTCGGCACACGCTTCCCATAATTGGCGCGTAATTTGTTGCCGATAAAGTAATGATGTATCATTACTTGGGCGCGCAACCAAGTAACTTATGACTGTTGTTTCAATATGTTGTTTCAATATAGAGTTTTGGTCTTATCGTTGAATATTGTATCATGAGGTGACGCTTCTGTCAAATTGGCAATTTTCGATTCCGATTGTCAAACAGAACATAGCACTTAATTTTAATGGTATCGCTTCAGGTCCTGTGTTATCCTGCGGAGTTGTTCCTGAATGTCTGCTGGCACGCGTGGATTAAACGGACCGCCCGTCCCCGCAGCGATGTCGTCAAAACCGCTTAGGATCATCGCTTCAACCACGGCGGAATAGTTATAAATCCGCTCGTTCATGAAACGGATTTCTTCAAGGGGGGCGATGTCTGCTTCAACCTGGGCAGAGGTCTCGTAATCGCCACGACGTTGTGCGTTGTTGATCTCATCTGAGGCACGCGCGAAAGCGACTGCGATGCCGGAGGTGTGTCCTATCGCGCCTAACTGCGCCGGACGCGTACACCTATCGCCGATACCCCACATCACAATACCACTGTCACCGACACCCTCAAGGAGCGGTTCGACATCCTCTTCACCCGTTCCAATCTTTACGCCGATGAAATGCGGCGAATCGTTCAGGAGACGGATAACCGCTGACAGGTCCCGTTTCTGACGGAAATAGTAGAGGAACCTTGCACCGCAGGTTGTGCCGTATTTCTCGCCGAATTCCATGTACTGTTGGTAGACACCTTCAGGATTTGAGACACCGGTCAGTGGCATGAGTAGGTACGCGTCTGGGGGTCTCTGGAGTTCGGACTGTGCTTTGATGAGTTGACCGGCTTGGCGGATGGGGTTGGGTACGATACCTGAGACAAAGATGCCGGCATCACCGATCTGTTGTGCGGTTTTGTCGATAAGGCGAAGCTGCTCGGTTTCACTGATATGATGAATCAGGCTTGTTCCCGCGATAGCAATGACACGCTTTCGGCCTTCATCAAGGTAGTTGTTGTGCATCAAATAGTCGATGTTTTTGGCGTGTCCAGTGTAGTCAACTTTACCGTCTTTGAAAGGGATGATCGGAATTGCGGTAACCGAATTAAGCGCATTTAGAAGTTGTGGTATCTCTAATGGCATAGTGGCTCCTTTTGATGAACTAAAACCTTTTGCGTAGAACAATAGCGCCGGAGGTCGTGCCTGTCAACATATCCGTTTTAATATCTATATCAAACATTCGGGTTTGTGTTTGTGCTGCTGTACTTTCTAAACGTGCATTGATGCGTTTCGTTGTGATCCGCGCCTCCACGGCACTAATAACGTGATTGAGAATCGCCAAGCCCAAAAAGAATCTTGCGCGCTCAAAGGTATCGTTGGCTTGTTGCCGCAATTCAAAAGCCTCCAATCGTTGTTTTGAACCGATACCTTTATCCTCAATATCGCCATGTCTCTCATTTTTCAGGTCCGGGTCAATATCAGCCCAGTACCACTTACCGGTGCGTGTGCGTGTCGCCTCAGAATCGTAGGGATGATTCCACGTTTCATATTGTGAAGCGTGTTCAAAATCCTCTATAGGGTCCCAATCTTCAAAGGACCCTGCCCCGATAAAGACGACATGCTCTCTGACGATAGCACGATAATCGTCGCGTGTGTTTGAAGCGGAGTTTCTTAGAATAAAGACGGTTGTGAGGAAACCGACCTCTGCTGCGGTGTAAAGATAACCGTACTTCGCCCCCGTATAGAGTTGCCCCATACCGGGGATAACAAGCGAATAGAGGAACGCCTCGTTTGGAGATTTCCGAGGCTGTAGCACTTGACCTGCCGTTACGGATTCATTCGCCAATGTCCGGTTGCCGAGAGTGGACTCCAGATAGAAAGCCGTGAACGGCTCCGCTTGAAAAACATCAGATGCCAAGCAGACACCAGACGATAAACTTAATAGTAGCACAAATATCAGAATTTTAGTGGTAAATCTCACGTTTGGTGTCCTTCCTAAAAGAAGATGATTCCGGTCACTTCAATGAGCCGTTGATTGTTGGGACCGAAGCTCGGACCGTAACTTAGATCAAGATTGAATACGGATATTTTCACGCCGATACCACCGGTAACATGGTCCATCAGATTCGGTAGGTTAATACCGGGTTCGACCTTATAACCGACCCGAAGTGCGAGAATATTAACGAGCCAGTATTCCAGACCGATATTCTTTTGGAGATGCCGCCATTCAAACGCTCGGATACCGACACCGCGATCCGAAAGCAGCTGCTCTCTTGTCAGTTTTTCTTCCCTTTCAGCGTTGAGGCGTTCTAAGTCAACTGCCAATGCGTCTTCATTTTCTCTCAGTTTATCAACATAAGCAGTGACACCACTGACGAAGCGGAGGTGGTTATATCGATCACGGTAAAGGCTTATAGACGTACCGACCCGAAGGAGTCGGGGTAACGGATCGGCTTGGTTTTCATCAATAAATGAGATACCCGGTCCGACGTTCTGAATTGCGACACCGATGGTCGTCGGAACAGGTTCAAATGGGAGGAGATATTGCGCTCCCAAATCGACGGCATAAGAACTCCCGTTCTCGCGTCCGAGTACCATCCGAATTATTTTTCCGTTGATGCCTGCCGATAAAGACTCCGTAACCCGGTCTGCGTAAGAGAGTGTGAGTGCGAAGTTCGTGCCGAGACTCTCCTCACGCAGTACATCTGGCGAATCCGTTGTAACGGCAATCGTACCCTGTCCTTGCATCTGGAGTGTTGCGCCGACGGTTCCGAAATCGCCGAGTGGCATCGCACCGGAGAGGAAGGTATAATATAACCCTTCACCGGCTTCACCGAAAGGTGCACTGTAATCCGAGTAGAACATTGAGGCTTGTGCCGCTTTTTGACCGGAACGGAGTCTGCTTTCTGGCATGTTTGCGAGACCGCTCGGATTCCAGAGCGACGTTGTCACATCACCCGACATTGCATAAAATGCGTCGCCGAGTGCTCTTGCCCGTGCCCCGCCCCCGAGGTTCAATATCTGCGCGCCTGTCCGTCCAGGTCCCGCGAGCACCGAGCTCGGAAGCGAGAGAACAAGCAGTAAAAGTAGTATAAAGGTTTTGCGGGTAAAAAAGTACACTGCGTTTTAACTCCTCTTTTCTATTAAAACTTAATTCTGTATCTGTTTTCGTTCGTCTTGCGCTACTCTTAATATAATAACGCAATTGACCTTAATAACGCAAATCGCTTTAATCCGTTTACTTCTATCATAACTTCCGAACAATGAAAACAAAATTTCATTAATACACATTGTATCTATTTCGTGTACGTGATACGATAAATGTATACAGTAGGACTTACGCAGCGCACTCTTTTGTAGCATAGGCTGTTAGCCTGTGTCCTGAGAACGTCTCGGTCTCTTCAGAGTTTACTCGCTAACGGAGCGTCATATCGTCAAAAGTGCGTAAGTCCTAT
>ASZN01000131.1 GCA_000406005.1 Candidatus Poribacteria bacterium WGA-3G
CAAGATTATATTCAAAGTCCACCGCTTCCCAAGGGCTGTTGTACCCAATAATCGGTACATAACTTTCGTGCCGCGAGCCGTGTGAACGCACATCCGTCGGTTCCACTGCGGTTTCCAGTTCTCCGAAGACAGTCGTATCATCTGCTAATACGAAGATATCTCCGATCCGTTCACGGTGGAGTCGAAATGTCCGTGCCGCGTCTTCTGCAGCGTATGCCTCTTCAACGCCGGGCGTGTTTAGCAACTGTTGAACTGCTTCCGATATATCCGCGCGGTTCTTGAGGAACACATAAGCAGCACCGCCCAAGTTGCCGTGGTGTGCGACGTATCGATCCTTAATAATCGGGATCGAACTGGCACGTATACCGCATTCTGTCAGTACACGTCCCGGATCAAGTGCGGTGGTCTTCGCTAACATGCCGTGGTCTGCCGTGATATAGATTTCACGTTCCGGATTATCATCAACAATATCACCGATGATAGCATCGAGTGTGGCAAGATGCTGTTGGGAGTGTTCGGCATCAGGTGCGTATTTATGCTGAACCCAATCCGTTGTCGAGCAGTAGACGAGTTCGGGATCATCTCGACGCAACGTCTCTCGTACCGCACGGAGCAACCACCAATTGATCTCTGCGGAATAAATCTGTTCAACCGGTCCTGCCATCTGAATGTATTCATCCGGTGGTGCCTCGGCTGCGACGGCGATGTCGGTACCCGATGCCAACATCCGCAACAATTTTTTCTTTGTCACGAATAGGGCGGCTTTCTCTGCGAATTTAGACGCTTTTGCCGTTTCAAAAAGCGTCGGTACAAGAAGGAAACGGTCATCCTCAATAAATTCGCCTTTACCAGTTGTCCTGTCTACATGGTAATTCGTCGTGATGCCGTGCGTCTCAGGAAATGTTCCAGTGGCGATACTCACATTATTGACGTTTGTAACGGACGGGATAACGGCATTGGCATGCCGATAAAATCCGGATGCCGCCAATTTTTGAAGGTTTGGAAGGTCGCTCGCTGCCAAGTAGTCGTGGCTACCCGCATCGATGCAGAGGATGAGAATCTTTCGTCTTTTCACGCTTTATATGCCGCCCCACTATCTAATGTTTTAGCTCGAAACACTACTAACCTACTCAGAAAATTGTAGCAGCTATTTATCCAAATTGCAAACTTTTTACGCCACACCAATGTTTTAGATTGTTATTGCGGTAGAAACCTGCTATAATTACTCTAAGCAATAGGAATCAGCAAAATAGTGAGGTCCGACTATGTACAGGAGAAACGGAGCTTCCGAATTAGCAAAGCTGATGTTCAAGAATTCAGCGGACAGTGAAAAATTGAAGCGACTTCTGATTGATAACTACTCAGAAGACAGTTTGGCAGCATATCTTCATGGCGAAGACCCGCTAAGTGGACGTGCCGCGGGGTTCGCACTTCGGTTAATCGGCACGTCAAAAGTGATTCCTGCGCTGGTAGAGGCACTAAAAAACAGAGATCGCGGCATACGCTACAACGCTGAGTACGCACTCTGGGCAATCTGGTCCCACTCCGGCGACGATGCTGTTGACGCAATGCTTGAAGATGGAAAGAATTTACTCAAGAACGAGGCGTACCAAGAAGCCGTCGAACAATTCACCTCGGTCATCGAAGAGGCTCCGAACTTCGCTGAAGGCTATAACCAACGCGCGATTGCATACTTTATGCTTGAGGAATGGAGTAAAGCGGTTCGTGACTGTAAGCAGACGATCTCGCTAAATCCTGATCACTTCGGGGCATTCGCGGGAATGGGACACGCCTATGTCAGGCTCGGTAAAATCGATGACGCAATAGAGGCTTACAAGCAGGCGTTGACTATTAACCCAAGTCTTATCGCTATCGCTGAGGCGATTTTGCGGCTGCGCAACCGAACGCAAGACGAATAAAGTAGTCCGTTAATAGAATTATGAGTCATCGAAACCACATCCTAAAGGTGTCACTGATTTGCGTGATTGCGAGTTTTCTGTTGTGGGTCGCCTATCGCTTATTGAGGCATTTGGGACTCGGTTCACCGGCGGAATGTTACTTTATGGCGCAAGTTTGTGTTGTACTTCTAACAGCAACCTATCTTGCAGCCTATACCGTTCATACCGAGTTTTTTCGTGCGCATTTTAACGCCTCGGTCGCGTCTTCCACTGCGCACTTGCTTACACTCAGCCCTATCTCTATTGGACGATGGTTATTACGGCAGCTTGTATTGAGCCAAGTCCCTGTGCTGTGTTGGGTGTTTCTATCAACCGGTGCTGCGCTGTTTATTACCGATCTCCAATTCACAGCTTCGTTAGCGGTATTCGCTATCTTGGGGATTTATAGTCTAACAGCCGGAGCTGTCGGCATGTTGTCCGCACAGGTTTTCCGGGATACCCTTTTCGGGACGGAGAGTGCAACGCTCTTATGGTGTATTTTAATGGGTGGCGCATTTCTACTTAACCCGTTACAACGTTATGTAGACGATCCACAACCCTTCATTCCGCCGGTCTTGCACCTCAACCCACTAATTGCTGTGCACGGTATCTTTGAAGGATTGGACATTTTTAGAAATCCTGTGCTTTATGAACTCACACCGGTTACTTCGTACATCTACAACTACCCAAACCCGTGGTACCTTGTCGGGGTATGGCAGTTAGTGATCGGCGCGTGTTGTTTTTTCGGTGCGTGGTGGATGTGTAGGTTCCGTGGGTACCGTACATAGGAAAGACAGAAAGGATTACACAAGCAAAGTGGAAAAACCGATTATCAGTGTTTCAGGCGTTCGTGGCGAGATTGGTGTTTCGCTCGATGTTAGAGTCATTACGCAATTCGCGATGGCATTCGGGACCTTTGTAGGCGGTAGAACAGTCGTCATCGGTAGGGATTCCCGTACCTCAAGTCCAACGGTTCAACACGCAGTACTCGCCGGTCTTTTCGCTACCGGTTGTCACGTCATCGATGTCGGTCTCTGCCCAACACCGACGATTCTGTTAACAGCAAAGGCACGCCACGCGCACGGAAGCATTACGATCACAGCCAGCCATAACCCAGCCGAATGGAACGGGATCGAATTTGCCGCTGCATCAGGGAACCTGCTAACACAAGCGGAGCGCGATAAGTTAATGCACATCTACGAAACAGAGGATTTCGCACTCGCGCCGTGGAACGAACAAGGGAGACTTGAAGTCTACGAAGATGCAACAACACATCACCTCGATCAAATTCTACATGCTTCATGGTTGGAATCTGACACGATTCGAGAAGCTAATCTGAAAGTCGTCATTGATGCCGGTAACGGTGCCGGAAGCATCATAAGTCCATCTCTTTTACGGGAACTCGGATGCCGGGTCGTTGAACTAAATTGTGTCGCAGACGGACACTTCCGTCGTCCTGCCGAACCGATACCTGATGCATTAGGTGAACTTTGTGAAACTGTACGTGCGTCTGGAGCAGATATCGGCTTTGCGCACGATGGCGACGCCGATCGGCTTGTGGTCGTCACAGAACAGGGTATCCCGTTAAGTGGTGAATGGACGCTCGCCTTCGTTGTCGATTTTATCCTGAGTAAAACGAAAGGCGACATCGTCGCGACGGTATCAACGAGTAGAATGTTAGACGATATTGCTGCAAACCACGACGTTACGCTACACCGCACGAAAGTTGGTGTCGGTTGGGTCGTTGAGAAGATGCGGGAAGTCGGTGCCGTCATTGGCGGTGAAGGGACCGGCGGCGTTATCTATCCTAATGTACACTACACGACAGACGGCATCACCTCTATCGCAGCGATGACGCAATACTTGGCTGAATCTGGTGGCACGCTAACGCAGCTTCTCGAAAACATACCACACTATGAGATGTGTCGGAAGAAACTCGAGATCCCCTCACAAGAAGTCGCGACGCGGCTTGTCAAACTAACTTTACAACTTTATAAAGAGACGGGTGATGCTGAATCGGAGCCATCTCTTGAACTAACAGATGGCATTAAACGCGTCTGGCACGACCGGTGGGTAAACATCCGAAAATCCGGAACAGAACCCGTAATTCGCGTCTTTAGCGAGGCACCGACTGTCGAAGACGCAGAGCACCTATGCAACGAAACACTCGAAACTTTGACGAAGTTAATGAAACAAATCTCGTCATGATTACGTTATCTACTATGTCACATCATTAAGCCTTTTAAGGCGAAATGTTATCACCGCGGAGAAACTGAAGCCTCTCTCAATAATGTAATTTTGTTGACGCTGTCTTCACACCTTGCTTGCTAAGGGACCTATGAGATGACTTGTGTGAAATATTGAATCCGCGATTTAGCTTGGAGAAATTATGGCTTTGAAAATTGCCTGCATCGGAGGCGGAAGCGGTTTATCTGCCTTGCTCAGCGGAATGAAGCGCCACGCTGATTTGGAAATAGGCAAAGACAATATTATTGATTTGGATAGCTTAGCAGCGATCGTTACCGTTTCGGATGACGGCGGGAGCTCAGGACGGCTCGTTGAAGAATTCGATATGCTACCCCCTGGCGACATCCGTAGGCTTCTATTTACCTTATCCGATGCTGATGAACTCGCAGGGCTTTTTGAATATCGTTTTTCGAGCAATGGTGAACTCGGTGGACATACTGTCGGGAACCTTTTGCTAACAGCACTGACAGAGAAATTTGAGGGGAACTTCCCGAAAGCGATTCAAGCCGCATCAAGCCTACTCTCAGTCCGAGGACAGATTATCCCTGTTACATTGGATTATACCGTTTTATGCGCCGAACTCGCCGATGGCGAAATTGTACGAGGTGAATCTACGATACCGATCAGGGAGAACCGTGAACCGATCAAACGCGTCTTTTTTGAACACCGAGAGAATGGAAAAACACACCACGATCCTGATGAAGTTTATGAATGCCAGGCACATGAAGGCGCTATAGAGGCACTCATTAACGCCGACGTGATTATCATCGGTCCGGGCAGCCTCTACACCAGTATCATGCCAAATCTCGTTATTAAAGGGGTCGTCGAAACAATTCAGCGTTCAGACGCTATTAAAATCTATATCTGTAACGTCATGACCCAACCCGGTGAAACCGATGGCTACGCTGTTACGGATCATGTCAACGCTATTTGGGACCACGCCAAAATTCCGTTGGATTATGTCGTCGTTAACAATCAACCCGCTCCAACGGAGATTATGCAAGAATATGTCCGCAAAGAATTGGTGTCCCAGTTGACGCGAATCCGTTCGCTTGCTGAGGAAGGGCTTTCAATGCTCTATGAAGACACCCAACACCTTATGGATGTCCTGAACCTCGCGAAAGATATCTCGTTGTTATCGGCTGAGACGATGCAAGTGGCAGACGCTTCAAAAGTACAAGTTTCCTATAATCGTGAGCAAGAGTGTCTTGAGGATGAAGGCATCCGTGTTGTTGAAGCGGACCTCATCCGGGATATGGTTGTTACTGAATTTGGAACCTGGTTGGGCGGCGTTCAAATGAACGTTATCCGCCACGACCCCGAAAAATTAGCCCGCTCCCTCATCAAAATATTTAAAGATCACCCAAAACTCCAAGAATCACTCTAATCGCAGGCAGAAACTATTTCTCTTCTGACCGCTTAGAAGGGGTTGTGTCTTCAGAAGCAATTTGGTGGGCAAACGTATCACAAATCTGGGACAAATTGTCAATAAAACGTTCCCAGCGGAATTCGTCTTGACGCGCCTTGGCAATCGCAAGACACAAAGCAGTTTCATACAAGCATGGACGATTCTTGCGTAACTTTTTGACTTTCATGGTTCCACCCCTTTATAAAAAAAATAGATAATAAAAAATAAATATATTTATCAACACAACGTAACAAACGAATATTCTAAAAAAAAGGTTACACTTATAAAAAATATCACTGCTAAAACAACACTATATCTTTAGTAGCAAGTTCTGTGCCAATATTCAAAAAAATTTAGCGCACGCGCTGAAACTGACACTGATACGGCTTAATCATAAGCACGAACTACACATTTCAGAGATATTGTCACATTTATAGGACTTACGCATTTTTTCATGAGATTCTACACAATACGTGCGTCAGGCGGGGTTACAAACCCCGCCTGCATGTGGTATCGGTAAGTCCTAATTTACCATCTCTATAAAACGACTGCCGGATTCGTTCGTAATTTCTTTTTTCTTGCCAATCGGCAGAAATTGTCTGACATTTAGAAATAATTGTGCCACATTTTCAGGCATTTCAACAATCAGATGAAATCTTTGACTTTAGCGCATTTTGCAGGTATAATATACACAATTGTAATTTCCTACCTCAACAGACCTACCGCTCTTCGTGAACGGAGGTATCCGTTATATACCCAAAATAGGACCCGGTTTAAAATATGAAACATTCAGATCCCAATTCAAAAGAAAACCCTAACACTGCCTCTGACACAAATTTTATCCGTCAAGAGGTTGAGAAGGACCTCAAGACGAACAGATACGACGGTAGAGTCCATACCCGATTCCCGCCAGAACCGAGCGGTTATCTCCACATAGGACACGCCAAAGCTATCTGCATCAGTTACGGCATCGCTGAAGATTATGAGGGTCTCTACAATTTACGATTTGATGATAGCAATCCTCTTACAGAAGAGAGTGAGTACGTAGAGGCGATCAAACGGGACGTTCACTGGCTCGGATTCGATTGGCAAGATCGTGAATACCACGCTTCCGATTACTTTGAAACGCTCTATGGATATGCGATCAAACTCATAGAAAAAGGGAAGGCGTACGTCTGTGATCTGACACCAGACGAAATGCGCACGTATCGTGGCACCTTGGTTGAACCCGGAACAGATAGTCCCTATCGTGACCGATCCCTTGAGGAAAACCTAATGCTGTTCCAAGGCATGCGCAACGGCGAGTTCCCAGACGGTTCACGCACACTTCGCGCAAAAATTGATATGTCAAGTCCGAACTTGAATATGCGGGACCCGGTGATGTACCGCATATTGCGCGCGCATCACTACCGACACGGCGACACATGGTGCATTTACCCGACCTACGATTTTACACACGGGCAGTCCGATTCCATCGAAGGGATAACACATTCGTTGTGTGACGTCCATTTTGAAGACCATCGTCCACTCTACGACTGGTTTTTAGAAGCGTTGGAAATCTATCAGCCTCGGCAAATTGAATTCGCACGTCTGAACCTTACTTATACCGTGCTCGGTAAGCGGAAACTTCGGTTGCTGCTCCAAAGCGGACACGTTAGCGGTTGGGACGATCCGAGAATGCCGACACTCGCAGGGTTGCGTCGGCGCGGTTACACGCCTGAAGCTATCCGAGATTTCTGCAACCGTATTGGGGTCTCAAAAGCAGATAACCTTATTGAGATAGGACAACTTGAGTATTCCATTCGAGATGACCTGAATCGCCGTGCACCACGCGTCATGGCAGTCCTTGATCCAGTGAAGGTCGTTATCGACAACTACCCAGAAGGTCAAGTTGAGATGTTGGATGCTGAAAATAATCCAGAAGACGAGAATGCTGGCACACGAAAGATGCCGTTTTCGCGTGAAATTTATATTGAGCGTGAAGATTTTATGGAGAACCCGCCTCGAAAGTTCTTCAGATTAGCACCCGGACAAGAAGTACGGCTTAAACACGCCTACTATATCCAATGTGAATCGGTTGTTAAAGATGAAGACACCGGCGAAATCGTTGAGATACACTGCACCTACGACCCAGAAACACGCGGCGGCTGGTCTGACGACGGACGCAGAGTGAGAGGCACATTGCATTGGGTCTCTGCTGAACACGCCGTTGATACTGAGGTACGTCTCTACGATGCCCTCTTTACAGAACGCGAACCAGAGAGTGCAGCAGATGGCGAAGACTGGATGCAATTCCTCAATCCGGACGCTTTAGAGGTGCTAAATAATTGTAAAGTTGAACCGAGTCTCGTTGACGCACCCCCCGAAAGCCGGTATCAATTCCTACGGATCGGTTATTTCTGCGTTGATCCCGATACAACACCAGAGAAATTAGTTTTCAATCGCACAGTACCGTTAAGAGATTCTTGGGCAAAGATCCAGAAAGGACA
>ASZN01000132.1 GCA_000406005.1 Candidatus Poribacteria bacterium WGA-3G
ATTTAATTCGGTAATGCATCAGCAACCTCTTGGTAGGAGCGAGCTGTGCTCGCGATCCCTAATGATTACCGAAATATTTATTTAATCTTCATCAACCGAACCGGATTCTACGTGGAAATATTGAAGACTTCAAAAACCTCACCCAGGATAACAGGTGCTTTGTCTTGGTAATCCTTCAACGGCGGCATAAGGTCGCTGGGTGAGCTCGTAGAACGCTGTATTGGCATTCTCATACTGCAGGCATTTTTGGTAGTATTCTGTTAATGTTTCAAGGGTACGTTCTTGATATTCTTTGAGGGGTAGGTGCATTTTTTTATTTTTAGTATTGGAGGATGTTGGACTTATTCATAGACAGATGAACGATGTCGAATTCGGGACACTTTCACTGTTAAAGCCTGTTTGTTGTAGGTGTAGATCGCTCGATAGTCGCCGGAAGGTAACTTAAACTGTCCGCTATATTTTCCTTTCAGTGCCCTATGAGGATAGCCATCACAATTTTCACAGAGCCGTCTAAGTTTTCTGAGAATTTGCCTCTGAATTTTGGCATCCAAACGCCGCAAATCCCGCCTAGCATTTGAGGTTAGTATCAATTCGTACATTTCAGATCGATTCCCAATTCTTCGGCAACCTCCTCAAGTGTATACATTTTACCCCCAGACCGGATATATTCCTCTTCGCGTTCTAATTCTTCAATGAATTCTGGACGCAATTCCAATCCATCGTCTGGGTCGTAATCGTAATTCTCAAGAAACAGTTCCAATTCCAAATAACAGACGAAAAACTCACAGAACTCAGCACGTAGACGTTCCGTTATCTCAATAGACTTTTCCGTTTCCATCAACTTAACGAGACGTTCTCGCGATACAAAAAGTTGCCAATTTCCGAGTGTCTGCATTAAGGTTTGGAATTCATCAGTAGGTAATGATGCCACTTTTATTTCTGGCACAGGGTCGCTATGTAGAGATAGCCCCATCCGTCGTGCCTCTCGACCCAAAGGAGAACTCTTTCGTTGCGTTTCTACAGCAGAAACGCGGTGTTTCAGATGTGTTAGAGCATCAGTAGCCTTTATGATCTTAAGAACAGATCCCTCATGCTCTTCCAATTCTAAGGCGAGCGCATAATAGCCGTTGAAGAACTCTCGGAACTCTTCTTCAAGTACCTCGTGCGGACTGTTCTTTGCAAGGAGCATGGTGAGTCGTTCACGCGATATGAATATATCTTCGTTGACAATAGACACAACCCAGTCGCGGAACTGTTGAGAGGTTATTTTTATAATATTTGGTGTCATTGGGTTCACCTGTATCTAAATTGTTAGGTCCCGACATCAAACGGTGGCATCCGGCAAATCACGACATTCTCTCAAGTGAGAACTTCCAGCCATATTCAGGGTAAAGAAGTTTCGCTGGAACCCACCATTTGGCTTAAAGAGGTCGAAGCCTCGATCCATTTGGATAATAGCGTGTTCGGCTTCCAAAAATCTTGCATGAAAGATATAATTGGGATCATCCTTTATAGAGAATCTCACTGGCCAACAATGAAATTTTTTCTTTAATGGCTCAATGAGATTTCGGATGACTCTTTGGTAATTATCCCGATTCCGCTCCAACTTACTTGTTTTGGCATGATCTGTCTCACTTTCCGAAATCCGTTCAGCACTACAAGTATATATTTCAACGCTTCCAATACCTTGTTGAGAGGCAAAAAAGCCGTGTTCATACCAGAGAGATAAAATATACTCAATACCTTTTCGGAAACGACTTGTATTGCTGCCGGTCCCAATATACGCATCATAAAACCGCAGCCATTTCGCAAAACGGATTGAACGGATGAGGATATCTTCCACTAGTAGTCCGTTTTTTTGGATACCCTTTAGGAAATCTACTGTCTGAATCGTGTAAAGTTCATTAAAATACTTTACATCAAACGCAGAAGGATCAACGACTGCACTCACCAGCATCTATGCTACTCCTCCTGTTATCTCAATTCCCGAAGACGTTCTAAGAAAAACCCGTTGGGCCATTCATCAATAAAGTCGCCCTCATCATCAAGACGTAAACGTTCTGCCTTAGCCCCTTCCGGTCCACGACTGACGTAGATAACCGACACATCTTTAGGATCAAGGCGTTTTTCATAAACGAGGCGTTGCAGCCGCAAGATCAGATGCTCACTGTGGGTTTCGACGATGAATCGATTTCGGCGCGGCTCTTTAATCGCTTCCGCTAAGAGATCACCGAGGTCCGCTTGCAACTTCGGATGCACGTGAACTTCAGGCTGTTCAATGGAAATAATTTGTTCCCCTGAAACTAAGCTTTGGACAATGAAAGGGAGAAGTTGACTGATACCAAAACCGACATCTGGTAGTGCTACATTTACGCGTTCTTCATTTACGCGTTCCTTTCGACGTATATCTATGAGTCTCACTTCAAAAAGATCACCCGAATTTTTACCTACAGACTCCACTTTTAATTCATAACCAATGTCAAGCCGTTTGAGCCATTCGTTTGTTTCCTTAACCATACTCTTCTGACGGAAGAGTAAATCTGGGAGCAGATCGCCTCGGTAGCCAACATCCTGAGGACTAGTTCCCCTAAAAATGTACCATCTCTCCGGAGGGCTCCGGAAAGGCCCCATCGGGAAAAGGGCCTCTAAAGTTTGTTCCAATGTCCTGCTTGCTAGCATAACTAGTTGGGCAACATCAAATATAGTATTATCAGACCGCCGATGTAAAAACGAACGGAATTCTGTTATCCAAGAGCTTCTTTTACCAGACATAATTCCAATAGGAAAGAATCCCTGTACTTCTAAAACGGTATCCATCTCCTCACTGTGCCGCCTGGAAATATAAGTTTCCAAATCAAAACCTGATAATAAGAATTTAATACCATCGTTCAAGGACTTGTATTCTTCCCGAAATCTGTCACTGTCTTCCCGAAGCCCCTCACTAGGATGCTTCAAGTCTACCAATCTTTTTTCAAGTAAACCACGTATCCGCTCCTTATTGTCTTTAAACCATTCAAACTCTGGAATCCAATGTTCTACCGTTTCCGTCAACCAAACACACTTCACTGCCGCCAACTTTGAAAATGGAATGGCTCGCGAATCACGGAAAAAGCCCATTCTTCTTCGAAATTCCTGTGGTATTTCAGTTCTATCTAGTGGATGAAATTTGGCTATACGTTCAGAGGATTCTCCATCGTAAATTTCAATCTGTTCTAATAGGACTTCTGCCTTAGGAGAAGGACGCTTGAAACTAAATCCAATACCTATTTTACTTTTTTTATACGATGATCGAAATGGACCTATCCTATCCACTGTAACTTCAACAGAAATTGATAGCGTCCGTTTCAACTCGTGATCAAAAAGAAGTTCTTGAAAACTGCCGAGATCAACAATTCCATTTTCAGATCGGGGAAGAAGTAAAACCCCTGTCTCCCTACTTTCTCGCGTCTGCTTAAGCAGATTAAGAGCTTGTAAGATTGTACTCTTGCCCGCGCTGTTTTCGCCGAAAATCAGTGTTATCGGGGCAAACGGAATGCGTGCACGTTTCCCGAACGCTTTGAAATTTTCTAATTCCAGTGCATGAAGCATCTGACTTCTCCTAATCGGAAACTTTTATCCTTCAATTTCCCTAATCCTGAAAATCCTATAATTTTGTAAATCCCTATTGAAATAATAGCATACGACATCCAACCTAATTTGTCAACCTGCAACCGATAAAAATATCGGGGATAAAATCCATCCCACAAGCTGACTACTGCTGTTCCTATACGAGGTTATAAGGCATTTGGCGGAAGGTGATGCCCAGCTGCTTCAAAGTGGCTTCGGTGAGTTGGGTGCCACCGCAATGGATAACCTTGCTACCATCATGAGGTGGTAAGCGATCTATGAGATCCTCGGTCAGTATGTCTTCACTGTTGAGCAAGTAAACACCGACACCGTCAGCACTGCCCAAAAAGGCGCGTTTGTATCTTTCAGCAGCATTACAAGCACCATACGATGGTCTATCCCCCTCCATAATGGATACCACGGTGTTTACAGCCATCGGGGTTCCCGTTTCCTTAAAAAAGAGTAACTGTGCCATCTCACTAAACGGAATTTCCTGTTTTTCCAAGAAGGTTTCGCCGACATGATAATAGGAGAAACTGCCCCCGGTCCCAAATACATGCTGTAGTCTACCCTTCTGTTCATAGGTGTAGCCTTCACTGACACGTTCAAGACGGACAGCCGTAATTTCACGAGCGATCTTTGGCTCTACCTCAACTAAAATGAACCGCCGACTACCCCTATCCTCACGATTTTGCTCCATAACAGCGTGTGCTGTTGTCCCACTGCCAGCGAAGGAGTCAAGGATAATGGCATCTTTACTGCGTAGCAATTCCAGCAAAAACTTAATAAATTTTACAGGCTTAGGTTGGGGAAAAACACCCCCTTCACCGAATATATTACGAAGTTCACTTGTTCCTTCTTTATTGAACCCTACAATTTCTGGTGAGAGGAATACGTCTGGTGGTTGTCCTTCTTGGACCTCAGAGAGGTAGCGTTTTGCCCGCGGTTCGTTCCCAGAAAAATCAATGCGACCTTCGCGTTCCATGCTACGTAATGTATCTTGCGAATAACTTGGATAACGTCCCGATGGGGGAGACCATACAGCTCCATTTTCAAAAGTGAATGTGTATGGTTTGTAATAGTTTCGCGCACTGAGTGGGTCAAGTTTATACTTACCTCTACCATCATTGTCGTTATGAGGATATTTCGCTGATTTATCAGTAATGTAACGAATATACCGACTTTTGTCTTCACCAAACCAAGATTTCTCCTTGGCATAAACCAAGGTGTAGTCAGCATTGTGATTAAAATCTTTACTGGAGTTCCGCACGGTGTGCATTGCTCTTCTTGTGAGAATTGCAAAAAAGTTCTTTTCTCCGAAAATCTCATCCATCAGCATTCGTAAATGATGCACTTCATTATCATCAATTGATATGAAGGTTACACCGTCCTCTCGAAGGAGTTGATGAAGGAGGCAGAGGCGGGGGTACATCATACAGAGCCATTTATCATGTCGAGAGAGATCTTCAGAGAGTTTGCCAACAGTTTTTCCGAGCCATTTCCGGATGGTTGGATTGTTGACATTATCGTTGTAAATCCAATTTTCGTTGCCTGTATTATAAGGCGGATCAATGTAGATACATTTGACTCTACCTGCATAGTAAGGTAGGAGTGCCTTGAGGGCGAGGAGATTATCGCCTTCAATGAGGAGATTACCGGTACCGAGCGGCTCCTAAGGAGCGATCAGGGTCGTGCGTGAGCGTGTGTATTGGCACCTCATCGTGGTGGTTGATGACGGCTTCTTTTCCGATCCAGTTTAGTGTTGGCATATATACAGTGTCTTCATTATCTCTACGGGCAAATGAAGATAGCCCGTCGATTTATTGCTCCATAGTATGTCACAAAATGTTGTCGGTTTCAAGGCCCCGGCGTGTACTTACTGCTACATCATACAGTACCAAACTGTTCCAGATGGACAGACAGTAAGGGGGCCGCTCCTACTTATCCCTTTTCTTTAGATTGCACGGCTTGCAACGCAGGGTTAGGTTTTCCCATACGGTGGAACCGCCCCGCGCATACGGGATTATATGATCAGCCTCAAGCTGCTGAAAGCCTGCGGGCCCGCAGAAAACCTTTTTGCAGTCGGGACAAACATATCCACCACGGCTTTGGTCATAGTTCCGAAGGAAATACGATTGTTTCCATGCAGTTGGAAAAAATCGGTCGCGTGGATCACATTGCGGGAGATTAGGGGGTAGTGAAGTCAAGGGTATTCTTCCACAATTTTTTCTAAAAGGCGTTTTGCCATATCACATTGTGCTTTCTGACCCCGTTCACCTTTCCAACGTCCTCTTGATTCTGGATATCCACCTTCCGCCTTAAGCCATTTTTCACCCGCTTTACGTGGAGCCTGTATAAACCCTGCAATCGCGTCCCATGCATCAAAACTCAGTCTATCTGAATCAATCTGCAACTCAACTGCAGCCCCAATCAACAATGCCATTTGCTTATATTTATCGACACTAACGCCAGGAAGTCCACGTCGGAGGATCGCATCTATCCAACTAACGAAATTTTGGAATTCTTCTTCAAGCCCATTTCCGTAAGCTGGAAAGACGGGGGTTCCGCCTTGTGCATCCGTGAATTGCAATTGCGCACAAAAAATGTCAAGTGCTTCCTCTGTGGATCCGTGAAATACAAGTGGCAGATGCTTCATTGAATTCGGAGACGAAAGGAGACTATCCAATTCCGCTCTATACATAAATACAAGGTACCAAAGGACCATAGCTGAGGGGGTTTGCCCCTTCGCGCGATCTTTTCCTTCCCACCAGTCTTTCCAAAGTTGCCACGTTTCAGGATATTGCTCCCATGGATTGTTTACGCCTTTTTCGCGTGCGGCTGTTATCATTCGCGATGCCGAAGGTGTTTCCGCGTAAACGCCAGCAACACGCACAAAATAGACACGCTTGGATCCGCTGTAATATGAGAGTCGAATATCTTGTGCGGTTAAAGGGGTTCCGCCTTCATTGATGCGCCGAAATATTTCAAGTTTCGTGCCGAGATCCAGTCGCGGCGGAAGATAAATAATGGTAAGCGGATACCGCCAGAAGATATTTTGGTATCTTTGGGGAATCTCCGAAAACTTCTTTCCGCTGTAGTGGACGCTCTGTGGCGAGAGATAGTTAATATCATCGTCCGCGCTTAAACTAAATTGATCTTTTGCATATTTCAGGATCGTGTTCAAACGTTGTTGGCCATCAATCACTTCAGAAGTGTTTGTATCCGGATTGTCTAAGAAAAAGAGGGCAGGCGTTGTTAGGTTGTTCAACAACGATTCGATGAAAAGTGATTCTTTGCGATCATCCCACTGCTCAGCATCTCGTTGGTAATCTGGGATGATAATACTACCTCTATTAAAATTGTTAACAATTGTCTCAACACTTTCGCTCTGCGTTCGAGTTGGTTCGCTAACAATTGGCGCGATTTCTAAACTCTTTTCGCGCATATCATCTTCCTCCTGAAGTAGACCAATTATGCTGATAATATAACAGAGGTGCCAAGATTTGTCAAAAGGAAATGGATAAGCTGACTGCCAACATATCCCAGTAAGCGGTCCACGAGTTCTTCAATATTTGTTGTGAAAAAACAAATTTTCCAACACTCCGTTTGGTATCAAGGCACAACGGGAGCGTTAAGCACGGCATCAAGTTGGTCCATTACCTTGTCAAATGCTTCAACATAATGGGACATCAACTCGAAATCGTTGGGAGGGTTGACATCGAAGATGTAGCAGTGGGAGTCGATGAATTCGACGGCTTTCGGGTAGTCCTCTGTTTTGTATTCAACCGTCGAATTGTTGCATCGCCATGGACAACCTGTGCCGTAACCGATGCGGTTCTGGAAAATTTCTTGCGATGGCACGGGTAACCGTTGCCACTGTCCCGTCGGGACACCCTCGGCGCGGAGGGC
>ASZN01000133.1 GCA_000406005.1 Candidatus Poribacteria bacterium WGA-3G
TGTATATTTAATTGAACGACGGGCAATGAATTGCCCTACTACGAACGCGTATATGTTACAGGAAAAGTGTATATTTAATTGAACGACGGGCAATGAATTGCCCTACTACGAACGCGTATATGTTACAGGAAAAGTGTATATTTAATTGTGGGTTTTACTATATGACTTGGCGACTTAGGCTCTTTAATCTCATCCCAAATTTTCTAAAAGGTATCGGTTGTCGACTCCTACGCCGACTCGGATACGATCCTGATGCGTGGTTAGAAAATTTTCTCAAGGAACAGAAAGGAGACTGATACGTGAAAGGCGGAGATATTCTCATCGAATGCTTGAAAGCACAGGGGGTTTCAGCGGTTTTCGGAATGCCGGGTACCCAAAACATCCAGATTTACGATGCCTTGCTGCGGCGCGGCGGTGGCACGGTTGATCACTACCTTGTTCGGCATGAGTACGCTGCGACACAGATGGCAGACGGCTTCGCTCGCGCGACGGGAGAAGTGGGGGTCGCTATCACTGTGCCGGGACCGGGGGCGAGTAACGCATCGACCGGTATTTTGGAGGCGTTCACCGATTGCGCCCCTGTGTTGCTCATCACCGGACAGAGCGATTCCAGTCTCTATAGTAAGCATCCGAGCAAGATGTTTCACGGGTTGGATCAGATGCGGTTTTTTGCGTCGCTAACCAAGTACTGCGCCATCGCACACACCGTCGCCGAGATTCCGGTTGTCGTCGAAAACGCTTTCAAAGCGATGCGGAACGGGAGACCGGGACCGACAGTGCTGGAGTTCCCGATGGATGTCGTCACAGGCGAAGGCGAGGTACAAATCCCGACACGTGTGGAACGGGACGAATTACCGCCACCCGACGATACAGATCTCAGCACCGCAGTTGAGACGATCCGCAATGCCAAGATGCCTCTTATCTTTGCCGGTTCTGCTGTTTACCACGCGAACGCACGAAACGAGTTACGTCTCCTCGCCGAAAAATTGAACGCGCCTGTGATTGTCACCCGCAACGGGAAAGGTGCTTTATCAGAAGACCATCCGCTGGCGTTACAAATTTGCTACGGCTACCTCGGACGCGAGGCACTCCAACGGAGCGACTGTTTAATCGGTATCGGACCCCGCTTTACCTCTATTGATACCCGAAACTGGAGTCTGGAACTTCCACAACCGTTCATCCAAATCGATGAAGACGCAGACGAGATCGGACTCGAATATCCGTGTGATGTCGGTGTGGTGGGTGACATGAAACTGACCCTGCAAGCACTCATTGAAGATGTCGCCCCGGCTCAAAATGCATGGGATGAAACGCTGGCAGGACTCCGAAAGCAGTTTGATGCGCAGCCATCGTTGCCAGTTATTCATGAGTTCCAAGACGTACTCCCGCGCGACACGATCTATGCGATTGATGTCCATTCGCTCGGTTACGCCTCTTTCGCTGAATTTCCTGTCTATGATCCGAGGACTTTTCTCTATCCGAATATCGGTGTGGCATTAGGACACGCGTATCCGGCGGCGATCGGTGCGAAAGTTGCGTATCCCGATCGTCCGGTTATCTGTTTTAGTGGCGATGGTGGGTTTCTGATGGGTGCGGTAGAGATGGCGACGGCTATGAAATACGGTATCAATGTCGTAGCGGTTGTGGTGAATGACGGTGCACTCTCTGCGATTAAAGGGTCTCAATTGAAAGGGTGTGAGGGACGGACGATTGATACAGACCTGCTTAATCCGGATTTCGTCGAATTCGCAAAATCTTTCGGTGCATACACCAGACGGGTAGAGGATTTGGCGGATTTTAAGGACACTTTACGCGATGCCCTCGCTGCTGAACGACCGGCACTCATCGAAGTGATGCTCCAAGGACGACAGGACGAAATTATTAACGTCATCAGTTGGTTGCAGTCCGAACCGCTCCGAAAGACCGGATTTTAACATTCTTTCTCTAATTTCACGGTACTGAATCGTTACTTCTTTGATACTCAGTTAATTTTTCAAGAAGCAGAAGTTGTTCGGCTCGCTCAATCGGTTCCTCATGTGGAGGTTTAGGTGTGAAATTCATGACCAATGCCTCAAGCATCGGTTTTCTATTTTTCTCTTTCGCCCCGAGATAATAGAAATGTTCTTTGGTTAGCACCTGAAAGTCCGACCACAGTGTCTCAAGAAAGGTGTTTTCTCTGTGCTGGTTACTGTGCCAAGTGGATAAAATGAATTTGCAAGGCGATTGATTCAGCGTCTCAAATAGGTATCGTTCATTTTCCTCGTCCCAACTGTCGAAATAATCGACGTGCCGTCCAACATAGGGCGGATCACAATAGACGAAATCGTCTTCAGAAATCGCTTTGAGTGTTTCTTTATAATCTTGGCAGATAAATGACCAATTAGAATGTCTTGACATAACATAAACGTAGTCAACTTGGTTCACAATCTTTGTGATATATGCTTTGGAAAATCGCTGTGGTTTGTGTCCGAAAGGCACATTAAAGTCGCCTTTACGATTGAAGCGAATCATGCCATTGAAGCAGCTGCGATTTAAAAAAAGGAAATCTAAAGGTTCGTGTTTTTTATTAAACCGCTCTCGAACTTCATAGTAGTAATCTTGCCCACGTTTTGATAGTATTTCGCCTTGTTGTTGAAGGAATTTTCTCACTTTCAAACCGTCAATCTTTCCCTTAGCGATCGCGTTGTAGAAGTTAATGAGATGTGGATTGCTATCTGCAAAGACAGCGTTGCGCGGTGTGATGTTGAAACCGACAACACCTGATCCCATAAACGGTTCAATCCATCTACCTTCAAAAGACCAGTCCACAGCTTGTTTTATGAAGGGAACGAGTTTACTTTTAATTCCTTGACACTTGATCGGTGGAATCATAACTTTCATCATATCCGATTCAGTACTCGCCGCGAGCGTTCCAACCGGGGTACTGTTCTTCTAATGCTTTAAGCGTTTGGGGTGTATAATACGGATGTCCTGCAGGCGGGAACCGGAAGACTTCGCGCTCTGCTGCGGTCAACGTGCCGATAAATTTCGAGAAGGTTGGATTCCGACCTTTGTCTGTGTAGTGTCGAAAACCTTCCCAATAGTGGTCTGCGCGCCCGAGACCGAATCCCCACGTGAAGCGTTGTCCATCTTCCCGCAGGTAATCGCTTGCCGAATGCATTGTATAGTTGTTGAAGATACAGAGCGTTCCGCCTTTGCAAACAAGCGGTTCGTATTTGGAGGTATCGCGTCCGTGTTCCTTGGCAAGGAGTCTCAGCGGTGCTTGGTCTTCGTCAACATCCTCAAGGTGTACCCAAAAGCCGAGTTGCCCGAATTCACGAGCACTCTCGGACTGTGGGAGCAGTGAGTTGTTGCCGTTATCAATATGCAAATTGTTTGGATCGCTCCCGACACCCGGTCCCTTAAATCCGGGATAGCGTGCAATCATACACCCCGCACGGAAGTGAATATACTCCGTTTTGAGAAACTTACGTGCGAATTCCCATGCATCGTGGTCCACGATTCCGCGCAGTAAGGCCATTTCAGCGGGCGGAAATTCGGTCAAAGTTGCTCTACCGGGGGGTGGGTCATCCTTAACTTCTTCCCATGTCGGGAGTACACGGCGTTGTGCAGCCTGCATCTCCGTGAGCTGCTCGCCTGAATAGTAGTCCGGGACAATTAAGTAGCCTTTCGCTAAGAGTTCATCAAGCTGTGCATCGGTAAATTTCTTAGGCATATTGACCTCCATTGGAGAAGTCGGGTGAGTTTGGACGAGAACAGGTTAAAAATTTTTGCTGACGAACCTTGACAACCAAAATGAATGGCAAAGCGCGTCAGCAAAATTGAAACTCCCCCAGACGGACTCGAACCGCCGACACGATGGTTAACAGCCATCTGCTCTACCGACTGAGCTATGGGGGATTGTTAATATTAATTATACCCTACTCTGTTTACGATTGCAAATTAAATTTTACTTTTTTATAGATTTTTAACATCCACAGACAACTTCAGGCCCCGAAACGCCTTGGTGTTTTTTAAGAATGCTGCTTCTTTAACCATCTCCGGATATCTAATTTTCCTTGTAAGAAACCCCAGATAATGCCAATGGAAATAAAAACCCACCAACCTATTTCTCCAATTCGCAAAGCTAAACTATAAAACTCCGCTGCTTTACCACGGTAGCGTTCTTCTATAGGGGGACCTGTGTCGTAGAAATGGTCGAAAAGGTCACGCGGCATCCTGACATCCATTATAATATGAAAAAGATACGCGACAGCGAAACACCATAAGTACGCAACTACGATTCCCAAGAAGAACCTTAGCAAGAAAATTCCAAGAAACCGAGGGCTGGTTTTGAATTTCTGCATAAACATAGTTCACATTCCAAACGCGCTTTTTCGCTTGAATCTCTGTTAGGTATAAATTTTAATTTCTTCGGGGTTCACAGCGACGATACGAGAAATATGCTCCAGTTCGTCCTCGGATAGCACTTGCACGATATCTGCCCATATCTGGTCTTCGCGTTCTGAGCGTTTGTATTCATAGATGTCAAATTTACGGCTGATGACAAGGATACGGATGTGTTTGTCGCCATCGTCGAAAACATCAACGAAATAGTCTGGATCGGGGAAAGAGCCTGCTTTGAGGGTATCATGAATTTTTTGCTTTAGTGTTTCGGATGCCATTGTGTAAATTCCTCGTTACCAGATTCGGACCTCTTCTGGCGTTGCACCAATCAATAAGGAGACGTGTCCCCATTCCTCATCCGAAAGATGCTTTAAGAGTTCGTCCCAGATGATGTCGCCTCTATCCAGCATCGTGTGTCCGTTAAATTTTCGGCTAACAATGACAATATGGACATGATCTGCGGAACCGTCGGAAACATCCACAAAATCTTTCGCGTCGCTGAAGTATCCAGCCCTGAGCGTATCATGAATTTTCTGCTTTAATATTTCGGATGCCATTATTGCTTCCAATGTATGTAGTTTGACCCGTGCGATCCATTGGGTGCTCCATAGGTGTCAATGTAAAAAAAACGTATCGTCCTGTAGGTTGGGTTGAACGGAGACTCCGAAAACGCTGAAAATAACACAAGACTCAACCCTTCCATGGATGGCATGTCAAACAGAAAACCGAGAGAAACCCAACGCTTTGCGGTTTCCGGGCACCTGAAGGGCTCAAGTTGGGTTTCTCTGCGTCTTTGGATGTATATGACGACAGGTTGGATTTGAGGGTATTGGCACCGCGACATATACCTTTTCAACATCGTTCAACCCAACCTACAGTACTCGGAAGCGATCCATTCTGCTTCTACTTTTTCCAATCGGTAGGTTCCTGAAGCCGTGGTAAGAAAACCGCATTGAACTTTTCGTGGAACTTTTCAATTTTTGAGACAATCCATTCGTGCTGGTTTTGCCAGTCTGATTCATCTGTTGGATCAATGATATCCTTACGTAAGGATATCCGGCTATCACGACGCTGAGGTAATTTCTCCCATTCAAGAGATTCACAAAACTCCTGCTCAATTTCTTGCCGCTGTTTCTCGAGGATGTAAAAATTTTGTTTTGACATATAAAGCCGGATGGCAATTTCCCTATTATCCCTGCCCAACCACACCTTCATATTAAAGTCAGTAAGATCTATCAAACTTCTGCTAACGTTTAAGTAATTTGCCGAACCCGGTTTATGAAATCTAACTGGAGTGTCCTTTTGAGCTGCATAGTCGCACAATTGTTTCCAAATTTTCCTTCGCCACTCGGAGGACCCTTCATCTTCAGTATTTCGCTTGTCTCTATCCGCTACCAGTTGCCTCGACGGGCGCGCGATATCTTTCTTGCAAGCAGCCAATTCTTCTTTCACATCTTCCAATTGAGTCAACGTAGTCTCAAGACACCCTTCCAGCTCAGCATTCACCGATCTGAGTGCTGCCAACTGGTTTGATGCAGCCTTAAGGTTGGCCTCGTATTTCGTTTTCTCTGCATTCGCTTCCTCTAATCGATTTGATGTAGTTTCAAGGTGCTTCTCTAATGTAGCCTTTTCTGTTTTCGTGGTCACGAGTTGTTCTGACACAGTGTTAAGACGTTTGTCGCAAGAGACCCATTCCTTCTCCGTATCCTCAAGCTGCTTCTTAATAACCATTTTCTCGGCTTCTGCTGCATCAAGACGTTTTTCACATTCAGTCTTCTCAGTTTCCGCTGCATCAAACTGCTTAGTCATATCCGCGAGGTTTTCCTTGAGAGCAGCATTCTCTACTTCCACCGGATGTTCTTCAAGCTCATCAGAAAAAAGTCGATCTCGAATAGATTCAACAGCGTCCTTTTCATCTGGTTTGTTAATTGCGCCGAGTACATCAGCAACAAGAGACAGGTGTGTTCGAACAGATTCAGAATCCACATCCTCTGCTCCTGGATGTGCCCAAAATTTTCGACCATCGTTTATCACACTTGTTATGCCTCGGATATCCATGGCTCCTTGAGAACCAAATAGTTGGCTGAAAGTATTAACCCAACAGATACGATTCCTGATAATTGGAGGGAAGTCATTAATATCTATTGATGCATTGAGGTCGCCGATTTGATCGAAATTCAATACATCCCTAATTATTTCTTCCGGTGTTGTGCCTTGCACCATCTTTAAACGGCGCACAACAAAATCACGCATAGCATCTCGGTATATATCGTGTGCTTTACGAAGTGCCTCCCTGTTAGGATATTTTGTCATACTTAGGCAATAAACCTCCACGTAGATAAATTTTCAAAAGTGTATCACATTTTCCCATCTCTGTCAACCGCAAATGAGACTTAAATCAGGTTCGTTTAGTTTTCCCTTTTGTAGTGTATCCTGTTAGGTTTCGCTAATTGATGCACCATAGGTGTCAATTTAGGGTTTTTCCGTGACATTTTTGTCGCATATCTCTGTAAATGCTGAAGAAACACCCCAGCAAAAACACCCTACGGGGCTTAGGTTTTTTAGGCATACACTGCTATCAACATTGCGTCGCTACGCGACTGAAGAGGTTTTTGAAGTTTTCAAGGTTTCTTTGTAAATCCGGTTCGGTTGGAAACCGAACCTACCGGACCTTGGCCTGCGTCGGTTGTTTTTTCTTAAATTGACACTTATGGTTTCGCTAATTGATGCACCATAGGTGTCAATTTAGGGTTTTTTCGTAGCATTTTGTAGCAGTGTCTACATATACTGAAGAAACACCCCAGCAAAAACCCCCTACGGGGCTAAAGAGTTATAAACTGACGCTGCTATAAACATGCCGTCGCTACACGACTCAAGAGGTTTCTGAAGTCTTCAAGGTTTCGGTGTAAAATCCGGTTCGGTTGATGAGGATTAAAATGTTAATTTGGTAATTTCTTGGCGAAGTCCGGTTCGGTTGGGATGCAGATCGCATCTGGGCGTGTACGC
>ASZN01000134.1 GCA_000406005.1 Candidatus Poribacteria bacterium WGA-3G
GTCTACAAAGGGACTTAAGGAATCCCGTAGAGAACCGTGTTTTTCAGATGGACATAGATTAACATAGTTTTTTACTAACAGCGACTTCACCTGAATAACAGCAGCGTGTTGATGTAACGCTGATACGGGCGCGTCCACAAACGCGCCCTATTTTTATACTTATATGGTATCAGGTAGAAATAACGAACACCTTTTGGAGCAGTTTGTGAACGTTAGACACTATTGCCCTTTGCGAAGGAGTGCCTTGAGATAATTTGATGGAACAGCGAAATTAAGATTTTGTACGCGATTAATCTTTGAGTTAGGATCAATTGAAAAATCAGCTAAGGTAGCAATTCCTATAACCTCTCCTTTCGTATTTAGGACAGCTCCTCCGCTACTCCCCGGAGAAATCGCTGCAGTTATTTGGATCCATTTATTATTCCCCTCACCTCGTATACTACTGACAATACCATTTGAGACAGTCCCTTCCCAACCTTTTGGATTGCCAACAGCATATACCTCTTCACCAATTTCGACTTTGTCACTATTAGCAAGAGGTAGTACTGTTAGATTAATGCCGTTGATTTTTAGGATCGCGAGATCATGTTCCGCATCTGTCGCTATAACACTTTCAACAGCATGCCATTTTTCTCCACCAACCACCCTCACATATTTCCGTGCAGCCCCTTTAATAACGTGATAGTTGGTCGCAATTTGGCCGGGACCAACGAAAAAACCACTTCCATATCCTTGCTGATTGCCATTTGCATCCTGCATAGAAAGAAGAACTGTAGACGCTAAGGCACTTTTAGCAATTTGTTGCGGGGTTTGTGTTATTCCAGATTGTTGTTCCGTCGCGATTTCTGTAGTTGGTTGATTCTGCCGTGGCTCAGCTTCTTGTGTTTCCATGTTGAAAGTGCTTTCATTCACATTCCAGAGAAGTACGGTACCATCTTCACTACCGCTGACAAGAGTCGATCCGTCTTTTGCGAAAACAAGAGCCGTTATCTTACGGGTATGGCGTGTCTTAATGATTCTTTTTTGTTTTTCGACGAGATCATATAGCCAGATTTTTCCTGTTTTGTTACCAATTCCTAAAAAGCGGGCATCAGGAGTAAAAGCTAGGGCGGTGATATGGTCGAATTCGGGCTCAGAAACGAACTTCACATTTCCACTAAGAGCATTCCAAAGCCGGAACGTTCCGTTTTCTTCACCACTGCATAAGAGAGTACCGTCATAGACGAAGGTTAAAGCAGTAACAGTACTCTGAGGCCCATTGAGGGTTTTGAGTCTTCGTTGAGTTTTAACATCTAATAGGTAGATTCTTCCGTCTTTACCACCACTGGCAAGGGTTGTGTCCGCGGGTGAAAGTGCTAACGCAGTGATACCATGTGTATTCCCAGTAAACATCGACAATAAAATATCGTCACCTAAGCCTTCATCGCTCTCAAGTGCTATGGTGACATCGGATAAGAAAATGGTGCCATCTTCGTTCCCGCCGCTAGCAAATGTTTTGCCATCCTTAGAAAAAGCGACTGCCTGCGTTAGTCCTGTATGCTCTTGAAGTATAGAGAGTTCACTACTCGTCCCAGCATCCCATAGACGTAGCTTATTGTCTAACCCAGTCCCACAGGCGCGAATACGATTATCCTCTGTGTACACTAAAGCTTTAATTCCTCCAGTATGTCCAGATATCTCAATTCTCCTCCTTGCCCCGATTCTATCCCACAAGCGTATTGTGCCATCTGGGCTGCCACTGGCAATAGTACTTCCGTCTGGTGAAAAATCAACATCTGATACCAAGTCTTTGTGTCCGGTAAGTGTAAAGTTGTGCTCTGTTGTGTTTGTATTCCATAGTTGGATCAACTTGTTTGCACTACCGGTAGCAAAAGATTTCCCATCAGGAGAAAATTTCACGGCATATACTGGTGCATTGTGTTCCGTTGGAGCATGAAGTTTACCACCTTCTGCGACAACGTTCCATAATTGGACAGAACCATCCAGGCTTGCACTTGCGAGACTAGTCCTGTCAGGAGAGAAATCTACTGCCCAGACTGAATCTGTATGCCCATCAAATTCGTAGATTCGGTCTCCTGTTCCAGCGTCCCAGACTTGAATTATACCATTCCCGCTTCCACCAGCTAACAGATGGCTGTCTGGCGAAAATGCTACAGTATAAACGGAATCTTTGTATGGTAAGATAGCAATAAGTTTTTCGTCCGCAGTAGTAGCGTGTGGATTCCAAATCCGAATGCTTTTGTCCGCGCTTCCGCTCGCAACCATGTTACCATCCGAGGAAAATGCGACATCATAGACAGGTCCCGTATGTCCTTCAAAGGTAGATAATAGTTCAGGAACAATAGCATTGGATATTGAATTGCTATTATACTTGCTGACATCCCACAGTCTGATTTTTCGATCCCAATGTGCTGCGGCAAGAATAGTACCATCAGGGGAGTAGGAAATCGCATTGGCTCCGCCCATAGATTCATTGACCAATTCCGGCCCGTTCGTATAGATATCCGTTATGAAATGCGCCTCTTTGCCGGTGCGGACATCATAAATCCAAACTCCAATAGTTGTTGCTACCGCCAACTGATCCCCATCAGGAGAAAACTTTATATCATTTATCCAGCCTTTACCGAGACGTGCCTTTGCGCCTGGCGGTAAGTGCAACTTTGTATAATCTTGCGCGAAAACATCTGTTATAAATAGCGTAGTAATTAATACTATACTAACAATTAGACTATATCTCCGTTTCATGTAGCACAACTCCTTAATAAACATAAGATTAATTAGCACAAGTCGTTAAGTGTGTCTGTTTCTATCCGAATTTCATGTTTGACTCTAATCAGCTATAGAATCTAAGAGTTGGTGAGCTGGTTCATATTTTTCATTGATGCTTAAAGCTATATTCGCTGCATTTCTCGCTTCTTCAAACTTACCAAGTCTTAGATAAGCAATACCTAGATTAAAGTGTGCTTCTATAAAATTCGGGTCAATATAAGCAGCTTTTTCAAGCGATAGGATTGCCCTTTCATAATCTGCCTGTTCAATATAAATAACTGCTAAGTTGCAATGTGCCTCTTTAAATTGCGGATCAAGTTTTATTGCTTTCTGGAATTGGACAATAGCTTTGGGATATTGATTCCGATCAAGGAGCGAGAGTCCTTGTCCATAATGTTTTTCCTTTGCCTGTTCTGTGGTTACCCTAGAACTGGTGTTGTCCGTAATTTTGTTGTTGTTGGGTTGTGGGATTTCCTTTCGATTATCAGTGTCTGGTTCGGGTTGGTTTCGTTTGTTTATTTCTTCTATTGCCAAATCTCTCAACGGTTCTAAACGACCAAGTAAACGTTGATTAGACGGATCATCGCTATGGGCGTATCTCGCGTTAACTTCCTTAATTGTATCAAGTACCAATTGCCATTTTAACGAGGACCCTGGCATTTTTGCCCAATCTATATACATCAAAACCAAACGGTAATATGCTTCAATTGTGTGTGAATTGTCACTGTAACGGTCAATAAATTCTTCAAATGCCTCAGCCGATTTTGTGAACAATGTTACATTGGCGAAGGCAGCACTATGATAGCACCTACCAGCCCAATATAGAGCGTATACTGCATCTTCAGTAGATAGATTCGTGTTTGCATAAATTTCATACTCTTTGGCAGCCGCTTCATATTCTTTTTCTGCTCGAAGACGGTTCGCTTTAGCAAGACGATTATTTGATCCAAGTGTTAGTGCTTCAATTTTGGAACGGTCGCCAATATGCTGTGGAATTAAGTAGACACTATGGTATTTCTTGTAAATTTCTGTTTTTCGATCACCTTCATCTAATTCTACCAACCTGTCTAAGGCTTTTTCGTAATTAGCAAGGGCATTTTTGCTATCACGCATCTTGATATATAGATCGCCCTTATCAATATAGGCTTTGGTGGCATATTGGCTTTCTGGATATTGCCTAATAATATTGTCATACTGTTGGAGTGCTGCGTTAATGCTTCCTTGTTCTCTCAAATGCGAAGCTTGATTATACATCGCCTCGGCTTGAAGTTCCGGTTCCGACTGCGAAGGAGTAGGTTCCGATTCATCAGATACATTAGAGCGCATTTCATTCTCAACCAATTGTTCCGGTTCCGGTTCAACTTTAAATAACTGTTCTATCTCTGCAACGCGACGTTCCGCTTCTATTTTAAACTCAGAACTTGGAAACTTTTCTATCAGCCAAGCAAATTTGGCTTTTGCCTGTTCAAAGTCCTCAATTTTGTAGAGCACCTCAGCCCATAGATAGGTTAATTCCTCTTGATGTTTCGGGACATGGGTATTCGGCCAGGCTTTTGTGATATATGCAATTGCGTTGTGATAATATCTAACATCCTGCGTTTTTTCAGCAAGTTCATAGTAGCACAACGCGATTTTAAGATGAGCAAGGGTAGTGAAATCCTCATCAATATGCCGCGTTTTTGCTCCGGGTTTGTTTGATTCTTTTAGTGCGGCTTCAAATTTCTTAATGGCATTCTCATAATCTGAACGTTCGTACAACACTTCAGCCTCTTCAAAAAGCCTCTCCACTTTTTTGGAGTTCCCTAACACAAGTGGCGATAAGAGGGCAAGTAGTAACGCAACTCCGCCGATGATACCCCATATTCTTTCATTCATTATCTTCTCCTCGGTGGTATTGGGTCTGGTGCATCTGGTATAATTTTAAAAGAGAAGTTATTAGTCGCGAGAAGTTTTGTTTTGCCGAAGAAGCCAGTCTTACCAAATAATTGGAATTGCAATTGTTGACTTCTCCCTTTCACATTTTTATGGGCTGTTATTGGGACACGAATAATCTTTTCACTGTTTCCGTCTAATTTTGAAATCGGATCAGGTGTTTTAATACGCAATCCAGCTATAAACGATGGATTAAATCTTATTTCAACGTTTTGCGCTGTGCCGCCCGTGTTAGTGAAAGTCAGTCTGATATTTCCTGTCTCCCCCGCGTCAAGGAAACCATTTCTTGAAGGCTCCTCCAAAGACGCTGCTATCGAAAGGAACGGAGGTCCGGGTGAAACTGGCGACGGAATTATGTCTAACCTAATAGCAACGAAACCGACTACTATAATAACCCCGACTATAGCCGCGTAAGACAACACTTTCTTCCGAATCTTCTTGCGTTTCTCTATATTTCTCGCAAACGCGATCATCTGAATCAATTCACGTGCTTTCTGATGGTTTGGATTGAACCGTAATGCTGCCTCTGCTGCAGCTTTGGCATCGTCATACGCACCAATTTCAAGGTATGCCTGACCTAAACCGTAGTGCGCTTCCATAGAATCCGGATCCGCCTTTATCACCCGTTTGAATGCAGCCGCGGCTTGCTCATACTGCCGACTGTTAAGAAAAGCGAGTCCGCGCGCTAAATCCTGTTGGACATCAGAGGTTTCCGTCGGTTTAGCTGCCTGCTTTACCGATTCAGGTTGCGGAAGGTCAGAACGCGTCTGTTTGATGTCATCCAATAATTGACGGGCAGCATCGGCGTTGGCATCAATCCGTAATGCTTCCCGCGCTGCGTTTTCGGCATCCTCTAATTGTCCCATCTCAAGATAGACCGTGCCTAAACCGACATGTGCTGCTACGAAGTCGGAGTCCACATCTATCGCTTTTCGGAATTCTGCGATCGCTTCGGCAGGCATTTTCGATTCTAAATACGCGACACCAAGATCATAACGCATCTCTTGTGTCGATTTTGCTTCCGGTTGTGGGTTGACGGGTGGCTTCGGGTCCGGTTGTGCAGTCCCCTGCTTTTCAGGAGCAGTAAAACTCGGATCAACGGCTTCCAGAAGTGAGAGTGCCGGTTGATAGTCGGCATCTATCTTCAACGCTGCCCTTGCGGCATCTCTCGCTTTTCCGAGTTCCTGCTGTCCAAGATAGGCAAGCGCAAGTGCGTGATGCGCTGCTTTGTGGTTTGGATCGAGGGTTACCGTTTTTTCAAGCGATGGGATAGCACGCCGGTACGCCTCCATCTTCAGGTAGGCTAAACCGAGGTTATAGTGTGCAGTCACAAAATCGGAATCGAGGGTTATCGCATTTTGGAAAGTGGTGACGGCTTCGCTATAACGTTCACTGTTGAGGTGGGTCATACCTCTGTTGTAATGCGCCTGCTTTATCGTATCTGCGAGTTCGTGTGCCGGTTGATAGTTCGGGTCGAGCCTTAATGTCTCTGTGACAGCATTCGTTGCTGCCTCCAAGTTTCCCAATGCACGGTAGGCGCGGGCGAGGTGGTAGTGTGCGCGCTTGAGGTGCGGAGCGATGGCGATGGCACGTTCAAGGTGCGGGATCGCTTTGTCGTGTTCTCCCTGTTCCACGTAAGCGTAACCGAGGTGGTAGTGCGCATCAACGAGATCGGCATCTCGCGTGAGTGCATGCTCTAACGCCTCAATCGCTTGTTGGTATGCCTTCAGACCGATGTAAGCGGCACCGAGATGGACATGGATATGCGTCTTTTCGGACGCAACTTCCGGCGAACTGTCCCTTAAATCTGCGTCAAGGGCGACCGCTTTTTGAAACGCTGCGACGGCTTCCGTATAACGTCTGTCATCAAGATAGGTTTTGCCTTGGTCATAGTACGCGTCCGTTATCATGCCGCACAGCAGTAACGCCGGTTGATGTTTCGCGTCGAGTTTCAATGCTGCCGTGATTGCAATCCCTGCGTTTTCGAGTTCATCCTGCTGGAGATAGGCGCGACAAAGCGCGCAGTGCGCACCGATAAAGTTCGGGTCCAACTTTACAGCCAACTCGAACTCAGGAACAGCCCTACTGTATTGTCCCGCCTCCAGATAAGCGATACCGAGGTTATAATGTGCCTCTTTGATAGCGTTCATACGTGTCTTTAAAATAGCAGATAAAGGAGATTTTACTTTACTTCATTCTATCACGTCTCTGTTAATTTTATCAACAAAAATCTTGAGTGCGGCGCGAGTTTGCGGTATAATGACATCGCGAATTGATAGGTAAAAAGATAGACTTCCAGACGGAGACTCTCCATGCTGCATCGCGCCTCGCCTACCCACGCTACGTCTCCCCCTCACCGAAAAATCCGTTGGCGGATTGTTTGGCTTGGACTCGCGCTGATCCCCTTCAACTATTTCCTTGACAAAAGTTGGCAAATTCTCGTAGAATATACAGGACTCCTACTGATGAAAAGACTATAATGTATATGTACTAAAGTTTGGACAATTTTTTGTAGCATAGGCTGTTAGCCTGTGTATCTTCTGTAGCATAGGAGACCGTTAGCCTGTGTATCTTCTGTAGCATA
>ASZN01000135.1 GCA_000406005.1 Candidatus Poribacteria bacterium WGA-3G
ACTCTTTTGTAGCATAGGCTGTTAGCCTGTGTCCTGAGAACGTCTCGGTCTCTTCAGAGTTTACTCGCTAACGGAGCGTCATATCGTCAAAAGTGCGTAAGTCCTATTTTTTTCACACCGCGCCGCATCATGTAACGGTTTGAAAACGCTAAAACTCCCACTGTAACAGTGTAATCCGGTTATGCCAGACGAGCATGCCTGTCGCTGTACCGATCACCGCACCGACGATGACATCTGAGGGATAGTGCCGTCCTAAATAGACGCGTGAAAAACTGACGAGTCCAGCACCGAGATAGAGCGGGATTCGCCATTTCGGGTACGCATACCCTAAAATGGTTGCGACACTGAACGTAATAGACGCGTGTCCTGAGGGCATCGCAGGATTGCCGAGCGTCTCATCGAGGGGTCGCTTCCTGCCAACCAATCTTTTCATACCGAACGTTATAATCCCTGCTCCCATGTATGCTGAGGACAAGAGTTTTCCGGTTTTTCGGTGCGATTCGTTTCCGTACGCCATGAGAAGGATTGACGCACCCATCACGCCTCGGTAGTCACCAAGGTCTGAGATCCCCTCCATAATTGTCCACATCGGTTCTCGGCGTGGCGGCGCATCGTAGGTGCGATCAAATAGCGTTTGGTCCCAGCGTGACAAGAAAGTTTCGGCATCCGCATCTAATCCAGTAGCACAGCAGAGCATCAGAATAGATATAATGGACAGCGGTTTAAAGTGTTTTGCGAAGCCGTGACTCGTAGACCCGTGCTGCACGATGAAACTCCAATTGACCAATAACGTTATGTCTTCCCTGATTGTAAAAATTGGATAGGCACGCCACCAGCGGTGTTATCGCGTTCCAGTGGCGCGCCAGAAGTGGATGACTCTTTTTCGTTGACCCTAATTCGACTTAAGTTTCGCCCAAGTCGTTGTGAGTTTGCCTTGTGCCTCTACTGCGGTGAGTGTTGCACTAACGCCGTTGTTCATAATATCATTGACCTCTGCCTCCGACAAACCGCGTTTCCAGATGTTCAGGTCATCCATCAACCCAGTAAAAGGTCGGTTATTGTCAATGTTATATCCGACGCGAGCACCCTGATCCCAATCGCCTGCGATAAGCGTATCAAGGCGAGCCGCTTCTTCACCGACTTTTTCACCGTTGATGTAGAGAACGGCTAATGCGTCAGCGCGACTGTACGTGCCTGCGTAATGCTGCCATTCATTGGCTTTGTTTTCGCCAGCACGGATGTCAAATATCGTCCTACTCGGGTTAGGTCCCCGATTGAGCCAACGAAAATTTCCGTCCCCACGTGCTTCTGGGTGTATAAGCCACGTGCCATCGGCTGCGCGTGCGTTGAAAATTGCCATATCCGATACGGATTCGACGTTAATCCACGCCAGAAGACTCATGCCTTCGGTGGGGATGTCCGCAGCCTTGACATTGGGGCCGTCTAAATCAAGGAAGCTGCCGGATGCGAAATGGGCGGCTTTCCCAAACTTCCCGTCATTAGATTGCGTGACATCGCCATTAATCTCGCCATCGTAGCCACGTCCGGACTTTTCAAGGACGGTATTTCCGTCAAAGTCTTCGTAGTCGAAATACAGGACCAAATCCGGATCTAAAACCTGAGCGGATGCGTCCTGAACTTCTGCTGTAAGCATACAGAGAGCACCTACCAGAAGTAAGCACACCAGATAAGAGACCAGATAAGAGGTCAGTTTAAGATTCCGTTGCATTTTTTGAAATCCTCCATTACCGAGATATTCCTAATAGGAAAGATGGAAGAATGGAAGGAGGGTGGAACTTCCCGACGCTTCCAATCTTCCTGTCTTCCAACTTTTCAAGCAAACGAACCGATCTTGCGTCCGTTCTGGTGGATGTATCGCTATCTACATTAATTTGACTTGAGTTTCCCCCAAGCCGTTGCGAGTTTGCCGTGCGCCTCAACAGCGAAGAATTCTTCGAGACCGAGGTCCATAATGGAATTGACCTCTTCCTCTGTCAAACCGCGTTTCCAGACGTTAAGTTCATCCATCAATCCGGCGAAGGGGCGATTGTTGTCAATATTATATCCGACGCGAGCACCGGAATCCCAATCCCCTGCGATAGGCGTGCCGACGCGCGCTTTTTCTTCACCGACATTCACACCGTTGATGTAGAGAACGGCTAAGCCATCGGCGCGGCTGAACGTCCCAGCGTAATGTACCCACTCGTTGGCTTTGTTTTTGCCATTGCGGATGTCAAAAATCGTTGCACCGCCTGCACTCCGGTTCAGCCAACGATAGTTACCGTCGCCGCGTGCTTCCGGATGAACAAGCCATGTATTATCGCCTGCGCGGGCGTTGAAAATTGCCATATCCCCAACGTTATCAACGTGAATCCACGCCACAATACTCATCCCTTCCGTAGGAATATGGTCAGGGTCTATATTCGGACCGTCTAAGTCCAGAAAACTGCCAGATGTAAATTCGGCGGCTTTCCCGAACTTACCGTCGTCCGACTGCACAACCTTCCCATTGATTGCACCATCGTAACCGTTTCCAGACTTTTCGACGACGGTATCTCCAGCGAATTCTTCATAGTCGAAATACAGCACTAAATCAGGGTCTAAGACCTGGGTTGATGCGAATTCTGTCGTATAGAGACAGAACACGCCGATCAACAGTAAACACACCAGATAAGTCGGCAGCTTACAAGCCGATATTACAAATAGATTACGTTTCATTTTGAGATCTCCTTTAAAAATAGAAGAAAGCTATTTATTGGTTTTTTGCCAACCGGATACACTTCTTGTTATTAAGTTTAACACGTTCTCGTTTCTGTGTGCAATGAAAAATAGAGAACTTACGCATTCTTCTCTTTTGTAGCATAGACTGTTAGTAAGAAGTTGCCAGTGGCCAGTTTCGAGTTTCCAGTTAAGAGTCTTTTCTGGTAACTGGTAACTGGCCACTGGTAACTGGTAACTGAAAAATCACTTGTTTATTTTTTCGGTTTGCGTTAAACTGATTGAGGAAGTTAAAAGAAAAAATTTGAAGTGTTACCAAAGGACAAAAGGTTGCAAAGTGTAGGGATTATTCCAGCCCGCTATGCCTCAAGCCGTTTTGAGGGGAAAGCGTTGGCAGATCTTTTCGGGAAACCGATGGTCCAGCATGTCTATGAAAGGGCGTGTCGCGCCCAGACACTGGATAAGGTGATCGTCGCAACGGATGACCGACGGATTTACGATGCTGTAACCGAATTCGGTGGGAACGTCGAAATGACCGGTGAATGCGATACCGGTACTGAACGCGTCGCCGTTGTCGCTGACCGATTAAAATGCGACATCATCGCCAACATACAAGGCGATGAACCGCTACTTAAACCCGAACAGATAGACTTAATGATACAACCTTTCCTCAACAAACCGGAAGTCCAGGTCTGTACATTAAAACAGCGCGTTAAAACGGTTCTCGATTACCGAGATATTAACGTTGTCAAGGTTGTTACAAATCTCCGCGGCGATGCGTTATACTTTTCGCGTGCAGCTATGCCTGGCAGAATTAGTGAAACCGAACTACACAAATTTCCTGTGTATCGGCATGTCGGGTTGTACGCTTACCGGAGAGAACAGCTCCTCGCCTTTACAAACTGGCAGAGAACACCTTATGAACTCGCTGAAGGGCTCGAGCAGCTACGCTTTTTGGAAAATGGGGTCCCTATTCATGTCGTCGAAACGGAGACCCCGCTTATCGGGGTCGATGTGCCTGCCGATTTGGAACGCGTGAAACAGATTTTTAAACCTGACTTTAAAACTTGACAAGGAAATTTTCATGACAAAGTATATTTTCGTGACGGGCGGCGTTATCTCTGGAATCGGTAAAGGGATTACAACCGCATCCCTCGGTAGATTGCTCATCAATCGCGGATTCAAGATAATCGTCGTCAAAATTGATCCGTACCTCAACGTTGATGCCGGTGTGATGAATCCGTTCCAACACGGTGAGGTCTTCGTCACCCACGATGGTGCGGAAACAGACCTTGACCTCGGGAATTATGAGCGGTTTCTCGGCATGGATCTGAACAGGTATTCTAACTTTACGACGGGTTCCGTCTATCAGGAAGTCATTGCAAAAGAGCGGCGCGGCGATTATCTCGGTCAAACCGTGCAGCTGATTCCGCATATTACCGATGAGATCAAACGGCGCATCTACCAGATCGGAGAAAATAACAAAGCCGAAATCGTCATTACCGAAATCGGCGGCACGATCGGCGACTTTGAGATGCCACCCTTCGTTGAAGCCATCCGCCAGATGGCAGTCGAAGTCGGACGCGAGAACACCATGTTCCTCCATGTATCCCTCATTTACACGCTACCTAACGGCGAAAGCAAAAGCAAACCGACACAGCACAGCATCCGTAAACTCCAAGAATTGGGGGTCCAGCCAGATGTGTTGCTCTGCCGAACGAGTCAGACCTTAGATGACGCTTTCCGCCGAAAAATCGCGCTCCTCTGCGGCATTTCTGAGGATGGCATTTTTGAAGGATTGGACACGAAATGCGTCGATGAAATTCCGCTGAATTTTGAACGTCAAGGGATGGGACATCTCGTTTCAAAGAGGCTCGGACTTGAAGCACGCGCACCGATGGATGCCGAATGGGCTGAGATGGTCGAAAAACTGAAAAACCCGAAGCAGCGCGCCCGCGTCGCCATCGTCGGAAAATACACAACCGGCAACGATGCCTATGTCAGTGTACAGGAAGCCCTCAAACACGGTGGCATCGCGAACGAAGCCGATGTCGAAATCGAGTGGGTAGAAGCCGAATCGCTGACGGAACATCCGAACCTCGACGCTGTTTTTGAAAATGCCGATGGTATACTCGTTCCAGGCGGATTCGGTTACCGAGGGATTGAAGGCATGATTGTCGCCGCACGATACGCTCGTGAAAACAAAATACCCTACTTCGGATTATGCCTCGGAATGCAGTGCCTCGTAATTGAGTTCTCTCGGAACGTGGCGAATCTCGAAAAAGCAAATAGCACAGAAGTCGACGAAAACACACCGCACCCTGTTATAGATTTAATGCATGACCAGCAATCGGTCGCTGACCTCGGCGCAACGATGCGGCTCGGACACTATTCGTGCGTCCTCAAAGAAGATACAAAAAGTTACGCCGCGTATCAACAACCCATTATTGTCGAACGGCACCGGCATCGCTATGAACTAAATAACCAATACCGATCGCAATTAGAATCGGCAGGACTCTGTTTTAGTGGCGTGTCTCCGGACGAAAGCCTCGTTGAAATCGCCGAGGTAACAGATCACCCTTGGATGGTGGGTTCGCAATTCCACCCCGAATTTCAATCCAAACCGCTGACACCGCATCCGCTTTTCCGTGAATTCATCGCCGCCGTGCTCGCCTATCAGTGTAAAAGTGAAACCGTGGAAGGAGAAGAAGAATAATGGATAACGCACCTAAAGTCCGTTCGCGTGCATGGTATGGTGATGAGGAACTGACGTTGAATTTCCCAAACGATTGGGAAGTAGATGTCCTTGACCCCAAAGGTGCTCCTGAACTTTCTGATGCACAAATCGAGAAGGCGTTTGCTGAACCGATCGGCACGCAGCGTATTGCGGAACTCGCGAAGGGTAAAAAGAGTGCTGCTATTATTTTTGACGATCTGAGCCGTCCAACGCCTGCATGGAGAGTGATCCCGTTTCTCCTGCGTGAGTTGGCATCCGCAGGTGTCCCGAAATCCGAAATCCGGTTCGTTGCCGGGGTCGGCGCACATCGTCCACTCAGAGATGAAGATATAAAAAAGAAGATTGGCGCAGACATCGCCGCGGAATATGAAGTCACAAACCACAACTTTATGAGTGGTGATCTACGCGCATTCGGTAATCTCGATAACGGGATGCCGCTCTATTTCAATCGCGTTGTTGCCGATGCCGATTTCAAAATCTGTCTCGGTGGTATCTATCCGCACAGTTCCGTCGGCTTTAGCGGCGGTGCGAAGTTAATTGTCCCCGGTGTCTCAGGATTTACGACGATGTTCTATTTCCATACATTCCCACCTGGCCGCGGACCCGCAATCATTGAGGGACAGAGCGATGAACCGGACCGTCGCGACTCCGCTGAATTGGCAGCAAAGGTCCTCGGACTCGATGTTATCGCCAATGTTGTACTCAACAGCCGTCGTGAGATTTGTGGTATGTTCATCGGTGATTTCATACAAGCACATCGTAAAGGCGCGCATTTCGCTATGGATACCTATAGCACGGAGATACCGGAAACGAATCAAACGGAATCCGATCTTGTTGTAATTAATTGCTACCCGCTCGATGCCGATGCGATTCAACTCGATAAAGCGTTGGCGGCTTTAACCTATTTTGAGAATGCGTATACAGTCGCACTCTATCCCGCAAGCGACAGCAGCTGCTACCACGGGCTGTTTGACCGAATCGATTACGCACGCTATCTCAAACAGCGCGCCGAACAGGTGCCACCCGAACTCCCGACCCCGAAAGTCGGACGTCGCGGGCAACTCCATGTCTGGTCTGAGCATTTTCTCGTAGATGACTTCTATAAGGAGTACCCGGCTTCGATCCTCTTCCGAGACCTCGAACAACTGATTCAACGCTTAGCGGAGAAGCTGCCAGCGCGCGCGAGGGTGACTGTTCTACCTGTCGCAGGGATTCAGGTACTCATACCGGCTGGTTCTCAGTAAGTATAGGACTTCTGTATTCGCCCTTGATAAGGGAGGTTCGGGCAAGGCTATTTAGTTTTCGGTTTTTTCGTCCAATTTTAGACCGCCCAGGCCCGGTAGGTGCGGTTTGATGAAGTTTGAAAAAATAAATCGGTAATTGACGGGCAATAATGCACTTCGCATTTGGGTGAGTACACCGCAAAATTGCCCTACTACAAACGGGCAGGTTCGTAGTAGTGCGATTCATCGCACGTTCTGATATTACCGAATTAATAAATCAAT
>ASZN01000136.1 GCA_000406005.1 Candidatus Poribacteria bacterium WGA-3G
ATGAAAATTGATTTATTAATTCGGTAATATCGGAACGTGCGATGAATCGCACTACTACGAACCTGCCCGTTTGTAGTAGGGCAATTCATTGCCCGTCAATTACCGAAATATTTTTTCAAACTTCATAAACCTCGCCTGCATTTCTTATTGAATAATCTCCACAAAAAACGTGTAAGTCGTAAATTAACGCTTGCATTTTGCAATAAGTTATGATAGATTACATGACATAACTTTGCATATCCAGAAGGAGCATCCAACAGATGGTTCGTTTCAGATTGATTTTCGTTTTGATGGCATTCGCAATACTGTGTACGGGGATCGCTGTACCAGAAGATCAAGATACACAAAAGGGCGGCGCGATCTCAGGGCATATTAAAGATACAACACTTCTTGAAAGTCCAATTAACGGGGTTCGGGTAGTATTTGTAAACGCAGACGGTGCAGAATTTGAAACGCAGACTGATGCAAACGGTGATTATGAACATGCTGGTTTACCAGCTGGTCGCTACCTTGTCAACCTCTTCAAACCAGGGTACGAAGATCGTGTAGGAAAACCCGTCACAGTCATTGACGATGGACACCATTATGTCCCAATGACAATGAACAAATACGAAAATATTTTAGGTGTGCTCGGGAACTTTCTCGGTGTTGATAGAAACCGAAGTGGTGTGCTCCGATTCAGTGTTTACAGTAACACGAAACCTGCCGTTCCACTTGAAGGGATTGAGATTAAAATCACCGCTGGTGTAACTGGCATCTCGAACGCGCTCGGACAATACCGAAGCGATGGGTTGCCACCCGGTGGGTACATAGTGACAATCGATAACGACGATTACCATATCGTATGTCCGGCGACTGTTTACAAGGACAGAATTACCAAAGCGCATATACAACTCCCCGATCCCAATCAAATTGCCGATGCCAACGTTCCACCAGCACCAGAATTGGACGCGTTAAAGGGAAAGAATATTATCCGTGGCAAGGTGAATGAGATGACCCCTTTTCCGACCCCTTTAAGCGATGTTGAAGTCGAAATTCGGAACGCAGATAGAACTGTGAACTATTTTCGCCCGACCAACACCGATGGAGAATATGAATTTATAGGTTTGCCAGCAGGACGCTATCTGATTGACCTCCATAAAGATGGGTACGTTGACCGGAAAGGTATCCCCATAATTGTTACAAATAATGGAAATCACGTCGCCTCCGTTGTTGAAGAAGATATGTTTGCCAGTTATGTCGCTGTTGCAGGCGGTGGTCTCCTTGAACTCACACACGGAATGCGGAAACAATAGCATTGCTAAGTGGACGCGCTTTCAAAGCGTCCTTACCGAGGATAGGTTTGCTGGGGTATTTAAAAAAGAAACAGATGCTACATTTTAGGGTAACCCTCATTTTAGTTGTGTGTGTGGTTCTGTATATTGCTGGAGCCACCGCACAGGAATCGGACACACTCGGTGAAAAAGGCACTGTCCACGGATATATTACAGATACAACCCCTGCGCAGCTTCCTATTGTTGGCGTGCGTGTTCAGATTGACAACGGAAAAGGGCAGATTTTTGAAGCAACCTCTGCCGAAACAGGCGAATTCGTATACAGAGATATACCCGCGGATGATTATCTGATTAATATCCACAAGTCTGGATACCAGAGTCGAAATGGAAAACCCGTGTCGGTCACAAACGGTGGCACTCATTATGTTCCGCTTACAATGAACAAAAAGGAAAATATATTCGCCGGACTCCAAAATTGGATCAGCCCGAAAGAGCCGCAAGGCGGCACGCTTCAATTACAGGTTACAACGCAATCTCCACAATCTGTTCCGATTGAAAACGCTGAAGTTGAAATTAAACAACTTCGTGATGACGAAGGTGACACCTCAAATAATATCCAAATCACCGGAACATCCGACGCGAACGGACGCTATCGGCGCGACAATTTACCATCGGGTGCCTATTTCGTTAACGTTGATAAGGACGGTTATCACACTACTTTTTCTATGACTGTTCGAGAAAATCGGATGACGACTGCCGCTGTAAAACTTCCCATTTCTAATGGGACCGCGGACATCAACGTTTTACCTTCACAGGAAACAGACACAAAATGGGTGATTCGTGGTAAAATTTTTGAGACCGATTTTCAACAAACCCCGGTAAGCCGTGTCAAAGTCAATATTAGGGGTAGAAACTTGAAACACCCCAAGAACGCTTTATCCAATGCGGATGGCGAATATGAGTTTGGCTTACTTCCAGGGCACTACAGCATTTTCCTTTTTAAAGTGAAATATGAGGACGCAATCGGTCTTCCTGAAGTAACTGCTGCGAGTAGGCAAAGCAGTGTCACTGTAATTAAAGAAGGCATGTTCGTTGTTTATGAGGCTGTTGCCAAGGGGAATGTGCTTGAACTTAAACACGGTATATCGAAAGAACAGAAGAGTTTTTTCAGTTTTTTCGAGAATGAGATGACGATTCAGGAGACGCTTTTCTCCACAATCATCGCTGGTATATTCAGCTGGGCCTTTCAAGCCTTTACAAGGTACTTAAACAGACATCAACGGTCCCTAAACGAACGTCGACGAAACTTACACAAACGTCAACGTCAACAGTACTTAAACGAACGTTGACGAAAATACAATCAGGAGTCAATATGTCAAAACAGAAATTGAACTTTGCATTTATCGGATGTGGTGGCAACGCACGCGGACACGGACGCAGTGTAGCCGGCGTTGAAAACGTAGAGATTGTCGCCCTGGCTGACCCAAGTGCAGGTTCACTCGATGCCTTCAAAGAAACTGTCGGTTTAGACGATACGCTGCCTACCTACGCCGACCACGTTGAAATGCTATCCGCTGCCAAACCGGATGCGGTCGTCATCAGTTCACCGCACGGTCTACATTTCCAGCATATCATGGACGCGCTTGATGCCGGATGCCATGTACATACCGAGAAACCGATGGTCTGCACGGTAGATCACGCCAAACAGGTGATGGCGAAGGTCGAAGAAACCGGCTTGCACCTAATGATCGGATACCAACGCCATCTGAGTTCTACCTATCAATATTGTCGTAAGGTCGTCCAGAGTGGCGAACTCGGACGCGTTAACTTTGTCGCCGCGCATCAATCCCAGAATTGGTATCGGAACCAACAGGGGAAATGGCGGCAAGACCCGTTCCTCGGTGGTGGCGGACAACTCAACGACTCAGGAAGCCATCTGATTGACATCCTGCTCTGGGTCTTGGAAGCAAGTCCGGACACCGTCTTCGCGATGATTGACAACTTAGATATTGAGGTAGATGTTCTGACCGCTATGTCAATCAAATTTGATACGGGTGCCTTGTGCAACATTAGCATCGTCGGACACGCCTATGGTGGGGTGCGAGAAGCGTTTTCTATCTGGTTGGAGGAAGGCGCGCTTTATCTCCGTGAGGGCAAACTCTATCGCCAAGAGCAATCAGGATCACCAGAACCCGTTGACGAATCTGAATTGCCAGCATCAGGCAACAAGGATGTCGCTTTTATTCAACTCATCCGTGGCGAACGGACAGAGAACCCGATTGATGTCGCAAACGGGTTGCGTGTTATCCAATTAACCGAAGCCGCATGGCAGTCCGCCGAACTCGGTAGACCGGTTAAGGTCGATCTAAGTTGAATGCTTGTGTCAATTCGGTTTTTTTGTTTTCTAATTTTCCTTGCACCCGGTGACACGTTTTGGAGACCAAGCACCTGTTTTATCGTGTTTATAGTTAACGCTGTTGCTGCTACAATCATTGACAGGATTTGTAATCCCAAGCATCGCGCAGGGACGGATATACGGAAAGCAGCATTTAGCTAAAAGTATCCTAACCGAACCGCAAGGTAAATTAAAAGTGCTTGATGTCCAGAATCTCTGTAAATCCATTGACAAGAAACCGTTTCTTACAGAACTCACGTTTCAGGTAGCAGCCGGCGAGTGCCTTATCCTGCTCGGAAAAAACGGGACAGGTAAAACGCTTCTGCTCAACATCTTGGCAACTTTAGTCAAACCGACATCTGGCACCGTCGCTATTGATAGGGTCGATGCATTCGCAAACTTGACGCGGGTACGTCCCACGATCGGATATATCCCGGTAGGGTTTGAAGGGTACCCTGAGTTGTCTGTCGTGAACTACCTCAACTTTTTCGCCGATGCCTACAAGTTACAGAAGCCTGAGCGCACCTCGGCGATTGATGCAGTACTCGAATTAATGGACATCAATCATCTACGCGAAGTCAGAATCGAAACCTTATCAACAGGCGAACGCCAACGGCTCCTATTCGCGAAGACCTTTTTACACGAACCGCAATTATGGCTCCTCGACGAACCGTTTGCACCGCTTGACCCAAACGGACACATCGAGATGATAGAACTTATCGGTGAACTTCGAGCCATGCAGAAGACCGTCGTAATTGCAACCAATCGCCTTGAAGATGTCTGTCGATTCGGCAATGCTGAATCGCAAAACGAAACACTTGTCGCTATTCTAAACGATGGACGATTCGCTATGCGCAAGACGTTCCGTGAATTGCGAGAGGAGAACGCAGAAACCGCCTCGCCAGATGCGTTCTATGAACTGTTTGCGAAACTAACAAATTAAAACTTGTGTCACAAAATACTGGAGGTTAAAAAACCGTCATGTCAGATATAGGTGCCTTCTTTCACGAAAACGGGTACTATTTCGCTAAAGGGGTCTATTCTCCTGAAGAGATTAAAGCGATGGAAAACGACTTTGATCGGGTAGTAGATCAGCTCCTCAAAAGCGACGAAAACGTCAACGCGCGTTGGGGTGGCAGACTGATGGATGCTCTCGATGGTGGCGAATCCGTCATCATCCACACCCACAATATTCAGAGTTTTTCCGGGGTCTGGTTGCAAGCGTTCATGCAGGAGAAATTCCTTGATGTTACCGAAGCCATCCTCGGGCCGGATATCATGCTTCACCATTCCAAACTGTTCTGTAAGCCGCCTGAAAAAGGCGCGCCTTTCCCGATGCACCAAGATTGGCAGTATTTCCCTGCCGTCAAAGATAGCATGATAGCAGCTATCATCTACGTCTCGGAAGCCACCGATGAGATGGGCTGTGTACGGGTCTATCCAGGTTCCCACAAGCAGCTCGGACGCACAGATGGCATGATGGGAAGCGGTGCTAATGCTGAAGTTACCGACCAATACCCTATTGAGAACGCGACCGTTTTGGAAGCGGAACCCGGAGACGTGCTTTTCTTTAGTTATTTCACGCTACACGGCTCGATGCCGAATCACTCAAACCAGACACGCAAAAGTGTCCTCGTCCAAATGCACGCCGGCGACGATGAGATCGAAGCCGAAAACCGACACACTAACGTCCAATTGGTACTGCGTGGCTGGAACCATCTCGCAACCCGTTCCTCTGTTGGGGGGATTAAATAAATCAAAGGTATTTTAACCTACTTGGTTAAACGGACTAAAGTTTGGACAGTTTTTTGTAGCATAGGAGACCGTTAGCCTGTGTTTCTTCTGTAGCATAGGCTGTTAGCCTGTGGCAAATTCGCAGTTACCGTTATTTTTCAGCGAGTTCTGTGGCAGATGAAACACTAAAGAAAATCCTTTCAACCTCTGAGAACGCAACTGAAATGCGACATAAATTGTCCAAACTACTGTAAACGTAACCCGTAATGAAGCAGATCGCTTATGGGCGAGTACGCCACAAAATGGAGGGGCGGATTACGGAATGGCACTCCAAATGCCAAACCCGCCCTGAACGAACCGCAAGGAAAATTAAAATTATGATTAGAGTCGCAAAGATTAGTATGGCGCATGTCCACGCCGGTGGCTATGCCCGAAGATTACACGAAAACCCCGAAACCGAACTCGTCGCTGTCTGGGACGAAGAAGAATACGGCGGAAAAGAGGCTGCAGAACAATACGATGTTCCGTTCTACACCGACCTCGATGAACTCCTCAGTCGCGACGACGTAGACGGAGTCGCTGTTGATGCTGTTACGTCCGACCATCCGCGAGTGATGATCGCCGCCGCTGAAGCCGGTAAACACATCTTCACCGAAAAAGCACTCGCGATTACCGTCGCCGAATGCGATCCGATTATTGATGCCGTCGAGAAAGCCGGTGTCAAGTTCATGATTTCGCTCCCTTCACGGGCGAACCCTGAAATCCTGTTTGCGAAGAAAGCAATCGACGATGGGCTCCTCGGAGACATCACATTCGGTAGAGGACGGATCGCACACTCCGCAGGACTCGATAGTTGGTTCAGTGGCACGAGTGCGTGGTTCGCGGATCCCGAACGCGCAGGTGGCGGCGCACTCTTCGACTTAGGATGCCACCGGGTTGACGTTATCCGATGGCTGATGGGTGAACCGAAGAGCACTATCGCCAAAATCAATAACTTCACCGGTAACTATCCAATTGACGATAACAGTGTCTCTGTCGTCGAATTCGCGAACAAGGCGCTCGGTGTGATTGATGTCGCGTGGACACACCGTTCCGGTCCGAATATGCTCGAAATCTACGGCACGGAGGGATCGTTTGCCGCGGGGCACGGCGAGATGCATTTCCAAACCCGTAAACTCTCGGATGAAGAAAAAGCGGAATACGTTGCCAATGCACCCGCTGCACCACCCGAACCGATGCAACAGTGGATCAACGCCATCCTTCGCGACGAACCGATGACAATTACGATCCAAGATGGACGTAATCTCACGGAGTTAATGCAGGCGTTCTACATGTCCTCCGAACAGGGGCAGGCGATAGAATTCCCGCTCTAAGACCAACTTAACGGGATTTATCTTATTTTTTGATGGTAGGTGCGGTTTCCCAACCGCACCATAAGCATCAATTTAAAAAAAACAACCGTCTCAGACCCAGGGCCGGTAGGTTCGGTTTTGCGGCGTACACGCCCAGATGCGATCTGCATCGCTAACCGAACCGGACTCTACGCGGAAACCTTGAAGACTTCAAAACCCTCTTCAGTCACGTAGCGACGCAATGTTTATAGCAGCGTCAACTAAAAAAGGAATCAAGTTTCCCCGTAGGGGTTTTTGCTTGGGTGTTTCTTCAGCATGTTTATATCATCTATGCTAAAATGTCCTATAGTTTGGACAATTCGAATTGCAGGCAACCTGTAGAATAGGCTGTTAGCCTGTTCACTCTGTAAAATAGGAGACCGTGAACTTGTGCTTGTAGAATAGGCTGTTAGCCTGTTCACTCTGTAAAAT
>ASZN01000137.1 GCA_000406005.1 Candidatus Poribacteria bacterium WGA-3G
GTAGGGCAATTCATTGCCCGTCAATTACCGATTTATTTTCTTAAACTTCATCAAACCCCGCCTGCAAAGTTGGTGAACGCATCTTAGAATTGGCGGGGTTACAAACCCCGCCTGCAGGGAACGAAAATGCGTCAGTGCTGAAATTTCTACTCAGCTCCTGCCAACTGTTTTACGCGCGTCAACATCGCCTCAGCGTTCCGTTTGATAATATCGTCACTGGTATGATTGGCCAGTTTATCAAGCACGGAGATGGCGCTGTCATAATCCTGGCTGAGTGCATAGGTGACACCGAGATAATACTGTGCGGGTTGATTGAGGTCGCTGTTCGGGTACTCGTCTACCACAGTTTTGAAGTGAAGGATCGCCTTTTCATAGTGCGTCGCCCTTTCTTCAGCGTCTTGAGCGGTTTCACCCATTGTGGCATAAGCGAGTCCGAGTTGGTTGTGCAAGTTTGGAATCAACCCTGTACTATTTTTCGGGTCGAGTTCGATGGCTTTCTCACTGAGCGGGTGTCCTTTTTCAAGCTGCATCCGTTCAAAATAGGTGATTGCGACTTGTGCGTTAAGTTTTGCATCTTCGGGCATTTTCTCGAGTTCAGCGAGCTGCGCCATGAAGACTTTCTCTTTTTCTAAAGAAGCCTGCATAATCGGTGAGAACTGTTCGGGGGGCATGAACCCGGAAGCCTTTTCGATGAGGCCGCCATCAGGACTCAGAAACAGGACTGCTGGGAAAGCGGTGACACCGTATCGGCTTCGCGTCTCTTCATTGATCGGACGTTCCGTGTCCTCTGGGTTGACTTTGACGGGTACAAATTTCTCTGCAAGCTCGATAATTCGGGCATCTGTAAACGTTTCGGCATCCAGCCGATCACAGAACCCTCACCAATCGGTATAGAAGTCCATCATTATCGGTTTTCCGGTTTCTGCGGCTTTCGATAGACTTTCTTCAACTGACTCGCTCCACTGGATTTCGGCGTGTGCGGTGGTTGCCAACACTGTGCCTACCAGTAACAGTAAAACACCGAGTAATATGCGGCGAGAAACAGAATTAAACATGGTTTTTTCCTTTGTTGGTTATTAGTTATTAGTTGCTGGTTTTCAGTTTTCAGTAAATTTCATAGGGTCCCGGCGCGGTTCCAAACCGCGCCTACCAGGATTGGGAAATGCGTTATTCTTCCGTTTTAGCGTCCTCGTTTTGTTCAAGTGCGGCTGCGCTGGTCGTTTTGCTCGATAGTGTTGTCCGACATTTGAAGCAGGTGACAGTAATTCTGACGAGTTCTTTCTGTCTACCGATACTGGCCTGTTTCTGTTCGGTTTGGACGTGCCGCTGGCAGCGGGGACACCACTGTTGTTTTGCTCCTAACATAAATCATAACTCCTTTGTGATGCGGCGCCTTCCGCTTGCAAGTAGACATAGACACACCACACCACGATAAAAGTTCATTAAACATTATTTTCCGACACAGAACTGGGCAAAAATTCTATCAAGGATATCTTCAGTCGTTGTTTTACCGACGATGGCCCCGAGTCCATCGAGACTGATCCGTAGATCGACGGCGACGAGTTCTGGTGGCATCCGGTTTTCGAGGCTCTCTATGACATAGCGGAGTGCTTCGTTTGCGTGTCGAAGTGCCTCTTGATGGCGTGCGTTGGTCACAATCGGCGATTCACCGATCATGAATCCTTTGCCGAGGAGTTCCTCAGAGACAGTCGTTTTCAGTTTGTCGAGTCCTTTGCCGTCCGGGATCACGGTTTCGACGATCCGTTTTTTCGTGCAGTGTGCAAGGATTTCGGTTGACGATGTCAGCACCGGTAGGTCAACCTTATTTAGAATAAGAATCGCTCTTGAGGCTTGCGCGACCTGTAAGAGTTCACGATCAGCATCGTTGAGGGGTTGCGATGCGTCGAACATCAGCAATAGCAATTCTGCGCTATCGCGTACGGCTTTGCTGCGCTCGACCCCTTGTTGTTCTACGATATCATCTGTGGATCGTATTCCGGCGGTATCAATGATTTTCAGTGGGATCCCACCGATATTAATCATCTCTTCGATAGTATCGCGCGTCGTGCCGGGTACGTCGGTGACGATTGCGCGTGTCGTTCCGACGAGTGCGTTCAGTAGGCTCGATTTTCCGACGTTCGGCTTACCGAGTATTGCGACGTTAACACCTTCCGTGATAAGCCGTCCGTCGGCAGCGGTTTCGAGGAGTGTCGTTAAGTCGTTCTGAACCGAGCGTGCGGTTTTCAGTTGTGTCTCGACCTTCATAAAATCGAGGTCTTCTTCGGGGAAGTCGATAGATGCCTCGACTTCTGCGAGGAGTGCTGCGAGCCGATCGTTGAGATCGTTGACGGTATCTGAGAGTTTTCCGGCGAGCGCCTCAATAGCGATTTTTCGGCTCAGGTCGGTTTTCGATGCGATGAGTTCGGCGACGGCTTCGGCTTGCGCGAGGTCAAGTTTTCCGTTTAGAAAGGCGCGTTTTGTAAATTCGCCGGGTTCCGCGATCCGTGCGCCGCTTTTTACCACGAGGTCTAAGACAGCCGTGAGCGGTACGATTCCGCCGTGGCAATTGAACTCAACGATGTCTTCGCCGGTGTACGTTTTCGGAGCACGCATGACACCGAGCAGGACTTCGTCAATAACTGCATCGGATGCCGATGTATCGACGACATGTCCGTAGGTAAGGGTATGCGTCGGCAGTTCTGTCGGCGGTCGCTTGCCTGGTGATCGGAACAATTTGGCAGCGATCGGTAGTGCAAGGGCTCCGCTGACTCGGACGATGCCGATACCGGCTTCACCGCGTGCAGTTGCGATGGCTGTGATCGTGTCGTGGAATTTCATTTTGTTAATGAAAGGCGGGGTTAGAAACCCCGCCTGCCTTGCGGTTCACGGCGGGGTTAGAAACCCCGCCTGCACTTACGACCGTTGTGTTGTAACGACGACGCGGCGCATATCACCTTCACCTTGGCTGTAAGTAGAGATGATCTCATCCTCTTTTAGTGCGACATGGATGACGCGTCGATCGCGTGCGGACATGGGTGCGAGTACAACATCCCTGGCGGTATATCTGACCTTATCTGCGACCTGATTCGCCATTTCAATGAGCCGTTCTTCTCGTCGTTTTCGGTAACCTTCGGTATCAACGAAAACCCGTTTTTTTGCGAGCGAAACTTTATTGACGATACAATTGAGGATCCGTTCAATCGCGTCGAGGGTCTGTCCGTGTTTCCCAATAAGCAGAGCGGGGCTGTCGGTAAGGATATTCAGGTGCGTGCTTCCGTCAATGTAGTCGGCTTCAACTTTTGCGTCCATCCCCATCCGGGTTAGGATTTCCTTAAGGATCGTCTCAGGTGCGGCGGAGACATCTTGTTTGAGCGTTGCTCGGATTTTCGCGGGTTTTGCACCGAAGTTCAATATCCCTTTTGTTGGCTCACTGATGATGTCGATAGTAACCTGCTCGCGTGTCGCCTCAAGTTCGCTGAGCGCGTTTTCGATTGCTTCCTCCACTGTTTCGCCTTCGGTTTCAATATAGTGTTGCACAGATGGTATCCTCCTCGTTTAAACGTTTCGGGCAGTGAAGTCGCTGGGTGCGGCGCAAGGCTGCGATCTGGAGGCATTGCGCTGTCAATTAGATTATGAATTCCGTTTTTGTTTGGCGTTATTCCGTCTTTTGCCATCGACGACGACAATCTCGTCTTCATCGTTGGCGTATCGGTTTTGGAGGTACTGTTGTGCGACCGTGAATACGTTGTTGCATAACCAATAGAGTACAAATCCGGATGCCCAGTTATAAAAGATAAAGATGAAGATGAGGGGCATGAATTGCATCAACTTCATTTGCATGTTATCGGTCGCGGGTGCCATATTCCCGACGAATTTTTGTTGTAGCCATGTTGTCAACCCGTTGATAATCGGCAATAGGCGTATCGCGTCAATCTGTGTGATGATTAACGGGATTGTGAAAGGCAGATCGATGAGCGTATCGGGTGCCGAGAGGTCATCAATCCAGAGCATGAAAGGTGCACCACGTAGTTCGACCGCACTGCCTAAGAGTGCGAAGAGTGCCCAGAAGATCGGGATTTGTGGGATCCACGGGATGCAACCGCCAAGCGGATTGACCCCGTTCTCTTTATAGACGCGCATCGTTGCGCGGTTGAGTTTCTGCGGGTCGTCTCTGTACTTCTCCTTCAATTCGAGGAGCTGCGGCTGGAGTTTCTGCATCTTCTTCATCGACTTATGCGCCTTGTGCGTGAACGGGTAAGAGAAGATCTTCACGAGAGCCGTCAATAGGATAATCGAGAGGCCGTAGTTCCCGAAGATGTTGTGAACGCCTTTGAACACCCATAGCATTCCCCATGCGATGGGTGAGAAGAATCCGAAGTCGATAATTTTGGACAGATTTATAGTGTTCTCTGGCGTTTCCGGTGTATTCGGCGCTTCTATCGTCTTTAGGATGGTGTCGTCTTTCGGACCGACATAGAGTCGAAAGTCGTTCGCCTGTTTACTCTGTGATGGCAAATAAAAACTGGGGACGACGAGTGATGCGGTTTCCGTGGGTGCGATGACGGTGATATCGGGGGTTGTGTTTGCCTGCGGTGTCTCCGTTAGCCGATATGTTGCTGCGATCTGCTGGTCAGGGATCATCATTGCGCTGAAGTATTGGCTATCCATCCCTGCCCAGCGGACGGTTTCTAATGCTCTCTCCGGTTTGAGTTGTCGTTCGGGTTTACCGTTGCCGACATAAGCCTTGGCACCTTCTTTCCCGTGCCGTCCGCGTTTCCCACTCCTTTTTTCATAAGGGAGCAGATCGGCGTTGATCCCGCGTCCCCACTGGAGTTCATATCCGTTAGCGGGTTCGTTACCGCCCATAAGGACAGGTTCGTCGGAGACGTTCTGGAAAGCGACGGTCATATCGACGTAATAGGTGTTCGGGTAGAAAACGAACTGCTTTGCGACCCGTAATTTGTCGGCGATGGTTGTGGTAAAGGTGAGTGTGCCTGTATCCTGTCCACCTGTGATGTTGAGTTCGGGTTTATCGGCTTTCCAAGTTGCGCGGAGTGCGTCAAGCGTGAGTTGCGCGCTCCCGAATTTCAGTGCAAGGCAGTTGAGTGCGTTCTCTGGAATCAGGTTCAAAGGCGCGCCTGCCGGGTCTGACCGGTCTGGAAAACGGTTGAGCCGCCACTGCTTCACGATTCCGAGTTTTTCGTTAAAGACGATAGTATAGTTATCGGTTTGGACGTTGACCATCGAATCATCTGGACTCTCCTCGACCTGTTTAAAGAGATCGGGGCTGAGGGGTGCAGTGGTTCCGTCGGATGTTGTTGCTTGTGTTGTCGGGTCGATTGTTGTTTTGTCTGTGTCTGATGTCGCGGGTGTCTGTTCAGTCGTTGCAGATTCATCGGGTTCTGGTGCGAATCGGTCGCCGTAGAATAGGCTCCATGCGACCATTACAACAATCATTAGAACCAATGCGAGAATATAGCGTGCGCCCATTGAGATAGGTGCTCCTCGTTTCTTATGTTTTTGATGTCCGCTATTTGAGCGGATCGAAGCCCCCTGGGTGATAAGGGTGGCATTTTGCGAGTCGTTTAATTGTTAGCCAGCATCCTTTGCGCATTCCGTACCGTTCTATAGCCTCGATTGCGTATTGTGAGCATGAGGGGTAGAATCGGCACGAGGGAGGAAACAGAGGTGAGATAAAGCGTTTATAGAAGCGGATCGGGTACGTGAGTAGCATCGTTGTTGTGCGCCTGTTTGATTTATGAATCCTTTGCGTTTATGGTAAAACCGGTAATGACTTTTACAGCGACGGGGTTAGAAACCCGAAGAAACACCCCAGCAAAAACCCTGCAGCGGGAGATAGCCGGATATTTTCCATCAAAGTGTAAATATATTTTCAAACGCTACGATAAGATAGTGGCTTTTCGGAAGAGGTGCGCCAATGCGTTCCGTGCTTCCTGACATGTGAGCCGGGAGGCGGGTGTCCTACCGACGACGACGACATCGTATCCCCTTTTCATCATTGGACGTAATTGCCGAAACGACTCACGGATTAGCCTTTTAACTCGATTCCTCTGTACGCTTTTTCCGGTTTTTTTGCTGACGGTTATCCCTAAACGGAGGCCATTGAAGTCGGTATTTAGCACGTATATGACAAAGTTTCGGTTCCAATACTTACGCCCGTTCTGATAGGTGCGCTGGAATTCGGAACGCTTTTTGAGTTTTTCGGGATCTTGCATAGCTTAGTTGATATATAGGTATTTCCTCCAGGAGGGGTGGCACCCTCGGAAATTGCGGTTGAGCTGCAAATACGTCAAGATTGACGGTGTTTTGGGTTGGCGCGCAAGTTTTAGGCGCGTCTCAATGAGCATTTTGCTGCCTTTTTTGTTATTACATTTTTTGCATGCTGTTACGACGTTTTCCCAGGTCGTTTCGCCGCCGCGGGAGATCGGTATGACATGGTCAAGTGTCAGTTGCACGGTCGGAAACTCTTTGCGGCAGTATTGACATGTGTACTGGTCGCGGACCAGGACGTTCCGACGTGAGAACTTGACGACGCTCCGTGGGACGTGAACATATCTCACCAAACGGATGACGTGTGGTACTTTCACAGCGGCGCTCGGTGAATGAATTTCGACATCTGAGACTTCTTCCGTTTGTGCCGTGCCTTTGAAGACCATTTTCATGGCACGCCGGAGGTTGCAAACGTTTATCGCTTCGTAGCTTGCATTGAGTACTAAGACAGACATTTCCACTTGCAGTTCCTCTAACTCGAAGATTGGCTCTTAACCACATTACCTTCTATTTATTTTAACACATTTTTAGGGTAATTGCAACTAAAAGTCGTTATCAGTTGTCAGTACGGTTTTCTGCGAAAACCTTTCAGTACTCAGTACGCAGTTAAAGAGACGTTTGATTAGCCAGAGTCCCCTTAATGCGACGCAGTTGCCGTACTGAAAATTGCGGACTGATAATTAAGATACACCTAACGGTGGGTTTGGTGTATAATAGGTGAAGTATAGTAGTCTGTCAACATTGAAATGAAAGGTAAACCCGGTTCGTAGTAGTGCGATTCATCGCACGTCCGAAAGTCAGGAACGGGCAATGA
>ASZN01000138.1 GCA_000406005.1 Candidatus Poribacteria bacterium WGA-3G
CGATTAAAGACCTTACACCCGATGAGAGCCACTTGCGGAGTGCAAAGGCGATCATCCAATCCATGACGCTCGAGGAGCGTAAGAACCCTCGATTGTTAGATAGAAGTCGAAAACTCCGTATTTCCGAAGGTAGTGGTACGACAGTCAATCAGATTAACATGCTGGTTTCGCAGCTTCAGATGATGAATCGGATGTTAAACCAGCAGGCGGCGATGGCAATGCCGGGGATGGGCGCACCTTTCAGGAAGAAAATCGGTCAGAAAATGCGTGCAACGCCTCGTCCAAAACGGAAGGCAAGAAAACCTCGAAAACGAAAACGCCGCAGATAGCACTTCGGTGAACCCGGCAACGGGATCACGCCCTTAAAATTTAGATGAAGTGGCAGAGATGCCACTGGGAGGTATTTTTTGGCAGTTAGAATTAGATTACAACGACACGGTCGTAAAAAACGTCCGTTTTATCGGCTCGTCGCGGCTGATGCTCGTGCCCAGAGAGACGGTGCATTCTTAGAACGCCTCGGTCATTACAACCCGTTAACGGATCCAGCAGATGTGGTCATCGATGAGGAGAAAGCTTTAAAATGGTTACGACGCGGCGCACAGCCCTCGGATACAGCAAAGCGTTTACTCTCAAAAAGCGGGATTCTGATGAAATTTGAATACGAAAGATTAGGGAGACCGATGCCAGAAGAGGAAACCGCTGAAACAGTCGAGGCGACAGACGATACCGAACAGACAGAAGTCCAAGAAACAGAATCCGAAACTGGAGCCTTGCTGACTGAAGCAACACCAGACGAATCCGCTGAGGAAGAAGAATAACACCGACGAAAACACAGATGGCGGACGCATCTACTGAAATCCAAAAGTGAACCATGTTCAAAGATTTGATTGAATACATCGTAAAATCTCTCGTTGATTATCCCGATGAAGTAGTGGTTCGAGAAGTAACTGGCGAAACAGTCGTTATTATTGAATTGACTGTCACAGAAGAGGATTTGGGAAAAATCATCGGTAGATACGGACGGACGCTGAAAGCGATTAGAAGTGTCCTCTATACCGCTGGATTGTGCGCCAATAAAAAGGTAATTCTTGAGTTAATTGATGAACCGAGGCAGGATGTATAGATTCAAGAATAGCAGTCAGGTTTTCTTTTCAGCCATCAGCAGTCAGCCAGAGTAGCCGTCAGCAAAGACGTAAGCGTTATAAAACTGCCTCGCAGTGAGAGTTTTCTTTGCTGAAAGCCGATAGCCGGCAGCCGACAGCCATCTTGCCGATAGCCATTTTTGCTGGTAGCCGAAAGCAAAGAAAAATGAAAATTGATGTTATTGCCCTGTTTCCGGAGATCATCGCGCCAGCGTTAAAGACGGGGATACTCAAACGCGCTCACGACGCTAATATCCTCGCGGTTAATCTCTATAACCTACGAGATTGGACGACCGATAAACACAAGTCGGTTGACGATTATCCCTACGGCGGTGGTGCCGGGATGATCCTTAAACCCGAACCTATTTTCGCAGCCGTCAAAGCGTTGAACCCAGAGGAAACCGCAAACGTCGTCTATCTGACACCTCAAGGGATACCTCTGACCCAAGGATTCGCAGAATCACTTTCATTGGAATCGCATCTTATACTTTTGTGCGGACGCTACAAAGGCGTGGATGAACGCGTACGGGAAAAAATAGTAACAACTGAGGTATCAATCGGTGACTATGTTTTGAGTGGCGGTGAAATCGCAGCCCTCGTTTTGATTGATGCTATCGGGCGCGTGCTTCCAGGGGCTCTCGGCGACTATGAATCCGCTCACATCGATTCGTTTAGTCAGGAATTGCTTGATCATCCGCATTATACACGTCCTGCGGAGTTCGCCGAAAGGCATGTCCCTGAAGTTCTCTTGAGTGGACATCATGAGAATATCGAAAAATGGCGATATGCTGAAGCACTCAAACGCACGGCAAAACATCGTCCCGATCTGCTCCAAAGATTGGAACTCAGCGAGGAAGACATCGCAATCCTCAAAGAAGCAGGATTATAAGGAATAAGGAAAAAGAGTTTTTTAGCTCGTATGGAATCTTAACATCGTATAGCGAACCGAGCATTACGCGAGGGAAGGAGAAAGACATGAATTTACTTGAATCCGTCGAAAGTCAATATATGAAGAGCGATATCCCGGATTTCGGTCCGGGAGATGTTGTGAAGGTGAACACGCGTATCCGTGAAGGACAGAAGGAACGTATTCAAGCTTATGAAGGCACTGTTATTCGGCGCGCGCACGGCGGGTTACGCGAAACCTTTACGGTCCGACGCGTCGCCTTCGGTGCTGGCAGTGAACGGACGTTCCCGCTGCATTCACCGAACATTGAAAGCATTCAGATCGTTCGTTACGGGGCTGTCCGGCGTGCGAAGTTGTATTACTTGCGCGATCGTACCGGAAGAGCCGCACGCGTCAAAGAACGCAGAACCTAACCCGATACAAATGGACGCTTTTGAGCTCGCTCGCCAACAGAGCGGCTATAAACAGATTGCAGGCATTGACGAGGCAGGCCGAGGCGCATTGGCTGGTCCCGTCATTGCTGCTGCAGTCATCTTACCTCTCAATTGCAACATTGACGGTTTGAGAGATTCAAAGCAGTTAACACCGAAACAACGCGACCGGTTAGCTGACGAAATCCATAACGTCGCGCTGTCGGTAGGTATCGGTGCCGCGGATAACCGAACTGTAGACCGTTTGAATGTTCTCGAAGCGACCTTATTCGCAATGCAAAATGCGATTGAAAAACTCACACCACAGCCAGATTATCTCCTCGTTGATGGTATAAATCTCCCAACAACAGCCATCCCAGGCGAAGCAATCCCGAAAGGCGATAGCCGAAGTTATTCTATCGCAGCTGCCTCTATTATTGCCAAAACCACCCGTGATCGACTTATGGTTGAAGCGGATCGTAACTATCCAAACTACGGGTTCCCGAAACACAAAGGGTATCCGACATCCCAACATCGACAAGCAATCGCCCAGTTTGGCGCGTCTGAGATTCACCGCCAGACCTTCAAACTTCTTCCGGATGATTAAAAAGGAAAACGGATAATTTAAATGGATCGTTCACGCTTGAATATCGCAAAAACGGGTGAGTCGTTTGCGGCTGCGCATCTTAAAGCGCGCGGGTATCAAATCCTTGCGCAGAATTACCGATCGGGACGCGGTGAAATCGACATAGTTGCACAAGATGGCGACTGTATCGTCTTTGTGGAAGTTAAAACGCGACGCAGCCTCAAATTCGGGTTACCTCAAGCAGCTGTAACGACACAGAAACAGCGACAAATCTCCAAAATCGCCTTGGGATACCTACGAGCACATAACCGATTCGACGCACCTTGCCGTTTTGATGTCATCGCAATCCATCTGTCCCCGCAGCTTGAGTTGCTAAAACTTGAACAGATTGAGAACGCCTTCGCGTTTCAAGCCAACGTCGGATTCTGAACTATCACTTGTAGATTTCAATGCTTTACAGATCTGGGAACCGTAAAATCCGTTTCGCATTCCCTCCCATAATATCTGCTAACTCCGCTTCGGATAGATTTGGTAGTAATTCTTCGATAACTGTCGTCAATTTATCGTAACCCGGTTCCTCCAAAATCCACGGAAAATCGGTTGCCCACATCAATCGTTTCGCCCCAAAGCCGCTCAAAAGGCCGCGATGCCATCCTGCCAAATCTTTATACGGGAATTCTTCTCTGCTAAAAGCGTACTGACCGGAGAGATGGACGTTAACATTTTCAAATCTCGCGAGCCGATAGGTGGTATGCATAAAAAGGTTGTAACCTGTCACCTGTATCTGAGGTCTCCCGAATTCATCCCAGTTGAATTTGCCTTTTCCTGGGCACGCGGCGAGATGATTTAGCACGACCCGAACCTGCGGAAATTCTTGAATCAGATACGGCAGGAGATGCGCGTTGATAGCGTTCGGATAGAGCCACAAGACATAATCACGCTCGGCAGCAGACTTCCAAATCGGATACGCAGCAAACTCGCGGACATCCATCTTCGCAAAAATATCCCGTGGTCCGCCAAATGTAGAGAACCGGAACCCGATAATCCCGGTGTTGTCAGTCAACGCTGCCATGTGTTCTGCCGGGTTCGGATGCGCCTCTGGAACCAACCCAATCCCCAAAAATCGGTTCGGATATTCTTCGAGGCAATGCAGCAAGTAACGGTGATGCGCTATGCTCGCACCTCCCATCTGGACGAGGACCGCCTGATCAATCTGATGTTCTGTCATCACGCTTAACAATTTTTCGGCAGATTCTTCGCGTTCCGCGGGACAAACGGCGGTCGTCTCTCGTGGAAATTCAGGTGATGCCTTTGTGAATACATGCAGATGCGAATCAATACGTGGCATTATGATGGCCCTCCATTTATTAGCCGTTTAAGCTAAACAGTGCGCGCCGTTCTGGGGTTTGACAATACGCTGAAATAGCGGCAAACTGTTCCGGTTTGACGCGTCCGGGTGTCCGCTTTTCATAGATCAGGATAATCGATTTACGCGGTGTCCCGGAATGATTGTCCATCGAAACGTGCCATCCACAGGAGTTGAACATAATCGCTGTACCGGCTTTACCTGGGAAAGTCTTATGTCCGGTCATACTTTCCTGTCGCATCGGACGTGTATAGGGACCCGAACCCGGCTTATGACTGCCCGGTACAAAACCGAATTCGCCACCGCCGGGTTCAACATCGTTGACGTAGATCTGCACCTTAATATGGAGTGGATTGTCATATCCTACATCGGGGTGCCATCCCGTGTAACTCACGGGCCACGGTGCTACAGTCCGAACTTGTGGTCCCAATAGAATGAGTTCGTGATCTGTGAACGTCATCAGTGCCCCGTAGTAACTCGGATAGTCGATAATATCAATAAAGATCGGATCCTTCTCAAGAGGATTCGGGATGTCATAGAAAGTTGCGGCGGCTTCCCCCGCTTCGACGCTATCCAGCCATTCGGTTTTGCAAGCGTCTGCCCAATAGTCGAAAGCGTTTTGGAGTCGTTTCAGATCTTCCCCTTGAATTGCGTTTTCAAAAACGAGATAGCCTTCTTCTTCCCATTGTGCTTTCTGTTTAGGTGTCGGTAGAATCATGGTTTCACCTTCTTATGAATTAAATGCTTGCGCCATTAATATACTTTACCTCTACCTGCAATTTCCCAAGTCGCCTCGACTTTATCGCCGCGAACGCCTACCAGTGTGTCGTGCAGATTACTCGTCATCCCTTGATGCAATGGAATAACAGAGAGCCGTTCACCGACCTTAAATCGGTGTGAACATTCACTGACATTGACATGTCCATGTTCAACCGACATGCCGTAAATCTTCGCGTCTGGATGTTCAACGATATGTCCATAAGGCGTTGGTGGGTAACTCGTAAACGTTTTTTGGCCACCATCGATGATAATCCGCTCCGGTGTTGGCGTGCTGACAACGGTTACAATAACACGTAAGACACACCGCTCAGGCGTTAGCATCTCCGAGTTCCCGATACGGGTGATGCCTTCATACACATAAGATCCGCTTCGGGTCTCTGTGCAGCCGATCTCTTTTGATGCTGCTTCCGAACCTGTACCACCACCACTAATGATGTTCACAGGAATCCCGTCGCTTGAGAGCAGGTCAAGCGTTTCTTCAATAAACGGCTTCGCGCGCATGTTGCTCGGATACGTCATGATACCTCGGAAATCAATGCCTTTCATTTTCATAATCTGTTGTGCAAGGCGTTGTGCTGCTTGGGGTGATTGCACCCCACAGCGCCCGCTTCCGGTATCGAGCTCCACGATAACAAGCACAACACACCTGTCAGTGATTGCCTGTTGAGAGATACCGGTTGCCGTTTCTTCCGAATCGAGTGCGACGGTAATTCGCGCGCGTTGGACAAGCGCAGTCAACCGTTTCAGTTTCGGTTTTCCGACGATATTATACGGGATCAGGATGTCATCAATCCCCGCATTTACCATCACCTCTGCTTCGCCTAACTTCTGGCAGGTGATACCTTGCGAACCGGCAGCGATTTGCAGTTTAGCGATTTCTGGTACTTTATGCGTCTTCGTATGGACGCGCAGCGGGATACCGAGTTGGTGGCAGTGCGTCGCCATTCCATCAATATTCCGTTCAAGTACGTCCAGGTCGGCAACAAGCACCGGTGTGTCTAAGGCATTTATGTTCATAACTTCCTCACAATATACATCTATAAGCAACGCGCGACATCAAACAGGTTTGCGCTTAATTTACCTGTTGCGCGCTTTTCTGTCAAGCGGAGTGTTAAGTTTTCCTTGTATTTTTCGCATAACTGGCTATAATAGAACGGATTTGCGAGAACATCTACTTGTTGAACAGTTGTGTGCTATCACGCGAAGGAGAATATAGTCATTGAAACGATTGATTGTTGGAATAACAGGGGCGAGTGCAGGGGTCTATGCGATTCGTCTGCTTGAAGTCCTCACGGAGCATGAGGATATAGAGGTACATTTGACGATCTCTGCATCGGGTGCACGGGCTTTGTTTGAGGAGCTTCAGATTAAGATAGATCTCAATAATTTTGATCTGGAATCGCTTATTGGTGTCTCCTCGCCGCGGGTTATTTATCACCACGAATCGGACATCGCTGCACCGATTGCCAGCGGCTCTTTCCGTACAGAGGGGATGATCGTTGTGCCGTGTAGCATGGGAAGTCTCGCTTCTATCGCAAGCGGTATCTCACGTAACCTTATCCAACGCGCCGCGGATGTGTGTATTAAGGAGCGACGTAAACTTGTCCTGGTGCCGCGCGAGACACCGTTAAGTTCGATTCATCTGGAAAATATGCTTAAATTGTCACGTATGGGGGTCACCGTGTTACCTGCGATGCCGGGGTTCTACCATTTCCCAAAAAACGTAGATGACCTCCTAAATTTTGTTGTGACCAAAATCCTCGATCAGTTCGGAATAGATACGAAACTTATTCAGCGGTGGAAAGAGTAGCACTTTGTCAAATTTCAGTTTATAGGTAAGTGCAGTTTGTAGTAGGGCAATTCATTGCCCGTCATTGTCCGTTGTCGAACGTGCGATAATGCACTTCGCATTTG
>ASZN01000139.1 GCA_000406005.1 Candidatus Poribacteria bacterium WGA-3G
CTAACAGTTTGTTCTACGTAAAGAGAGATTTATTAACAGAAATGGTATTACATCTTCTGTTTGTAGAATAGGCTGTTAGCCTGTTCTTTTTTTCGCGTGAGAGTAGATGTAGGTCAGGACGATTTAGTTTTCGCTTTTTAAGTTCGATTTTGGCACCCAGGACCGGTAGGCGCGGTTTGGAACCGCAACGGCTTTAAAAAGGAAGATTCAAAAATTTAGAAAATCTAATAATTTATCTAAAACTAAATGACCCTGAGATGTAGGTGTTTTTGCTTAGGTGTTTCCCTAAGTTGAGTGCCAAAAATTCAATAAAACACGACAAGAAATAGGATAGTAATTTCTACCTGCTTGAATGTACTTTCGTCTGAATTAAAAATACGCCAACCGCGGCAACGACAAATCCGAGAACTGTACCCCACAATCCAAACTCAAGTGTATTCGCACTGACACTTATACCTATTTCCTGCACGCTATTTAGCGTATTAAAATAATTGATGGAGTGCGATAAAAGGACACCGATGCCGATGCCAATACTCACAAAAACCGGGACTCTGGCTTTCCAGAGCGTTCCTCGTGCGAACATGTATAGACTCACACCGACGATCACGACACTGGAAATTAAAGCGATTGTGATGAGCGGATTCCACTTCGCGAGGTCGATACCTGAGAAGTCGATGCCATCACCGATGCCATCCCACGGTATGAAGAAACATATCAGGGCAAAGAATCCGCCTATATGTACGATAGACCATAACTGTTCTTCTTCTACAGAAACATTCGATTGTTCTTCCGAATTCTTTCCTGTTAAAAACGTTCCTATAGTGGTAATCATAAATCCGGTGGCTGCGCTCCAGAAACCGAAGTTGATAGCAAGATGAACCTTTTGCGCCATTTCCATGAAATTAAGATATTCTGGTAAAAGCATCGCGAGTCCGATACCGGTTCCCACAAGAATCAATACTCTAGCTTTCCAAGGTGTTCGCCGGATGACTGTGTAAAGACTCACACAGGTGATTAGGAGACTCGAAATGAAGGCAATCGCAAGGAGCACTCTGTTCTGAACAAGCCCAAACCCTGAAGCGGTTTCGTCACCCTGCGCGCCTATTTGCAACCACGGCATAAAAAAACTGGTGGCGACAATAATTCCGCCGAGGGGCATCATAAATTGCGTGTATCGATTAATTCTATTCATTTTGACGCTCCGAGTACAAAAATATGGATGCGGGATAAGATATAGTAAAATTCGCTATTACCTTATACGAAAACGGACTGGTGGGGTTACAAGTCTTGCAATGAAGGCGTGTGTAAATTAGACAAACACACGGCATGTCTATAGCAGTGTGTGCCGAAAAAAGACCTAAGCCCTGTAAGGGGTTTTGCTTGGGTGCTTCTTCAGTATATGTAGAAACATTCCTACAAAATACCGTGAAAAACCACTAAATTGACACCTATGATGGATGATTGGATACACACCATCTCAAAAAGTCATTGGGAATGTGGAAGGAGAAGGTATTTGCAAACCTTCCCCACCAGTGAAGAGGAGAGGGATCGGATCCGATGCGCTTTAATCTTTTGCCTTATCAAGAAACGGTTTGAGCAGATCAATGGGGATCGGGAAGACGACGGTCGAGTTTTTCTCTGCGCTGACTTCGACCAACGCTTGAAGGAATCGGAGTTGTACTGCAGTCGGGGTTTTGCTGAGGATATCAGCAGCATCGGTTAAAACTTGTGCAGACTCAAATTCACCTTCGGCGTGTATGACTTTCGCGCGGCGTTCACGTTCCGCTTCCGCTTGCTGCGCCATGGCGCGTTGCATCTCAACAGGGAGGTCTACGTCCTTGATTTCCATCGCCAGTACCTCAATACCCCAGGGTTCACAATGTTTTTTGACGATAGCCTCCAAGTCCTGATTCAGTTTCTCGCGTTCAGAGAGCAGATCGTCGAGTTCAGCACGTCCGAGCACACTGCGGAGGGTTGTCTGCGCGATTTGAGAAATCGCGAAACCGAAGTCCTCGACTTCGATAACAGCCTTATCGGCTTCCGTTATCCTGAAGTTAAGCACGGCGTTGACGCTCACCGAAACATTGTCCTTTGTAATGACATCTTGCGGCGTAACATCGTTGACAATAAGACGTAGGCTGACTCGTTGCATCCGCTCGATCCAGAACGGTATCATAAAGACGAGACCGGGACCCCGAGTTCCGACGAATCGACCAAGACGGAAGATAACGGCACGTTCGTACTCTTTAAGAATCCTCATACTCGTCGTGAGTATAATAATACCAACAACGGCAAGCGTAAAATAGATCGGATCAATTTGTGGCATGTTTTTAATTTTCCTTGCGGTTCGTTAGGATGAATTTCGGTATTGACGATCCCCTATGTAGGATCGCCTTCCATTCCGTTTCAGGCTCGGTTTCTTATACTATTAAGCGTCCCATCCGGTAATGTCGCGAGCCTTCTGAAAAAAGGCGCGTTTGCGCGGTGTGTTGAGCTGCCATTGCACAGGTACGGATTGGTAACCGTGATGGTAATCGTTTTCACCCGGATCAAAGTATCCCCACGAGGCGTATTGACTGACAGCAGCGACAAAGTTGTTCAACGGTTTATCGAAATCGAAGTGGTCGTCCTCGTTGAAAAGGATGGGCATCGGACGGTAGCCGGGTACCTCGCGCGTCTGCTGTACCATCTCTATGATGCGATTCGGGTCTTTGACCCCGTTGCCGTGAACGAGCAGGAAATCAGAAGAACGGACGACATTTTCGAGAGGCACCTTGCCACCCCCGTAACTCGTTCCAACAAGGAATCTATTCCCGTTGCGGGTTGTCGCTTTCACCCTTTCAATTAATTCGTGTACCCGTGGGGGTTTTAGTATTTCATGCGTATATACTCTGACATTGCATTCGTTGTTCACCTCGATGATAACGTTGGTATATCCTTTGTCGAAGAGCCAACCGGTTGCATTGTCAACGGCATTTTTGACGGCGTTCTCGTCCTTAACCCGCTGATCCTGCCCAAAATAGAAATAGCCGAGAATGACAACCATACCGAGCGCGTCCGCAAAGTCGATAATCCGTTCAAGTCGCGAGAGGTAATCCGGGTTGAGACTGCCATCGGCTTCTATGCCGGAGTTGTGCCACGGTTGTCCTTTTGAATAGCCTTCGGGACTCCCCCCTTGGAGGTTGATTGTGAACGCCAATACGCCGTGGGCGCGCCATGCTGGCATCGCCGATAGAAATTCGCGGGTATTCCGTTCGGGATCCCACACACCTGTATCGGGATATTCCCATCTATAAATGGTTTCTGGGTTCCGGTCATCGAAGATACCTTGCACCATACGGGTGTTGATAAGTAATCCCTCAACCTTGTTCCCTTCATAAGAGCGTCCTGGATAGGTGATTTCGTCGTTAATGTAAAAAGCATCGTCAACGATACTAACTGCTGTCTTCATCTGCGTTTTCCTTTCGTTTATATCTCTATCAATATGCGTTTCGTGGGGGTCCGCATGCAGCCGCTGTTGACTATTATCGAGAAGCAGCCCTGCCAATGCGGTACTCCCCTTGATTAAAAAGTTTCTGCGGTTCATAGATTCCCCTGCACTGCTATTTTAATTTAGGGTTTTTCATTATGGTGCAAGTCCGGCAGTGCCTCAACAATCTTTACCGTCTCCAAACTAAGTGTAACTACCTTTCCGATGAGTTCGACGATGTATTGTGGATCGTCTGCTCGGTTCGGATCGTTAAGTATGCCGCTGCGCTTATCTATTTTAACACAATACTGATTAATTATCCACTCTAACGCGGAACGGTTACCGAGTCGGTAATCAAACGCTTTTTCTGGGATACCGTCGAGTGTAAGGAAATTGTTGTAAACAACCTGCGTTTTGTCTTTCGAGAGTTTCATTTTCTCAACGCGCCAATTGAGCGGCGTGTCTGGGTTCTGAACGAACTCGAGTTTATCGTATTCGGGTTGCGATTCGTAGTTGACGTGGAGATATGCTAACTGCGCGCCTGCTTTTGCGAACCCCCAAAAGTCGTTGGCAAACGGGATGTGTGGCAGATCCCGCTTGAGGTTCGCCTCGTATTTTTCGCGATACGTCGGATGGTGGAGGAGTCCATAGTTGTAGTGGAAGATGTCCCACTTGGTGATGGTGTCATCTTTGTAGTGGGATCGGAATTCAGTCAACGCCCAATCGGTGATGTTTTCGCGTCGGTTTGTGCCGTCTTCGTCGTAGATGTAGAAAGGAAAGCATTGCGTTTTTTCAAACGCTAAATCAAAAGCGGTAATTCTATTTGTAATAAGACACCCAAAACCTTTTCGACCACCAATGCCAGCAACGCAAATCACTTGATTTTCTGTTTCTGTGTGTGTTGTAGGAAAGATTACTGGAAATACTGACATCACATCATTCAGGGTTTTATCAAAGTAAAGGTTGGACTTTATAAACGGACGATAGAATGATGTTCTAACCTTTTCCTCAGTATATTCAGCTATTTGTCCACGCTTTAATTTTACTTTTAAATCGCGACTCCACTTGATTTTTGTGTCATCAGAGACTACAAAATCATCAAGGTTAACATTTCGATTCGTTAGTTGCCCCCACCGACCCGCTTCAGCATTGTAAATCTCAATCATTTTGCTTATATTTTCAACAAGCGTGTTTCGGTTGAAATTATAAACCCACGCATCACGATTGGTTTTCACACCATTACTGTAGGATTTGAAAATCACACCTACTGCTTCACCTTTTGCTATTTTTGTCTCTTTAGTCCCCATAGGAATAAAGGTATCGAATTCTGCATGGAGCCCTTCAGTGAGCCATGTCTGGCGCGCGTCGGGTTGAATGAGCTGCCACTCAATATCACCAGTATGTTGGCGTTCACTTAGAAAACCGAATTTCTGTTTTTTGTTCCACAAGTCATCCGTCCGATAGTAAAAGATACGGGGTGATTCTGATGAGTTCCCATCTTTCTTGATAAATAGGTTGATACTCACACCGACACGAATTCCGAATACGTTGGCATCGGAGACCTTTAACCCCTTTCGAGCATTCCCACCCAAATCCAAAATATAAATCGCGTCGCAATCTTCAGCGAGGTGCTTCCGCATGCCGTCAAACGCTACACCGCTGAGGAAACTGTTGTTTGTTACGAAAGCGACAACGCCTTCGTCCTCAACCCGATCTAACGCCCATCGAATCGCCTTGACATAAGGATCGTAGAGTTTGTTTCTGAGTGTTGCTTTGGAATCTTTTGCGTAGGTGTCCGCAATCCGTTGGTCCATCGTCTCATACTTTCGGTTCTTGTTGTTATCGTTCTCGTTGACCTGTCCGACATTATAAGGTGGGTTGCCGATGACGACGAACATATCGGACGCTCTCTGCTTTTCAACGCGGGCGGTGTTCGCTTGGGTGAGGAGCTGCAGCTGCCGGTCCTCTACCATCTCAAATGTATCTACCAAGGAGATGCCTTCGTAAGGGACATATCGGTTCGTCGCTGTGTAAAATCCGTGTTCGATGTTGAGGCTGGCGATGTAGTAGGGTAGGAGCATCACCTCGTTGCACTGGAGTTCCGGTGGGTCGGTGGTGTATTTGCGTTCCAGTGAAATCGGATCCAGTTCCTGCATGATACGGACGATGAAGTTACCTGTACCGACAAACGGATCGATGATATTCACACCCGTATCGGAGAGGGAACGGTTGAACTCGGTCTGTAGGATATGCTCAACGCTTTTCACCATGAAATCGACGATCGGTTGCGGTGTATAGACGATGCCGTGCGTGTCTGCGACCTTGACGGAGAAGCCTTGAAAAAACTGCTCGTAGACGGTGTTGAGGAATCCTTGTTTCTGTGAGAAGTCGGTGATGGTTGCGGCGGTCTGCTCGATTGCGACGTAGAACGGGTCTAAACTCTGGAGGAACTGGTTGCGATCGAATGCCTGTGAGGTGAGTGCGTCGATGACGTTCTCGATTTCGCGTGCGATGATGTTGCGGCGCGTGAAGTCGCGGTTATTGAAGACGGTACGGAAGATGCGTTCCGTCAACAGGTGCTGGATGAGCATCTCCTCAACTGCGGCGATGGAGAGGTTCGGATTGATGAAGGTCTGGCACTGCTCATGGAAACTGATAAACGCTCTCTGGAATCGCGGGTTGTTCTGGCGTTCGGTTTCGATGAGTGCCGCCAATTTCTCGCCGAGTTCGGGGACGGTCTCTTTGAATTCCGAAACAGCGGTATGCCACGCTGAGATGTTCTCTTCCTGATAGGCGAAGAAGGTCTTTAATACATTGACGAGATTTCTCGGTTCGGTGATGTCCAAATCGAGTTGGAGTTGACCGTGCTGATAAAGCAGTGCGTGCGTCGGGGACTGGACGACGATGTTTTTGGACGGGTAGCCTGCGGCGAATTTTTTATCTGCTTCGACGTAGAGATTGTCGTGTGTGTCTTTTGCTTCCCAGTAGCCGTAGGGTAATCCGAAAGTATCGACGACTTCGCCGTCTGGTGTAATGCGTCGTTTCTCTGGTGTGTAGTGTGTTTTTTCGCAGACGAGGATGAGGTCTGCCTGTCGGCAGTAGTGTTGTAAGAGGTTCTGGAATGCGGTTCGGACGGCACCTTCATGCTCCGCGCCGATGCTGTCATATTCTTTGAGTTCAGCGTAATAGTTTTTGATCGGTTTGTGGGTGGGTTTGATGTTGGATGGCATTGTTTATGGATGTTGTCTGAATCGCGGATTATCACGGATTTCACGGATGACGCGGATTTTAAGCGTTTTTGTTATAAAGAGATCACTTTCATAGTAATCTGTGCAGTCTAAAATTGGGAGTAAGCGCGTTCGTAGTAGGGCAATTCATTGCCCGTTTTGACTTGTGGACGTGCGATAAATCGCACTACTACGAGCCAACTATCTATA
>ASZN01000140.1 GCA_000406005.1 Candidatus Poribacteria bacterium WGA-3G
TGTTTGTGGACATAAAAATGAAACCTTAACACTATCAGATAGAGACTGGACGTGTCAAAAGTGTGATACACACCTTGACCGGGACCAGAACGCTGCGCTGAACATACTCAAGGAAGGGTTAGTTTCCTTTGGCTTAGGAGACATAAGACCTATTGTTTTGCTTGGCAAAGTAGTAGGCTACTCCGTTGAAGCGTCCAGTTCGCTTCTGAAATCCACAAATGCTTTCGCATAATGCGGAAGCCCCCATGCTTTAGCTGGGGGTCTATCACATAAACTCTATAATAATTAGGTGTATGCAGTTAGGTTGTATTGGGGAGGGAGAGCGATGAAAGGCGAGCTGCTGCGGAAAAGCACGCATTTAGCAGGACTTACCATACCGGTTATCTATTTTTTCTTGGATAAACCGACGATGTTAATTTTCGTCGGGCTGCTAACTGGGTTTGCGTTCACGGTGGAATTGACGAAATGGTGCTCGCCGCGTTTTGCGGACCTCTTTTTCCGAATCCTTGCGCCGCTTCTGCGTAGCCACGAGCGTAAAGGTGCCATAACAGGTGCGACCTATTATCTCGTGAGTGCATTTCTGTGTATCCTCTTCTTTGCCAAGGTGCTCGCGATTGTCTGTATCTTTTTCATGGTACTCGGAGATACGGCAGCAGCACTCGTCGGCAAAATGTGGGGCAAAACGAAACTCATTGCTGGAAAGAGTTTGGAGGGGAGTGCCGCTTGTTTCATCGTCTGTACGATAATCGCTCTCGTCAAATTGAACCCTATTATAGCAATCGTCGGCGCGCTGGTGGCAACACTCGTCGAACTTACGCCGTTCCCGATTGACGATAATCTCACAGTCCCGCTTATCTCAGGTGCTGTCATGCACTTTCTCATGTAAAGTAGCCATCAGCCGTCAGTTCGGATTTTTCCTCCGAAAAATCCTTTCAGTTTTCAGTCTTCAGTCGTCAGTTAAAGAGGACTTCTGTGGTGGATATAGCAAACAGGACTGCCACAAGGTGACTCTTAACTGAAAACTGATAACCAATAACTGACAACTAATATATTATGGCACATATCAAACTTGAAAATGTTGTAAAACGCTACGGCGATGTCGTCGCTGTCAAAGACTTTAACCTCGAGATTCACGACAAAGAATTCGTCGTTTTTTTAGGTCCCTCCGGCTGCGGTAAAACCACAACGCTTCGCCTCATCGCAGGATTGGAAACCCCCGAAGAAGGTGATATCTTCATTGATGGGCAACGCGTGAACAACCTCCCGCCTGCGGATCGGGATATCGCTTTTGTATTCCAGTTCTACGCCCTCTACCCGCACCTGAATGTCTACGACAACATCGCTTTTCCGCTGAAAGCGGTCAAAGTCGAAAAATCAGAAATTGACACACAGGTTAGGCGTGTCGCCGAAATCTTGCAAATATCCGACATGTTGAATCGGAAACCGAGTGTGCTCAGCGGTGGAGAGATGCAGCGTGTCGCGCTCGGACGCGCAATGGTCCGTCAACCGAAAGTTTATCTCCTTGATGAACCGATGGCGAACTTAGACGCAAAAATCCGCGTCGATACGCGTGCCGAAATTAAACGGCTCCAACACGAGATTGGCGCGACAACTATCTTTGTAACACATGACCAAGTCGAAGCGATGTCCCTCGCTGATAGGATCGCGGTTATCCACCAAGGGGTTTTACAACAGATCGGCACGCCGCACGAAATTTATAACAGGCCCCAAAGCCTCTTCGTCGCAGGATTTATGGGGATGCCTACCATGAACCTACTCGATGCCGAACTCGCAAGTCAAGATGGTGTCCCTGTTCTACGTCTGAGTCATACCGATGTCCATCTCCCAATCACCGCAGAACGACACACCCGCATCACTTCAGATAGCCAAGAAAACGGCTTGGTATTCGGCGTTCGTCCTGAGCATATCGCGGCGGCAAATCAACCGAGCGAACGGAAAATTCCAGCACAGGTACACCTCATTGAGCCCCTCGGCGCCGTCAACATTCTCGACATCCGTCTCGGCACACACTCACTGACAGAGGACCCTATTCTGCTCCGTGTTCGGACCCATCCGACGTTCCGGGCTGCCGTAGGCGATACAATCTGGTTGGGTTTTGATGAGAAGGAGACGCATCTCTTTGACAGAGAGACGGAGCGAAATATCTGGTAATTCTATTGAAAAAACGGAGGATAAAACAAATGGAAAGCGACACTATGAAAATACCGTGCCGTTTAGCAGCATTCGATTTAGACGGAACACTACTCAGCAGTGATCACACCTTGTCCCCAGAAAACTGCGAGGCACTTCGGCACCTCGCGGCAAACGATATTCTCGTCGTGTTGGTTTCAGGACGGATGCACCGTTCGATCCAACCGATCAGCGATCAGATCGGACTCGAAAACCCTATTATCTCTTACAATGGTGGGATGGTACGACACGCCACGACCGGCGAGGTGTATCATCACACACCTGTGCCAACAGATGACGCGATAGCGATTGTTAATGAATGCGCCGAACAGGGTTTACATCTCAATTACTGCTTGAACGATGAACTCTACGTCGCTGAACGGAACGCGTGGAGCGATTTATATGAAGCGCGAACGGGGGTTCCGGCAACACCAATTGGGGACCTACGTGAATTAGCAGGCGAAACGCCGACAAAATTACTTATCATCCATTCATCCGAAAAGTTAGAACCACTACTGCGGAAGTTTCAAACCGATTACGCACAGAAGCTTTACGTTACGCAGACCCAAGCAGAATATATAGAATTTATGAATCCAAGTGTTACGAAGGGACGCGCACTGACAGCACTCGCCAACCGGTTCGACATCCCGATGGATACGGTTGTCGCTTTCGGCGATAGTTATAACGATGAAAGTTTACTCAAGACGGCAGGTTTCGGCATAGCGATGGCAAACGCGGTCCCACCCATCCGTGATTGCGCGGATTATATCACAACCACTAATGATGAAAACGGGGTCGCCAAAGCGATTTCGGATATTATTCTTTGAAACTCGGTTCCGTAATTCGGTCACCCGCTGATATGCTTGCAAAACCTCAATAAATCTCCTCACGCGACGGTTAGCGTCTCATGCTCATGTCGTGGAACTTCGTGTAAGGGAAATCCGCGACAAGAATATAAGAGTTCCCTTCCTGCTTCAAGTTCATCTTGACAGAGTTCGCAGAAAACTCAAAGTACTTTGCCAAGACCTCTGCCAATTCGTGATGCAGCCGCGTCATAAAACGGTCATCAACATCGACCCTGTCCTGTGTGATGACGAGTTTCAGACGCTGTTTGGCAATATTGCTCGATTTCGGCTTGCGTCCGAAGAGTTGTTTGATACTTAAATTCATCGGAAGACTCCTTATCTTTTTTTCGTGAACCAGTTTAAGATATTACTGAATAAGCCTTTCTGCTCTAAATCGGGGATCGGGATTCGCTGTCCGGTGAGTCTGCGCGCGATCCGCATATACGCTTGAGCACCGGGTGAACCGTCTTCATAAACCAGTGGGATCCCTCGGTTTGTCGATGTGATGACCGCACTGTCTTCGGGGACAACACCGATCAGGTCGATATTAAGGATATCTAATACGTCGGCTTGGTCCATCATGCTTCCGTTTCCAACGAGTTGGGGCGAGAAGCGATTTATGACGAGATTGATAGGTTCAATTTCTACGTTTTGCAGCAGCCCGATGATCCGGTCAGCATCCCGAATCGCGGAGACATCAGGCGTTGTAACGACGATGGCTTCATCTGCGCCTGCGGAAGCATTTCTGAAGCCGCGCTCAATACCTGCCGGTGAGTCAACGAGTGTAAAATCGTAAGTCGTGCGTAACTTGTCACAGATCGCTTTCATCTGTTCCGGCTGCATATCGTCTTTATTATTTTTTTGCGATGCCGCCAACAACATCAACCCATCAACGCGTCGATCTCTAACCAGTGCTTTGTTAAGTTCGCACTGTTTTTCTATCACATCCATGGATGTATAAACAACGCGGCTCTCAAGCCCCATGACGATGTCGAGATTCCGCAGCCCGACATCTGCATCAACAAGTACGACGCTTTTACCTAAGAGGGCTAGCGCTGTCCCCAAATTGGCTGTAGAGGTTGTTTTACCGACACCCCCTTTGCCCGATGTTACGACGATGACTTTTCCCATAACCGGAACCTCCTGGATAAAATATTAAAACTTAACAAATTTTTCAATAACGATAACATCTTCTGGCCCAATACGCGCGATTTCTGGGTAGCCTGGTGGTTTCTGGTCCGTCGCAGACCGGTTCACACAATTGCCGATCTGAAGCTGTAACGCTGCCAGATCCATGGCGATAATCACCGCCGATAGCCTACCGTTTGTGCCAGCGCACGCATTCCCGCGCAATGTACCGAGAACAACAATATCACCGCCAGCTCTCACCTCACCCCCAGAATTCACATCGCCGTATATAATCAGACTCCCTTGTGGAAACTCCTCCATTTGTCCGGAACGGATCGTACACGGTACAATACGAGACGGTTCACCGTCCCGAGTCGTTGGTGCCTCTGTCGTCTGTGAGATTGTATGCGTCGTTGGTGCCGCAGCGATCGGCGGTGAAGCCGAATCATCGCCTAATTCTACACCCCGTACGATCAAATCGTAGTTCTCGCGCAGCTGAGACCTCAAGTAGTCAATCTCCTCATCATTTAATGTCGGAGACTTAAGGTCTATCTGAACAGTCGCGCCCGTTAAAGAACGATTCATACGCGATATCTCCTGCTGAATCGCAACTTCAACTTCCGCTATAGATAGGTGAGGCCTGATAATCAGGTGCAAGCCGTCCCTATACGCTCTGAGAACCACTGTAGGATTTGCCATTGTGATAGTCGGTATAAATCCAATAATATTGTTGACGAATGCCTCAATACCCTAATTTTCCCAACGCCTATTTCCGCCTCGGTTTAAGCCTCTTCCAATTTCGCTAAAACATAGGGTCCCTCAGGAATCACAGCAATTCGGATATCTTCACCATAGCGGGTTAAGAGTTCCTCAATGCCTGCCTGCACACTTCTTAGGGGATGTACGAATAATTTCGCACGCTGGTGATACGGGATGCCATCGGTATAAAAATAGATATCTGCTTTCCGTGCCACCTTCGCCAATTCTTCGAGTTGCCACTGATCGATGACAAAATTCGCCGGATTGTAAAGCCCTTGTACGAACGCACTTAGATCATCGGTCTTGAAGATTAAATCCGTAAACGGTTTGCTGCCGATGCCTTCGCTGCAGGCTGCAACCAATAAAATACTACCCCCTTGTCTCACAATCTCCACAGCCGTCAAAAGACCTTTGATAGCCTGATAAAACGTTGTATCTAACGGGTATCCTGCGCTGGAAACGACAACTGCATCTGCGGGTTCGGGCAGTGTAACCTTGGCGTTCTTCTCCACAAATTCCGAACCGACACGGTGCGATTCAACCATATCGCCTGCGAAAACGCCAGTGATTCGACGGTGTTTGTCAATAGCAACATTCAGATTGAAGTCAACGCCTGCCATCAGTGCGATCTCGGTGGCTTCTATGTGAAACGGGTTACCGTCCAAAATCCCAACCGCTGATTTCGGGTGTTCCATGAGTTCGGGGCCGTGCATCACCTTCATCGTCTCCACTGAAGCGATACCCGGACAGATCGCTTTCCGACCGCCAGAATATCCCGCCATCAGGTGCGGTTCAATTAACCCTGTGGTAATCTTCAGGTCAGCTGCAAGGTACGTCTTATCAATGTAAACCGGTGTTCCACTTCTTGTCCTGCCTAAATAGTCGTGGTTCTCAGGATGCTGCGAAAAATGGTTAACGATGGTGTATGTATCCATAATCGAGCGTCCGACCATCTTTTCAAGCTCTTCGCCTTCATTCGGACGATGGATACCGGTTGCAATGAGGATAGTAATCTTTTCGCGTGGAATGCCGGCTTGTTGAAGTGTTTCCAATATTGGGGGTAGGATCACTTTATTCGGGACAGGACGTGTCACGTCTGAAATCACGATGCATGCTGACGCGCGCCCCTTTGCGATCTCAGCCAACGGCGGCGAAGCGATCGGTTGCGCAACTGCCGCCCGAACCGCGCGATCTTCATCCGATAACGGCACACTTTCCGAAATCTCAAGTACCCCAGCAACATTTTTATCAGGGATCTCAATCGGTAATGTGCCGGTTCCATATCGCATTTCCACTTGCATATCGACATGTCCCTTCATATCAACAGGTTAAATACAAATATTAGCGCGTTTTCAAGCGAAAACACCCTCCCTACCATAATTATACCGTTTTTTGAACAAAAATGCAAATTAATTGTGTGTTTAATCCCCATATTTAGCGACTTTATGGCAATTTCAGTACGGTTTTCAGTTTTCAGTGCGATTTTTTCTGGGAAAAAATCTTCAGTTAGAGAAAGTTAACAGTTGTCGGCTGTCAGTTGTCAGTTAACTTGAGTACCATTTGACTTTTTCGGGATAACATGCTAAAATTTCTTATCGAAACGGATAGAACCAACCGAACCGATTGCAAGTAACATCTAAACACAGCGCGGAGAAACAGACATGCAACGTATCGAAATTACCACTAAACCGAACGGTGCTGGACGCAACTGGCTGGAAGTCGGACATTTTGAGACCGATCCGCTCGATCGCAAGCAGTGGATTAAAGAGAACGTCCCACATCAAGACGGAAAACTCACCGTCGATAGACAGTATTCCGGACGCGGTGAAACGATCGACTGGATCATCATCATCCC
>ASZN01000141.1 GCA_000406005.1 Candidatus Poribacteria bacterium WGA-3G
CAACTTTTACGTCATAGCCACCGGGTGAAATGTTCGTCATGACGTAATAACCGGTATCGTTGGTCGTCGCGGTGCTGCTGGTTCCGACGATTGTTACCGTGACATTCGCGAGCGGTTCACTCGTCTCTTCACTGGTAATTATACCCGAAATTTTACCAGTGATCGCAGCCGAGAGATCAAAGTTACCTGTTATCATTATTAATCCAGCGATTATCAAAACAAATATAGTTTTGATAAGACTTGCGGATTTCCGAAATCGGTTGCTAAAAATCTTTAGAATATTACTCATGTTTCATAACTCCTTACGACTTGCATTGGATACCGTTGGCTTATGCGCGTAGACCTCGTTTGAGGCGTTGCGATATTATAAGAACAATTATAATACATTTTCAATAAATTTGAGACTTTTTAAACGCCGTTCGGTATAATATTCAATGAAACTACCGAGAACACGTTTAAGTTCCGTATGATTACCGGTGGATGCACGGATGCGGTTGAGCCGTTCCCATTCGGCTCTCCGAAGCATCTTCAACAACTCGCAGCTACCGGGTGTGATCGCGAAAGCAGCACCGTCTCGGTTTTTACAATTGGCACAAAGTACACCACCGTAGCGGACACTAAACCCCATACCGAAATTGCGGGTGGCAACACCGTTTTCATTGATGGGCAAACGGTTCATAGATGAACTGCAGTGCACGCACTGCGAGAGTTCGGGTCCATAGCCTGCGCAGTCGAGAAATTTGATTTCAAATCCTCTCGCGAGCAGAGGAACGTCGTCGGCATCGGCTAAAAATTGATAGGTGGTTCGGAGTAAGTCAAAAATTTCGGGGCTGGTGATACCTTCGGAGGCAATGCTATCTACGAGTTCCGCGAAATAGCATCCGTAGGTGATACGCGTGAAATCGGAACGCATTGCATCGAATCCACTAATCAGGTTGAAATCGGTAATGTTTTGCAATTCTCGATTTTCGCGGTATTGAAAGATGAGAGTGCCGTGGTTGAGGAGTTCTAAGCTCCCGCCGAGTCGACTTTTTGGACTTTTGACACCATAAGCGACCGCTTTGACTTTCCCAAAGTCAGGCGTGTAGAAGGTAATAATTTTATGGAATTCTTTAAGGGGAAAGGTGCGAATGACAATCGCTTCGGTTTTCTGGGATACCATGGTGTTAGGTATGCGTGTTGCTCATTGCGGGGAAGATCGGGGCGAGAGGATTTGAACCTCCGACCTCCTGCTCCCGAAGCAGGCGCGCTAGCCGGGCTGCGCTACGCCCCGTTCTTATACCTATAATTATACCCTACTTGATGGGCATTGTCAAATTAATGTCAATTTTCGTAACATTTAGAAGGAGCCGTTGCTAATAATAACCTGAGTTGCCACCTAATTAAAACGATGTTGACGCAACTAAATATAAACATTAAGTCAATTTATTATACTGTTTTTTATTAATTTTAATATGTCTTAATGCTTAATTTTACACGAATTTGACTTCTAAGTCAAATTTTAAAATTGTGTTGGCTTTGAAATGAACGGTAATCCGAATGATATTCAAGAACATACGGTTTTTAAATAACTACGGTCTTTTAGATAGCGAGTTGGGTTAATAATATCAGGTTTTAAAGGACATCACTGTTATTATCGGTTTCGGGCATTTCGAGATGAATCCGGTGGATACGTCGTTCGTCCGCCTCAAATATGGTAAAACGGATGCCGCGGTAAGTGAATTCCGTTCCCCGTTCAGGCACTCGACCGAGATGGTCTACGACGAACCCGCCGATTGTATCAATGTTCTCTGCCTCAAGTTCGGTGCCGAGTTTTTCATTCAGTTCAATAAGATTCAGCCGAGCATCAACAGAGTAGGTGTTTAGCGCAATTTCAATATAGTCATCCTGTTCACCTATTTCGTCCTCGTCGTGGATTTCACCTACGATTTCCTCAATGATATTTTCGAGCGTCACCATGCCAGCGGTACCGCCGTATTCGTCTACAACGATTGCGAGGTGCTGTTTGTGTTCGCGAAGTTCGCGGAAGAGTTCCGAAATCTTCTTGCTTTCGGGTGTAAAGAAAGGGCTGCGATCAACGATAAGTTCTCTGAGGTTGACGGGTTCGCCTTTCGCCCAGCAGTCCAACATATCTTTAACGTGCAAAATCCCGATGATCCGATCAATCGTTTCTTCGTATATTGGGATCCGCGTGTGTCTCGACGTGATGGCAGTTTGTAAAACTTCGTCTTCAGGGGTCGTTACCTCAAGACATACCATATCGGTTCGGGCGACCATGATCTCTCGAGTGACCTTATCCGGTAAATCTAAGATTCGGGAGATCATTTCCCGTTCTTCCGGTTCCAAGATTTCTTGGCTATCACCGACACTGTCGAGTGTTTCTAAAACTTCAGGGGATACGAGGGTATCTTGTGCTGACGTTGCTGTGCCGCCGAAAATTCGGACGATGAGGTTTGCGAGGAAATTCAACGGTATCAAAACGAGAAACCCGCACCAATAGATAGCACGGAGTGCACTGAGTGCGCGGATAGTTGCTGCGCCGGTGCTGCCTCGTACATAATTTTTGGGAAACAGTTCGGTAAAAATGACAAAACAGGCGACCGCGAGGGCTGCATTTGCAACCGAGTACCTCCAAATCGTCATAAACAACATAACACCTACCACGATCAGGATGGTTTTTGCCGTGATAATGGTCAACGAGTAGCGTCGGGGATGTCGCAGCAACGAAGTCAGCACTTCATACCGCTTACCACCTTCCTCGGCAAACTGGAGAATGTCGTCCCGTGTTAACCGAGCGAGCAAGGCTTCAGCAGTCGAGAACAAAGCGTTGACAATTAAGAGTATACCTAAGCTAACGAGTCTGATGGCTATGTTTAGGTCGTCCAAATGTAAAATTACACCCCCTATGGACTGGTGCTCGAACGTTTGCGAACAATTCTGCTACGCTCCCTGCAACAAACCGAAAATGGTTTCCTGCTTTTCAAACATAGCTGCTGCCTCTTCCGGTGTCTGATGGTCGTAGCCGAGTAGATGTAAGACACCGTGTACCGCGAGTAAAGCGACTTCCGTCTCAAGGCTGTTGTAGGTTATCAGCTGCATTTCGGTCTTAAGGCTGCTATGGGTTGCACTGAATTGATCGCTTGTCTCCACCTGTCGCAACGCGGTTTCGAGGGAGATGACGAGATCGCCGAGTAGGTTCGGGTTTACATCAGCGTCTTCACCGTCCTGCATCGCAAACGCCAGCACATCTGTCGGGGCATCAATACCTCGATAATCGCGGTTGAAATGTGTGATGTCAGCGTCGTCTGTTAGGAGAACACTCACTTCACAGGCTTCCGCGTCATGTGCTTGCAGCGTTGTGAGCACTGCGTTGTGGATCACTTCTACATCAAAGGTGGTATTGCGACTCGTATTCCTAATATGAATCAAAACGGTTATTCTTCGGTGCCGGGCACATTTGAGGGGTTAGTCCCGTTGCGTCTCTTATTTTGTGGTGATGCTTGCTCGTAAGCCTCAACGATACGTTGAACAAGTTCGTGCCGGACGACATCAACCTTTGAAAAATAGATGAACTCAATTCCCTTGATACCTGACAGCACCTCTTGTGCGTCAGCGAGGCCTGAGACTTTGTGTGTCGGTAGATCGGTCTGTGTAATATCGCCCGTGACGACAGCTTTCGAGTCGAAACCGAGGCGGGTTAGGAACATCTTCATCTGCTCAATGGTAGCGTTTTGGGCTTCGTCAAGCACGACAAACGAATTATTCAGTGTTCTGCCGCGCATGAAAGCGATCGGTGCCACCTCAATAATATTTCGCTCAATATATTTGTCGAGCGCATCCGGGGGCATCATATCGTAGAGGGCATCATATAAGGGGCGTAGATATGGATGCACTTTGTCCGCGATGTCGCCGGGTAGAAATCCGAGTTTTTCACCGGCTTCAACGGCGGGGCGCGTCAAGATGATACGGCTCACCTGTCCACTTTTGAGAGCGGAGACAGCCATCGCCATCGCGAGATAGGTCTTTCCTGTTCCCGCTGGCCCGATACCGAAAACGAGATCGTTGTGTTTGATCGCTTCGACGTACCTTTGCTGACCGGCAGTTTTAGGACGTATGACACCGCGTTTCGAGAATACCGGAATAGACTCGGCTCCAGTTTCACCCAAGGTATCTCGTTCACCGGCACCAGACGCGCGAATCGCATAGTTGACATCGGTTACCTGAATACGTTCACCTTTCCGGATGCGGTGAAGTAGTGATTCGATAACCGTAGTCACCCGGTTAACTTCTGTGACGTTCTCGCCGATGACGGCGATGTTATCACTTTTCAAAACAACGCGGACATCGAAATCGTCTTCAATGATCTTTAAAAAGGCATCACTTTGCCCGAAGAGGGCTTGCACTTCAGCGTTGCTCTGTATGGGAACACCCTTTGATTCTTGCTTTTGCAATAGAATTCTAATCCTCCAGTTTTTTATGTGGGAGACTCACAAGTTTCCCATGTATACGCTGTTTAATTTAACAAAATTAGGAAAAAAAGTCAAATTTTAGGGTTACGCAGGTGATAACACTCTGTTTTTCAGACACCATACCAAATCCACTGTGCGTACGTTCTATCGGGTTATTCCTATTGTACAATGTTATGAAACAAAAGTCAAGCGTTTTTTATTTTCGCCCGTAGAACTTGACTTCTCGAATCGCAGCACCTTTGAGCGGGATCCACATTTTTTTCTCTTCATCGTCGTGTCGGACGTTTTCCGGGTCCTCCAGTGCATTCGCTGTCAATTGCAAGTAGTGAATCTCCCGTCCAATTTTGAATTTCACTGGCAGTGTACCTTCCACTTTTATGCCGCGTTTATCCGCTACACTCTCAAACGAGAGTTTTCCATCCGGCGTTTTTATTGCAGTATCTAAAGCAAGATTACGGATGGTTGACGCAGGGTAGACTTCAACATACGCAATATAAGTCGGGGCATCCAGTTGGATCAACGTTTCCGTTTTGAGACTACCTTCCACCCGACGCTGGTACTGCAGCGGTTGAGATACCCCTTTTACTATGCTTCCAACAAATTCTTTTATGATGGTTCCTTGTGCTGTAAAGGTTCCTACCGTTTTCAAGTCGCCATCTACCATCTCAGGGGTTTGACTGCAGGTGAGACGTGATGCCGATATTTCAACGGTTGGTGCCTCTTGTAGCACCACACACCCGATCATACCGAATATCAGAAATAGTATCTTTTTCATGGTGATTTCGTCCTTATACGACTTGCAAGGTCAAAGCGATTGTTGTACACCGAAAAACCTAACTTCACGAATCTCTGCACCTATGAGTGGAATCTCGATGCTTGCGTTTGGGTTTCGAGTGGAATTCTGTTTGTCTTCGATGCCGTCTGCACTTATCCGTAGATAGAGGACTTCTCGCTGAATACTGAAGCGAACAGGGGTCAACCCTTCGATGTCTTGATGTTGCTTATCAGACACCCGGTCGAAAGCGATATCAAAACGTGGCGGATCGTCGGTCGTCGTCATCATCGCGAAATTCGGGATATGTCGTGAGGCAGGGTAGACCTCCACATAAGAGACATAGGTAGGCGCGTCGAGTTTGATGATCGCCTCTGTGCGGCGGTTGCCGTCAACCAGCGTTACATAACGCCGTTGCGCGTTGGTAATCCGTCGCGACTTATCATCAAAAACTTGATACGCTTTCCGGACGACCCCGTTCACTGCAAATGTGCCAACCGTCTCCAGATTTCCATCTACGAATTCCGGATTAGAGGCACATATAAGACGGGACGATGGAATCTCTTCAACGGACTGATTGAGTTGGGTCAGTAGAGCACACCCCGTAACGCCGATGAGCAGAACGGTCAAACTGATTAGGATTCTCATTTTTTTCTCCTATTGTATGCCTAAATGTAAATATCACGTTAGGATTACGGCACACGGAGTGTGCCTACTACTTTAAGGGGACTTCAACGTTGAAACGCTCCGCGGCTTCGACGAGTCGGTCCCAAGTCGGTTCCTCAATCGGTATACCTTCGCGGAGACGTTTCTCTCGGCTCCGTTCCTCGAATTCTCCGGGCACATAGATTTCGTCAACACCGGGTAATCGGGTAGATGACTTCACCCACTCCACGAGATAGGCGATCTCCTGCTCATAATCCGCCAAGTCGATGAAATCCTCAATTTTGATGGCGAACATAACAATCCCGCTGGCACCGCGTGTCGGTTTTTCGCGACTACATCCTGCCCAAGAGAGTCCGCCAGCGATGGCATCTATCATCACACCGAGTCCGAATCCTTTGTGTCCGAACTGGAAACCGCCAAGCGGCATAACGGCTGTGTCTTCTGAACGGTCACGGAACGCTTGCGGGTCTGTAATCGGATTGCCTTCGGTATCTATCATCCAACCCTCGGGTATGGGTTCACCGCGAGCGGTCTGAACAAGGAGTTTCCCACCTGCAACGACGCTGAGCGTCATATCGAGGAGTAGCGGTTCGCCGCCCTGACGCGGCACGGAGATGGCGACCGGGTTCGGTGGAAGTCTACGCGAGGTACCCCCGTGCGGATGCATGAAACGTCCGCCACCGTTGAGCAAGACGATCCCGATCATACCAGCACGCGCTGCGATCGGTGGGTATTCACCCATCCGTCCGGCGTGTCCACACCGGTGTAAACCGACTGCACCGATGGTACAGGTTC
>ASZN01000142.1 GCA_000406005.1 Candidatus Poribacteria bacterium WGA-3G
TAGCCTGTGTCCTGAGAACGTCTCGGTCTCTTCAGAGTTTACTCGCTAACGGAGCGTCATATCGTCAAAAGTGCGTAAGTCCTATACAGAAAGCGTTATCTATCGGAGGATAAAACTTATGAACCGTATACGGATAGGTGTCATCGGGTGTGGCGCGATTGCGCAGGTACACCATCTCCCGAACCTTAACACACTCCATCGAGAATTTGAAGTGCCGATAGTCTGTGATCTCTCTGAAGGTGCTGCAGAAACCGTGGCAAAGCGTTTCCATGTTCCCGAATTCGTAACAGATTACAACGAATTGTTAAAGACAGATGTAGATGCCGTTCTATTGTGTCACGGCGATCCAAAAACGGAAGTCGCACTTGCGGCATTTGAAGCCGGGAAACACGTCTTTATTGAGAAACCGGTCTGCTTCTCACTTCAAGAAATGGATGCGATGCTAACGGCACAACGGAAAGCCGGTACAATCGCGCAAGCCGGTTACATGAAGGCGCATGATCCCGCTTTCCAATTCGCTAAACGCGAAGTAGACACGATGGAAAGCTACCGGTTCGTCCAGATTAACCATCTCCATCCGAATAACAGTCTACACCTGAGCCAATTTGATGTTGAGCGGTTTAACGATGTACCACCGGATGCGTTCAAACCTGCTGGTGCCGCGCGTGAAAAAGCACAGGCGGAAGCCATCGGTGACATGCTATCACAAACAGGGATTGAAGCCGACATCCGAAACAAGGCACAACGCGTATTCTACCTACTTGCTGGCAGCATGATCCACGATATTTATAGTTTACGGGTGATGCTCGGTTCACCGAGTGAGGTCGTCAGTGCAGAAGTTTGGGCTGAAGGGCGCGGCGTAAGTATCGTATTCGGCTACCCGAACGGTGCACGTTGTGTCGCGACATGGGTAGACCTACCAGATCTGTGGGACTTTAAAGAGACCTTAGAAATCTACGGCGATACCAAACGGGTTATCGTATCCTATCCGACCGGTTTTTCACGCGGTATCCTGTCAGAGGTAACGATACAAGGGATAGATACCGATGGTACGACCTATAGTAAGACCCCTGCTATTGCGTGGGAAAGTGCTTTTGTCCGGGAGCTGCGCCACTTCCACGCGTGCATCACAGAAGGCGAAACGTGTTATACTTCACTGGCATCTGCCCGAAACGATATAGCACTGATTATTGATATTGTGAAGTGCTATGTGGAACGTAAGACCGTATGCATGTAGCATCTGGGCGCGTACGCCACAAAACTGTTAATTTGTGCATATTGGGTATCTATTTAACCCAAGTTGCCACTTTGTAGCATAGGCTGTTAGCCTGTGCCGTGTCCATAAATGAACGAAGCTAACTTGACGTTACAACTTTGTAGCATAGGCTGTTAGCCTGTACCTCTTCGCACCGAAAATGGTAGGAAACATGCCAAGTTTTTCGCAAAAATGACCGCTTGGCACTGAAAAACGGTGGTCCTGCATCTAAAATCACATAGGTAGCAAGTTGGGTTATTTAGATTTAGGAGAAAAAATATGGGCAGCCCCTTACGGGCTGCCCACACAAATTGAATTAGAACAGGCACAAGTACCTGCCCTTACAGTCGGCTTCGGAATTATTCCTCTTCAGCGGGTTCCGCAGGCTCCGCGGGTTCTACCGGTTCCACGGGTTCCCCGATTTCTTCTGGAATCATCCCATCAACGATTTCCGCAGGAATCATGTCATCTACCATTTCTTCACCCTCTATTGTGACAGAAACCTCTTTGAGACCAATCACAATAAATCTGTCGATATTAATTGTGATTTCGACAGACGGTGGTGGTTCAAAATCCGTTGGGAGTACGAAATCCGGTGGAAATGGGAATTCATCTAAAGGTGGCAAGTCTTCAGGAAATGGTAAATCAGGTGGTGTTTCACCATCTTCAGGCATCTCACCATCTTCCGGTGCTTCCTCGTCTTCCGGCATTTCACCATCTTCAGGCATTTCACCATCTTCCGGTGCTTCCTCATCTTCAGGTAACGGTAGGCCTTCTGGTGGTAAAAAATCTGGCGGTAATTCGCCCGGCGGTAAAAAATCTGGTGGTAAAAAATCTGGCGATAATTCGCCCGGCGATGCTCCGAACGCCTCAAGCGTTATTGTGATTAAGCCTGGGTCAATCTGTTCTTCTTCCATCTTTGCGATGAGTTCGTCAAGATTCTCAGGCAACAGTTCCGGTTCTTCGTCTGGTCCATCAAAGTCAAAGTCAAAGAAAACGGGCCCAGAGAACTGATCGGGGGACCCGAAAGCGTTCTCAGAAGCGACAGTGAGGCGTGCATCACCGGCTGGGAAATCCTCCGGAACCTCAAGTGTAACCTCTCTCTGAATCGTCCGCTCGTCCCCGGCTGCGCTCCAGTGCGGAAGTAGCACGATTGAAACCGTTAGATCTTCCCCAGGCATGATCCCCTCTTCGGGAACGATAACCGCCTGCAGCTCGGCTAACATGATTTGCGGTTTGTCGTGGATGGAAATTGACACCTCTGATAATGTCGCTTGTCCGGCACTGTTTGAAAGTGTATCTGTGAAAGCGTAGACGAGCCGCTCAACGTTTATTAGCACATCGAAAAACGGATCCGGAGAGGCACTCCGAAATGATTCCGTGTAGACGGTTTCCGTCTCTTTGAACTTGAGCGTGACAGTCACATCTACTGTGCCAGAGCTTATCTCCTTCCGGATGGAATCCATCGTAAGTGCTGCGACGATTGGCAGATACGATTCCATACCGTGGGCTACTTTGTGATTCTTCTCTACTACGGGACCGTTGCCTGCTTGGTAAGCGATCTGCACCGGAATCATTGACGGCACTACACCCAATTCGCCCACAATTCCCGGTGCAAGGTCCTTGGTGATCGTTCCAATTGGGTTTCCATAAGCAGATGTAGATTTGTAGGGTATTTGTAAATTGGGAACGATGCCGTTGGTGACGGCTCTATAGACCGGTAATGCCGACTTGCCGCGATAGGTCATTGGATGTCCGAATGCTACAAATGTACCGTCGTCATAGACTTGTGTCACCGTTCCGAAACCGATGGAATTAGCGACATCACCTGTTGATACAGCGACCCCGATCATATCACCCGCGGCGAGCCTGGTCGTCACCGTTGGTGGTGCTGCGGGTGCGTCATTAATATCGGCGATCAATTGGAGAAAATCGAACCGAGAACCTTCCAGGTGTGATGAAAGTTGTTCAAGTCTATGGGGTTGTATCCCAGAGATCATGAGCGGTGTCTTCACGGGTATATATGCCGCTTGGATACCGCCTGCTGGTGCTGCGGGTGCATTTTCTGCTTCCAACATTTCGCCAAAGGTTTGGTGGTGGATGGCAGCTTCCATTGCATCAATCGGCGTTACCCAAAAACGACTGGGTGCCCTGGCGAAGGCATCACCAAAAGCGAGTGCGCCCATAACGCGCCCTGGAGGACCGACGGGGCTCCCCGACATACCTTGGGCGATGCCACCCATCGCTTCAGCCAATTCATCTGTGAGTTCATATTCGTAGATGGGATAGCCGAGTCCGAAATCCCGAACCCCACGGAATTGTGCATCAAGGACGACCCTGTTTGTGCCTTCTATTACTGTGACGATTTGAACGGGTGTTTTATCCGTCAGTTGTCGCGCTTCATCCTCGTACATATTTTCGAGGACAACATCGCCTAAGAGCGGCGCGCCACTAAATGCGGATGCTTCATCAATTACCGCAGGATTCTCAACTTCCGTCTGCTCTTCATCAGAAGAACAACCAAACAGGCTAAGAACCATTATAGCGACGCTTGCCACGAGAAAAAAGTTTCTCATATCTATTCCTCCAGAGTAGAGTTTCCTCTATCTGTCTGTTTTTTTGTTTTTAAGATAAGATTTACACAAAGTTATCAGTTTGCTATAAAGATAAATTGAACGATATGTAAATCCAGACAAAAGAAAGCGTCCTATCTTAAGGACGCTGTTTATATATTTAGGGGCAAACTTGAGTCGCGTTAATATGTGTGAGCCGAATCGTGCGCATTACCACGCGACCCAGCCGCCATCAACTGCGATGGTTTGGCCCGTTACCCAGTTCGCGGCATCTGATGCTAAAAACAGCACCGCGCCGACGACTTCGTCCACCTCACCGACACGTCCCATCGGAATACGGCGGACAACATCTTCATAAAATTCTTTGCGTTGTAAAAGGACATCCGCGAGTGGGGTCCGCGTAAACGCTGGCGCGACAGCATTCACCGTGACATTGTGGGGTGCCCATTCAACTGCGAGTCCTTTGGTTAACAAAACAACGCCGCCCTTGCTTCCAGAATACGCAGTACGCAACGGCCCGCCGACCAATCCCATCGTTGATGAGATGTTGATGATCTTACCACTTTCGCGTTCAATCATCGGTTTAACAAGCGTCTGTGTCAAAAAAAACAGACCTTTGAGGTTCAGGTCGTAGATCGCGTCCCAATCCTCTTCTGTTAATTCAACTGCCGGTTTCGGGCGGTTGGTTCCAGCGTTGTTCACAAGAACGTCTACTCGTCCCCAGACCTCCATCGCTTCTTGCGCGCCTTTGGTGATCTGGGACATATCACTGACATCAAATACAACGGATTCCGCTTCACCACCGTTTACACGAATTTCGTTTGCGACTTCTTCAAGGTCAGACGGCGTACGGCTATTCAAAATAACCTTCGCGCCCATCTGCGCAGCGGCAAGTGCGATCCCTCTACCGATCCCTTTGCCCGAACCGGTGATTAACATCACCTTATCTTTCAACTCAAATCCTGGAAATGCCATATTTTAGCCTCCAATCGCTAATTTCAATGTATTTGCTAACAACATCGCACGCGTCATAGGTCCTACGCCCCCCGGAACCGGCGTGATGAATCCAGCCACCTCTTTTACGTCCTCAAATCGGACATCACCGATGGCGCGTCCATCGACGTGGTTGATACCGACATCAATGACGATCGCTCCCGGTTTTACCATATCCGCAGTAATGAACTCCGTTCTACCGATAGCGACAACAAGGATGTCCGCTTTCTGTGTTTCTACTTTCAGATCCGCTGTGCGGGAATGACAATACGTAACAGTAGCGTTCCTGTTGAGAAGCATCAGCCCGACGGGTTTCCCCACAAGTGGACTTCTACCGACACAGACCGCATGTTTACCTTCAATTTTTTCGCCGCTCAATTCGATAAGCCGAATTATGCCGGTCGGCGTACACGGTGTCACACGCTCTCGGTTAATAAGGAGGTTCCCTAAGTTGACAGGATTTAGGCCGTCAGCATCTTTGTGCGGTGCGATTCTGTCAATAACGGCCTCTTTATTGATACCATCGGGCAGCGGCATTTGTACCAACATCCCGTGGATATCCGGTCGCGCATTCAAGGTTTCAATATGCGCTATAAGGGTTTCTTGGCTGATGTCTGCGGGGAGGTGATGGACTTCGGAGTGGAAATGGACCTTCTCACAATCGCGTTGTTTATGTTTAATATAGAGCGTTGATGCAGGGTCATTGCCGACTTGAACCACAGCGAGACCGGGCGTGAAGTTTAGTTTTTTCAAACTTCGCCGGATCTGGCTCCGGACACGCTGCGCAAGACGGCTACCATTAAGGAGTTCGGCTGACAAATTCCATTTCCTCCAATTACATTTCTCTTACCTGTCGTGAAATATAAAAATCAGTTTAGTGAATTGAGACGGATTCTGACGTAGAATCCATATTACAATACCACTAAATTAGTGTACCATATACGCCTTTTTGATGCATCTTTTTTTGCAACCACACCGGATCGAGGAAAAAGTGCCAAAAATCGATCTTTTTTTAATTTAAATCGTTCTGAAAATGAGCCAGTCATTCTTCACAAACCAACAATCTTGACTTTTTATAATGACGCATGGTATCATATTTCAAGGTTTTGTGCTGGTCTTGATTAGTTTAATTTCGTAGTCACTTGTCACTTACTCACAAACGAAAGATCGTCAATGCGTGATGTGCACCCGCGGACAGAAGTAGATAACACAGTTGTTCTGCTCCTCTGTGGAGGCGATAAATCCTCACAGAGATGGGATATTGAACGCGCAAAAAATTATTGGAAAGAATACAAAGAGAGGCACAAACGATGAAAATTTACGGAACATGGCATGCTTTCCTCGTTGAACAACTCGCTGAAGAAGAAAGTGTAGGAGGTTTTCTCGATGCTGTTATAGAAGAATATCAGACCCACGGGAATCTCGCCACAATTCAGTTGGCACTTCAGTATGTCGTTGAAGCACAAGGCGGAATTTCTGAACTTGCCAAGAAAACAGGCATTGAACCACAAATCCTATCGGAAGTGTTAGATAGCACGAAAACACCAAAGATTGACATGCTTAGGACCGTTCTTAACGCGTTTGGATGTCAACTATCAATTGCACCACTATCAACTACAAATCTACATCTTGAAGATACCAGGACTTACGCAAAAGAGTTGACATGATTTCTATAGTTGGTTAATATGGTTTGCGAGGAGGAATCTAAAGATGAGCAAACCGACACGCTTAGAT
>ASZN01000143.1 GCA_000406005.1 Candidatus Poribacteria bacterium WGA-3G
ATTTTCTAATACCATTTCTGATTTTATTGGTTTCCTCTTATGTAGCATAGACTGTTAGTCTGTGTTCCGGTATGCCACCGTCCTTCATAACATGCGGTAATGCGACAACACTGTTTAGAAATGGTATTATTACGGAATTATGCACCCATTTTGCACCTCATACGCATCATTATAAAGTGATCGGAGGTTAATACCATGAAAAATAGTGATGTTGAACTCGTTCACCGCATTCTTGATGGCGACGATAGCGCATTCAGCGAACTCGTGAAAAAGTATCAAAAACCGGTCCACGCACTCGTGTGGCGGAAAATCGGGGACTTCCATATCGCCGAGGAGATTACACAGGATACGTTTCTGAAGGCGTACCAAAAGCTCCCCACGTTGAAGAAACCGCAGCGTTTTACGAGTTGGCTTTACGTCATCGCCGCGAACAACTGTAAGATGTGGCTGCGTAAAAAGCGTCTACAGACAGAATCGCTTGAAGAAACGGATAGCACGTTATTAGAAAAAGCATCGTATTCTCGGTATATGAGTGAAGAAAACGAGCGGACAACGGCTGAAGCGAAACGCGAGGTCGTGAAGCGGCTGCTTGCGAGACTCCAAGAGAGCGACCGGACGGTCATCACGCTGCATTACTTCGGAGAGATGTCGGCTGCAGATATCAGCGTGTTTCTCGGTGTCTCCGTGAATACGATTAAGAGCCGTCTCCGCCGGGCGCAGCAGCGATTGAAACAAGAAGAACCGCTGGTCCGAGAGGCTTTGGAGCATTTCCAGATCACGCCGCATCTCACGGAGAACATTATGCGGGAAGTTTCGCGTCTAAAACCGGTTGCCCCGTCCGGGAGTAAGCCGTTAGTACCGGTGGCAGTTTCTGCCGCAACAGCGATCCTTATTTTCTTAATAATGGGTGTCGGTTCTCAATATCTTGTCCGCTTTCAGAGACCGTATAACATAGACGCGCAATCGGAAACCACCGTTGAAATCATTGATGCGCCGATTGTTCTTGATACACAGGCGAAACGGGATTTACGCAACCAAGCCGGACGTTTTGAGACACCCGGTAAGAGCAGTGCTTCCGGTCCGCAGCTTTCAGAGCCTGTTACACTTGGTGCAGCACAGATAGAAAAGGAGGCACAACCGTCAACACAGCAACAATGGACACAAGCAAGCGGTCCAGAGGGTGCTACCGTGTTAGATTTGTATGCAAGCACCACAGGGGATATATACGCCCCTTCACCAGTTGGCATGTATAGATTGGCACCCAACGCATCCGCATGGACACTCATCAACACATCCATAGCCCTGCGGAGTGAAGCACAGATGGCTGAACGAGATGGGACGCTCTATCTTGCAGCTACCGGTGAAGTGTTTGCGTCTACAGACAGCGGCGAGAACTGGCAGTCGCTTGGTGAACGGCCAAAAGGAGATACTACCGGACTTGCAGCAACCGACGATGGACTCTATCTTGTCCTTGACACTCAGGTTTTCCGTTCTACGGATGCTGGTGAACAGTGGATTCCATTCGGTGATATAGTCGAAGACAGGCTCAATTTTGCAATCGCTGTTATTGAAAATACAGTGTTCATCGGCACAAACCGAGGCCTCTATAGGATATATGCGGGTACGTGGGAAAAGTTACCGATAGAGACTACCAACGCCATCCACTCCTTGACTGTCTCTAAAAATAATCTTTATGTAGGAACAGGTCCCGACTTCTCTCAATTGAAAACCCCTGAAGGTAGGTTGGTGTATACGGCGCAAATTATGGGAGATGCCAATTCAAGCACGTGGGAAATTTTCCACTCCACCGACTTCGGAGATTCATGGACCGATATAACGCCGACAAGTGATTCGCCTTGGATGAAAATCTCACAAGGTGTCAAAATTTTGGCAGCCGGGGAGACGCTCTTAGCGTTAGGCATGATGACCAATTTCCGCTCAACGGATGCTGGAAAAACATGGACAAACCTCGGTTTCAATCTTGATACAGAGACATTCGACATGAAAGCGATGATGGATTCCATGATGATAAGCTTGTCTCCTGCCGTAACAGTAGATGAAAGGACGTTCATCAAAGCGGGGATCCTCGAACCGACACGCTCAACGGATGGTGGTGAATCGTGGCACCCATTTACGAAAGGTATGATCAACACAAGGATATTTAACTTAGTCGCAGACAAAAACGCTCTCTACACGAGCACCATCACAGGGGTCGCTAAATCTATTGATGGTGGGGATTCTTGGGAACCCTCTCGTCCCAATATCAGTGAATTCACACGACAATCCGCAGAGAACGACCCGCAGTTCAACCCGTTAATATTTCCGAAGTTATCGGTTTCTGGCGATGTGCTTTACGCCGCAACACACTTAACTACAGGAAACAAATTGCGTATCCTCCGTTTTTCTGCCGATCATAATATGTTTATGCCGATTCAAGGTGCTCCTACTTTTGCCGAAGATATCCGCACACAGACACAAGGCACCGAATCACCGATAGCCTCAAAGCAAGACATAACAGGTGATTCCGCTAATGATCGCGAAAAATCCGATGACCCGACAAATGTAGCGCAGCAGATAGATGTTGAGAACCAATCTGAACTATCGCCGTATGGGTTCGCAGTCAGCGGCAACACATTCTATGTGGAATACAAGCAACAACTTTTCCGGTGGACACGCGGAGATCCTGAATGGACAGACACCGGGTTGATAGATACAACGCAACCGTCTGACAATCCATTTGACAACGGTCTCCGAATAGCCGTTTCAGAGGAAACCGTCTACGTCGGAAAACGTGATGGACATCTTTTACGATCCCCTGATGCTGGGAACACATGGAAAGATTTAACGCCAAACCTACCACTTCGCTTTGAGCATATCAACGAGATCGTCTTTGCGGGCTCAACGGTATACGTCGCAACAAACGCAGGGGTTCTGACATCAGTGGACGGTGAGCATTGGCAGGCAATAACTGATGATGGCACTCACACCACCATAGACCGAATCGCTGTGGCAGGGATGACGGTTTATGCTGCGGGTGATAAAGGGGTCTATCAATTAGATAACCGAAATAGATGGGAACAGATTTCACCGGAAGTTCCTGATACAGTTATCGCGCTTGTTGTCAATAGCAACAGGCTTTATATTGCGACTGAACAGCGCGGGATGTTCCAGATCTCGCTCGAAAACGAAAACAATTGAGGTTTCATAACACTTCAAACATAGGAGGTCTCTCATGAAAAACCGTCTGTTTCCGATTATTATAGGCTTATGCTTCGTCTCACTTATAGGCATAGCGTTTTTACGCGTATCAGGTCCGCAATCCGAGGCACCAACTAAGACGGAGTCGGTTCAGGAAAGTGCCGAATCAACCGATATGCCCGAAAACAGCGGGGCAAATCCCCTGACCGAAACCGATGCGTTCTCCCGAGCATTTGGGTCAGACATAGATGTAGAGAAACTCGAAGCGGAGCTCTCCGAAACGCTTGGGTCAGACGTAGATAGGGAGAAACTCAGAGAAGCACTCCGTTCAAGAGACTTTGAAGGTATTAAAGAGGCGATGAGTCCAGAGGTCGCAGCCGGTATGGAGTACATGCTGGAAAAAATGGAGGGTTTGGAAGAAGGCGAATTTCCCGATTTCAATCTCCAAGAACTTATGAATATTTTTGCGGGTGAAAACGGTCCGAAAATTGACTTGGCGGAAATTTCACAAAACGCTTTCCGAACGCATTTTCCCGAAGGCGAACCTGCGGATTATGAAGCGGAAATGGCGGAACGCATTCATAAAATCGTTGCCGATACACCCGGCGACTTTCAAAAGGTAATGATGTCTGTTACGATGGGACTCGCGAAAGAGCAGGATTTCCAATTCTGGGCACTTGCCAACTTTAAAGGCGAGATAGGTCAACAGATGAAATGGACGACGGATCAGATTCTGGTGGCAGGCGAATTGGAAAACATCCAGTATACTGTCCCAGAAGATATGTCTACATTTTTCCCAACGCTTACAGAGGTTGAAACGCAAGACGCGGTAACGCCGACTCCAAAACCGCAAGCGACAACGTCCACTACGGAATCAACGGAGTCTCCATCCACCCGTTCAGACGAAAACAGTGTAGCCGCGACAGAGAAATCCCAAACGGAACCGCCACCACCGATGTCGGCAGATCGAATCAATTCTATCAGAGACATCTTATCTCAAAACGGGACGGATGCGGGTCTGTTGCAGCTCCTTGAAACCGATACGGACGCAGCAAACTATCTTTTAGAACGGTTTAATTCGTCTACTGAAATAGAAGCGTGGCTTTCCAAACAAGCAACAGAGGGACCACAATCAAAGTCCAATCCACGCGAAACCCGTCCTCAACCTTTACCACCGGAGATTCAACCATGAGATTCAACACAAATATTGCTGCCATGAAACACATTCCCTTATTTCTATTGTTCCTCTTTCTCGTCCTCTACTTCAATAACACACCTGGGTATGCAGAAACAAATGAACCTAAGGCGGAGCAGGGAAATGAACTGGTAGATGAAATAATGAGCGGAATGGGAGATGTCATGGCGCAACACAAAAAGCGCGAAAAGGCACTAAAGGCATTCGTCAGCAAACCTTTGAGCAAAAAAGTACAGCAAGAACTGCTGAGCGAACTCCTTCAACACACTGGCACGCTTGATGAGACCTTATCCAGCGCGCCGTACTTGGCTTATCTGAAAACGGAAGTTGGAAAAGAATATAAAGATTTTCCGGCTTATGTGGAGGCGATGCCGACACCGAAACAGAAAACCGCTATGCTGTTTTCTTTTAAAGAAGCACTACCATCAAAAACAAAGGCGGAGGCACTGTCAATTTGCACAGATTACTACTTCAAACTCCGTTTACAATTGGTAAAAGAACCGGAAATTTTGCGTGAAATGAACGCGCTTATCGCATTCCAAACCAAACATTTGATGGAACCGTTGATGGCAATCTATCCAGCAGCAGAACTGTTTTCGCACATGTCGGAACTGACGCAGATGGCAACGGTTACCAATCTTAGCGGTCAAATGCATACTGAGGTTTTTCACGATGCATGGCGCAAGCGTTTAGAAAAGTACGGTTCATCAGAAGGGCTGCTGCGGTCTGCAATTACAACACCTGCTGAATTCGCATTCACGCGTTCACTTTTTGAGGACACAGCAGCATTCAAAAAATGGATTCAGGCACCTTTGGAAACAGAAGAGGAATCTGATAATTTGCCTAAAACTAAATCACCCTGAACGGTATTACTTAAAAGGTTGCAATCGGACTTGAAAAATGCTACGATAAGGATATAACCCCGACTCACAAGGAGAATTCCAAGTGAAAAAGCCTATATTTCTGATTCTTATCGGTATCGGCGTTGCGTTGCTTGTTGCCGGTGCAGCCTTTGTAGTACCGTGGTTCGGTCGAATGATGGAGGAGATGGATGAGTTCAATGTACAACAAGCACAACATAGACGCGAATTAAGAGTGTCTGCCCGAGAACCGTTGAACGAAGAACAAGAAAAACTTCTGGCACAACTGCTTGGAGTTTCACAAGAGATGGAAACATCTCAAAATGCAAACGATTTAGAAGCCGTCTTGTCGAGTGAACCGTATCTCAACTACCTAAAAACGCAGGTCGGACAGGACTACACAGATTTTCAGGCTTATATTGACGCGATGCCGACAGAAGACATGAAAACTGTTGCGCTCACCAGAATTGAAGCGGTTCTCGGTGCGGATAAAAGCGACGAAGAATTACAGATTTGGTTGAGTTACTACTTCATCGTCCGAGAGTGGGGGACAACGGTGCAAAATCCGCTTGATAACATGAAAGAACTCAACACGCTCCAGCAGACACACCTCATAGAACCTCTTATGGCGCATAACCCAGAGGATTTGTCCTCCAAGATCCTACAAATCGGTCTGTCTTCTATGTTTATGACAGAGGATAACAATGTCTTTCAAGATGTTTGGCGCAACAACTTAGAAACACACGGGGAACAGGAAGGATTGTTACGGTGTGCCGTTGCATCGCCGGGTGAGTTTGCGCTGATGCGCTCGTTTTTTGCGGATATGAACGCATTCCAAACATGGATACTCACACGTCCTGAACCTGAAAATTAGGAATTAAAAAATGAAATTCGTTAGACAATTGGCACCCGGTGAGCCTTAAAAGACGCTCATCAGGTGCCAGTTTGTTTACAGAGCACGTTTCCTTCCGTTCTTAAAATCCCATATCTTTCTCTCAAAGAATTCCCAAACAATAGCTTGTAGGGGTTGGGTTACCCAACCCCTACGGTTCCCGCTTATGTGAATAATTATACCATTTCTGATTTTATTGGTTTCCTCTTATGTAGCATAGACTGTTAGTCTGTGTTCCGGTATGCCACCGTATTTCATAACATCCGGTAATGCGACAACACT
>ASZN01000144.1 GCA_000406005.1 Candidatus Poribacteria bacterium WGA-3G
TAGTATTGGCATTGAAATTGATGAGAGTTTTCAACAGGCAATTTGTCCAGTAGCACATCATAGTGTCGATTTTTCAAACAGTTATTTGTCTGACAGATTACAAAGGCACTTTGCGTTTGTCGAAGATAGAATCCAAAATTCGGGAGCGTTAAAATATACAAACAAGCACTACGGGTGTCCGGTAGTGACGAGCCAAGAGCAGTTTATTCTCTTCAACGGCTTAAAAGAGGTTCACACACGCGGAGATAATATCTTTGATGTCATGTATTCAACGAAACCACAAGATTGGAATTTTGATCAACCTTTAGAAGCAGTGAACGGTAATAAGATGAAACCTCACACAAAACCTTCTCAACTCAGTATGTTGGACCCACAGTAACTTCACATTGCCAAATAGGTATCTATGAAAATCAAACTCAAAAACGCTGAAATTCAGGAATATGTAAACGCGCCTGCTTCCGCGTTTCCGAAGTATACGACCCAATTGATGAATGTCGCAAATCAGAATTCTCAAGCGACGCGACCGAGGCACGTTGGACAATTGAGCGAACTGATTCAAGAATTTCCGGGACAAACTTTTGAAGAATGGGTTACATGGTATCAAGAACAATATCCCGATGCGATTGATGAGGCGACAGATAGAATAATCTCAATGATAGAAAACTTCAGCGAGGCTGTCCAAAAAATTGACCGTGCTATGGTCAGATCATGGGTGGAGGACCTGATTCTTGTGAAAACATTCGCAGGACTTAGATTTCAGGAGGCAATCCTGAAAAAATTGGCGGAAATAAAAGGCTGCGACTACCGTTTGGCAGAACCGCATGAGGAATCCCAAGGTATAGATGGATTTGTAGGCGAAGAAGCATATTCCATCAAGCCCGATACTTATGATGCAATGCCGACTTTAGCGGAGTCCATAGAGGTAAAGATGATTTTCTACGAAAAAAAGAAAGATGGTGTGGTATTCGAAATACCGGAAGAATAGCGAGGCATATCCATCTGTGGATCTTGCCAGTAGAAAGTAAGGAGATGCAAGAATGGCTCATGTTTGGAGAAAAAAACATAAAAACCGCAATAGAATCCTGGATAAATTCTACACAAAACAGGAAGTGGTCAAAAGGTGCTTAGATGAAGTCAATAAATTACCTTACAGCTATGATTGCGTGATAGAACCGTCTGCGGGGGACGGTGCTTTTTACAAAAATATCGAACATGACACCAAAATAGGAATTGATATTGATCCGCAACATGATGAGATTATCAAAGCGGACTGGTTCAATTACAATATTAGCGAAATGTACAAGCGCGTATTGGTTATCGGGAATCCGCCGTTTGGTCAATATCAAAAGCTATCTTCAAAATTTATATCTCATGCTCTCTCATTTAGGAATGTCCAAACAATCGCTTTTATTTTACCAGATGTTTATAGAAAACACACACGGCAAAAAATATTACCTTATGATTGGAGAATTGTCTCTATCACTGAATTAGGAAGGGATTGTTTTACACTGGAAGGGAAGGCATATCATGTGCCTGCAAGTTTCTTCGTTTTTGATAAATCGAAAGGAAAAGATTTAAGAGTTAATCCAAATGCCTACACAGAAACGAATGATTTTGAATTCTCCAATAAAGATGATTTTGACATATTTGTGTTTGGTGCTTCTCCAAAAAGAATTACAAAAACGCCGACACCAAACAATCGAGGCTACTTCCTTAAATCCAAAATTCCAGTGGAAGATTTAATATCTAAAATCAAAGCAGTTGATTGGAACGGAAATTCTTGTGCAAATGGCGGTGTCTATTGGCTAACAAAATTTGAATTTTTGGAACAATACATAAAATGCCACGAGCCAAATAGAACTGAAGAAATTCAAGGGAACTTGTTCGATCTCCTTTAGGTTAAACATGTCAAATATTATGAACCGGATAGAAGTAAAGAAAACGATACGTGTCATCTTAGACAGCATAGATAAAAGTAGGAAACTAAAGGAGAGTGTGGAAAGTGTCAAGGATGAATTAATTGATTTAACCTGTGAACAAGAAATTTCTGAACAAGACTTTTACAAAATAAGTAGCGTTCTGTCCACACAATCAAGGAGTCCTCTGTGGGAAAACTATTTCATAAAAAAGCACGGTTGTGAGAGAGTGAAAACAAATGAAAATAGAGGGGATTTTAAAAAGAACGGCAGATACTATGAGTATAAAAGCTCTGGAGACAATCAGAATAATTCCGTTAATATGCTTCAAATTAGACCGTGGCAGGATTGTGATTACATCATTCAGTCAATCTCTGATGATAGGGCGACCACATTTGTTTTAGCACATGCAGAAATGATGTTAGAAATGAAACGGTTGAAAGCTTCTTCTGCACATGGAACTAAAGAAGTTATAGCGGATAATAAAAAAATAGAATACAGAATGACTCTAAAAAGAGGTTCTGCGGATTGGGATAGATGGATTAGCAACTATTGCAAAGAAGGTGATATTTTCAATCCTGAAACAGAATGAAATCGTCCCTATCGCCTATCCTTCTACAAACGCTTTTTTGTTTCCTGTCCTTTATACTGCAGCTGATACAACCGATAATAGATACCGCCCTGCTGTAACAACTCGTTATGCGTGCCGGTCTCACGGATTTCGCCGCGGTGCATCACAATAATCCTATCTGCATTTTGGATTGTAGAAAGCCGGTGCGCGATGACGACAGAGGTACGATTTTCCATCAGACGGCTCACTGCATCTTCAATCAGGAGTTCAGTTTCGGTGTCAACGCTTGAGGTCGCTTCGTCAAGGATAAGGACATTCGGATCGGAGGCTAAGGCACGCGCAAAGGCGACCAACTGCTTCTGTCCGACGGATAACCCAGCCCCATCTTCTTTAATCTCTGTGCCGTAGACCTCCGGCATCTTTTGTACAAACCTGTCCAAATGTACATCTTCCGATGCACGTTTCACCTGCTCCGACGAGATCGATGGGTCTCCTAAAGTGATATTTCGCTCAATGGAGTCAGAAAAGAGGAAGATATTCTGCTGCACGATGCTAATCGCACTGCGTAGATCTTCCAAGTTCATCTCCCGGATATCAACACCGTCAATCAGGATTTGTCCTTTGTTGATCTCATAGAACCGGCAGAGCAGATTGATAATAGAGGTCTTCCCAGCACCGGTATGCCCTACGAGTGCGACCTTTTCCCCCGGTTTCACCTTGAATGAGACATCCCGCAGGACATAGTCATCGTCGTTGTAGGCGAACCAGACGTTTTTGAATTCAATCTCGCCCTTCAAATCGTCAGTGCCGCTTTTAGGGGCAGCGGAGGCGATCGTCGGCTGTGTATCAAGGAGCTGGAAAATACGTTCGGAAGATGCCATTGCGTTCTGGAAAATGGTATACTTTTCGCTCAGTTCGCGGATGGGCCAGAAGAATTGTTGCGCGTAGCCCATGAACATCACCAGTCCCCCAAACGTCAGTGCATTTTGTACAATTTGCCCGCCGCCATACCAGATAATCACAGCTGTTGCGAGCGATGCCGCCACCTCTATCAGCGGATGAAAGATCGAAAAATAGAAGATGCTCTTCAGGTTCGCAGCGAGGTATCTTCGGTTGCGCTCGTTGAATCGGAGGTGGCTCCGTCGTTCTTGTGCGAACAGCTTCATCGTTGTCATACCGACGATATTTTCTTGTAAAAAGGCGTTGATGCGTGCAAGCTGCTTACGTTGTTCTCGAAACGCGCGACGCGAATAGATCTGATAAACAAGCGTCGCACCGAAGATGATTGGGATTACTGTGAACGTCACGAGTGCGAGCTTCCAATTATAGAGAAGCATCACCACGACAATCCCAGAGATACGGAGCAGATTCGCGAAGATAGTAATCACACCGGAGGAAAAGAGTTCATTGAGGACTTGAACATCCCCCATTACGCGGGTCATCAATCTACCGACCGGATTTTTATCAAAAAACTGTACGTCCAAACGTTGTAAATGCGAAAAAAGCACCTGACGGAGATCGTGCATTACATGTTGCCCAATCATCTGTGTGCGATACTCTTCAGAGTACCCAAACACGAAGAGGCTAATCAATGAGAACACGTAAAGCATCGCGATTGTACTTAATCCTTCTGATATACCGGGGGTAATATAGTCGTCGATAGCAAGCTGCATCAGAAAGGGTCCTGCCAATTGCGAGAGTGTATTCCCCACCATGAGAAATCCGATGATGAGCAGCTGGAATTTGTAGGGTTTCAGGTATGAAAGGAGTCGCCGCATTAACACCCGGTCATAAACTTTTCCGAGGTCTTGCTCCTCATCGCTATATTCGTATAGGTCGCTTCCCATGCCAAACACAGGTGGATTCCTCCTTTGGTAATGTGTCGTTACGCATTGCTTTTTTTTCTAGGAGCGAGTTGTGCTCGCGATCCGTAGCCGTGCAGGTTAAAGTTTATCAAGTTCCTCTTGTAGGAGTTGTGTTTCATAGATACCGGCGTAAATCCCGTTCTGCTCAAGGAGTTGTTCGTGTGTGCCTGTCTCAACAATGCTGCCCTCGTCAAGGACAACGATGTGATCGGCATCCTTGACGGTAGAGATACGGTGCGAAATCAGGATTGTTGTGCGATTCTTCATAATTTCGGAAAGCCGACTGAGAATGGTGTCTTCGGTTTGAGTATCCACATTTGCGAATGCGTCGTCAAGAATCAGGATTTTCGGTTTAATGATAATCGCGCGCGCAAGTGCAGTCCGTTGGCGTTGCCCCCCTGAAATTGTCATCCCACGTTCACCGAGGAAGGTTTCCAACCCATTGGGGAACTCCTCAATCTGTTCAAGGAGATCTGCGGTGTGTGCTGCGTCTTTTATCTGTGCCTCGTCTGGTGTTTCGAGCCCGTAGGTGATATTATTTTGCAAATAGTCAGAGAAAAGGAACGGTTCCTGCTCGACGACTCCAATATTGGATCGGAGGACTTTCAGCGGTATATCTTGAATGTCTATGCCATCGACAAAGACGGTGCCACGTTCTGCTTGACGGATGCGTGGAATCAGGTTGACAAGTGTAGATTTCCCGGACCCCGTTCCACCGACAATCGCGAACGTCTTACCACGTTCAATTTTGAGGTTAATGCCCTTAAGCACAGGCGTTCCGTCCGGATAAGCAAAATTGAGATTCCTAAATTCGATTTCACCTTCAATATCTTTGATCCCCCATTTCACCTGTTCACCATCGGAGATTTCTGGCTTCTCATTAAGGATCGCTTGGATGCGTCCCATAGACGCTGCGCCGCGTTCAAAGGTGTTGACGATGAAGCCGAGGGTAATCATTGGACGGATGAGCATCATGAGATAAGCCTGGCATGCGACGAAATCGCCGAGCGACATTTCGCCATTGATGACCCGGAGTCCACCCATCCAAATCAAGACGACAATACCGATCCCCGGCAAACAGCGGAAGATCGGAAAAAAGAAGGTCATCAGTCGGATCTGTTGGTGGTTCCGGTCAACAAACGCGCGATTTAATTCTTGGAAGTGTTCGATTTCGCTTGCTTCCAGTGTGTACGCTTTCACCACGCGGACCCCGGACAAATTCTCCTGCACCTTGGTATTCAGGTTTGAAAACGCCTCTTGGATTCGCTCATAACGCTCATGCAACCGCTTTCCGAGGAAACGAATCAAGATGGCGAGCACCGGATAGGGCAGCAGTGCGACAAGCGTCAAGCCTACATCAATACGGAGCATGATGGTGAGCGCAAGTCCGAAAAATACGATCGCGTCTGCCGTATACATGACGGCACTGCTCAGCACCATTCTGATGGCGTTTAGATCACTCGTTGCACGCGTCATCAAGTCGCCGGTACGGACGTTATCGTAATACGCGGCAGAGAGTTTTTGAAGATGAAGAAAGAAATCGGCACGGAGGTGGAACTCCATCTGCCGCGCGACACTTTGGATAGTACGCCGTTGGATGAAGCGCAGAATACCCGCAAAGAGTGCAATCCCAAAGATGAGCGACGCGAAAAAGAGAATTCGTTCCCGAGATATCGTAAAGATTTCTCCCACATAGTTCTCGTCATACTGGCTTCTCCACGCGATCTCTAACTCATCAACAATGATCTGCAGGATCTTTGGGCTGATCAGCAGAAGCACATTCGTCACAATCACTAGGCAGAAACTGAGTATAATGGCATACCGATACCGAATGACATATTTCTTGAGACCGAGTAGACTACGTATGATAGGACCCCTTTCCGGCGATCGGACCGCGCGTTGTTATTGCTTATTTTGACGTAAATCACAGATATGTGTTTAATCAAGTTTTCGGTAATGCCAAGAAACCT
>ASZN01000145.1 GCA_000406005.1 Candidatus Poribacteria bacterium WGA-3G
CGAAATACTCCAAGCGAAACTCGAAGCGAACTTTGAGGGACCCGTACACTTAGAACCGACGATGTTAGCCGAAGCCACGGATAAAGAGATTTTAGCGCGTATCTTACGGAATCTGACGCGTACCTATGCGCTTCTCGAACAGTACGACAAAGCGGTTACCGCTTCTGAACGGATTACGTGGTTGCTCCCGAACGCGATTGGTGATTACCGAATGCTCGGCTATCTCTACTACAAGACGCACGCCTATAGCCAGAGCATCGCCGCTTTTGAAACGTACCTTCGACTCGCTGATATAGCACCCGACACCGAAGAAATCGAACAGAACATACAACACCTCCAGAGATTATTGGCGCGCCTAAATTAATCCGAGAAAGGATACCACTAATGTCTCAAGCTGCTGTCAATAACATCATTCGCAAACTTATTGCTGGTGAAGATTCCTATCCGGAAGTTTTGAACGCGATTGATGCTGAGTTCTTGCAATATGTCGTTGACTTTTTTAAGCGAATAGTGAGGGCAAAATTAGACAAGAAATCTGTAACCACTGACTGGTATAAGGAGGAATTTCTCTTTTCACACTCGCTTTCCAATGCCGAAATGAATACAATCCCCCTTTCAAGCAGTGAGCAAATTGTATTAGACACGACTCTAAAACATTATGACGTGTTATGTGATGCTTTCAACGACTTGGATATGAAAGATATGGGTATGACGTTTACAGTAAAATTTCGGGGCGTTAGTTTCAGTTTGAGTCTTAATGAGAGTTTAATTCTCTTTAATACGCTTGCTGTCAGACGTTCAACACTTCAGAATAGAATATGGAGTGAAACAAGAAAGCAAGTTGAGAAACCCTTAATGATCGCACTTTGTGCGCTTTTCCAAGTGCCGAAGAAATACTTTGACCAGAGAAATCTGCCAGAGTCAGAGCGAGAATCCGATTTTTATCTATTTGATGATACAGGGAAAGACTATCCTTGTGAAGTGAAATTGATGGGAAAAGGCAATCCTGAAAGTGCGGATGCGGTGTTCGCCCGCGGTGGGCGAGTCCTTGTTGCTAATAAACTTTCTGAGATGAACAAACAACAGATGGATAAAGATGGTATCCTCTGGGTTGAACTTCAGGTTGAAGGCGGATACAAACGGTTTGAAAGCGTGCTAAAGGCACTATCAATCCCTTGTAAACCTTTTACGGGTGACCTCGAAGAGGCATTGGATAAAATTTTGCCTGTCATTCTGTCCGATGATGTCCAGGGATCGGTAACCCCAGAAGTGGTTTTAAGCGAAAGTGAGCAGCGGGCTGACCGCGGTTCAGAATTATTGGTTGAACTTGAATGAAAATTTTAGGTATTGATACCTCGACTCCTATCGGCAGTGTTGCCCTCATAGATGACGACAATTTAGTCGCAGAACATACACTCAATATCGTGCAAGCGCACTCCTCCAGGCTTATGCCTGCCATTGACACTGTCCTGAAATGGAGCGACATCACGGCCGCAGATTTAGATGGATGCGCCGTCGGTGTCGGACCTGGTTCGTTTACCGGTGTTCGTATCGGCGTTGCGACTATTAAATCTCTCTGCTACGCACTCGATAAACCGATCGTCGGTGTCTCAACGTTGGAAGCCGTCGCCTATAACCTCCGATGGACAAATGGCGTTATCTGTCCACTCTTTGACGCTCGGCGAAGTGAAGTCTACGGTGCCATTTTTGAAGGCGGAACCGAATGGCAACGTCTCACCGAGGAGCTCTGCTTACCGATCGACGCTTTCCTCGACCGTCTCGATACGCGCACTTCCACCGATTGTCCTATTAATTTCGTCGGTGACGGGTTGTTGATGTACGGGGAGGCAGTGCGTGAAAGACTTGGTGAACGTGCCCAATTTGCAGATGTTATTTTCAACGTCCCACGCGGCGCAACGATTGCCTATCTTGGCGCGCAACGCCTACAGCACGGAGAAAGTGATAGCTATTGGACTTTGGTACCGAATTATGTTAGAATTGGATTGTATTGAATCAGGTACATTACTTCAGGAGGCACAGAAGATGAAAGAGTTGCAGGTACCCGAGTTCTTGACCTATGAAGAGGAGGCTGATTTCTGGGATGACTTAGATACTGCTGATTTCATGGAGGACGATGACCAGTGGTTTCGTTTTGAAACATTACACAAGCGGGCGATTCGCGTCGCAATTCTTCCCGAAATCGCTGAAGAACTCAGTCAAAAAGCACAAGCACAAGGTGTATCAATTGAAACTTTAGTGAATACCCTTTTGATCGAACATGTACGGGAATCAACGTTGTCGCATTAGATGAACCGTATCTTCAAAAACACATCCAGCCTCTTTAGTGCACACCTTATTGGTCGCCTCGCTTCACTCGTGATAACCGTCTGGCTCCTGCCACGTTATTTCACCGAAACGGAGTTCGGCGGCTATTTTATTGCGATCGCACTCACCAACCTCGTTGCCATCATAACAGAACTCGGCATGCAAAACCCGCTCATCCGAGAGATGACACTGCATCTGGATCAGACACGGCACTATCTCGGCAACGCACTCATTGTTCGCAGTCTGCTGTCGATCGTCGCCTACGCGATTATGCTTATCAGCGGTGTCTTCCTCTACACTTCTGAAATCGTAATGATGATCGTTTTTTTGGGTCTTGCGGAGATCGTCAATTCTATTGCGCAACTCTATCGTTGCGTCTTTCGCGCGCACGAGGATATAAAATACGAGGCATTCACTGTCATCGCGGAACGCGGCGTGTTTTTTTGTATCGGAGGCGGCGCGATCCTGCTCAATTACGGACTCTTGACCGTCTGTCAGGTAACATTGGCAGCGAGTGGTGTCAACCTACTCCTGAGTGTCGGGTTCACACGGTTCTGTTTCACACAACTCCGCTTCCAACCGAGCCAACAGGTTGTGAAGGTGCTGATGCAGCAAGCGCTCCCGTTCGCCATCGGTAACCTTTTCAACCTCTTCTATTTTCGTATTGATGCGATTCTGCTGTCGAAGTTAAGTTCGGACAGTGTAGACGCGAACGCTTGGTATGGGTTGGCATATACGATTGCTAATGCCTTTACGATTCTGCCGGGTGCGTTTATGATGGGTGCCATGTTTCCGGTGCTATCGCGTGCGTGGGAACGCGAAAAGGGGAGATTTCCGAGCGCGTACACGTTCAGTATGCGGTGGATGGTGCTAACGGGACTGCCGTTCGCTGTTGGGCTTTCGATGCTGTCTTTTGAGATTACCGGCGTGTTGTTCCCGAATTACACACCCGATAGAGTCAGTAGAGTGGCGACAGCACTCCAATGGCTCAGTTGGTCCGGTGGACTTATCTTCGTTACGACAGTGGTGTTGGCGGTCCTACGCGCAACGGATAAACGGCGCGCATTTTCCGTGCTGATGGGGACAACAGCACTCCTGAACGTCTGCTTGAATTTATACCTGATGCCGCGTTTCAGCCACGTCGGTGCAGCAATAGCGATGGTCGTCAGTGAGGCGTACGTACTCGTCGTTGGACTTAGTTATATCTCAAGGCATATCGTCGAGTTCCGCAAGATATTTCCTGTACTGCCGACACTTTTGAAAGCGGTTTTTCTTTCTACTGTGATGGGTGTCGGTTTAGTGCTATTGAAGGGATTTCTATCGATTTGGGTCTTGATTCCGTTGGCGGTGCTATTCTACGGCGGTGGGATCGCTGTCTTCGGTGAATTTCGGGAGAGCGTTAGGTTTGATTAATGCTTGGTGTTATAGTAGATTCCATTACTACGGAAGATACACAGGAGACTAACGGTTTTCTATGCTACGGAAGATGCACAGGCTAACGGTCTATGCTACGGAAGATGCACAGGCTAACGGTCTATGCTACGGAAGATGCACAGGCTAACAGCCTATGCTACATTTGAGTGCAGGTGCATCTTCCACAAGTGCAACGATATCAAGTAGTCCCATTAGTTTCTCCGGCTTGTTGTAACGCGTCGCTGATAAGTGATGGGCTCAGACGTATTCCGTTCTCCAGTAACACGTTTAGAAGTGGTTTGATAGCAGAAATAAGATCTCTTTCCTTTGCTTCCAGCAAAAGACCCACGGTGCCAGTAAAGGGTAATCCAATTCGTTCGGCGTACCGTCGGGCATCCCGATCATCAAGAATTACGAGACGTGCTTCGCGTTCTTCAGCAAGTGCGAAAACTGCGGCTTCACCGAGATCGACTTCCGCATGCGTTGCTATATTTCCTGGGTTACGTAAGCGGACAGTTCTAATCCACGGCGCGCTTTTGAGAGCTGCCGTGCGTGTCTCGCTTTCGGTCGCGAAAAACTCAGCTCGAACTTCTACTGGAATTAGCACCTCGGTGTAGAGTTCCCGGAATAACGGAAAAAGATTGAGTGCCCAAAGACCTACAAGTGGACTCGTATTACTGATGACTGGCTTTTCTGGCACTCTCAATGTCCTTTCGGAGCTCTTCAGCTGTGAGCCTGATAGGAGAGATCCCATATTTTCCCATCGTATAGATAAACTCTTCGCGAGACATACCAGCAAATCGGGCGGCAAGCCCTGTGCTGAGTTCTTCGTTGTCGTAAGCTTTCAAAGCAAACTTAAGCCGTGCGCCCTCCTCAAATTCAGGAAGTTCCGCTTGGGGCACCAGCAGGTCTGCGACATCCTCTGGTATCTGAATTTCTGTTTTCTGCGCAAAGTCTTCGGTATTCTTATAGAAGTGACGAAACACCGCACTGACATCGACGCGCAGGATAGTAGCCACAGTGAAATCGGCTTTCGCTTTTTTCCAGTGCCCGTAATGTAACCACGCCACGCCGCAGGTTGCATAAGCCGCGCCCGCGTCCGGGTCCAGCCTGAGTGCCTTGGAGCAGTCATGAACAGCACGGTAAATATCGAGTCTACTGAGATAGAGACTGCCGCGATTGGCGTACGGTTCGACGAGTTCTGGATTCAAACCTATTGCTGTGCTATAGTCCTGGACGGCATAGATGATTTCACATTTTTTCTGATAAGCGATGCCGCGATTGTTATACGCTTCAGCATAATTCCGTTCAAACTGAATTGCCCCGCTATAATCAGCAAGCGCATTGTCCACCTCGCCTTTTCTCATATAAGCGATGCCGCGATTGTAATGCGCATTGGTATAATCCGGTTGCAGCTCAATCGCTTTGTCAAAGCTCGCCGTTGCGCGGGCGTGTTCCCCATTTTCACTGTAAGCGATACCCTGAGTGTTGCATATTTCTGCCTCGGTGAGCTGCCGGTGTGTCGGTTTCGGCATGCCTTCAGTAGGATGACTGTGTGCAAATCCGCAGTGAATATACGGATCTACGATTTTTCTGTCCGTGTCTTGTTTAGATGAAACGGACTGTTGAAGTTCCACAGTGTCTTTTTGTGATGTGTTTGTGCTGTTCAGTTCATTCGCTACGTTTAGTGTTTGCATGCATTTTCCTCCTTTCGCGCCTTAATCCCCCAAACATCATATCCGTTTTCCGCATTTTCCAAACCAGACCAGTCTCTTTCTTGTACCATGAATTTAAGGATACCACAAAACATGCCTTAATTGCCAACTTTCGCCTCTTCAATTTTCTATAGCGATCAATAAATCTGCCCAGTGTGCCCAGTCACAGGTCGCGCTTTCAACGGAATCGGTCACCAACTCCAACAGCACCGTTTCACCAGCGAACTCTGAAAGAGAGACCTGTGCATCTACCCAACCGGGTGTGTTGAATGCGAAACGCTCGAACCGCTGCGCGCCGTTGATAAGCACTTTAAAGAACAATCCATCGAGGCTACAATTTTTATCTGGCAGCCCCATCGAAAAATTGAACGTCAATTCATCGGCATCTGGTAGAGAGAGTAAGAATTGGAGAACCGTCTGTCCATTCGGTGGTGGATGTGCTGAAATTGTGTCTTTCGTCACACCACCGGCAGTCAACGTCGTTCGTTCACCGGAATCCCAAACACTTCCGAGTCGAAATACACCGTCAAACTGGATGCCGGCTACGAACTGTGCATCTCTTAGGTTATAGACCTCGTTCACTTGTTGCGGCGGTTGAAATAAAAAGAGCACCTGTGTAGGCAGCTCGGTTTCAAGCGAATATTGTCCCTCTCCTTGGTGTTTTAACATATCAGGAAAGCGATTTATCGGTTCGTTCGGCAAGAAAAATCCGACTTTCACGCGTGTGTCTGCGGGGTGAGAGACGATCTTCGGTTCACCCCAGACTGCCCAATCCCAGGCACCATTTCCAGCAGGACCGGGAGTCGTCGTAAAGCGGAGTGTAACCCGTTGATTCTGGTAGCGGGTCA
>ASZN01000146.1 GCA_000406005.1 Candidatus Poribacteria bacterium WGA-3G
CTTCAATGTTGAGTTTATAGGTGATCCTGTTCGTAGTAGGGAAACCATTCATCGCCCGTTGCTGACGTGCGATAAATCGCACTACTACGAACCGCCCCTCAAGTTCAAAGTTGAAAGACTACTATTCCAGTGCTCTTGTGTCAACAATTCTTGAGTCCAATGAAATTTGATATGTGACGGATTCCGGTGCTATTTCTGGATCAAGGCGAAATGAAAGTCGATACATATAGTTGTTTGGCGAGTCTGGCGTTACTCGGTACATTGCTTGCGATTCTTGATGGAGACGTTCAACGTTGTTCTCAACGCGCATCAATATTACATAAGGTACTAAACCGACGAGAGGTTCACTCGGCACGGCAATGATGTCCCAGTACTGTGAATGCACCGGATTCGGAAGCGCGACAGTAATGAAAGTGATGTGTGCGCCCCGTGTTGCGTTATATTGATATTGTGTATTTCGCGTTTGGGCATTGATTCCTTGTGATTGTAGACTCGGAATTAGGATCACGTTTGTGACAGTATCCGGTAAAACAATAGAACCCGATCCGTCGGTGGACAGTATTATTTCACGTTTATGGACATCGCCGGTGTTATGGAATTCGATTGCGTGTGCAGTGCTACTTTCGCGGGAACGACTTGAAAATCCGAGTGTCAATCCACCGGCATCTTCAAATCCGATATAGTCCGCCGAAAAATTACGGAGCTGACCATCTTGTGTGCCACTTGGATAGGAACGATGCCACCGACGCGGTTCGAGAGAGAGCCTTATGGTGCGATAATCAGATAGATAGTTTGTGAGTTTCCAATTATTAAAAATCTCAGAAATGTTCTGCGTAGTGCCATTTGATGCGAGTACATCCGCAACGCCATTGAGCGAAGTGCCTCGATTTTGGACGATTTCGGTCAATGTTTGCAAACCGCCGTGTTGCTCATGCAGGTACAGCATCCATAAAAAGGTCGCCCCGTAGTGTGGAAGAGCGTCTGTATCCATTTCAGGCCATGCGATGAGTGAAATAGATGGGTTTCTTTCAAACGCTGCGACATGCTCTAAAACGGAATAACCGCAAAGAAATGAAGCGTACCCTGCACAGCCTTCATCGATCCAAGTGGCTTCGTGGGGATCGTGTCCCCAGTGGATAAGATGTTGAAGTTCGTGGGCGATGACATTGTGAGCCGCCTCGCTACTTGGATTAAGCGGTTGTGTGTCCACATACAACATATCTGCTTCGTTACTACGAATTGGGAAACGGCGAAACCCAGGATTCCTAAGTACACCGCGACTTTGGTCGGCTGGATTGAAAAAGCCAGCCGTATACTGGTCAATATGGTTGGCATCTCGAATATTAAGTAGCAGTAAAATAATCTTACCGTTTCCGTCAATGTCAGGTGGCGCGCCAAAAGACTGTGTTAACGTCTGATAGATGCCGCGGTGCGGATTTGCCGGAGTCGCAGCATCAAAAGCGCGCACTATTGACTGAACTGTTTCGGCGGTAACACGCGCGTTCCATTCCGATTGCTGAACAAAAACGTAGCAGAAATCGCCGACCCCGCGAAGGACAGCGGAGACGGTGTATTGCTGCATACTCCTAAAATCGGGGGCAAAAAACGTCCGTTCTGCTCCAACAGGTAATGTCGGTGCACTTGGAACCCGCGGATTCGGCGCGCTCTCGTCCGGAAAGATTTGTGTCGAACCGCGAAGTGCCTCTTTTATGAAAGACAACTGTGGTGTTCCACACAGATAGGCTTCCGAACTTTGACACGGTAACCGTCCCGATAGCAGTAGTATGAAGATGGACAGAAAAACCGTTATATTTTTCATGGTTCTGAAAGTTATTTGCTTGACTTGATGGTATCAAGTTTCAGGCGAAGTTCGGCGTTATCTGGTTCAATATTGACAGCGTGTTCCAAAGTTTGCAGTGCCTTTTGTTCCAAACCTTTTTTGAGGTAGGCATCGGCAAGATGTTTGAGAATCTCAGGTTCATCGGGCAGGTAACGGGCTGCCTGTTCTAAATTTTCTATAGCAGCATCAAGTTTCCCTTTCTTAAAGTAGATAAGTCCTAAGCTATCCAGATAGGCACCGGATGTTGGAACGCTTTTAAGTGCGCGACTAACGAGTTTTTCCGCTTCATCCAATTTAATTCCCTGCTCGGCGTAGAGATACCCTAACGCGTTGTAGGCATCAGGCGCATTTTCTCCAGACGAGAATTCTATTGCTTTGCGCAAGTAATTTTCTGATTGTTGGACATCATCAAGCATCTGGTAAGCTATTCCGATACCTGTGAGTGCGGGGACATAGTTAGCATCAGCCGTCAAAATCTTTTCAAAATTCTGTATAGCTTTCTGCGGGACATTGAACCTCAGATAAACCTGCGCGAGTTGATAGCGTATGCGTCGGAGTTCTCGGGCTAATATAATCCGATCTCTACTCCGCATACGATCTGTGCGTGTCGCCCTGACTTGTTCCTCTAATAAGGTGACTGCCTGCTTGATATGGTATTCAGTTTTTTCAAAATTGTTTTGGGACTGATACGCGAGACCGACGCCACTGTGTGCATCAATTAATATGACAACATTGTCTGGAGATATGGTTAGTACCCTTTCGTAGGAATTCAGTGCTTCTTCATAACGGTTCTGTGCGGCGTAAAGTTTACCGAGTTCGTTATGGTATTCTGCTCTAAAAGGCATAATACGGGTTAGTGCCTTAAATGACGTAATTGCGAGTTCAGGGCGGTTGAATTCGATCGCCATTGTGCCGGTGTAGGAATGCGCGTCGTTGTGATCTGGGTCCAATTCGACAACACGCTTTAGAGCAGTAAACATCTCTTCTTCTTTTTTTCTGTTGCGTTCTGCATTAGAAACATATCTCGAATAATATCGGTTCGTTAGCATTTTTCCGAGCGTCCACGCTGCGTTGACACTTTCGGGGCCCAGTTCAACGGATTTTCTTGCATCTTTTTCTGCACCAATAATATCTTGCCATTCTGAAAATCTAAGTTCAGCGCGCTGCGCATAGATAAAACTGATGTCGGACTTAGATAATACTTTATTTTTCGAGAATGCGTCGTCAGATTCTAATTTCTTAATTAGAGCGTCGTAAGCATTTTTGCTTTTATTGTCAGGGTCACGGGTACTGCTATAAACGGCCCACATCAGGTCGGTATAAATTTCCATTGCACGCGCCATGTCTGCATCTAACCGGGTATCATCATCCGTGAGCGGCACTAATTCGGGTGTTTCGCCTGTCGGTATATCAGTTTCGGCATAAACACCGCTGACTATTATAAATGCAAAGAGAATGAAAATACTAAGATATTTCATCGTTTTTCTCCGTTTTAGTGGTTAATGGTTAAGAGTTAATAGTTAATGGTTAAGAAAAGAGGTGTCAAGTTAGGTTTCCGAAACCTCTTTCCAACAACCAATAACCAATAACCGACAACCATTAAACGTCTTGATCCTCTTCGACTAAAGAGGACGAAAGTTCGATTTTAGCAGCGTCAACAAGTTTTTCATCGGATTGGAGTGCCATGATACGTACGCCTTGCGTGTTTCGCCCGATACGTCGAATGTCGCTGACAGCCATTCGTGTAACATAACCGTTTGAACTGATAAGGACGAGTTCATCGGTATCTGCGACACGTTTTGCAGCGACGACGGCTCCGTTTCGGGAAGATTTACCGATAGCGATGATACCTTTGCCCCCGCGTCTTTGTGAACGATACGCCGAGATAGAGGTCCGTTTACCGTACCCATTCTCTGTGACAATCAGCAAGGTGTCATCCTTTCTCTTCGTGGAGCGTTGTGCTTTTTCTTTTGCATCAGCGGCTTCGCTGTTAACAATCACCATCTGGGCAACAAAGTCCTCAGCACCGAGTTCTATACCGCGGACACCACGTGTATTACGTCCAAGTGGTCTGACATTTTCTTCGCTGAACCGAATAGCGGTTCCGTTATGTGTAACAAGGAAAACATCTGATGTGCCGGTTGTTACTTGGGCACCAATTAGTTTATCGCCATCGTCAAGGTTCACTGCGATGATACCGCTTGATAACGTGTTTTCAAATCTGGAGAGTTCTGTCTTTTTAACGATCCCATTCTGGGTGGCCATGAAAACAAATTCGTCCGCAACGGATTCGCCGGCATCAGCCTCCGCATCAGTTTCCAGTTCTATGTTAACAATTTTAGGACGCACAGGAACATAAGCGGTGATGTTCTCGTTTGCTGCTAATTTTAGCAAATTAACGACAGCGCGTCCGGCTGATTGACGACTTGCTTCAGGGATTTGGTGGACTTTCAAGGTATAACATTTGCCCAAGTCTGTGAAAAATAAGATGTTCTGATGTGCGGTCGCAACGAAGATATGCTCCAAGAAATCGCCATCTTTCGGGGCAGCACCTTTAATACCGACACCACCGCGGTGCTGTTTCCGATAGGTATCCATAGGTAACCGTTTGATATAGCCGCTGTGGGAAAGCGTTACAACCATATCTTCGTCGGCAATGAGGTCCTCTACTTTAAATTCTTTAACTTCGTCAGTAATTTCCGTTTGACGTTCATCACCATATTTTTCTTTAAGTGTTTCGAGTTCTGTGCGGATAATATCCGTTAGCAATGTTTCATTGGCAAGGATGGCACGGTATTCGGCAATACGGTCTAAGATGTCCGTGTATTCATCGTGGATCCGTTGGCGTTCAAGCCCGGTTAGTTGACGCAGCGTCATCGTCAGGATTTCCCGCGCCTGTAACTCACTGAGTTGATAGGTTTCTCGAAGTTCTTCTTCCGCTGATTGTGGTGATTCAGCCGTTTGAACGAGTTCTATGAGTGCCTCAAGGTTTTGAAGTGCTAAGAGATACCCCTCAAGGATGTGGTTTCTGCGCTCAGCACGGGCAAGTTCAAATTGTGTGCGCCGGCGAACCACATCGCGTCGATGCTCAAGATAGTAGTGCAGGATTTCCTGAAGTGTTAGTACTTTCGGAAGCCCGTCTACGAGACAGAGCAGGTTCGCACTAAAATTTGTTTGCATCTGTGTGTGTTTGTACAACTGATTTAAGATAACCTGAGCGATCTCGCCGCGTTTGAGAATTATGACAATGCGGATATCTTTGTCAGACTCGTCCCGGATATCTCTAATACCAGTGACGGTTTTATCAACAACCAACTGATGCATCCGCTCCAAGAGTTGATTTTTCTTTATCTGATACGGGATCTCAGTGATGATAATCTGTTCCTGTTCGGATCCGCCTCTGCCTGTAGCGACTCTTTCTATGATCGCTTTGGCACGGACGGTCATGCTCCCTCTGCCAGTGGTATACATCTCTTTGATACCCCTGGTGCCAACGATCATTCCGGCTGTTGGAAAGTCGGGACCGGCAATGTACGCCATCAACTTTTCTGAATTAGCGTCTGGGTCCGAGAGTTTGTAGAGTAGCGCGTCAACGACTTCATTCAGATTATGAGGCGGTATGCGCGTGAGGTAACCGACACCGATACCTGTCGTACCGTTAACGAGCAAGTTAGGAAGCAGCCCCGGAAGTACTGTTGGCTCTTCAAGTGATTCCTTGTAATTCGGTTGAAAGTCGACAACCTGCTTGTCAATATCGGTGAGCATCTCCTGCGCGATAGCGGTCAAACGACATTCTGTATAGCGCATCGCACCCGGTGGGTCATCATCAATACTGCCGAAGTTACCTTGACCGTCGATAAGCGGGTAGCGTATGCTAAAGGGTTGTGCTAAACCGACAAGCGTACCATAAATCGGGCCATCACCGTGTGGATGGAAGTTTTTCATCACTTCGCCGACAACGGCTGCACATTTGTCGTAGGGACGGGTTGAAGTGAGATTTATCTCTCCCATAGCATAGATGATCCGACGGGTTCCCGGTTTGAGACCGTCGCGGACATCCGGTATCGCGCGATTGGTGTTGACGCTCATCGCGTAGGCGAGATATGACGTTTTCAGTTCATTTTCTATGTTGGTTTCTAAGATATTTTCCATGTGAATAGTTATCAGCTTTAATAGTTATCAGTTATCAGTTATCAGTTTCCAGTTAAGAGTCACCCTTTAACTGAAAACTGTTAGCTATTAGGCACCGTACATATCGAAATTGACTTGGGTGCCGTAGCGTTCAATAAATTCGCGACGCGGTTCGACAATGTCCCCCATGAGCAGTGTAAAGATACGATCGGCTTCAACGGCGTCTTCAAGTGTGACTCTAAGTAAGACCCGGTCATCTTGGCGCATGGTCGTTTCACGCAACTGTTCGGCATTCATCTCAGCTAA
>ASZN01000147.1 GCA_000406005.1 Candidatus Poribacteria bacterium WGA-3G
TATTTGCCTCTTATGTAGCATAGACTGTTAGTCTGTGTTCCGGTATGCCACCGTATTTCATAACATGCGGTAATGCGACAACACTGTTTAGAAATGGTATTATAAATCGTCAAGAACGACTTTTAGAATAGAAATGATACACTATCAGTCATTCCGTGAACCAAAAATTTAGAAAAATGGGTTATGTAATTTTTCTTCACCGACAGTCGTAGAAGGACCGTGTCCCGGAAATAGTCTCACCGTATCAGGGAGCGAGAGTAGATTGTCCCGGACGCTATCAATTTCATCTTGATAGGAGATGTTGGGACCACCGACCGAACCGGCGAAGATCGCATCGCCGACAAACGCCACGTTCTGCGTGAGGAAACTACACCCACCCGTCGTATGTCCGGGTGTATTGACAACGGTTACCATCAGTTCACCGACGGAGAGGACATCGCCGTGGACGACTTCACGTAACGTACTGTTGCTCTGCGGTTTCGGTTCGCTTTTATGAATGTAGGTGTCGCATCCGGTTTCGGTTTGGAGTTTCGGCAATCCGTTGGTATGATCGCCGTGTGCATGTGTCAGCAGAATCGCAGCCGGGTTCACATTGCGAGCATCAAGCTGTTCTAAGATGAGATCTGGGTGTGCGGCGGTGTCGATAATCGCGGCATCGTCTGTCGCTTTACAGATTAGGAGGTAAGCGTTGACGGGCCAGCCGCCGACAGGTGCACTGATTGTGATAACTTCAAGATTTGCGTCGCCCGTCTGCTGAGGCGATTCGGGTTCCCACTGTTCTCTCGCAATATCAAGCAGTTTGGTACCGTCCAAACTCAGGACTTCTGCCAGACGAAAAACTTGCGTTCCTGTCGGTTTTAAGGTATACTTTTCCATACGAGCAAGTTCTGCTTCTGTAATACCGGCAGCAGTTGCGATTTCGCTTGCGGATAGGTTCTGCCCGCGTCGGGCTTTGCCGATAATGTCACCAAATTCGTCTTCAAGTGCGTATGCCATGTTGGTGTTCTCCTTAACTTTTTAGTTTAAGGAACATTGTATCAAAAAATAGGGTCTGATGCAATGGAAAATCGTTGGTATCAAAAGAAGGGAGATTCTGATGAGCATTCCGAAGAACGGTTATGAACAAGCGGCAATATCCCTCGCGCCGCTGGAAACTGATATGACGTTAGAAGATTTTATTAAAAGCGATTTAGAGGGATATGAATACGCGAAAGGAAAATTAATACCGATCGCACCACCGACAATGGAGCACGGTGAAATAAGTATGAATCTCAGTTTTCTCTTGAGTTTGCATGTTCGTGAGAATCAACTGGGACGTGTATATCCGGCGGATACAGACTTTAAGTTGGGTGACCGATTGGTGAAACCAGATATCGCGTTTGTTTCCACAGCACGGTTGCCTGAGAACAGGGTCCAAGCATCCCCCGTTCCGCCGGACCTCGCTGTTGAAGTTGTTTCACCGACAGATATTCAATATCGTGTTGTTGAAAAGGCGTTTGCTTATCTCAATGCTGGCACACAAATCGTCTGGATTATTGAACCTGTGGGAAAGACGGTAACTGTGTATCGTTCTCGAACAGACATCAAAGTGCTCACGTCTGAAGACACACTCACGGGTGAAGATGTCGTCGAAGGGTTTTCCTGTAAAGTCACACAACTTTTTGAATAGGTGGCGTTGAAACACGGCAAACTAATTATGGAGGAATAAAAATGAGACAACAAGACGCTCATGGAGTCACCCAAGAAATACTTCCACCTCCCAAGAAGATGACGCTTGAAGAATTTCTTGAGAGTGATTTAGAGGGATACGAATATGTGGAAGGAGAACTTATACCGATGCCAGCTGCATCTGCGGAACATGGGATAATTAGTGCAAGGCTTTTTCTAAGTTTGGGTTTGTACGTGCGTGAGAATCAACTCGGTGAAGTGGTTACACCAGACACGGGCTTCCAAGTCGGTGAGCGCGTCCTGAAACCAGATATTGCTTTTATTTCTTCAGCCCAATTACCTGAGGACCTGAGCAAAGCATTTCCAGTGCCGCCAGACCTTGCAGCGGAGGTCGTTTCTCGGACAGATATACTACATCGTGTTGAAGAAAAGGCGTTCGCCTATCTGGAAGCGGGCACCCGGATGGTCTGGGTGCTCAGCCCTGTATCGGAGACGGTAATGGTCTATCGTTCTAAGACAAACATCAGGGTCCTGACATGTGAAGATATACTCACGGGTGAAGATGTCGTTGAAGGGTTTTCATGTCAAGTCGCACAACTTTTTGAATAAGGAGGCGGGCGAAGCTTGCAAGCCCGTATAATTAAAGTATGAAACTTGGTTTAGTCACATATAATATGGCAAAGGATTGGGATGTCCCAACAATCATTGAACGATGTGTAGAAACAGGGTTCAAAGGCGTGGAATTGCGGACAACGCATGCACACGGCGTTGAAGTCGAACTCTCCGCAAGCGAACGCGCAGCAGTAAAAAAACAATTCGACGATTCCCCAATTGAGATCGCTGGCTTGGGTTCAGCGTTTGACTATCATTCTGTAGATCAGGATGCGGTTAGACAGAATATAGAAGGCACGAAAGTCTATTCTCAACTGGCGGCAGATGTCGGTGCACCCGGTGTAAAGGTGCGTCCGAACGGGCTGCCGAGTGAAGTACCTGTCGAAAAGACGCTCGAACAGATCGGGTTGGCACTGCGCGAGTGCGGTGAATTCGCTGCCGACCTCGGCGTGCAGATTCGGTTGGAAGTCCACGGTGGCGGTACCTCCGAACTCCGACATATCCGTACGATTATCGATGTCGCCGACCACGATAACGTCTATGTCTGCTGGAATTCTAACTTCGGTGAAGTGGAAAACGGTTCAATTCAAAAGAACTTTGATCTCGTGAAAGGCAGAATCGGTTTGGTGCATATTACGGAACTGCACCGACGCGAGTACCCGTGGCGGCAACTCTTTACACTGTTGAAGGAATCCGGCTATACGGGGTACACCCTCGCCGAAATTGCCGGTAGCTCCGACCCGCTGCGCGTGATGAATTTTTATCGAGCATTGTGGGAAGAATTAGCGGGATAGTAATACCATTTCTGTTAATAAATCTCTCTTTACGTAGAACAAACTGTTAGTTTGTTCCGCAGTGTTACACATTTTACGAAAACCGATAATGTGATAACATCGTTTAGAAATGGTATAAGGAGGCATTCTAATGGATATTTTAAAAACTGATCCGGAACAGGTTGTAATCCCATCGACTCCGATAGAGACTGATATGACGCTTGAGGAGTTCCTTGAAAGCGGTTTAGAGGGATATGAATATGTGAAAGGAGAATTAATACGGATGCCTCCGACATCTGGAGAACACGGTGATATTAGCACCAATTTATTTTTATTTTTCGGTCCGTATGTTCGCGAAAATCAACTGGGACGTGTCTATACATCGGACACCGGTTTTAAGATTGGCGATAGGTTCCTGATACCAGATATTGCGTTCGTTTCGACAGAACAACTGCTAGATGACAGACGTAAGGCGTTTTCAATCCCACCGGATCTGGCTGTTGAAATCGTTTCTCCAACAGATGTTCTGTTCCGTGTCTTTGAAAAGGCTCTCACCTACCTGAGTGCCGGAACGCAGCTCGTTTGGGTGATTGAACCTGTGGCAAAAACGGTAACGGTGTATCGCTCAGAGACAGATATCAAAGTGCTTACACGCGAAGATACGCTTACCGGCGAAGATGTCGTCGAAGGGTTTTCCTGTAAAATCTCGCAGCTTTTTGAATGGGGATAGATACCATTGTCCATATTACGATTTCACATTTTATCTATAGGGATCCTTCTTTTGAGTGCTATCGGTGTCGGTGCTGCACCTGAAACAGTACGTCTCAACAACAGTATATGGACAGTTGACATCGCGACGCAATCGCTCGCCGTAAATGCGTACCTTGTAGGGTCCGAAACGGTAGTTCCGATCTCGTCGGCGCAGCCCGGATTTGGCGATGTCGCGGAATTCGCGCAAGACGACAATGCTATCAGTTGGCGGATCGCAGATCGGTTTCTTAACGTACGCTTTGAACTAATAGGTGAGTCGCTATCTGTAAAATTCGTTCATGATAAGCAGACACGCGACACACCCGATTTAACATGGCCCGTGATTGAAGATTCCGAATCCCTCCGCGCCTATATCCTGCCTCTTTTTGAGGGGAGTTACGTCCCCAAAGATGACGCTACATGGCAGGATTTCTTATCTGAACGCGGACCGATAAATACAACCGCGGGGCTCTCAATGCCATTCTGGGGATTAGAACTCACTGACCGAACGCTTACCTACATTTTAACCCATCCGTTTAACAACCGAATCCGGTTCAACAAGACAACATCCTCAGCATTAGGTATGGCGGTATCGCACACCTTCACACCGAATTGGGAACAGAAAAGATACGGATTGCATATTTCACTCGGTGCAGCATCGCCAGTCGCACCTGCGAAACAGTACCGACACTGGTTGAAACAGAACGCTGAATTCGTTTCGTTTGCTGAAAAGGTTGAGAAAACACCTGAGGCAGAGAAATTGCTCGGTGCCGCGCATGTCTACTTGTGGGGTGGCAAACTCCTAAGTGAACACGATGTCACAGATTGGAAAGCATTTGCGGCAAGACTGATAGGTGATACGCGGATATGGACACAGTTAAACGCTGAAACCCGTGAAGCCTTACAAGAGATTGTTCAATCGGATTACGCATCTAAATATATCCGACGGGTTGTAAGTCGCGCGATAAGTGAGCAGCTCGAAAAGCAAGACTTTTACGATCCAGCTCTTTGGACAGAGGTTCCGTTTACATCAGAGACAGAAAAGTTAATCTCGCGCGACGTATCCACGCTATCGTTTCCTGAACTTTATCGCCGCAACTGTCTATTGTTCCACACAGCGTTTTCCGACCTACTCCGACATCCAGACACGTGGGGGGACGGTCTCTCATTGAAGCTGCTGGAGCAGTTTGCTGAAAACAGGTTAGACCGACTCTGGCTCGGTGCGGATTCGTGGCAGGACGGGTTCCGGCATCCGACCGCTGTCGCGAAGGCAAAAGCACTCGGCTATCTCGTTGGACCCTACGATTCCTACCACAGCATCCATCATCCAGAGGAAAAGGACACGTGGGAAACCGCACAGTTCGATCTCTCGCTTTATGAGACTGGCGCAATTGTTAATGCTGATGGCACAAAAAGTCGCGGGTTTAAAAAGAAAGGGTATCACTTAAGCCCGCTCGTCGCACAGCCTTATGTCGAAAATCGCGTCAACGGTATCGTCGCGCAGATGCCATCAGATTTCAATACGTGGTTCATTGATTGTGACGCTTACGGTGAGCTCTACGACGATTATTCAGCGACACATCCAGCAACACAGTTGGATGATATGAACGCACGCTTAGCGCGTATCGCTTGGATTCGGGATACGCATAACATGGTTGTCGGTTCAGAAGGCGGTGCTGCGTATTCGGCATCAGTGCTTCACTTTGCACACGGCATGACGGTTCCGGTCATCGGGTGGGGGGATCCAGACATGAAGTCTAAAACCTCGCCTTACTACGTCGGCGGGTACTGGCCCCCCGAAAGTCCGGCGATTCACATAAAGCAGGTGCCCCTCAAACCGAACTATCTCTATCACTACTACGATCCGCGTTTCCGGTTACCGCTCTACCAGATTGTGTTCCACGATTCCGTGATAACGACGCATCATTGGGGTTCTGGGAGTCTCAAATTTGAGAATGCAATCGAAACGTTAGCACTGTTAGAGTTGCTCTACAACGTCCCACCGTTATATCATCTGAATATGGAGGAGTTTTCAAAGCATAAAGCGTGGATCAAGCGGCACTACACGTTCTTTTCGCCACTGCATCGGCAAATCGGTGGACAGGCGATGACCGATTTTGAATGGCTCAGCGAGGATAAACTCGTTCAACGTACCGAGTTTGGCGATACTGTTGAGCTCTTCGCAAACTTCGGAACGGATACCTTTGAATATGAAGGTTTGGTAATTCCAGCGAGAAGCGTGATTGCAAGATGGATTGGAACAAGTGAAATTGAGGCGTTTTCTGTGGAGTAATTTAATCCTCAGAACTATTTAGTTTTATAGTTTAGAAACTTATTTTCAATGCAAATCCTGGCTATTTATACGCAGGAAACCCTTGTAGCATAGGCTGTTAGCCTGTGCATCAATGTAGCATAGGCTGTTAGCCTGTGCATCAATTAGC
>ASZN01000148.1 GCA_000406005.1 Candidatus Poribacteria bacterium WGA-3G
TTCCGGACAAAGTAGCCCATTGTAACAATCGAAAAAATGATTGTACCCACAACAGCCGTTACGACAGATAAAACGTATTGCTCCGGTGTGCCTTCTGTGAACAAGATGTGTGTGTACGCAAACAACAGCGGCATGATATAGAGCAGCTTCGCGAATTTGAAGCATGCCCACCCCGTTTTCCATGGGTCGGCGCGTGCGATTGCAGCACCGGCGTAAGCACCCAATGCCACCGGTGGTGTGATGTTGGAGTCTTGACTGAGCCAGAAGATAATCAGATGCGCAGCGATAATCGGGATTCCCATCTCCGGGGAGGTGAGTATCGGCACGGCGAGTTCGGAGGTAATCAGATACGCCGCCGTGACAGGGATGCCCATCCCTAAGATGAGAGAGGCAGCAGCGAGGAGTAACACCGCGATTGCCTTGTTACTACCTGCGACCGACAAGACTAAATCGGGGAATATCCGTCCCAACCCTGTTAAATCTATGACAGCGACGATGATGCCGATGGTGCCGACAGCACCACCAATAGCGAGCGAGTTCTTCGCACCGGTTACCATCGCTTCCCATATCCGTTTTGGTGTTAAGCGGGTCTCTGGACGGAAGTAACTCACGCCGGTGGTGACGAGGATTGCGAAAAATGCTGCTTTATAGGCGGTGTAGCCAGCGATCAAGATTCCGATGAGCGTTAAGAGTGGTAGTAAGTAGTACCATCCGGTCTTTAGGAGCTGTCCAAGTTTCGGGGTTTCTGACGCTGGTATCCGTTCAAGTCCCTGCTTTTTTGCTTCAAAATGTACCATCACCCAGACAGAGAGAAAATAGAGGATTGCCGGCACGATGGATAGGAGTGCGATTTGGCTGTACGGCAAGCCTGTCCGTTCTGCCATTAGGAACGCGCCTGCGCCCATCACCGGTGGCAAGAATTGTCCACCTACGGAAGCGGAAGCCTCGACTGCACCTGCGACGTGTGGACGGAAGCCTGTCCGTTTCATCAATGGGATGGTGAATGTCCCTGTAGCGACGGTATTTGCGATCGCACTGCCGGCAACTGAACCGAAGAAGCCGGATGTCATCACCGAGACTTTTGCGGCACCCCCCGTCGTACGTCCCGCGAGAGACATCGGCAGGTTGATAAAGAATTGACCGACCCCGGATTTCTCCAAAAACGCACCGAAGAAGATAAACAGGATTACGTAGGTCGCCATCACGTTTGCCATGATGCCGAAGACACCGGCTTGACTGAAAAAAGAATATTCAATGATTCGGCGGAGTGGGAAGCCTTTATGTGCGATGGCATCCGGCATAGACCGCCCAAAGAGGGCGTATAGGATACCGACGCTCGCGATAATCGGGAGTGCTAAACCGACTGTCCGACGGCTCACCTCAAAACTGATGACAATCGCAATCGCACCGACAATAATATCGAGTTGGTTGTAATTGCCGGCGCGATCTGCGAGTTTCGGGTATTCTACAATCCAATAGCCGATGGTGAAGACGCTGCCTGCGATGAGTAGCAGATCCAGCAGAGAAGGTCGAGATTTCGGGGAGTCTTTACGGCACCGGTAGACGAGACCGATCAGCGCGAAGGTTAGGAGAAGATAAAAACCGAGATGGTACTGCTCACTGGCACTGCCGAAACCGGCACTGTAAAGATAGAGTAGAACGAGAACGGCTGCACCGAATTCAAATATCCACTTGTATGTTTTCTTTAATTCGGGGCGCTGCAAGGATTCATAGCTAACAGCGTCATTCGTTTCGGCTTGGGTCATCATCGGCTTAGGTTTACGTGATGGGAGCAGTTAATTTCTCCCAATTCTTTATCACTCCCCTCAAGATGTAGATTGCCCATTCAGGCGATCCGTTATACGTGCTGTTTTTATTATACCGTATCAGTGCGTTTATATCAAATTGATTGTAGAAATGGAAGCATTGTGTTTGTTTCATGTCAAAAAGCATTTTCTCAAGAAAATTGGAGCGGTTCGCAACTAATATGATATTAGAAGACAATCGGCGATCTCTAATTTAGCAACTAAAATTTAACACTTGATAGGAGTACACTTGTGAAACGCATCAGTAAATTGTGTCTCGGCTTCCTCGCTTTTGGGTTAATTCTTTCATGCGCGCAAACACCCCAACGTCTTGAATTACATCCAATATACACTATGTCCCGTGGCATTCCAGAAGGTCCCGGTATACCTCTTAGTGTCGCTGAAGGTTTTGATGCCGAAAAAGTAGAAGCGTCTACGGTCCGGGTGGTATACGGTAAAAGTTCTTCACCGATAATCGGTAGCGGCTTTTTCGTGGCTAATGACAAGATTGCCACGAACATTCACATGCTTGCAGATGCTGACCTTGCTTCTTTGCACGTGAGGACTGCTAACGCGGAGCATGCAATTCGAGGTGTCACAGCGTTTGATGCCAATAACGACCTCGTCATTTTGGAAATAACGGGTGAAGGTGTCCCGCTTATCCTCGGCGACAGCGACGCGGTTAGCAGCGGTGAGACTGTTTTCTGCACCGGCTATATAGGTCACCCTATTGATAAGTTCAATGCTCTGGAAAACACCGTTCTTCCCGGAAGGCTGAGTGGTGGTTGGCTTCGGGTAACACCGACTATCCTCCCGGGGAATAGTGGCGGTCCTGTAGTAGATGCTGAGGGTAAAGTTATCGGTATTAATGTTGCCGGTAGCGGTAGTACTATCGGGTATGCCATTGGATCAAACGTTCTCAAAGAACTACTCAAGCAAGTTGGACCCGTAGAACCTTTAGACCAATGGCGGAAGAGAGACACCATACGCGCCTATACCTACCTCGTTAAGGCCTCCAGTGAATTCTATGATGCTGATTACGCGGCAGCGATAGATGCGATTGATAAATTTATTGCGTTAATTCCTACCTATGCTAACATGGATGGAAAATATAACAATCGTGGGCACGCGAGAACCCTCCTTGGGCACTCTAAATTTGAGAAAGATGCTGCAGCGGCGGGGCAAGAGGACTATCGCGCAGCGATTCAGGACCTTGATAAAGCCATTCGCCTCAACCCGGAGGATGTTGCCGCGTATGTTAATCGCGGGTTTGCGAAAACCGTTTATGGTCACTCTGAATGGGTAAGTGGACATGCAGCAGCGGCACAACGGTATTATCGTGCAGCGATTGAAGACTATGACAAAGCCATCAATTCCGATCCGGCATTTCTCGCGTATACTGAGCGCGGCGCGGTGAAGGTCTCTTTAGGTATCTCCGCAACCCACCAAGGACAGCTAAGAGCAGCAGAACGGCACTATTACGCCGCAATTGCCGACTTCGATGAGGCGACGAGTATCAACCGGAACGATACTTATGCCTATATTATTCGAGGCTATGCGAAAATTCTCTTGGGCGATTATGAATCTGATAATGGGGATATAGCGGATGCCCGAAAACTATACAAATCAGCAATAAAGGATAGTGATTCCGCAATTGCTTCAGACTTTCAAACCGTTTACGGCTACCATATACGGGGTATTGCGAATGCGGCACTTGATGACTACGGGAGCGCAATTGAAGATTTTGATAAAACTGTCAGTCTCAAACCTGATTTTGCCAGAGCTTACTACAATCGCGCGCTTGTAAAAGTGTCGCTTGGAAAAAGAAGCGCGGCGAAGGCGGATTTCAAAAAGGCGAAAGAGCTTGACTCGGATGTTGCAAAATAAATGCGTGTGTAAACATTGCTGACGGCTGACGAAAACTTTGATTGCCAAATAAGGGACAGGGCTGCTATACTTATCTGAGTCTCTAAACGGAAGAATCAGAAAATATGCATAATACCAAACTTGAACCCCGCACAAAAATCCTGACGCTGCTCATCGCTGGGTGTCTCGTCATCTTATTGGACAGTCCGACGGCGTTACTTGTCTGTTTCCTCAGTAGCCTCACACTGGTCGCGCTATCGGGACCGACGTGGCGACAGATCGGGTTGCTCTGCGCGTTCCTCTTTTTTACGACGTGGGGACTGATTTACAGTCAAGCGATCTTCTATAACGAATTTCCGCGCACCGTGCTGTTCACACTCGTACCGCCGGAGTTTCCGCTTATTGGGAAGATGACGGGGGGTATCCGCGTCTACCGGGAAGGACTGTTTCATGGGATTATCCAATCGCTCCGTTTCAATACGACGCTTGTGATTGGGTGCTATATTGTCTGGACGACGCAGCCGAGGGACCTGCTCCTCGCATTGTCGCAGCTACGCGTGCCTGCGACGCTCGCTTTCATGGTGACGACGGCACTGCACTTCGTTCCAGTGATTGCGAACGAGGCATCCGTTGTGTTCCGCTCGCAGCGATTACGGGGTTTCCGTTATCTCCGACTGAATCTCTTCGCGGCGTGTCGCGGTGTTCTCAATAGTTTTCGTCCGATCTTGGCTGGGAATATACGGCATGCGACGCATCTCGGTGAATCCGTTGAGAGTCGTGGGTTCTCACCAGAAACGGCAGCACAACGCACCTCACTCCGGACACTGAAGATGCGGAGATGGGACTTTAGTCTGCTCGCGGTATTAGGGACGTGTTTAATCGGTATCGTTGGGCTGAAGATGCTCTATTTCTTTTATGCGAACGGTCTCTATTACGCGTCGTGGTTGCGGGATGTGTATACGTTCACTCGCGAGGTTTTGTGAGATATAGTATGATCTGTTGCAGGCGGGGTTACAAACCCTGAAGAAATACCCCAGCAAAAACCCTGCAAAGGCGGTTGCGTAAGTCCTATTTTTTGCAAAGCTCGCGGAGTGAGGCGGTCCGCTCTGTTCCGCCAGGGAGATACGCCAGAATCAGTCCGTCAATCGGCAGATTCCGATCCGCGACAACGCCTGTGCTCTGTTCCGCCGTCACACCTTTTGAAAGCAGCAGGTAGTATGTATCTTTTTTCCAACCGGGTGTCGTAAAGAAATTCCCTTGCCCTTTTGAAATAACGATGTCGGCTTCTGAGAGTGCGTTGAAGAATTCTGGGGTTCCGTGATAGAGGTTCGTCCCGATTGTCCTCGCGCCTGATGAGATTAATCTAACGGTTCCGTTCTGAACGGCTGCCTGTAGTGCTCGGAATTGCGGATAACTCACGATCTCACGTAAGTCAGCGACCGTTGCGTCGTTGCTGGCGTTATCGGCTTTTCCAACAACCGTGATACGATGTCCGCATCCAACGAGGTCTTGGATGAAAGCGATGTCGAAAATGACTTCACCGTCGTTATCAGCGAGCCAGAGAATCTCTTGTGGAGTGCCGTTGATAATCTGCTCACTAAACTGTTCGTAGCAGTCGATAGCGAAGGGTGCCTCAACCGCAGCACGTAGGACTTCAGTGAAATAGTTCGGATTCGCTTTTAGCCGCCTCATCACCCTCTCACTGTTGTAATCGACGATATTCCCAGTAACGACCAATTTCAAACGCTTCGACCAGTCGCCATCCCAGAACTCCGGTAGCAGTTCTAAGGCGGTCTGTCGGGCTTTGCGTTTATCGGCATCGTAAGGGTTCAGGTTTCCGGTGTGGAGGGTTACCATCTCAAAAACGCTTCCCCAAATCTCTTCGGAGGTGAGAGATTCGATGAGGTAATCACCGTTTGCGCGATGTATATCCAAAAGCGTTTTTACTGCCTCGGAGACGGTTTCTTGTAGGTGCGGCATACCCGTCGCACGCGGAATCAACTCCGCAGAACTGTGCGATAGGATATGCTGGCGCAGGTTTTCCCAATCCGGTAAATCCTTCTTCTCACCAAATGCGAAGACCCCTGGACGATAGTCGGTTGGCACAATCTGATCGAAAATCGGTTTCGGTACCGATGGCGGCACTTGCGCTGGTGGAACACCGAGTGTACGATTCTCCAGTGTAATACCGGCAGGAATCACCGTCCCGCGTGCCACAACCGATGCGAGTTGGACACCGCTCCCGATGCTCACAGCGTCAAACGTACAATTTTTGAGCGTGCTTCCGGTTGCGAGTCCACACACGGGTGCCGCCAAATTTTCTGGGATCGGATTCGGTTCAAACGTCGTATCGTTTGCCGAAACAGCCTCTAACCCGACCGCATCGCCTACCGTTGTTGCACCCCGCAGCGTGACGTTTTCGAGTCTACAGTAGTC
>ASZN01000149.1 GCA_000406005.1 Candidatus Poribacteria bacterium WGA-3G
TTGTTGACAATATAACCGACAACACCTTCGCCATTTTTATCAATTCTCCACTGTGCCCATCGAATAAACTTTACATAATCTGACTGAAGTACTTTTGTGTTTCGGTCACCAAGTGGTTCCCCGTCTATCTGTTTGTAGTCCTCAATGAGTCTTCCAATAAAAGTTAATTTTCTACCGTCGCGACTCGGATTCGAGGAATCTTGTGGATACGGTGGATTACCAAGGATGACGAGGATGGGTTCGTCTCGTTTTACGGACAACGCCGCGTTTGCTTCGTCGGTGATGAACTCTGCAAACGGTAGCGATTCCTGCATCTCTTGCGGTTGCTCCAGTGTATTGGTGAGATAGATACGGAGACGTTCATCGGCACGCCAGCCTTGTGATTGTAGGAACAGACTCAATTTCAGATGCGCGATGGTATACGGTGCCACAAGCAGTTCAAATCCGAAAATTCGTCTGACGAGTTGCGCGTTGATGTATTGCGTCCATTCACCCGTGCCGTAGGTGTCTGTGACGGATGCTCGGATATGCTCAAGCACTGCTAACAAGAAGCCACCCGTTCCCGTCGCTGGGTCGAGGATGAGTGTGTCGTCATCGGTGAGACCGTCGGCTCTGTTCAACTCCGTTTTCAGCAGGCTATCGACGGATCTGACGATGTAGGAGATAACTTGTGGTGGTGTGTAGTAGACACCGCGATCGACGCGTCGCTGCGGGTCGTATTCGGCGAGGAAGGTCTCGTAGAAATGGATGACCGGATCTTCGAGACGGTTTCTTGCAGTAAACGCCGTGCGGAGCAGCTCGGTCGGGACGTTTCCGAGTAGCGTTGCGATGTCGTCCAGAATGTAGGTGACGTTCGCTTCTAATCCGGGTGATGAGACGTGATAAAAGAGTTGTGCGAGGAACGGGTTCGAGCGCGGGAGTGCTTCTGCTGCGGTATGGCGTGAGAAGTTCGTCGCGTTCGGGAGTGTACAGCGTGCGGCGAACAACCCGTACGCCAGCGTTTGCGCATACATATCGGCAAAGTCGTCGGGTGTCAGCGTCGCGATGAGGAGTTCCTTGAATGCGGAGAACATTCCGTAGATTTGGCTGTCTTCGTCGGTGAGTGTTGTCGCGATCTGTGTCTGGAGTTCCCGCGTCCGTCTGGCGAGGTGTCTCGCGAGTACCTCTGGTGAGGTGATTGGGATGTGTCCGGCGTTCAGGAACTGTTCCAGTAACCGCTCTACATTTTCAGGCGAGTCTTGGATGTTTGCCGTGATGCGTTGTTGTCCGTCACGCCACAACTGGAAATCGAGGAAATTGGTAAGGATAAAGTTATCCAAATTTTCGATGAAACGTTGGTTCTGTTCTCTGGCGTGTCCGGTGAGATTGTCAAGGTCTCTGCCGTATCCTTCCGCTTCGATATAACCGATGGGTAACAGCCCTTCCACTGCAATGAAATCGGGTCTCCCGATCTGATTCAGCCCTCTCGGTTCTTGGGTCAACCTTATTGTGTCTCTTTCAAAACAGTCAACGAATAGGTGTTCAAGAAACGTTTGGAGATGTGGGAATAGGGAGAGTTCCGGGGTCGCTTCTGCGGAGGTTTGTGTGCGTTGGATGTTTTGTAGATAGCGGTCGCGGTGTGTTTGGAAGTTCATATTCTATTTTCTGGTCAGCAATCCTGTAAATTGTTCAGGTTTTGTGTATATATCAGGACTTACGTAACTTTACCAATAGTACCGGATAGGTCCTACGCTTTGGCGAGAGGTGTGTCCCTCGTCTTCAAAGATATCTACGTAAGTCCTATTGCGAATTATACACCTTCTACATTTCGGGTGCAAGTTATTAATTTTTAACCGCGTTTGATAATCTTTAGGAAATATGTTATACTTCGTTAATATAAGGAGGTCTCATAATGGTTACCCGAGAAGAGATTCAAGCGACATGTGACGACATTGTGCGCGAATTCGCACCGCTGCAAGTTATCCTCTTTGGTTCCCATGCTTATGGCACGCCGACGGAGGACTCGGACGTGGATCTGCTTGTTGTGATGGATATTCCGAAATCGGAGTTTCTTAACAAGACTATAGAGATTCGGCAACGCATTTCATACCGATTCGGTCTCGACCTGTTGGTGCGTTCTCCAGAAGAGATTGCGTATCGTGTCTCGTATAACGATTGGTTTCTTCGTGAGATTACCGAAAAAGGGGAGTTGCTTCATGGATCGGATGCAAACTACGATATTAAAAACCTACAAGGTACACCTTATGGGGCGAACGTTCTCAAAAAAGGGAAAAACTGCATGAATCCGCTAACACTGGAATGGATAGAGAAAGCTGAAGGCGATTATAAAGCAGCAAAGTGGCTTCAGCAAGCCCCGGATCCCGGGCATGACGCTATCTGCTTTCACGTCCAACAGTGTATCGAAAAATATCTAAAAGCGTGGCTACAGGAGGCGAATATTCCTGTTCAACGGACGCATAACCTTGAAGAATTGCTGGTGTTGATTACACCAACGCTACCTGCTTGGTCTGATTGGCATCCTGATTTTAAGATAATCATTGCGTATGCGGTGGATCCTCGCTATCCGGGAGATTCGGCGACAGCTGACAATACGCAACACGCCATACATATCTGCGAAGCGGTGCGCCAAGCGGTTCGCACGCATCTGAAACTTGCAGAGTCTGTTGATTGATCCGAAAATGACCTGTTCATGCTGCAGAAAAAAATTGATTTTTCAAAGCATGTAGGGTATAATTTGAGTTTGTAATCCATCTTCATTAAGGAGGAATTCGATGAAAATAAGTTCACCCTTTCATGTTTTAGTTTTTTGTATGGCATTCTTGGTATTTAGTATGCCTCTTGTCACACTTGCACAACAGGGCTCGGTGCATGCCGAGGCTATAGCTGCGGCTGAAGCGGATGCTGATGCTAACGTCAACAGACCATTATGGTTTGCTGTTGGCTGCTTATTTACGGGTATAGGGACTATTGGTGCCTATGTCATAGAACCCTCTCCACCCGCTAGTAGATTGATAGGAAAATCCCCCGAATATGTCACCTTTTATTCTGAAGCTTACAAGGCAAAAGCTACAGACATTCAGGGACGGACTGCCCTGACAGGATGCCTGATTGGTGGCGCAGTATCCGCTGTTTCATATATCTTTTTGGTGAGTGCTGTTCTTGCTGCCGAGTCAACCTATTAATCTCCAAGTACTCTGCGGTAGGCATGGAGTACGAGTCGCTGTGGTGCCTGAGTATAAAGGACTGCTTAGTTAACCGTCCAGCGACACATTGCGAAAGTTACAGGGAAAACAGATGCTTAAAAATCTACAATATTCTATTCTACTTTTAGTAACAGTCTTCCTCGCTAACAACACACTCTATGCCACCCCGCTAAAAATGCTCTCGTTAGATTTTACACGCGAACTAACCGAAAACGGCGAAACGGAACACATCGCAGGCACGCTGCATTATGACCTGAAATCATCACGCGTCGTTGTTGAAGTCACAAAACCGCTCAAGCAGATAATGATTGTGAAGGGTAAAATATTGGAAATTTATTATCCTGAGCAAAAACAGGCGTTCCGTTTTATCTCTGAGGGACCTATACCACTCCCATTTATTGAATCTATCCTTCAAGCGACACAGGCGGAGTACGGTTTGACGGCTCTAATGGGGTATACGCTTGATAAGCATGAAGTTGTGGACAAAGTGCTCTATACCTATTGGAAGCCGCCTGAAAAGGACAGAGAGACGCTCGGTCCTGTCATTCTCGGCATGCGTGAGGACCGACTCATCTCAGCAGAAGTAAAAAACCCAGCAGGGTATATCGTCGCGAGAACGCTCTATAAGGAACATAAAGAGATCGGCAATAACTATATCCCGATGCAAGTTACCGCCAGTACGTACAACGAGAAGTCTGAAGTAATACGACATGAGAAGATTCTCTATAGTAATCCCCAAGCAAACGTGAAACCGATAAACCCGATTTTTAATTTCACAATACCTGCGTCAGTAGCGGTGAAGGAGATGAAATGGTAAATTATTCTGCTTATCGTCCACTTGTGCTGTTCTGTGTGTCCTGTTTATCGGTTGTTAGCTTCGTTTCGCCTATATTTGCGGGAGAGGCGACTGATCTGGCGTTCATCCGTGAAGTCAATCCGCTTACAACACCGAAAGCACAGGAAGTTGTCCGTTTCAATCCGCAAGAGACTTCGGAACTGAAACTCGTCGCGACCGGACTGATCCGACTGTATCAGACGTTCATCTCAAGCCAAGACGGTCCGTCATGCAATTTCTTACCGAGCTGTTCACGTTTCGGTATGGGATGTATACAGGAATACGGCTTTCTCCGCGGTGTCCTGCTTACGGCTGACAGGCTCATCCGATGCAACGGTTCCCAATCAAACCATTATCATAGAGATGGCGTGACAAGAAAATATATTGATCCGGTTTCAGATTACGCGAAACAAAAATAAAGATTTTCAGACGGTAGGTGCGAGATCCCGATGACACCTGCAATTCTCTTTGACTTTTAACATATAAGCCGGTATAATATAAATACTGAGAGAGAGTGTCTATTGAAAAAACAGAGAGCTACACTTTTATCAACGACGCAAGCTTGGATAAGTTTGGAGATTATCCTCCTTTTCTTTTTCCAAATTGTCTACGCGATAATCTTCTGGCGATACGAAAGTGAAACAGTTAACAGTAGCCAGTTTCCAGTTAAAGACGCTTTATGTAACGCTTGCCTCTTTAACTGGAAACTGTTAACTGGGGACTGTTAACTATTAAGGTGAAATCATGATTCGCTTTACGCGTCTGATGCAAGAAGCAATAGCTGAAGGCATCGCCCAAGGCATCGCCCAAGGCAAAACTGAAGGCAAAACTGAAGGCAAAACTGAAGTTTACCGAGCCTGGCACGCGGATTGGGAGAGACGACGACAGGCAGCAGCGGAAAAAGGTATTCCTTTTGACGAACCACCACCCCCTAAACCTGAGGATATTACCGAGGATTGATGAACAATAGACAAAAACTAAAATTCGCGTTCATATTCTTCTTCACTCCTCTTTGCCTATCTGTTGTGAGTGCCGAGACACCTCCCGATTACTATAGCCCCGAAAATGTACGTAAGTTTGCTGACTTCTTATATGAACAGGGCGATTATCTCCGCGCTGTCGGTGAGTACCAACGCTATCTTTTTTATCGACCCCAAGAAAGCGAGGAGATTAATTATAGGATTGCAGTCTGTTATCGCTTCGGCGGTAAATCGGCACAAGCGATCCAAAGTTTTGAGGCACTTTTGCGGACGTACCCCGAAAGTCAATACACAAGCCGAATCTATTACCAGATCGGTGCGACCCATTTTTTCATGGATCGGTATGATCAGTCTGCCCGGTTTCTCAGTGACGCACTCCCTCGTATCACGGATAGGCGACAACATGCCGAAGCGGAGCAGCTCATTGGACTCTCTTATCTGAGACAAAAACAGTGGTCTGATGCAGGCGAGGTTTTCAGAAGATTACAGGGATCAGATATACTGCGGATTAGAGAGAAGGCGGCGGTGTATAACATCTATGCCGAGAACGGAGAGAGGTTACCCACGCGTAGTCCTTTTTTCGCGGGTGTGCTTTCTACAGTTGTACCCGGTGCGGGACGGGTCTATACCGGTCGCTTCGCTGATGCGCTGAACACGCTGTTTACTGTTGGGTTCACAGGTTGGCAGGCTTACGACGGTTTCCAACGGGATGGTCTCGCATCGGTGAAAGGTTGGACACTCGGCACGCTTTGTGGTGTCTTCTATGTAGGGAACATCTACGGTTCCGTGATTTCGGCGCGTGTTTACAACCGTCATATAACAGATGAATTTTTGGCGACGTTGTTTATAGAGTTGCTGTATTAACATAGTTGTCAGTACGCAGTTTTCAGTACGCAGTTAAGAGATGCTTTTGAGAAGTGCAAACTATAGTAAAGTTTAGAATTAACAGAACACTCCGCACCGGTTCGGTTAGGAAACC
>ASZN01000150.1 GCA_000406005.1 Candidatus Poribacteria bacterium WGA-3G
ACGTTTGGTGAAGAGGATGCCGAACTTCTCCCGCACTGTGCTTTCCCGGCGTGGTCTCCTGACGGTTCCGAAATCGCCTGTCATATAGGTCCACATCCACAGACATCTCGGTTGACATTTATCAATGTCCACACACGCGAGACGGAACGTCCGCTGCCCACGAAAACCCTCCGCTGGCAATTTGAGCCGTCTTGGTCCGCTTCGGGTGATAAACTTGCGATTACTGGGAATCGGCATCCCTTGCCGGTGATCTTAGATAGAGATCTGCACAATGCATGGAAGGACAAACAGACGATCTTCCTCGTCAAGCGCGACGGCACAGGGCTGCAGCAACTGGTCGAGGAAGACGGTCCAGATGCATTAACACCTGTGTTATCACCGGACGGGTTGGAAGTGGTTTATACACAAGAGATTAACGGACAGTCCCAAATTTTCAAACTGGAGATAGGCACCGGTGTCCGAATGCAGTTGACGCATCTTGGTCGAAATACGGATGGCGGTTGGTTTGATCCGGCGTATGCGTTGCCTGTTTCACCGCAGCCGGAGTTGCTAACGACGACTTGGGGTGAACAGAAAAAGGAATAGTGTCTTTAGAAGAATAGTTTTCAGTTTTGGGTTTTGGCTTCCGGCATGGGTGCCTGCTCATACATGGTCTCCTGATGGGCGTTTCTTGGCTTACGTCTCCCGGCAAGATGGAAACCTCAAGATTTATGTCATGGACACACGGACAAAGGAACATCAGCGGCTCACACACCACCACGAAAGCGAATGGTCCCCAGCGTGGGCACCAGAAGGGCATGATAGTTCCTTTCTGTATTGAGTGTCGGGCGGGTCGCTAAAGCACCCACACAGCCATCTTACCTGTACCACGATTACACCACGCGTAATACGGGATCGCCGTAACATCTATCTGCTTCGCACTTGGTCCCGTAATATAGAGGTTATCTTCCCACTCGGTATCGTTCAGGACGCTGCCTGCCCCACGGATAACCGTTACACCGCCTAATATAGTAGAATCGAAAAATATGTTTACACCGCGTGATAGGGATCTACATGACACGCTTGTAGGGGTTGGGTAACCTTGAAGAAACACCCAAGCAAAAACACCCCTACGGTTCCCTTGTGTGTAAAAGTAATTACGGGATCTACTATAAATATAATGAAGAAACACTGAAGCAAATAAACCCTACGCCATATATGAGAATTATGGACAAAATGTTATACTTATGTGAATGAATATTTTACAAATAGTTATTAGCACAACTCGTTTAGGATGCAAATTTGTATTTTTTGACATTTTTTGCAGATTTTGCACGAAAACCCCTTAAAAAGAGAGTCTTTAATATACATGAATTATAAAGTTTTATTTTCAAAGTTTTTAAAACGGAGAGGTAGGGAACAAAATTGCTCGGTTTACCAAAAATGTTGCATCAGCTTCATCTCTTTGAAGAGGATGGTATATCTTATGCTGCGGATCTTGAGAAAGCGCGTGTCGTTGAACTCTCTGCTGTGATGCTGGATATTCTGAAACTCGCCGAAACACAAACCGATGATACGATTGTTGAGACACTCGGTGCTTCATATCCAGAAGACGAGATTTCTGAGGCGTTTGAGCGGTTCTCGGAACTTGAAAAAGAGGGTTTGCTGTTCAATCGTGGTGAGGATTTGCGGCGCAGCTTTGAGACGGAGAGTAAATGGCGGAAATTGCTTGTTGTGATCCCCGGCATCAATGTGGATTCGTTTTTTGACATTGAAACGTTATCGGCTGGCACGAACATGGCACTTGCTTATATGATTCGACATCTCATGGAATACACGGATCTCCACTTTGTGGGTTCTCGGAATCGGAAGATCACGGACGGGGTCTATGAAGTCGATATCGGCATTGATGACTTGATCCGCCTTCGGTCGAAAATTGCTGAGACGTATTACGGGATTCTGACCTTGCATCAGGAGCAGGATCGGTGGCTACTTCCGCTTTACCGATACCCGGAATTCCCACCCATCCTCGTTCAGTGTCACGCGCCGCGTGGACACGGTGGGCATGCGATGAATTCGATTTTTCGGCATTATGCAGCGATGCGGGATTGTGATGGGTTTACCGCACCCTCGGATTATGTCCGTGATTTTTACGCGAATTATGTCTGGGATCCGAGTTTTTTCCATACGTTACCGAACGGTGTTGATTCAAAGTTGTTCCGTCCGATGAATAAGACAGCGGCAAAGCACGAAGTCGCTAAAGAAGTCGGGGATGATCGAATTGCAATTGCGCCGACTGTTGGTTATCTCTCACGGGTACAATCTGAAAAGGGTGCTTCTGTTTATCTGAAGTTAGCGAGACTGAATCCAGAGTTCCTTTTTTTAATCGCGGGACCTAATCTGGGAAGGTATGCTTCACAGAAGCTTCCTAATAATCTCGTGTATGTCGGTTTCCATCCGCGTGAGAAGTTGCCACTTATCTACAACGCGTTTGACGTCTACTGTTTCCCATCGATGTCGGGTGAGGAAACATTCGGGTTGACGGTGCTCGAGGCGATGGCGTGTGGCGTGCCGCCTGTAGTCCCGAATTTCGATGGTGTACCGTCGGTGGTCGGTGATGCAGGTCTGGTTGCAGACGCTGAAAATTTCGACCACGATGTTGCAACGCTTGTGAGTTATCCGTGTCCTATAGATTTTTCTATAAAGATCAACTCGCTGTTAAATAATACAGAGATGTGGGATGCATTTTCCGAGAAGGCGAGACAGCGGGCAGAGTTATTCACTTGGTATAAGACCGCAGAAAGGATTGTGAAATTGTTTGAGATGCTACGTCACAAGAGGAAGCTAATCAATCCGAACAGGCTCTTGAATGTGTTCGCGCCAACACCACCCATAGAAAATGAAGGATTGCAGGAACTGAAATGTAGGTCGGTTTTGCTGAGTATGAATGCGAATTATGAGCGATGTCTGATGCGGGATGCGGTGTATCCGTTGCGTGTTGAGGATGGGCTCGTGCTGAGCATTTTAAAAAATCATACACCCAGAGAGGCGGAGGCGGTTCTTGCTGAGTTGGTCGCCGATGAGACGGAGGCAAGGGCAATTCTTAAAAGGGTTCGCGGCTTAATTGATGGGACGGCTTGATTGATAGCCGTCAGTCTTCAGTTGTCAGTCTTCTGTTAAGTATGTGGCGTGGAGGAACGATTTCACTGACAACTGACAATCGATGGTTTCGGATAACTGATAAAAATAGGAAATAAAATTATGGTATATCAGAGGCGTTACCGATTAAAACGTCATCACAAATTTGAACGGGACGATCGCAAGTATGTGGCGGATATTGAAACGGGCGACCTCATCCAGATAAACGATGTGGAATGGGAGATTCTGGGACGTTATGAATCCCAGACGCTGTATCAGATTGTGGAGCGGTTGAAGGGAAAATATAAATTGACGATGGTCTTCGATGGCATTGAACGTTTGGAACGGCTTGGACGGCAGGGTTCCCTTTTAAGTCCGATTGTTGAACCCGTTGCACCGGTCCATACCAAGGTGGAACAGACGGATCGGATGCCGAGGTTATTGGTGCCGTTCCATTTTACGAATGAGAAATCGGCGTTGGATTATGTTACCGGTCTAAACCGCTACCAGCTTTTGAGGCATATCTCGGCGTTCGCTGAGTTGGAAACGTTGGCTTTTTCTGAGATAGGTGGCGAAAAAAAGGAAGTCTCGGATTTCGACGAGGTTCGGGTTCGGAACTTGCGTGTCCCGAAAAGTAGTGCATTGACAGCACCGTGGTATGCCCTGGACGGGTATGACGGTATCTTGCTCCTTTCACAGTTCTTGACGGACGATTTGTTATACTATCGAGTGCCTGATGTCCCGATTGTTCACTGCATAGATGGTGTCCAGCAGCTGCGACACAGTTTGCTGAAGACACTCCTGACGCTTAGCGCGTTCCAGCATTCAAAGGATACACTGGTTGTCAGAGCCTCGTGGATGAAGGAATGGCTCGCTGAATTGGGGGTACCAGTGGAAAATGTACGCGTAATTCCAGATGGTATAGATGTTGTTGCGCCGATCGGGGATAAGGCGTTGGCGAAGCAGCATACTGCGGCTATCTTTGAGAAGCCGATGTTTGTGGAGCGTCCTGTTGTCGGATTGATCTCTGGCTTTGAACCGCATCGTGGCGCGAAGTGGATCGCTGCGTTTGCGCGCGCCAATCCGCATCTGGCGATTTTTGTCTATGACGCGATGTTAGCGCAGCACTACCAACATCCGCCGGAGAATGTCGTTATTTTCAGTGCGGATGATGAGGAGACGCGTTCGGTTCTGCCGATATTTTTTCAGGCGTTGGATCTGGTGTGTTTCCCCGCGATGCCGGGGACGCCGCTCTCGATTATCTTGGAGGCGGTGGCGTTCGGCACGCCTTGTGTTGCAATGGCGAAATATGGGATGCCGCCGGAAGTCGCGGATGCAGGTGTTGCCGTGAATGCAGACTGGGATCACTTTGGCAATTTCTATGTGCCGATGCAGGAGTTATCGAGGACAATACACAAGTGGTTAAAACCTTTCGAGGCACGCGGGGTGTGTGATGATTTTACAGAGCGGATCGTTCACCGACATACACGAAAGGATGCTGCAGAGGCGATTGTCCAACTGTTTGCAGAAGGGCTTCAACGGGAGACAGATAATTTTGAGAAAACCGAAAGCACACTGTTCCCACCGATTTTCTGTCGGCGGTATGAACCGGAGACAGGCGCGCTCAAATCCAGTGTATATCGGTTAGGAATCAATAGAGACGATGATGATCTTGAAACGGCTTTGGCGGAGGTGTTATCTGAAGGGCATACGTCTGCTGAGGTGGAGTCGGTTCTCAAGCATTTCCAGCCGGAAAGTTCTGTTTGTCCATGAGTGTGTTTCTCGCTGGAAACCAGATGTTTCCCTGCTACGGCTGGGAGGCATATCCCGCCGGGGTGAGATTCCCGGTAAAAGAGAGGAGGTGAATTTGAATGAAAAAGAATCTCCGCGGTAAAATCCGCGAGTATATCCAGTCTGAAGAGGGCAAGGTGGGCGTGAAATCGCCCTTGACACTCGGTGTCGCAGCAGGCGGTCTGTTGTTGGCACACGCCATTGTCGGAACACCGGACGCAGAAGCAGGATGGTGCAAGGGGTTCGGCGAGAGAGAATGCCCTATGAATTACTCCTGTCGAGGACCTTGGGTTGAGGTTGACGGTGATTGGTGGGGTACATGCACACCGGATTAATATTGTCAAGAGAGAGTGTGGCGTGAGCCGCAGTCCTCTCGTTGACTTTTGAGCGTATGGTAGTTTTTGCTACCATACGCTCATCCGTGCGCTCCATAATTCTGGCTTGAATCATTCGGGACAGAAGGGACATGCGTGGTCGTGTTTGAAAATTTTCAGTAGGAGAAACGGGTATGAGACGAGTATTGATTTTTTTTATGGCTGTCTTGCTGCTGATATGTGGAACGATATGTGGGGTTTTTGCCAAAGCGCCAACAACACCGAAAATCCTGTTTACGTCTACCCGCGATGGGAATCGCGAGGTGTACATGATGAACCCGGATGGTTCTGAACAGGTGAACTTGACACAGCATCGCGCTGATGATCTGGGTGCTGTGTGGTCTCCAACAGGTGATAAAATTCTGTTCGTCTCGGATCGGCAAGGCACACGGGTGCGAGACCTGTATTTGATGGATGCGGATGGCTCGAATGTTCGGCGCGTCTTCAAGAAAAAAATAACCGCTTGGCGAGGACATGCGACGTGGTCTCCTGATGGCAAACAGTTCGCTTATGTGGTCACGGACCGGACGCGTCCGAAGACTGAGCTCTATCTTGGAACGTTTGGTGAAGAGGATGCCGAACTTCTCCCGCACTGTGCTTTCCCGGCGTGGTC
>ASZN01000151.1 GCA_000406005.1 Candidatus Poribacteria bacterium WGA-3G
CCAGTTTCTTCGGAGTGGTGACGGAGCTGCTCATACATAGAAATGCCGGTTTCGTAGTTTTGATGGAGTAGTGCTTCGAGCAACAGTTCTAACTTGGCGTAACTCTGATTGAGTCTATTGAGTCTATCAAGATAAGTTTCGTGTTGTAGGGTGCCGCTTGCAAACCCATTTTGAAAAGACTGCTGCCGTTCGATTGTCTGTAGTACCCGGTCGTAATCGGATTTCTGTTTTCTGTTCTGGAGCGTACTGTAGGCATTACAGACTTCACGGAACATCTTTTCTGCAAAAGCGATCCGCTCTGGGTTTTTGTCGGGATGGTAGCGCTTGGCAAGTTTTCGGAACGCGCTCTTTATTTCGTTGGCGGTTGCATCACGCCTAATCTCTAATATTTGGTAGTAATCTGGAATTTGCATTATGGATACGATGTTCCTGAAAGATATGGTACTATAATTCCATATATCCCAGAATTTGTCAAGCGGAAAAATCAGTTTGCCTAAACGGTCTGAACGTCGTCTTTTGACAATTTAAGTTTCTTCTGGTATACTATAATTCACTTTTGAGTCTTATCTGTCCAGTATATCTTTACTATTATCACAATTTATCCGTCCGTGAATTTATGGAGTTTGCATCACGTAATTGAAAAATATCTTGATTGATGGGGTACAACAAATCGGTTAATCGGTTGGTGGAGATACAAATCATGGCTAAATCTGTCAAAGCACTCATTACACCGGAAGTCCTCAAATGGGCGCGTGAAAGACGCATCAGATTAGAGATTGACCACGCGGCGGAAAAATTAAAGATAGATCCCGAACGCCTTAAGGCATGGGAAAACGGGACAGAGCAACCCACTATCGCACAATTAAAGAAAATTGCCAAACTTTACAGAACCCATATCTCTATCTTCTATCTGCAGAAACCGCCTACCGATTTTCAGCCGCTTACAGATTATCGGGTACTGCCTGAACAGTTCGCAATTGATACGGAGCAGGTCTACAGGTTAAACGCCAATATCATTGAAGCGTTTGAAAGGCGGGAGGTTCTCATTGAGTTGTACGAATTGTTGGAAGAAGTGCCACCTGAAGTTACGTTGAACATTGACAGACACGAAAATCCGGGACAAGTCGCAGAAAAAATAACGGAATTTCTCGAACCTAATAGAGCGCAATTACGCGCAGCAAATGACCCTTATGCAGCACTGAAATTTTGGAAACATACCGTTGAAGCGAAAGGCATTCTGGTCTGCCAAACCTCTGTGAATACACATCTTTCCGTTCAATTAGCAACAGCGCGTGGATTCTGCATCGCACAAAGACCTTTTCCTGTTATTGTCGTAAACCCCAAAGACAGTCCGTACGGACGCATCTTCACACTTATTCACGAGTTGGTCCATATCGGACTCGGAGAAAGTGCTATTCAGAACACTAACTTTGAAGCAGCAAACTCTCCGAATTTGGATCGAATTGAGGTCTTCTGCAATCAGGTGGCTGCTGAGGTTTTAGTCCCGGAAGATGAATTGCTTGAAAGAATAAATTTGGAGACGCTCCAAGAAGATCTACCCGGAACCTCCAAATTCTTCCATGTCAGTTCTGAAGTTATTATGCGACGACTGCAAACACTTGGCGCGATCTCGCGACGTGATTATCAAGCGTATAGAAGCCAGCAATTGGCAAAGTATAGAGACACGCCAGAACGAGGCGGTGGTGCTGCGCCCTACCATAATCGGCTTCTTAATACCTCTGGTGAGTATTTCGCGCGAACCGCCTTTACAGCCTATTATGAACAGAAAATCACACGCGCTGAACTCGCCTCTGTGCTCTCCAATTCTGATACAAAACACCTTTCCAAAATTGAGAGTGCTATCTTTGTATGAATTCGTTGTTTAATCATGATCAGGTAATTTACAGTATTGACACGAGCGCACTGATTGCTGCCTTTCATGAACACTATCCAATCAAAAACTTCCCCTCTTTGTGGCGTAAAATAGAATCGCTGATAAAGAATGGCCGGTTGAAAATGTCGCAAATTGTTTTTGAGGAAGCGATGAGAGATACGGAGATCAAGCAATGGTGTGATGAGAATCAACTAAAGCCAAACTTTCAAGTCGCAATTGATGAATCAGTGCAGGAAAAAGTCAGTGATGTGCTGTCAAAATTTCCGAGGTTAGTAGATAATCGGACAGGGAAATCAGGTGCGGATCCGTGGGTTATTGCCTTGGCACTCACTATTGAGAACTGCGTTGTCGTAACAGAAGAAAACCCTACGCAGAGCGAGAATAGACCAAAAATTCCTGATGCTTGTGTTCATTTCCATATAGAGTATATCAAAATAGTAGACTTGATAAAAAGAGAAAATTGGATCTTTGAATAGACAAAAAACAATATCGCGCTTGACTTAAAACTGAAAATCTGTTACACTGCTGAAAAATTTACGCAGATGGGATCCCAAACACGTGAATTCGTCCAAACGTCCAAATCAAGACGCTCTTTACCAAGCACTCAATATCTACCGAGATGCCATGCGACCGTTTATCCTCAGAAACTTGAAAACGGTGCAAGGTTTAGCACCAGAAGACCGTATCCAAAACGAAACTGATATAGATATTGGCGATTTTCCACATCTCTTCAGAAGATACTGGCGCGATGCTTTTGAACAACGCTTCGACCCAGATCGAGATGTCCGTAGTGCCGTGGGACTCATAACTGAGGCGAGAAATAAAGTTTCCCACCCTGAAGCAGAAGACTTCGCTCCGGAGTATGCCCTTTCAAGACTCCACGAAATTGCCGACATGCTCGGACAAATCAATGCTCCTGAACAGAAAGGTGAAGTTGAGACCATCCGAGACAGGTTATTAACCAGGGCAACATCTCCCCCGGAAACCAAACCGAAACTACCCCGTAGAAAGGCAGCAGACCTCAAATCATGGCGCGATGTGATACGTCCTAATACCGATGTCATTCAAGGTACTTTCCGGAAGTCAGAATTCGCCGCGGACCTTCAAGAAGTCTTTGAGGGCAGAGCTAAGACACCAGAATACGGCGAAACCGAAATTTTCTTCAATCAGACATACATCACCCCCGGACTCCGTCAATTGTTAGTGAACACTTTGAAACGTCTCGGCGGTAAAGATGGCGATCCTGTTATCCAACTCAAAACCGGCTTCGGAGGTGGGAAAACCCATAGCCTTATCGCGCTTTATCACCTTGTCACTGGAATTAACATCCTGAGAGCACTGCCAGCAGAAAATAAATATAAACGACTGCGTTCAGAAATTGAAGACATCCTAAACGAAGCAGAATGTGATGCCGACACACTCCTCAATGCTAACGTTTCTGTTCTTGTCGGCACCTATCTTTCAACGACCGATGCAGATGAAACGCGACAAGGCGATCCGCTCAACACACTTTGGGGTATGATGGCAGATCAACTCGGCGGACAGGATGCATATAATATTGTCCGGAAAGCCGCAGTTGAAGGCATCGCTCCAGGTGGAAACCAGTTGGATGCCCTATTTGAACACGCCGGACCCACTATTATCCTAATGGATGAACTCGTCGCTTATGTCCGTAACGTACAAGGCGTTACACAAGAAAGCATTTATACCTTTTTTCAAGCGGTTACCGAGTCTGTAAAGAGAACTAAAAATGTTACGCTCGTTGCAACCCTGCCAGAGGGACAAGTCCAAGCGGGTGGTGAAGGGGGCATGACTGTCCTCGATACCCTTGAGTCTATTCTTGAGAGGGTGGATGCTGTTTCTATCCCCTTGGAAGTTGATAACGCATTTGAGGTCGTGCGTAGGCGGTTGTTTAGTAATATGAGTGACGACGACAAGACAGAACGCGACTTGACTTGTGAGGCGTTCCGGAGGATGTATCAGAACTCGCGCAGTGAATATCCGAATAACGTTAGTGATCAACACTACCTGCAACGAATGAAAGACTGCTACCCGATCCATCCCGAAATATTCGACCGACTCTTTGAAGATTGGGCAGTCATTCCCGGGTTTCAACGCACCCGCGGTGTACTCCGAATAATGGCGACTTGCATTTCCCGCCTCTACCAAGAACAGGATCCATCCCTGTTGATAATGCCTGCAAACCTTACCTTGGATGACCCCGCGCTCGCTGATGAATTCACAAGACTGCTTGCAAGGTCCGGCGGAAATTGGGACCCCGTGGTAAAAGAAGTAGACAGCCACGGCTCCCGTACCGATCAGATTGATCGAAATTCGCAAAGTTTTATTGAAGTGGGGAGCGCAGCACGGCGTATTGCCCGTACTATCTTCCTTGGCAGTGCTTCTAGCCATGCAGTCAAGGGACTATCTCAGCAGCAGATTCATCTCGGAGTCGTCGAACCCGGACAAGGCGTTTCTGTTTACAATGACGCACTCAGCAGAATGACGGGCAACCTCCATTTTCTCTATAATCTTGACGATAGATATTACTTCCACACCCAAGAAAATTTGAACAAGGTCGCCATAGATCGCGCAGCGGAATACACGGAAAAAGATATCCACGGTGAGATCGTCTCGCGATTGGAAAGAACAATCGGACGCGATCCGAGCGTTCAAATCTGCCCAACATCTCCTGACCTCGTAAAGGACTCGGAAACTGTTCAGTATGTTATTCTTCCACCAGAGGCATCTCTGCCGAGTCGCGAAAAGGAAACCGATGTAGCAAGCGAGGCAGCACGCAAGATTCTCAGATACAGTGGGGACGATGAGAGACAACGTACCTACAGAAACACCCTCCTCTTCATCGCAGCACGACGGGACAACATCCGAGAACTCAGAAACCTTGTCAAAAACTACCTCGCGTGGAACTCTATCATGAACGGAGACCTCCTACACGGGGCACTCGCCAACCTTGAAGGTGAAAGGTTAGATCAGACGAAGGAAAATCTCGAATCTGCCGAAGATGCGGTAACAAACGCTTTGTTCAAGGCATATCGATGGGCACTCACACCGTTCCAAACAGACGAGCGAGAAGCCGCATACAACTTCTCTACTGCTGAGACAAGACCCGAAGATGGCAGAATTATGAAACGCTTCCGAGACAAATTTATCGACGACGACGCAATTGTTACAAAAATTGATCCGAACATATTCGCTGCAAAACTACAGCAATACGTCTGGAGTAGTGATACCTACCAAGACCACATTGAAATAGAACGTCTCTGGGAACTGATGGCACAAAACGTCTATATGCCACGATTGAAGGATCGGAACGTTTTGGCGACGTGCATTAAAGACGGCATCGAAGCAGGCATTTTTGGATACGCCAAGGCGTATCAGGATGGCGACTACCACAACATCCGTTTTGAAGAACAAATTGTCGGACTCCGATTCGATAAAGGCACCACCGCCGTCCTTATAATCCCTGAGTTGGCAAAATTACGCAAGGAGGAAAGAGACAAGCAACAGAAACCGCCGGATACTCCCGAACCAGCACCAGACACAGGAAAGAAGACAGGAGACGAGTCGAAAGGCGTTGTGGTCGAACCACCACAAGCAAAGGGACCGACACATGTTGTTGTTACGAAGGCTCTGCAGTTAGAACTCTCTTTTAGTGACGAGATTGACACCCTCCAAGACGAGATTGCCCGTACCCTGCAAGCCGATGGTGGAAAAGTGAAAGTTGAAATCACCATTACTGCCAACAAATCAGACGGCTTTTCGGAAAACGCCACCCGCGCGGTGAAGCAAAACAGCGAACACCTCAATGCCGAGTTCAAGCGCGACTAAAAAATCTGTAGTTTTTGTAGCATAGGAAACCGTTAGCCTGTGGTCTGTAGCATAGACTGTCAGTCTGTGCATCCTCTTTGTAGCATAGACTGTTAGTCTGTGCAT
>ASZN01000152.1 GCA_000406005.1 Candidatus Poribacteria bacterium WGA-3G
ATACCATTTCTAAACAGTGTTGTCGCATTACCGCATGTTATGAAATACGGTGGCATACCGGAACACAGACTAACAGTCTATGCTACATAAGAGGGAAATAAAATCAGAAATGGTATAATATTACCTCTATCCTAAGGAAAGACGTATGGCATCTCTTCCGGCACGAACCCTCTTCACCGCTGAGGAATATATCACTCAAGAACGAAAGGCGTTCCACAAAAGTGAATACCTCAACGGTCAGATATTTGCAATGTCTGGGGCAAGTCGCGCACATAGTCTTATCACAAGCAACATATCCAATAGACTTTACAACCAGTTAGTAGCATCAGATTGTGAAGTCCATTCCAGCGATATGCGTGTGCAGCCGAGTCCCATAGCCTACTTCTATCCAGATGTCGTTGTTGCCTGCGGTGAACCTCGCTTCGAGGATGATGTTTTCGACACACTTTTGAACCCTGTTGTTATCGTAGAGGTGCTTTCACCGTCCACTGCAGCTTGTGACCGAGGAGAGAAATTTTCGCACTACAAGCAACTTATATCGTCGCAAGATTATATCCTTGTTTCACAATACAAAGTCTGCGTTGAACATCATTGGCGACAAAACCAACACTGGGAACGCACAGAATTTTGTGCTCCCGAAGATGTGATGTCACTCATTTCAATTGGATGTGAGATACCCTTGCACGACATCTATAGACGTGTTGCTGTTTCCGAGTAAAACTGCTTCTTAGGTAGAAGCACGTCGTGCTCGCGATTCAAACGCATGTTAGGATAAAAAACGTAGCCTGAAACGGAGTGGAAGGCGGATTTTAAGAACGAATTTTCAGCGCACCAACTAACGCGCTTTAACCGCAAGGAAAATTAAAAATATGATCGTTGAATTTGAAAACCGATCTGGCGAAATGGAACAAGCCGACATGGAGATTGACGAACCGTGTCCAACCTGCTGCGGAATGCTCTTCCCTGTTGTGGAATCGAAACCGGAGAGTGGGTACCGTTGTAGCAGCTGCGGACTCGTCTTCATGCCTGTCGAAGAAGATGACTAAAACGCATCGTTTCTAACGTTAATCTATCTCCACGCTATCTACTATTCAATCTCTCGGAAATTTGGGACTTCTATCGGCTCCCCACCGTTCGCAATAGATTGCTCCGAAACCAACCCCGGCACCGTGAAATCCATCGTCGTATAGACATCAATCGGTGGTGTCGTATCCGTGAGGATACTATCGACAAAATCACGGACCTTGAAATACTCGCCGAGGTCGCCAGCGTTTTCTGATTCAGCAGGTGGGTTCTTCCACCGTTCCGGTAGGCAGTCCTCAAATTGGGAGAGCGGTCTCCACTGCTCACTTATTCCGAACTCACTCAACCAAAGCTTCGGTGCCGCACCCAATCCACGCGAACCCTCATAACACCCTTCTGTGCCTTGCAAACTGAAATAGGAATTTGCCGGACGGTTCGAGAGCATATCAATCCGAATCTTGATCAACCCACCGCAATCCGTTTTACACAGCATCATCACAGTATCTTCCATCGCATGTTCGGGATCGGTGTTAACACCGGTACCGAGGCAACAGACACTCGCAACGCGTCCGCCAAACCACTGGAGCACCGGACCGAGACTATGCGTCGCATAGTTACACCGATTGATACCGACCTGCCAGTAGTAACGCCACGTCGGGTTACCGCCAGCATCGTGGTGAAGCGACTTGACGTTGTGGAGGTATTCGCCTTCCCCGAAATAGACATCCCCGAACATACCGGATTCTACCATATTGCGGATTAGCACATTTGCCTTGGAGTAGCACGTATTTTCAGCCATCGTGTATTTGGCAGACGATTTCCGAACCGCTCGAACCAAATCGTAGCACTCCTCTAAATTAACAGCGGCAGTCACTTCGCTGATAACGTGTTTCCCTGCTTCCAAGGCCGCAATCGACTGCGGTACATGGAGGTTCTCAGGTGTCGCAAGCACAACAAGATCCACGGCATCCAGCATCGCTTCATAATCCGTAAACCGTTGGGAAACCTCGAACCGTTCAGCAACACTTTCGAGCGTCGCCTCATTGATGTCACAAAACGCCGTTACCTCGGTTTCTGCTATCGCGCCAAAAGGTGCCATGTATGAACTCCCACGATGTGCACCAACAATCCCTACTCTCAGTTGATTCGCCATGCTATATACCCTCTCATTTCGGTAAAATATTCAGATTTCCGAAATTTGATCTCCAAAGGTCTGTGTTGATAGCATAACACATTGTGCGAAATTTATCAGTAACGATTCGCGTTTTTCAACCTTCAAATCGCGCCCGATTTTAATTTGAAAGCGTCCTGCAAATCTGCTATACTTTAAGGTATCTGTCAGTTCACTGTTAGTGCCGTATCAGACTGACAGAATTGCAAGCTCCGCTTAAAAAATACTACGAGAGGCAACCTGAATGCAGCCCTCAAAACGGGTTTGCAAGTTCCGTTTAACCTGAAGTCAATGAATAAGAAAACGCTCGACCACTTGCTCATCGCGCTCACAGTCTTATTTGATCTCTGTTTCGTCGCCACTGCAATTGTCATAGCATACTGGGTCCGGTTTGAATCTGGTTGGACACCTGAGGCACTCGCGTTGCATAAAGGTGCTACCCCACCGCTTGACGACTATTTCCGGCTCATCCCCTTGATGGCAATTATCTGGTTGATGACGTTGAAGGCGTTTAGCCTCTATCGTCCAGAAAGCAACGCATCCCTGTCAGCGTTCTGGACCCTCTGCAAAGCGACCGGCATTGCACTTATTGCCACCTTAGCTGGACTCTTTTTCATCTATCACCACGATGCCTACTCCCGTTGGGTGATGCTGCTCGCCTCCGGTTTTAGCCTTGTATGGCTGTTTTTGGGACGACTCGTTCTGCACCGTTTCCGTCAAGCGATCCACGCGCAAGGGGTCGGTATGAGTCGCCTTGCACTCATCGGTTGTGATGCCCGCGCCGAACAGTTTATTGAGGCCTTAAAAGTGAAACCGAATAGCGGATACAAATTGGTCGGTATAATCACCGAAACAGCAGCTGCCGACGCTTCAGAAATCCCGCACCTTGGTGAAAGTCAAGATATACTTGAGCTTGTACAAAAGCATCAACTTGACACGCTCTTTATCTCATCACCGGCAGTGCCGAACGAAACTATCCTCCAAATCCTCCACGCTTGCGAAGGCGACCCCGTCCAAATTAACCTACTCCCCGAACTCTCCGAATTTATCAAAGGTGGGACAGCCATCACCTTTTTCGACGGTATACCGGTATTACAATTGCGAGAGACACCGATGCAGGGTGTACACGGTATCGTTAAGCGACTGATAGACATCGTTTTCAGCCTGTTTGCGTTGCTTGTGCTAAGTCCGCTGATGCTAACTATCGCAATCACAATCCGACTGACATCACCCGGCAAAGCCATTTTCCGTCAGGAACGGGTCGGCAGAGCCGGAAAGCCGTTCAATATCTATAAGTTCCGTTCTATGCGTGCAGACGCGGAGAAGAAAGTCGGACATATCTGGGCAAAAACCGACGATCCACGACAGACACCACTCGGAAAATTTCTCAGACGCTGGAGCCTCGACGAATTGCCCCAATTCTTCAACGTCCTCAAAGGCGATATGAGTCTCGTTGGACCGAGACCAGAGATGTCCGGTCTCATTGACACGTTCAGTGAATCGATCCCGCACTATCTCGCCCGGCAGCGCGTCAAATCCGGTATGACCGGCTGGGCACAAGTCAACGGTTTCCGCGGCAACACCTCTCTTGAAGAACGGATCTCTTACGACCGATACTACATCGAAAACTGGTCCCTCGCCTTAGACATCAAAATCATTTTGAAGACATTATGGGCAATCAAAAAAGGATAGCGAGAATCCACACCTATTCCGAGAAATACCGTCGCACAAAGGGCCACGCCCCCGCTTTGTAGTAGCGGTGTCCGCCGTCACCGATAAAGAGTTCACATCTATCGGGCACACCTGCCACCGTATAGATCTCTTTCAACCGTTCATAAGCGAACTCAACGTGGTCTATCGGAAAGATGCCGTCATCTCGTCCGGCAACCGCACAGAACGGACGCGGTGCGATTAAACCTGCGACATCGTACATCTCGCCAAGCCGCATCACCCCCGGCACGTAGTTACATTCGCAGTGCCGGATCATGCCGATGCTCCCTTCAAAGGTACAGAAATAGCAACTCGGCACGGCAACTGCGATACGGGTTTCACACGCAGCGGCGAAAAGCGAGACCGTTCCACCGCCAGAGTTACCAGTAATGGCGATCCGTTCCGCATCTACCGGTAAATGCTCCGTTGCCCAATCAATGAGACGCGACATGTCCCACACTCGTTCCCCAATCGGCGTACGACCGACGAGTATGCTGTGAACCAATTGGTGCCGACAGGAATGCGTATTATTCGCCTCTTTATCTGCATCCGTCCGCGTTTCACCGAAAGCCCGCGTCGTTGGTGCAATGGCGATGTAGCCTTCCTCAACGACTGCCTGCCGTGCGATGTCGCGCTCGCCTTCAAGCATGTGTTCCTCCTCTGTTTCAGAGTGGGCGATACCGGCGTAGAGATGCGGATGGTTGTGCCCGTGCGGCGCGAGAATCAGCGGAAGCTTGCCTTCGATTGTTTTGGGTCGAAGCAGATAGAACGGCAGCGGCACCGTCGGTTCTACCCACAGATACCAACTTTCACGGAAGTGGTCATCCATATCCAAAACTTCCAGCTGCTCCGCTTTCGGAACGTAATCCACCAAATCGGCTTCCATGTTATCCAAACCGAGGATCTCTCGCAGTTTCGGACGGAAATTGGCTTGCCACGCCACCAATTCTTCCCGCGTGGTTGCCTGAAATTCGTACTGTCGTGGCACGGTATCATATAGGTTCTTAAAATGTGTTTCAGCGTTGTACATTACAGTTCTCTCCTATAGTTCTAAAATTGTGACTCATGACTTCATTTTATACTTAACTTTTTCTTTACTATGTGTTATAATGTTTTTAAGCTTGCCTCTTTAAAGGAGAAACTATTATGTTTCAAAACATAATCCTCCACGAAGAGGAACTTCAATTAGAAAAGTCTGCCACACAACAATGTACAGAATACGTGGTGGCTTGGTTAAATCAACGTGGGTTTCGTGCTAAAATCAGGAACACACTAAACGGATCACCAGATCCGAAATTTCCAAATTTAATTGATATAGACTGCAAGTTACTTGTCTCGCCGATTACTTTGCAAGTTACTTGCCCTAACGATCCAAAAAAGACAGCGTTCTTGGGAGTAAATGCTGAAAAGACAGATAAAAATCCATCGGACATTTACATCCAAGCCCTATATTATGACGATGGCACAATAAAATTAGTTGGTTTCGCTTATCACGAAAATCTGGGATATTATGGACCAGACCGTGCTATTCCGAAGGAGGCAACCTATCGAGTCTATCGCAACTTCTTAAGAAACATAAATGAATTGCCTGAAGCCCTAGAGCAGAGGGCAAATAACAATACAATTAAATACGTCAATACAATTAAATACGTCTAAAAATACATCTAAATACATCTAAAACAACAATTTAAGTGGGCATTAACTAAAGAGGCGAGCTTGCCCACTTTTTTTTCCCCTACCTATTATTCTGGAACGCCGTCTCGTTGTTGTGTTCTGGGACATCCAAGCTATCCAAAAGTGAGATTTCCCAACCCCACCTCTTCAATGGGTGTGTAAAGTTTTTGGCACTAAATTCGTTGCACCATTTTCTGATGCTTCAAACATAGCACTCCGCCGGAGTGCAAGAAGGCGCAACGGCTT
>ASZN01000153.1 GCA_000406005.1 Candidatus Poribacteria bacterium WGA-3G
TTTAAAGGGATCCTACCCCCTGTTACGATACTCGTCAGTATCTAAGCCTGAATACCACCAGGGTCGTCTGATACGTCGTCAGAAATGAGACTCGGCTTGCATACCTCAAGGTTACGCGAGGTATGGACGAACCGTCAAAGCACGGGCGACAGTCTTAATGAATATCCCCCGTGCGCCATTTAAATCCCTATCCATAGATTGACCTTCTGATGACTTGATGACTTTAGAACCGCCGAGGTTCGCGACGAGTTCTCCTGTCCAAGACACCGTTTTAGAAGTATACGCCTCACACACATCTGTTTCTCGTGGTGTCTTGTAGTGTTTCATGCTATAATTATACCACAGAAACATAGATTTATCAAGAAAAACATAGGAAAAAAACTATTTAGGAACACCTCCTTCTTTTTTGGTCTTGGGGTTACGGATCAATTTGAATATCAACTCCTGTTCAACCTGGATGTGAGTAGATTGTGGAAGGCTCGCAAGTGGTGTAATGTCCTCAATTTGATTTCCCCCGAGGTTTAGGAGTTCTAACTTCGTCAATCCAATAAGTGGTACGATATCTTTGATTTTGTTACTGTTAAGCCCTAAATGTGTAAGTTGTATCAATCCTGTGAGCACTGTAATGTCTACAATTTGATTATTATTGATGAATAGTCTCTTTAGCTGTTTTAATTCAGCGAGTGGCTTGATGTTACCAATTTGGTTGTAAGAGAGTCCTAAGAAGTCAAGCTCCTTTAATTGCGTGAGAGGTGTGATGTCACGGATCTGATTATCATGAAGTCGTAGCCACTTAAGTTGCTCTAATTCCGAAAGTGGTGTAATGTCGCTGATCCGGTTACCATAAAGGTCTAACCTCCTCAATTTTGTTAACCCTGCTACTGGTGTAATCTCCACAATTTGATTCCCATAAAGATTTAAGTGTATTAAACTTGTCGCTTTTTCGAGTCCCGTTAAGTTTGTAATACCGCTTGATGCAGTATGCAGGGATCTTAATTTTTTCAAATCCTCTGCCACGATAGGTGCCTTTGGAGCTAAGTCTAACGCCTCCCGCACGGCTGCAGCTAAGTTCGGATCCGGTATCTCTACCAGTTCTGGCGGTGAACAACTTATAAAAACAGTGAGAAAGGCAAAAAGCACGCAAATATGTTTCATAATACTAACCCTTTTTCAAGACCTTGATTAGCGATTAGATTCTATAATTTGCAAATTTGGAATCTGTTTGCGGAGTTTACGGATTGGTTGCATATCTTGAATCGGATTGTTTTGGATATCTAACTGTATGAGATTCTTAAGATTTACAAGGACACTGATGTCGTTGATTTGATTATTCTTGAGTAAAAGCACCCTAAGTTCTATCAATCCCGTAAGTGGTGAAATATCGCTGATTTGATTATTCGCAAGTAATAACTTTTCAAGTTTTGCCAGCCCAGCAAGCGATGAAATATTGCTAATTTGATTATTCAAAAGTACTAAGCCTTCAAGTTTTGCTATCCGAGTAAGTGGTGAAATATCACTGATTTGATTACCGGCGAGATTCAAAGCACTCAGATGTTTTAGTCCACTGAGAGGTGAAATATCGTTGATATGACCACCGGTGAGTATTAGAGTTCTCAGCATCTTTAATTCGCTGCAAAATGTTATATCTTTGGTTCGATGATGCTCGATAGCTAAGGATTCCAAGTGCGTTAGTCTTGCAATTGGCGTAATGTCACGAATATCATTACCCGTAAGCAATAAAGTTTTAAGATGCGTTAATTCAGCGATAGGGGTAATGTCCGTAATTTTATTTTTCAGGAGTGACAAAACCGTGAGTTGAGTCATTTCAGAAATCGGCGTGAGGTCTGTAATTTTGCAGTTTTGGAGCAACACACCTGTGAGCTGTTTTAATCCTGTGATGGGTGTAATGTCGCTGATTTTATTTCGCCTAAGTCCTAAGTATGTGAGTTCTGTTAGGTCTGCAAGTGGAGTGATGTTCGTAATTTCGTTCCCTTCAAGCAGTAAAGTCCGTAAATTTGTTGCTTTTTCCAAGCCGGTCAGATTTTTTATGCCGCTACGTACGATCCCTAAGACTTTTAATTCTCTCAGATCTTTTTCTAAAATAGGTTCGTTTGGGTCTAAACCGAGTTCTGTTCGCACGGCAGTGGCTAAGTTTTTATCGGGTATTATTTTCGCATTTACAAGTGAACAACCGAGAAAAACGGTAAGAATCAGAAAAAGTAGATAAAAACGCTTCATGACGTTAGCTCCGTATTTGGTTGACGTTAGCTCGATTATAGCATCTTATCTCAAAAATTGTCAACATCGTCTGAAGGTTTGGCGAACAATAAATGGTTTCCCTACTACAAACCAGTAGCAGATTTAATTGAAGTATGCTATAGTCATCTCCAGAAACCTGAAATACCGTGTAACCTATGGAGTCAATGAACCAAACACTCACAGCGATAGATGGGATCAAGGTAGGCCATGCCACTGACGTAACTGCCCGGACGGGCTGTACGGTTATCCTCTGTCCGGCAGGTGCAATAGCAGGTGTTGATGTCCGCGGTGCTGCACCGGGGACGCGTGAGACGGAAGCACTCCGTCCCGGACGTTTGGTCCAAAAAGCACATGCTGTTCTCCTAACCGGCGGCAGTGCCTTCGGATTGGATGCTGCGAGCGGTGTCGTTCAGTACCTTGAAGAACAGAATATCGGTTTTCCTGCGGGGCCCGTCCGCGTGCCGATTGTTCCAGCGGCTGTCATTTTCGATCTGGGGGTCGGTGATGCGAAAGTCCGTCCGGACCGTGAGATGGGGTATCAGGCGTGTCTGAACGCTACAGATGACCCGGTCGCGATGGGTGCCGTTGGCGCAGGCACGGGTGCAACGGTGGGTAAGGCACCGGGTGTTACGCCTTCGCAAGGCGGTGTCGGCTCGGCGTGTAAATGCCTCGATTCATCAGGTTTGATTGTTGCCGCGATTGCGGTTGTGAATGCGCTTGGGAACGTTGTACACCCAGAGACAGGTGAGATTCTCGCCGGGGGAAAAGAAAACGGCGATTTCGTGGACATCACGGAACGGCTTTTGGATGCGAATTTGGTTCCGGGGACGAATACAACGATCGGTGTTGTCGCTACAAATGCTGCGCTCTCGCCTGCGGAAACGACGCGAGTTGCGGAGATGGCGCACGACGGAATGGCGCGTGCAATTCGACCCTCGCATACGATGTTCGACGGCGATACGCTTTTCACCCTCGCGACAGGTACACATACCGGAAGCAGCGTGAACACCATCGGTATCCTCGCTGCAGAAGTCGTTGCGGCGGCGATTGTTAACGCAGTAACCGTTTAAATCGGTTTCCCTTGCATCGCTTCTGGAATGTCAATACCGAATTCGTTCAATACCGTCGGTGCGATGTCGTATATGCTTTTGGCAGCCACGTTTCCTATTTGTCGCGCTATAGAAGAATGGGACGCGGGTTTGAGAATGAAAATGCCCATCTCAGCATGATTGCAATCGTCGGGTCCGGTGTCGTTTTCGTAGGTGTAGATGCTGTTGTAACCGACGCTTCCGACCGAACGCCAATAGAGATTCCCGAAATAGACGATCAGATCGGGTGCGATATTTCGGCATTCTCGGTAGACCGCTTCCGGTTTGAACACCCGTGTGTTGATGTTATTACCGTCCTCGTCTACGATTGCTTCGAGCTGCGCCTTCAATTCGTCCCGGATCGTTTCATAATGCTCCGCTTTAACAGTCCCGTCGGGTTCTCTGCCTTCAACGTTTATAAAGATGCGTCCGTAATACCCGCCTTCACCCCACGCCTTCGTTTCCTTCCAATTGACCCTATCCGGTGTCCAACGCGTAATTTCCTGTGGCTCGGTTTTAAGCGTTAAGTAGCCGTGTTTTTGGAGCCATTCGTTGATGCAGATACCGCCGTCCATCCGTTTCGCGCCGTGGTCTGAAAGGATGATAACCGTTGTGTCTTCATCAACGCACGCTAACATTTCTCCGAGTTCTGCATCGAGGACACGATAGTAGTTCCGCATTGTCTCTGAGAACGGCGAATCCGGTTCATATTTCCGGTGCGTTTTATCCCAGAACCGCCAGAAGGCGTGGTGGAGTCGGTCGGAGCCCATCTCAACCATTGTGAAGAGGTCCCAATCTTTTGTTTGCAGTAGGTGGCGTGCAAGTTTGAAACGTTCGGTGGTCATCTTGAGGAGTTGCTGTTCCAACTCGGTGCGCCGATCCGTCCGGAAGTTTGGAATATCAATCATGTAGTCGCTTGCGACCTGCGTGATTTCGCGTGAGAGCCGTCTCGGAAACGTCCACTGTGAATTGCGGTCAGGCGTGAGGAAGCTGGTGACCATCCAACCCGGAAACGGTTTGGCAGGATAGGTGAGCGGTACGCCGAGGACGACGGACTTCTTCTGTGCTTGTCCTAAGAGGTCCCAGAGTGTCGGGACTTTCACGGCGTGTGCGTTGGCAATCGTCAAGGCATCGTAAGAATAATCCTTACGGTTACGAAAGCCGTAGATGCCGAGTTCACCCGGATCTCGGCTGGTCATCATGCACATCCAGGCAGGCACGGTGATCGGTGGGATTGTGCTTTCCAATTCACCGTAGATGCCTTCTGCCATTAAGCGATGTGTGTTGGGCATATCGTCTCTGAATGCATCAAAGACAAGTTCCGGTGCGGCACAGTCCCAACCGATAATGAGGACGCGTCTTTTCATTTTCAATTTTAGAGTTAGTTTGTAGTAGAGAGGTTTATCGCATGCCACAGTTCAATAACGGGCAATGAATTGCCCTACTACAAACAGGGATAACCTGCTTAAATCACGGCTTGTGATCCGTATTCACAGGGGGTTCGTCGTTGTCGAGGAACCGTTCAATCGTGTTTCTCGTTGCCGGGCGTGTACGGAAATCGGCGATCCACGGCTCACGGAAGTACGCCTGCTTTTCACGCGGTAGCGCAGACAATACGGCAGGCGGAATCCGTAGACGGTGCCAATGCGTCGCAAGGTGTGCATACGCGTTTAGCACTGCCACACGCGGGGTCTCACGTTGCCAGATCGGACCGGCGTGACACAGGTTTTCTGTGAAGAAGATCGCACTGCCAGCCGGGCATTCGTAGTTCATCAGGAACGGACTCCGTTTCCCGTCTTCTAACGACATGTGATCGGGGTGCATCGGGAAGTTGGATTTGTGACTGCCAGCGATGAAATGCGTTGCACCATCGTTTTTAGAAATATCTGTCAGTTCAAAGACGACGCGTACCATTCCCGCGTGGATCTGTCCGTTGTTGACGCGATACCCGAAGATCGGGTCTGCCTGTCTCGGTCCGCCGCCGTGGAGTTCGCCGTGCCTGCGTCCTTTTTCTCGCCACACAGAGAAACAGCTCTCTAACCGGACCTCGGGCCCGATGATTTCGTGTAGGACCTCGAGGACTTTCGGGTGATCAATCAGGACGCTCGCGGGACCGCCCGGGACGGCGCGGTGTTCCGGTGGTAAGGATTCTTTGTCGTGGTGAATCTTGTCAATCTGCTCAACGATTGCCTCGATTTCGTCGTGTTCAAGGATCGCAGGACGAACGAGGAATCCGCTTAAATCAAACCGAAATTTTTCTTCATCAGTCATGGGTTGGTATCTCCTTGTCGGTTTCGTGGAATAGCCATCAGGTGTCAGTAAATATCGCGAGCACAACTCAAATATCGCGAGCACAGCTCGCTCCTACAAGAGAGAGGGTGCCTTATGCCACAGTGAAAAATCATAAATATC
>ASZN01000154.1 GCA_000406005.1 Candidatus Poribacteria bacterium WGA-3G
AGAAAGCGATTCTAACACCTGTTCGGAAGTCCTAACGGGAGGGAACTGTCCACCGTTAGGAACTCCTAAACTGAGAAAACTGTCCAAACTATAGTTTGGATAAGTAACCTTGCTGTATCGATTCTTGTAGCCAAGCTATGAGACTTACCATAGACTCATCAAAAGCTTTATCGGATTCATGTAGTTTTTTGAACATTTTAGCACGTGTTGAGGTTGTATTATGAAATTCATCTCTATTTTTCATTATATTCTCCTAATACTATTTAGATACGTTTTTATGGAGTTGCATTGTTAACACCAACAATGCGTAGGAATAGGATACAATTTTTGAAGTGTTTTGTCAAATTAAAAGTTTACAAATCCAAACAAATTATTGTGAAAACTAATTTAACCAATCCCAAAACTACTAATAGCGTACTTTTTTGGCGATGTTTGCTAAAGAATGACGCATGGGATACTTATTGGGACACACAAGACAGGCAGAACGCAGCATAAACCCACTGCCAAAAACTTTACACACCCATTTTACAATTTTACATTTGGTACTTGCTTTTTTTCCACTTATCTGGTATGCTATTCAAACTCAGCTTGAGTGGCACTGCTAAAAGCGGAAACCCTCAGTTTCTGCCATCCCCCATGCGTCTTTTCAAGAACCTTTCTTAAAGTCGCTGATATTCTTGATTGCAGTGATGTTTTAAACCAAGCAATTGACTACCGAAAGGGAAACGAGGAAACGTAATATGAATGACCAATATCAGTATCGTGAACAGCGTCTTACACCGAGTATAGCACAAAAACTCATCGCGGAACTACTTGAAGGAAAGACTCTGCGAAGACAGGAACTCATAAGAAGAGTAGATGAAGCACATGAGGGACGCGGGGGATATCTTGCAACGGATCGATCACAACATCCTGTCGTGGATGCTTTAGCGAGAATGAAAAAATTAGGGCTTGTAGAAAGTCCAAAGCGCGGTTTTTGGTCTATCCCTTCAAAAGAAAAGTGCAAGATCGAAACACTGGATGCGTTTATGGCCTGGGCAAGGAAATTTGAGAGCGGTAAGTATGTTTTTAGGGGTGTCCCAAATGCAAAATACGGAATACAAGCGTCTGCTTTTCGTCGTCCGGAAGAAAAGAAAAGAGATTTTGAGAAATTCCTCCAGATTAATCAAGATTTGATTAGAGAATCACGGCTTCGGGGCTATGATGGAAAAGATGGACGGGAATTGAAGGAATTGGAAATCCTCGCTGACCTTCAGCACTTCGGGGCAGCTACCTGTTTGATAGACTTTAGTCACAGTGCTCAAATTGCTCTCTGGTTTGCTTGCGATGGAGATCATAAGAATCCAGAAGACTCTCCAGACGGTAAAGTGTTCGCTGTGTCTAATCAGCCGCCGAAGTTTAGAGAAATTACACCGACATTGCTAGCGGAAGACATTGGTTACTTTCTCAAAGATAGTGAGGAATCTCAACTGTATCATTGGCAACCTCGCCAGCAGAATCACCGTATTATCGCGCAGCAATCTATTTTCCTATTTGGCAATTACGAATTTGCTGCAGACGATGTATGCATTATCGCAGCAAATAGCAAACAAGATATTCGGAGCGAGTTACAGAAAGTATCGGGGATCACTAAAGATAGGATGTTCCCTGACTTTGAAGGCTTCGCGGTTGTTCGTAGTGAGGAGGTTCCCTATACTGAACTCACTCCTTCTGAGTTTAAGCAGCGAGGCTTCTTGCTTATGAAAGAGAGGACTATAGAGACGCGATCTCCGATTTTGATAGGGTACTTAACCTAAACAGCGCGGATCACGAAGTCTATTATTTGAGAGGAAATGCAAAATACAGGCTTACTCTCTATCCAGAAGCCACAGATGACTATACCGACGCCATTAATTTAAAACCTGATGAGCCAGATTACCATTATTGGTTGGGCATGGCAAAATACGATATGAAGCAACTTGATGAAGCCAAGGAAAGTTTTAGCAATGCTATTGATCTAAAGTCAGATAACGGTAGTTACTACAGAATGAAGGGGCACGCTTGTTACATGGCTGAAGAATATGAGGAAGCGATAGATTGTTTTGATCGTGCTATAAATTTAGAATCCAACAGATCAGCAGATACATACTACTGGCGAGGTGCGGCAAAATATGATGATTCAAGATATTTAGATGCCATAGATGACTTCACTCTTGCTATTAACCTAAGCCCTCAAGATCCAAAATTTTACCGCGCGCGAGGCATGACGAAGCGTCAGATAGAAAACTTTGAAGAAGCTAATGATGATTTGCAGACAGCGTTAAAATTTGCGGAAGAGATTAAAGATGTTACCCTCATAGATCAAATTAATCGAGAACTTAGGAGGTTTGGAGGGGTTCAAGTGACTCCGCGTAAAGGATATGCGGGGTAAAGGATATGCCGGACTTCCGGTCAGAATTAAGAGTGCCTTGAGTTCTAAAATCTGTGCCACAAGGAGACATAAGGATTTTACTTCTGCCCTATTTTTTACCTTGATACTTTACCCTCTACTATCGTATAACGCGGTCTAAACTACCTTGTTTGCCGAAGACACGCTAAAGAAAGGAAAATTGATGACCCAACCCGACATCATCCAAACCATCCTCAAAGACAGCAATTACCACCTCGACCTGTTTGGCGAACCTGAAATTCAGGCACTGCGTAAAGAAATTCACATCAATACAATCAAAGGCAAAGAGACCCCATTTATCCGTTGCCCCATTCGTAGAAAAGCAATCCAATTAAAACCCGAAGAACTCATCCGCCAACTCTACGCCGCGCGGCTCCTTGACCAGTATCGTTATCCGAGAGAACGCGTGCGGTTTGAACACCTTGTGAATTTTGGCAGAGAGCGGAAACGCGCTGATATTGTTATCCTTGACAAGGACAGAGAGGATACCCCGTATATCATCATTGAGGTAAAGAAGCCGAAACTCCAAGATGGTAAAGATCAACTCCGATCCTACTGCAATGCCACCGGCGCGCCGATCGCCGTATGGACAAACGGACAGCAGATCTCACATTACCACCGAAAAGATCCGAATTACTTTGAAGAGATTACGGATATTCCCAACGTTGACCAAACCCTTGCCGACATACTCAACGAGCGTTTTACGCTCAAAGACCTCATCCTCAAAGACAAACTCGCAGCCGAGCGGAAATCCTTAAAGGACATCATTTTAGAGTTAGAGGATGAAGTCCTCGCCAATGCGGGTGTCGATGTTTTTGAGGAGGTCTTCAAGCTCATCTTTACCAAACTCTATGACGAATTCAAGAGTCAAGACGACAAGATGTTTATCAACCGTCTCTTACGGCAACGCATCAATACCGCTATACAGGAAACAGATCAAGATTACGAGGTCGAACATCCAGATTATGAGATGCTCAAGAAAGCCGTTGAAGCCATCCCGGACGATGATTTTCGCTCTATGGAGTTTAGGAACACAGGACTAACCGATAGCGAACTGAAAACTAAAATTCAGCGGCTTTTTGACGATGCAAAAGACCAGTGGAAAGGCGTTTTTCCTGAATACGCAACGACGTTTGAACTTTCAGATAGCCATCTCTCTGTCTGCGTTTCAAGTTTGCAGGATGTCAAACTCTTTAACTCCAACTTACAGATTGTTGACGAGGCGTTTGAGTATCTCGTCAGTAAGTCTGCCAAAGGCGAAAAAGGGCAATACTTCACGCCACGGCACGTGATTGATATGTGCGTGAAGATGCTTAACCCGAAACGCGGTGAGTATATGATTGACACGGCTGCGGGGAGTTGTGGATTCCCTGTGCATACGATTTTCAAACTCACTGGTACCCTTTTCAGCAATGCAGAAATCCCACCCGACGACAAGGAACACGTCCTGAAAGTCTTCGGCATCGATTTTGATGAAAAGACGGTCAGGGTTGCCCGAACCCTCAACCTAATCGCTGGTGATGGCGAAACCAATGTCTTACACCTCAACACGCTCGATTACAAGCGGTGGAGCGACAACACAGAAAAAAACAGCCGGTGGGTACGGACTTATGGAGACGGTTTTGATCGGCTCAAGGCACTAAGATCGGAATCTGCGGAAAACAGACTTTTTAACTTCGACATCTTGATGGCAAATCCACCGTTTGCTGGCGACATCAAGGAACGCCGCATCCTTCATCAATACAAACTCGGTTTTAAAGGGAATGGTAAACCACAGAGCAAAGTCGGGCGCGATATTCTCTTTATTGAGCGGAACCTCGACTTCCTTAAACCTGGTGGACGCATGGCGATTGTCCTCCCACAAGGTAGATTCAACAACACATCTGATAAATACATTCGCGAGTTTATAGCGGAGCATGCACGCATTTTGGCTGTAGTTGGACTCGATACCAACACCTTTAAACCCCATACTGGCACCAACACAAGCATTCTATTTTTGCAAAAGTGGAATAACGACCCTTCTGAAGGTCCCCTTTGTCCGAGAATTGATGACTATGACATCTTTTTTGCTGTCTCCGAAAAAAGCGGCAAGGATAACTCCGGCGATTACGTCTTTCTCGAAAATAGCAATGGGCAACACAAGTTAGACGAAAACGGTCATCTGATTGTCAATCACGATCTACACAACCACAATGGCGAACTCCCCGACGGAATTGCCGAGGAGTTTATTAAGTGGGCAAAGAGTGAAGAATTAAGTTTTTGGTACGGAGAATAAAAATTTGCAGTTCAAAACGAGGAAACTATCTTACCTATCCTTGCATCCTGACTTCCGTTGGGATAGTCAATACTTAAGTTGTGAACCGTATAAAAATAAAAATCTCAAGTACGTTCCTATAGGAAATACGCTTGCTTCAAGTCAATACGGCGTTTCAATCGAAATGAGTGAAGACAATATAGGAATAAAGATTTACAGGATGAACGAAATTAGCAACATGCTGTGTGACCGGAACATATTAAAGTATGCAAAACTAAATGATGATCAAATCGCGGCATTCAAACTTAAAGATAGAGATGTTCTGTTTAATCGCACAAACTCGAAAGAGTTTGTAGGCAGAACTGGTATATTCAAAAAATTCTCGGACGAAGATATTGTTTTTGCCTCTTACCTTGTACGGATAAATCCAGATCCAAAAATCGTTACGCCTGAATATCTGACAGCATTTTTGAATACCAAATACGGTATCATTGACATCAAGAGGCGAGCAAGGCATTCGATTAACCAGTCAAATGTCAACTTAGAGGAAGTAAAAAGGATAGAAATACCGCTTTTATGCAATCAATTACAGAACGGAATAACATTATCGTTTAATAAAGCTGTTGATTCAATTCAAGCATCAGAGGCGGTATACAATGATGCACAAACCCTCCTCCTTGTCGAACTCGGTCTTGCAGACTGGCAACCGAAGCATCAGTTAACCTTCGTCAAAAGCTTTTCCGACACCCAACGCGCCGAACGCATTGACGCAGACTATTTCCAGCCGAAATATGACGAGATTATAAACGCTATCAAAAGTTATTCGGGCGGTTGGGGTATACTTAGAAACCAAGCGCGTATAAAAGATACTGATATTTCTCAAAAGTTGTTGTAAAGCAGTGATTATCAAGGTTCTTTCGGTGTTATTGTATGAAAATGCGTTATGAAGTCTGTAAGTGTCTG
>ASZN01000155.1 GCA_000406005.1 Candidatus Poribacteria bacterium WGA-3G
GCATTACCGCATGTTATGAAGGACGGTGGCATACCGGAACACAGACTAACAGTCTATGCTACATAAGAGGAAACCAATAAAATCAGAAATGGTATTAGAAAATAGTCTATCGCATCGACTACATGCCGAGTATCATTCCGAGGGTTTGAATGAGGGGCTTAAAATCACCGAGCGTGAGGAGCAATTTCGCGTCAATGCCGTTGTCTTGTGCTTTGGCAGCCAAACTGATGCTGTAGGTTTCCGGTAGGTTCGTGAGCATACCCGTGAACATTTGTATCATTGCTGCTTCGTTTGGATCCATCTTTTCGATTATCGGCAACATGGTTTTAAACGCGGTAATCGGGGAAATTGTCAGAAAGATGTTGTTGTCAGTACCTAACCTTGCCGTCAGTTCTTGATAATTCGGATGCTCAGAGAATCTCTCGCCGTTTCCGGCTCTCCTCTCCAGAGCCGTTTGAATTAATTGAGGGTTGGTCCCCGTTGTGAAAAGGAGCTGCCCATCGTTAAAAGCGTAATACCAGTGCCATTCGGGCGGCATCTGATCAAAGGGATCAGAGGGTGTTACACCAAAAACTTCATTGGGATTGGGAAAGATATAACTTTTAATCTCAACCCCGTTGTGCGTTGTAGATGGACCTGCATAAGCATCTTTGTAGTTGAGTTTTTCCAAGAACATCTCATCCAGATAGTTTTTTGCGTGCTGCGCGTCTTTTAGTTCATAAATAAAAAGATAATTCGGTAAAGTGCTATCCCCAAAACTGGTGGAGACACTCCACTGGTCCGCCAGAGATTCATAAAAACCCTTCACCTGTTCGAGAAGCCGTTCTCGCTTTTCTTGTTTGTTTTGAATTTTTTGTGGCGTAAAGTTTAACCAAGACGTGCTGATCTCAGTGAGCAGCTTCGCGCTCCCTTGAAACGCAGCGTTCATAGTGGCACGCTCTGGAAGATCTCCGAGGTGCGTTAATTCGTCGGATACTTCTTCGAGGACGTTCCTAAACTCGCTATCCTTTTTGAATTCCATGGATGGCGTAATTAGTACGTCAGTCCCTTCTACTTGAAGCTTGGCATTTACAGACTGTAGTTGTGCAACAAACGCTATCTGTTCTCCGGATATATTTTTAAGCGAGGACTCTATTACCAAGGATAGTTGATCATTGTCTTTGAGGTTGTCTATCAGTGATTTCCATTCTTCTTCAATGGGTCCGTTGAGAGAAGCGGTAATGCCTTCAATATCAAAGCAGACACCTAACTGATCCGTTCCTTCTAAAATATCGGCAAGAAAAGTCTCGAAATTCGGATTTGCTGTGATAGCCTGCATCGCGCCGTTATGGGTATCAATAACGCTTTCACAGTCTTTTGGATGCGGTGAGAACACGAGGGTGTTGTCCAAAATAGCGAAACTGTTACCATCTCCGTTGGTCTGCCAATAGTTTACGCCTTTGTATTCTGTCGGGGCACTTCCGCCTGTTTCCGATTCAATGACCTGCTTCATTGCCGCGGTATCTGTCAGATGGATAGCGGCAGAGAGACGCAGCGGATTCAAACGGGTAATGAAGATTGCGAAATCTCGGTTCACATCCACCCCGATGGCTTCAAAATCGGCTAAACTCTCAAAATTAGCACCGAGGGTACCTGCTAAAATTGGCGCGAGCATCTCTGGTGCCCCGGCTCGCGCTGAAAGGTCTGTGAACAGCGCGTTAATCCTATTATCCAATTCAAGTAAGTTGGGACAATAGATAATGCCCAATGTTTTTTCTGGGATTAGCTGCAGAACACTGTCGCTTGAAACAGCATCAGTTGGAGGTGCTTTTTTTACGACTTGATCCGCCGCTGCGACGCTCAGAAAGACAAATAGAAGCGTTGTGAGTGGTAAAGATAAAAATCTGTTAATCATTGCTTTCTCCTTAGGAGGGTGTGTCTATGCCTGATTTAGGGTGTTGATTGTGATGAATGTGGTATGGCGTTAACCACTTTCGTTTTCAAGCGAGATGTGAAACATCCCGTGCCTGTTGGTAATAATGTAAAGTTTATCGTTGGCGAAAACAAGTTCTCGGATGCCATTAGGCACTTCTGGGGAAACCTTTTTCCATGTGCCACGATTATCCAAACGATAAGCACCGGTGCTACACACCCCGTAAAGTGTAGCATCATCAACGGCGAGACTCACAACGACGAGACGCTCGCCTTCGCTGTCAGTGAGCACGCGCCAGTGTTCGCCAGTTTGCGACGTTAAGACACCTTTGTCGGTTGAAACATAAACCGCCGAACCGATAAAAATAATCTCTTTGAAACGTTTAAATTGAAGCGGTAAGTTTGGTGTAAGGTCTTTCCAATTGGTCCCTTCATCAAACGATTGAAAGAGTTTACCGTCCCGTTTACCGACATAGACGGTTTCCCCGGAAGCTGCCACCTGGAACCCCCTGCGGCTGTTGTTAGGTTGTTTTCCAGTATCGGTGATTCCTGTCCTGCGCCACTTCCATGTGCCGGGTTTACATTTGAAAAGTTCCCGTCTGTACTCAATGTAGAACGTCTTATCGCTGACTGCGAGTTCCCCGAGCGTTACCTCACCTGCCAATAGATCTTTTGACTCAAGTTCTTCATCAAGTTCAAGAATGGGAACGCCTTTCACTGGACTGAGTGTATTGCCATCAGCAGACAGACGGAAAATGCGCATTTTGCTTTTTCGTGTTGTAGGTGAACCCAAAAAACGCGGTCGCCATTTTTCAAGGAAAATCCCATAAGGATTCCCTGCATCGACAACTAACTTCTGATTGGGGAAATACGGGTCGCGCGGCGTGTTCAGACCGGCTTTGAAATTGACAGGTGCCCACGACTCGCCACTGTCGGTGGATTTCACGATTTTCTGATCGTTATGCACATAGAGCGCGTTTTTGAAGGCGACTAAACTCCGCATGCGGGTGCCTATCATTCCCGGCATAAACGGGTGCCACGATTCACCGCCATCGGTCGTCCGATAGACGCTATATTCACCTGCGTAAAAGGTATTGTCGTTGATGCCTGTAGTTGGTGTGTAACTTGGGATATACGGAATTTTGCCGAGGGCTGTCCACGTTTGCCCACCATCTCTTGAACGCATTCCATGGATGCTAGACGCTGCTAAAACCGTCTCACCGGCAGCGATAAGGTTGATATCTATCGCTTGCTGCATGGAGAAAGGTACGTTCTTAGGTGTGATTTCGGACCACGAATTTCCCAGGTCGGTTGAACGGAAAAGCGTCCAACGGGTTTTGCCGCTTGTGATTGATGCTAAGTGGGCCTTGACTTCGGGATCATCTATCTTGAGTTCGGCTGGTTTTATCTTCATCCGTGAATAATCGTGGCACGCTGCCACATAGAGGTTGTTTTCAGAGACTGCCAAGGCGGTAAAGGAATCGAAACGGTTGGGCGGTGCTATCGGCAATTTTTTCCATTTGTCCGAATGAAGCCGGTAGAGTTCAAGGTCCGTAAGCGCAAACACGGTATTGCCAATAGATATAACCGTGGTAATTTTTTTCTCTGCTGCTGCCTCGTCAAAGTTAAAGCCGTCGTTAAACGCTGTCCACTGTTTGCCGGCATCCGTGGAGCGGAAAATGCCTTTTTTGTCAGTGGCCAGGTAGAACGCTTCGTCTGTTAGTATCAACCCTTTCGCCTTACCTTCTGGACGGCTCCCGAGAGGATTCCACGTCTCGCCACGATCCGTTGAAGCGAGCAACTCTTTAGTAGAGATAGTGTAGAGCGTATTACCGCGTTCTGCCATCGGCATCGGATAGAGTTGCCCATTCGTTGCAGTCGCATTAACGAGTGTCCATGCCGCTGCATTGGGTGCCAATCTGTAGATACCGATCGGTGAAGTGGCGTAGACTTCTCCGTTGGAACTTGCCAGTAAACCTAAGATAGAAACGCCTGCTGGACCGTTCGCTTGCCGCCACTGTAGTTTTGTTTCTGTCCTTTCTTCTGTCTCCACTTCCGCTGCGGCGAATAGTACCGGTTCCGAAAGTTGCGGACCCGTACCGATATTTTTACCGGTGGTATCGAAACGTCCGGCTTGGTTGCGTAAGTCCCGTTTCGCTTGTGTGTCAAGAACGATCGGTGCATCAATGATTTCAACGGTGGTTTCCGATTGCGCGTTCAAACTGTAGGGTTTCTGAAAACGGGAAAGGTATTGAGAACCGACACCCATTATGAGGAAGATAAGGATCGCTGTTGCTGCAGAAACTGCCCACGGCACGATCGGTTTGCTACTTGATGGGGCAATCGGTTTGATGTTAGCAACCTGCCGCAGGATGCTCTCAGTGAAGTTGGCAGGTAATTGCACGCTGCCGAGGGTTTCGCGAATCATATTTTCTTGCTCCTTTAGACGGTTCCGTGCGCGTTGGAGACGACTCTTAACTGTATTTGCGGACACACCTAAGAACTCGCCGATCGCCTGACATGTCATTTCGCCGAGATAGTGAAGTGTCATAACCGTGCGTTCGCTCTCCGGTAGTGTTTCAAGGAGGGCTTTGACGATTTCACGGTGATGTTCAGTCGCCTCGGCTTCACGGTGTTCCGATTCATAATTAGCATAAGACGATTTTTCGATTTCTTCCAGCGGTGTGGTTTCTATTGATTGTTGATGGATTGCCGGTTTGTTTCTTTGGATCCAGTTAAGACATAGGCGATTTGCAATCACATAAAGCCACCCATCAAATAGTTTCGGGTTCTTTAGCGTTGAAAGCTTTTTATACACTTGGAGGAAAGTGTCTTGGGTAATTTCTTCAGCAATGTGAAAATCCCCGACTTTCCGCCAGATCAAGGCGTGAACACGTCTTTGATATTTTTGGACTAAGACGCTGAATGCCTCATCGTCGCCTGACAGAATCCTGTGAATCAATTCGACGTTATCTCTTACCATTTGGAATTCTCCATAGTTTCAGGACGGTTACGAATATGAATTTACGATATCGTACTGCTCTTTAAAGTTAAAGACACAATTATAGAGCCGGACGGTTGCATAACACGAAAAAAAAACGATTTTTTTAGTTTTCGTATGGTTAATTTTGATGATCCAGGCATTTTGTAGCGCAAACTTTTAGTTTTCGGTATTTTCCGGCACAATCTAACAGGTGATGCTACAAGGTGGCAACTTGCGTTATAGTAAAGCCCGAAGATATGTGGACACTTTAGAGAACATAAACCCATCTTGCAGGCGGGGTTTGGAACCCCGCCAATCTTTGGGTGTCCAATTAATTGTGGGCTTTACTATAATATATTATGTTCGCGTAGCAAAAACATCAAGTCTTTTTCATCAATCTTCGGGCAGGAGACCCCGCTGCTTTAGCTCGGGGAGGAATGCCCGCTCCTGTATTGTGTCGAAAAAAGGTTTGAAACTCTATCAAAAATGCTGTATAATGATAGTATCACGTTGGAAACCGACATGAACAGCGTCACTGCTTAGTGGCGTGTCGGTTTCCTACCCACTGTTGAGGGGTTAAAGGCGTGATACGTGAAAACCGATGGCGAAAAAAAGAAAGAAAAAACAAAAGAAACATCGCAGAACGTATAAGTATCCGATACGAGAACACCCCAAGAATGTCCGTCTTGGGAATATGCTTGACGACTTGGGTGATGTTCACAATCACTTTCTCAAGCTTGAGAACC
>ASZN01000156.1 GCA_000406005.1 Candidatus Poribacteria bacterium WGA-3G
AACTATTAAAACTGACAACTGTTAACTTCCTCTAACTGCTAACAATTACGGGAAAAAATATGACAAAAGACTACAGACAGGTCGATAAAGCACATGTGTGGCATCCGTTGTTTCAACATCAACGTCTTGAGGAGACGACGTTAGCCGTTTACGAGTCGGCGCATGGTACAACAGTTGTAGATGCAGACGGACATGAGTACTTAGATGCTTACTCCGCACTATGGAACGTCAACGTCGGTTACGGAAGGCAAGAGATCGCAGATGCTGTCTACGAACAGATACAGAAGTTGCCTTACTATCCACATTCGCAGATTAACGTTCCGGCAACCCTGTTAGCAGAGCAGCTCGCCGATTGCTTGCCGGGTGATCTGAACCATGTCTATTTCTGCAACAGCGGTTCGGAAGCCAATGAAACTGCCATCAAAATCGCGAGGCAGTATGGCAGACAAACTTATCCGGGTCAGAATCGCTACAAGATTATCAGTCGTTATCGTGGCTATCACGGGTTCACGTACGGTGCGATGTCCGCGACAGGACAGGCACGTAGAAGGAAGGCGTTTGAACCGCTTGTTCCGGGTTTCCCGCATGCGCATCCGCCGTACTGCTATCGGTGTCCATTGGGTTTAGAGCCTTCCTCGTGCGGTATCGCGTGTGCTGATGAGATCGAACGGATCATTCAAGGCGAGGGACCTGAGACCGTGATTGCTATCATCGCAGAGCCGATCATCGGTGGTGGTGGTGTCATTGTCTCCCCCGATGAATATCTCCCGAAACTACGACAAATCTGTGACGATTACGGCTTGCTCCTCATACTTGACGAGGTTATCACTGGCTTCGGACGGACAGGAAAAATGTTCGCCTGTGAGCATTGGGATGTACAACCCGATCTCATCACATTGGCAAAAGGATTGACGAGTGGGTATCTACCCCTTGGTGCCTGTGTCGCTTCAACGCAGGTATTCAATACATTCCTCGGCGATGCGGATGAAAACAGGGAGTTCGCTCAGGTCTGTACCTATGGTGGACACCCTGTTGCGTGTGCTGCTGGAGTCGCAAACCTGAAAATCCTTCAAGAGGAACGCCTCTCGGAGAATGCGGAGAAAGTCGGGACGCATCTGCTCTCGAAGTTAGAGACATTAAACGCACTTCCGATCGTTGGTGATGTGCGCGGCAAAGGGTTAATGCTCGCCGTGGAGTTCATTGAAGCCGATGGCAGACCCCTCGCAACAGCAAAAACGAACCGGATCATTGGGCAACTCCGAGACTTTGATAAAGGCGGAATTATTGTCGGGAAGATCGGGCATGCTGTTGAGGAACCGGAGAGCATTATCTACATCGCGCCGCCGCTTATCTTGACAGAAGCGGAAGCGGATCGGATATTCGAGACGCTACGCCAGGTACTTGTCGAGCAAGAATTTTAACTGGTGCCGTTTCGCTGTCGGTATCTCGTCCGGATGGGTCGCGATTGCATATTGAAGCGCAGTTGCACACGCACACGTCCGTTGACCGTCTGGGATCTTGGCGACGGCGGCTCGGACTGCCTTTTTGGAAGTTTCTACATTCGCGCGGACGTTGTCAAGGATCATCTCGGTTGTCACGTTATCGTGTTCAGGGTGCCAGCAGTCGTAGTCGGTGGAACAGGCGAGGACGGCGTAACAGATCTCAGCCTCGCGAGCGAGTTTGGCTTCCGGTGCAGCAGTCATCCCGATAATATCGAAACCGAAGTGTCGGTAGAGTTCAGATTCCGCTTGTGTTGAAAACGCCGGACCTTCCATGCAGATGTAGGTACCACCGTTATGAACCGCTGCACCGACTTCCGTAGCACCGGCGGATAAGAAGGCACCCAATTCTGAGCAGAACGGATGGGCAAGGCTGACGTGCGCAGTGACACCTTCTCCGAAAAATGTCGATTTTCGGTCTTTGGTGTGGTCGTAGAGCTGATCCGGAACGACGAAGTGGCGAGGCTCAATATCTTGGCGTAGGCTTCCGACAGCACTCACGGAGATAAGCCATTCGACACCTAACGATTTCAGCGCGTAGATATTGGCGCGGACATTAATATCAGAGGGGAGCAGCCGGTGACCGATACCGTGTCGCGGCAGAAAAACAACGGGTTTACCATCAAGGTTTCCGAGAATAAGAGCATCGCTCGGTTTACCGAACGGGGTTTCGACCTCGGTTTTTTCGATGTCTGTTAAGCCTTCCATCTGATAAAAACCGCTGCCACCAATAATTCCGATACGCATTTTTTGTCCTTTCGTATAACGACTATAATTTGGAAAACTTTTCGTAGCATAGGAAACCGTTAGCCTGTGGCATTGTTACTAACGACTATTTAATATGGCACTATTGAACTGTGATAATTTAACACTTGACGGAAAATCGAGTTCCGCTGTCGCCACATATATCCGGGTGAAGGAGCTTGATCTTGTTTTCGACTTAGGCAGATGCCCGATGAATTTCATCGGGATCGGCAATGTCTTTATTTCGCATTTCCATTTGGATCACTATTTCGGGCTGCCTATTTATATTAGCCAACGTTGGCTTTCTGGTATACCGCCGGGAAATATCTATGTTCCGTGGAGCGGATCGAAGCAGCTGATGCAGATCCTGGATAGGATCGCCGCGTTGGATACCGGCAAAGGTTGGGCATACCAAATCACACCCGTTCGCGTAGGTGAAGCGATCCCGTTTCGGCGGAATTTAGTCGCACACATTTTGCCCGGCAACCACAGTGTCGCCGCTGTTTCTTATCTCATTTGTGAGGTACGCAAAAAATTGAAACCGGAGTTTCAGCATTTGTCCGGTCCAAACATTGCGTCCCTGAAACAGTCCGGTGTTGAAATCACGACAGAGATACAATTGCCGTTAGTCGCTTACCTCGGAGATACACGGAGTATCCCTATTGACGCGCATCCGTTGCTGAAGCAGTGTAAAGTCCTGATTTGTGAATGCACATTTATTCTACCGGAGCATCGGACACGCGCGAAAAAGACGATGCATTTACACCTTGAGATGCTACCCGAGATGTTAGCCGATATTGAGAGCGAACATATCGTGCTGACGCATTTCTCGCGTCGCTACACGCCGGAACTCATCAAAAAAAAGGTTTACAACTACTTACCTGCGTCAGAACGTTCCCGCGTTAAATTGTTCATCTAATTCTAACAGTAGTTTGGACAATTCTTGTCGCATGGCGGTTGCGTTTTCAAAAGTCTGTCTATTTTTCTATGAGTTTCGGATGTTCACGGATCTCGTAGAAAAAACACACATTTTCTTGCGAATTGGGGGACCCAACCCCTACGAACATGGGTCCCTCGTAGGGGGCGGGTCCCCCGCTCCGCTGAAAAACTGTCCAAACTATAGTAATTCTAAAGCATCAAATTATACTGAGACCTTTTCTGTGTGTCCCTCTACCCGTTCCGTATAGATATGCGTTGTCAGAATTGCCCAAACAGGTGCGAATGCAGCGCATATCAGCGTGTATACACCGGCGAGTACCCCTATCGTCGAAAGTGTAGGCGCGTTCTCTAAAGTTATTTTCGCATAGCCAAAGAAAAGCAGGCTAACGAATCTTCCGGGCAGCAGTGCCTCACGCATCGGGATAAACTCTGGAGCAGCAAAGGAGAGAAATATCAGGGTTAAACCGAGCAGTAAGGAAGTCAACGGCGTGGCTACCAAAGTTAGCAGCAGATATATTCCGAAAAGCCGCCACCAAGTCCTACCGCGTACCAGTGCGCTGCTTCGCCGAATCGCACCGATTGCGGACAGATTCTCAATCATAATTCCTTGGTTGTAGAGGCTCCATTTTACAGCTAAATATGTAAAGAGAACGGACCAACCAGCAGTAATACACATAAACACAGCAATTAAGGCAGGCGTATGAGACTGAGCAAGGTCTAAAAAAAAGAATTCAAAAGCAAGGAAACCGAGGATTGCGGGAACGATTAGGACAACGATCCCAATTAAAAAAGCGGCACCTAAAATGGGAACTGTTTTACGGAGTGTCCGTTGCCAAACTGCTTTGAAAGTCGTATCTATGCCGTTACGACGTTGCATTATGGCGAAGATGAGAGGACACATTGCCAACCACAACAAGCTGATGTGGATAGATGTAATGCCGAAATGCGTTCCCCATACGATGCCTGTGGGTTGTCCAGATTGAGAAAACGATGTGTAAGCCGAAACACCCCTTTCTGTGCTTATCGTCCACTGTCCGTCAGGAGACATTGATTTGGCAAATAGAAATATCGCCAGATATAGCAGTAGGTTGACGATAATTAGGGGTACCATTACTTGCCAAAACAGTCCGAAATTGTTTCGATAATCTCTGAATATCCTTGAAATGAGTCCGGGATGCTGTTGAGGCATCTCGCCAGCATCCGCCGTGTTTTCCAATACATTTTGCATGCTTTTACCTCACATTAAAAATTTTGCCTATCGGGTTTGTCTATATAGAGTCACCTTGAACGAAAAGGAGAGTAAAAAAGTCAATAAGATTTGGAAAGTGCCTACACCTCACCTCAAGCGGTTTCGGATTTTAGTTCGCCGACGTTATCGCACCAGTTAACGAGAACGCTTAATTTTTCCCCATGTTGTTGCTAACTTGTTCAACGGTTCAACGGCAAGTCCCTGTGTTGCGAGTTGTAGTATCTCGTCTTCAGAGAGTACGCGATCGAAGATCATCACCTCGTCGATAATCCCCTTGAAGTAGCGGTTACCACCACAACAGTCGACCCAACCGATATTTAGTACGCCGATCTCTTGTTCTACGTGCGGAATATCGTTAATGCCTTTTTCCAAGCCGTCGGCATCGCTATAGATATAGAGTGTAGCATGCGCTGGCTCAATTGTCATGGCGGCGAGTGCCCATTCTTCCATCGGGATCTCTGGTCCGCCATCCCATCGCCATGTTTCAGCGGAATTGTTATTCCAGACGTAATGGAGCAGATCGTTGTCTCCGAAGATGAGTTCGGTTGCTGTTGGCGTTCGAGACCCGACGATGCCAGCCCAATCGGAGGCTTTCCATCCGTTAATCCATGCAGCATACGTCGTTGTTTCAGTGATAAATTTGTAGTCTGGAATGTGGATTTTTTGTGAGCCACCATCGAGTTCAACACCTTGTCCGACGCGAGCGTTTACCCATTCGGGTCCCCCGATGACTTCTCCGTCGTTGTTACCAACGCTATCGGTTGCATCGCCATCGAGTGGCCAATAGTTAATCAGTCCGTTGCTGAGGTCAGCGGCATAAGCAACGCTAAACAACATAAAGAGGCAAAGCGATAAGGCTATACAGCAAAGCCGCCGGCTAACACAACATTCGGATGGGATTCTGTTTCCAAATATATCAGTAAACATGGTACGTACCCCCTCATCTATATTCTTCTTAGGACTTACGCAGCCCCTTTGCAGGCGGGGTTTCAAACCCTGAAGAAACACCCCAGCAAAAACCCTGCAGTGTGTAATAAGTAAGTTATCATGGAAAAATGCGTAAGTCCTGCTTCTTTTAAAACAAGTAAAGGGAAACCAAAACGTAGAAAGT
>ASZN01000157.1 GCA_000406005.1 Candidatus Poribacteria bacterium WGA-3G
AGGCTGATCGATTTTTTCTTGACATCTAGAGTTTTACGCGATATAATATTGACATAATTTTCCGGACCATGGTTTAAATTCATTGCAAGTACGCGATTTTTTGTATTTTTTCTTGACATTAATATTTTTCCATGGTACAGTAAACGTAATTCTGTATTGTTCGTTAAACAGTAGCGAAGTCGTACTGAAATGATCAGTAATAAATCACAGTTTGTCGAACAGTAAAAGAAATTTTAAGTTACATACTACTGATGTAAATACCCGCGGTGTGATAGAGGACATTTGAGGGAGTAAATTATGTCAACCGATAGACAACGTACATCACAGGCTCCACTAACAGCAGATCGTGTTGAATTAGACATTGCGTTTGAAGATGCTGGCGGATTGAGTCCGGCTGAATACCAAAAACCGGCTCCCAGTTCACCTATTTCCAAAACGATCGGTGCATCTCAATCGCTTGCTGTGGCTGTGGATACATTAGTCGATGTAGTTGGACGGAATGAGAGTCAGCTTTTAGTCTCGTTGAAACCCAACGATTATCAACAGCTTGTTGGTGCACTGGAGACTTTGACTGCTGCTGTTGGTGAAAATAAAAATCATCTTTTAACTCCATTGATGGACTCCATTGATACCCTCATTGAAAAGTGTAGAACCCAAATTGAAGAGGGTAATGAGGAGGAATCTGATATGAAGGTCCGAAATTACCCCATGGGTCTCAGCACGCCCACGCCGCACCGTCCTGATACGGTGGGGCGTCCCGCGGCGCGTTCGCCCGTGAAACTCACAGACCTCTTGGCACAAGTAGCTGATGACGCTGCGTCTGGTGAGACCCAAAATGTTGTCCCTTTCAAACCGCACCGTCCTGATACGGTGGGGCGTCCCGCGGCGCGTTCGCCCGTGAAACTCACAGACCTCTTGGCACAAGTAGCTGATGACGCTGCGTCCGAGGAGATAGACACCGGTACGCCGGTCGGTAATGAAATATGGTAGCGTCAACCCAGCATGATTCGAAATACATCCCGGTGCGTGGGGATGTAGTGAAGATCAGTTTCGATCCACAAGCGGGGAAAGAAATCTGGGGTAATCCGCGGCCTGCCCTTGTGCTTTCCCCGTATGAATTTAACAGACTGAAGGGTGTGGCCATTGTTTGTCCAATCACCCGCACGAACAGAGGAGATCCCTTTGAGGTCGAAATCCCGGAAGGGCTTGACGTATGCGGCGTTATTCGAGCAGATCAGGTTAAAAGTTTGGATTGGCAGGTGAGAAAAGCAGAATTTTTGTGCTCGATGCCCCCGCAAACCGTTTGGGATACTGCTGATATAGTTCACGCGCTTATATGGGCAGTAGCAGAAGAATCGGAATGAATGCTGCCAATTTCAAAAACAGGTAGAACTGAGATTATTGTCCTCAAACATATATACATAATAGTCAGCAGACCCACCCCGAAATACCCACTAAAAAAACGATGCCAATACATAAAATGGTGTGAGTTCCCTATTTTTTTTAGATACATCACCAAGGAAAACTGTGAACACAGAAACGCTCATTAAAATTATAGATGACATCAATAATCCTGAGACAACCGGAGCAGTTAAGGATACGATTGAACAGTGGCGTGCTATTGCAACCATCGCAGAAAAATTAGATACTGAACTCGCTGCCCAGGCTTGGTTTTCTGTTGGTTCCCTCCTTTCAGAAAATGATCGGAAAGAAGAGGCACTTTCCGCTTATGACAAGTCCGTATCTCTCAAACCTGATGATGCTGTTTTTTACAACGGTCGAGGGGCTACAAAGGCGTTGCTCGGTCAATTCAAAGCAGCAATATCCGATTATAACGCAGCAATCCATCTTAACTCAGAATATGCGGATGCCTACTACAACCGTGGTGTTGCTAACGGGGAACTGAAGCAATATGAGGATGCTATCACAGACTATAATGAGGCGATACGTATCAATTCAGAGTACGCGGATGCCTATTACAATCGCGGTGTTGCTAACGGTGAACAGGAGCGATACGAGGCTGCCATCGCCGATTATGACGAAGCAATACGCCTAAAACCTGATTATGCCGATGCTTATTACAATCGAGGGATTGCTAAGGGTGAACTGAAGCAATACGAACCCGCCATCGCCGATTATGATGTGGCAATTCGTCTAAACCCGGAGTATACAGATGCATACTACAACCGCGGCACCGCAAAAAACGAAATTTACCACCACGAAGCCGCCCTCCTCGACTATGACGAAGCCATCCGCCTGAACCCTGACTTCGCCGAAGCCTATACCAACCGAGGTGTTGCAAAATACAGCTTGGGGCGATACGAGGCTGCGGTTGTTGACTTTGATGAAACAATTCGTCTCAAACCGGATGATGCCGATGCCTATTCCAACCGAGGCTTTGTGAAGAGCGAAATTAACCAACTTGAGGAGGCAATTGCTGACTGTAATGAGGCAATCAGGCTAGATCCAACTTTAGCTGTAGCCTACAACAGGCGCGGGATTACGAAAATCTACTTACAACAACACGAGGCTGCAATTGCTGACTTTGAGGAAACAATACGGATAGACCCAAGTTATAACTTTGGCTATGCAAATCGGGGATATGTAAAGAACCAACTTGGGCAACATGAATCTGCGATTGCTGACTTTGATGAAGCCATCCGACTAAAACCAGATTACGCCTATGCCTATTACCACCGAGGTATTGCAAAAGATAAACTCGGACAACGTGAAGAGGCAATAGCAGACTATGAGCAGGCGATTACTGGTTTTGATGCGTTAATTCGTGTCAATCCAAATTCTGCCACAGCCTACCTCAGACGCGGATATGTAAAAGACAAACTTGAACAATATGAGGCTGCGATTGCTGATTATGATGAGGCAATACGACTCAATCCAAGTTCCGCCTATGCCTATCACTCGCGGGGATATACGAAAGGACGATTAGAACAATACGAGGCTGCTATTGCCGATTACGATGAAGCTATTCGGCTAGGGCCGAATAACGTACGCTACTACAATCGCGGTTATACAAAAAGGTTGTTAGGACAATATGAGGCTGCGATCGCTGATTATGATGAGGCAATCCGCCTAAATCCAGGTGATCCAACAGATTACAACAGCCGAGGGGTTGCGAAGGACCGGTTGGGTCAACATGAGGCTGCGATCGCTGATTACAATGAGGCGATACGTCTCAAGTCTGATTATGCTCTTGCTTACAGTAACCGTGGCAAAACGAAAAGATTGTTAGGGCAATATGAGTCTGCAATTGCCGATTATGATGAGGCAATACGATTAAATTATGCCTTCGCGTACCACACCCGAGGCGATGCGAAAGAGAAACTTGGACGACAAGAAGAAGCCATCGCAGATTATGAACAGGCTGTTGCTAACTATGATGAGGTCATCGAACAGGAACCAAGTGACTCCACAGCCTATAATAATCGAGGATATGCAAAGAACGCATTAGGTCAACATGAGTCTGCACTGATTGACTGTAATGAGGCGATACGTCTCGAATCTGATAATGTCTTTACCTATAAAAATCGTGGGATTGCATACACAGGTTTAGGACGCATTCAGGAAGCAAAAGCGGATTATCAAACGGCATTAAAACTGCTAAAACAGGTCCGCAATGAGCCTCTCAAAGCCGAAATTGAACAATTGCTTCAAGAACTTGACAACACCACTTAAGCGACAAATTTGCTCATAATCCACTGATAATTTTTTCCAGGACAAACACCATGCGCAATGAATTGCGCTACTACGAACCAAGTTTATCCTCAATTTCAAGGTGGATGAAGCACTACTCTAATCAGACCGCAACGTAATCTCTGGTGGCGGTTCCCCCACAACGGATTTTCCATTTTTCAACAACGGCTCCGCATTGCCCCACAAACGACTCCCGTCATGCGAAAGCAGCGGTTCCGCGGAATACTGTGCAAGATACGCACGCCGCAGGTTACGCGTATAGTTCGTCCCACTACAGTGGAAATTGACACTCGTAAACGCCACAATGCTCCCCGCAGGCACGACAGCAGGCACACCCTTCTCCGGTCCGAAATAGCCGACCAGATCGTTGCTCTTCTCGTCACGGATATGCTTCACCCACGAACGGATGCCGATCTGCGAGAACGGCATCACGTAGACTGTCCCGTTCTCCTCAGACATATCATCAAGCGCGCACCAACAGGTGAGATACGGCTTATGCTCAGGATAGCCGACGTAGCCGGAATCTTGGTGCCAACTGAACTTCATCCCCTCTTCTGCACCTTTGACAACATACTGTTCCCAGAAGAGATACGCTGTCTCGCCTAAGGTGGCACGGCAGACATCTGCCATCAGGTCGCTGAACAGAAATTCGCGGAGCTTCGGTTGTTTTCTGAAACAGTTTGAGACGAAATATCGCTTGCCGCGATGGTTGAGACCGAGGACATCCGTGTCCTGCCGCTCCATCTCAGCATCCGCCTGATTGATAAAGGTTCCGCACTCGCCGCGAAGCAGTTCCAGCAGCGGTTCCGGAATAACGTTTTCTAAAATGAAATAGCCTTCCTCTTGGAATTGCTGTTTCTGTGCATCGGTTATATTCATTTTTTTATTTATTCAGTTTCTGATCTGCCTCCATTGTAGGAGAGGTTTGTAACCCCGATTCCTTAGGGCTTCTATTCGATAGTGATTCGACGGACGACCTGACCGTTACTTTCCCAATAGGTATGCTTTCCGGTGATGTAGTCGGAATCGGCTGCGGGTTGGATGTTGCCTTTCGTGTCAACGGCTCTCGAAACGACGGTGTGTTCGCCTTTCGCTGGACTGTTCCAGTCGAGATGCCAGATTTTCCAAGCAAATTCCGCGTCCTCCTCAGGGTCAATCGTCGCTGTTTGCCACGTACCACCATCAATGCTAACCTCAACGGTTTCGATAGGCGCGCCCCATGCTGCACCGTAGATACGGTATTTATCGCCGATATGGGTCACCTTCGCAGCTAACGATTTCAACTGCGTCCTGCCGACCGAGGTCTCCATCCAGACGGATTCGCCATCGGGACGTTTCTCCTCACGCATCGTGACATAATCGCGTCCCATGAACCGTCCCATATACCGGGTATCGCGTACTTCAATACGCTTGAGCCACTTGACGCATGCAATGCCGTACCAACCGGGGGCAATCAAGCGCAGTGGTGCACCGTTGGCGTGCGGTAACGGTTCACCGTTCATCTCGTAACAGAGGAGCATCGTGTCTTCCAATGCGTCTTCAACTGACATGCTCCGTGCGAAGTTCTGACGCATCTTGACCTTTCGACGTTCCTCTTCACCGACATCGTGCCCGAAGAAGATCACCTCAATGCCATCTTCTTGGATACCCGCCTCCTTGAGAATCGGTGCAAGGGGTGTGCCAGCCCATTTCGCGTTACCAATCGCACCAGTGAACGTCGCAAAACCGTGATTACCAGAGCATTCCAACGTGAAGGTTACCTCCTGCCGGGGACGTGCTTTAATGTCTTCAATCGTGAGCATCATCGGAT
>ASZN01000158.1 GCA_000406005.1 Candidatus Poribacteria bacterium WGA-3G
TAGTGCCGAACCGCTTGTGGACGATTGCGCAGTTTTTCGTAGTTGTAACCGAGCGCATGATGGATTTTCAGCTTTTCCGATTCGGGCAAATCGGTCTGCAATAAACCTTCCAACTTTGAAACTGCGCGTTTGCGTTCGCCTTTATCGATGCGCGAGAATGCTTCTTGCCACGCTTCATTATGCACTTCGTCGGCGGAAACGGGCGTTTCTAACGCGAAGCAGGCACAAACCAACAGAGGCAATCCCCACAAAAATAGACGCATTATAACAATATTTAATATGTGTGGATTCGCTTTCTTACCCAATTGAATTTGGTCTCTATCCAAAAAATTTAGATGTTTCATTTCAAACCTTCCCGGTGTCCTCCTGATATTCATTCGCGTAAATAAAATAAAAACGATGATAAGGCTGCTATTTTACCTTTTAATTGTAACGTTACACATCGGTAAAAAGCAACAAAAAATTGAAACGTTGTACTTCGGATTTGCAAAATACAGAAACCGCTTGCCAAATTTCGAGACCTTGTGTTACACTTAATACAGGCTTAATGAACTTGCAAATTTAGATTGAGAGCATATTCTTAAAAGTAGGGAGAAATCTGATGGAAATTGTAGCACTCGGAAAAACAGGTTTAAATGTTTCACGGTTGTCGATGGGGACCGGATCAAACGGTTGGAACGGTCGTTCAAACCAGACAGATTTGGGGTTTGATGAACTGCGCGACCTGCTTCTGTTCGCATACGAGGGAGGCGTAACATTCTGGGATTCTGCCGATCAGTACGGCAGCCATCCACATGTCAAGGCGGCACTTGAAATCTTACCGAGAGCGCGCGTTACGATCACCACAAAGACGACCTCCCGTACACGGGAGACGGTGGAAGCGGATGTGAAGCGGTTCCTCAAAGAAATCGGTTCTGATTATGTGGATATTGTGTTGCTACACTGCCTGACACAGGTCGACTGGCCACAACGCTACCCAGATGCTATGGAGGCACTCGTCCGATGCAAGGAGCAGGGGTTGATCCGCGCCCACGGTGTCTCTTGCCACGACTACGGCGCGTTCCAAACATCCGCTATGACAGAATGGGTCGATGTCGTTTTGGCGCGAATTAACCACGCTGGCGTTAGTATGGACGCATCGCCAGCAGATGTGATCCGTACGATGGAGCAGATGGCATTTGCAGGCAAAGGAATTTACGGCATGAAGGTCTTGGGCATGGGCAAATTGGCGACAGATGCCGAGAGCCAACGCGAGGCAATCGAATTTGTGATGCGCCTGCCTTGTGTACACGCAATGACGATCGGGATGACCTCGGAAAGCGAAGTAGAAGCGAACATCGCCGTCGTCAACGAATTGACGGAGAAAGGTTTATAGAAACTTTCTATTCTATATTGGCGCGAGATGCCACTATAGTAAAACAAAAAAATAAGTGGACACTTTAAAGAACAACAAACTTACCCGTTGCAGGGTTTTTGCTGGGGTGTTTCCTTAAGGGTTTGGAACCCCGCCTTCTATAGGTGTCTCGTTAATTATAAGTTTTACTATATTGCACACGCTGATAATAATCGGCAGCTCGCGCACCGATAAAATAATGTGAGAGAATACATGGAAAAATACGAAACCGTTATCGGTTTGGAAATCCACGCCGAATTATGCACAGAAAGCAAACTCTTCTGCAACTGTGCCTATACGTTTGGCGCGTCGGCGAACGATTGCACCTGTCCTATCTGTTTAGGGATGCCGGGCACATTACCCGTCATTAACAGACGCGCCGTCGAGTTTGCGGTCCGCGCGGGCTTGGCAATGGACTGCGACATCACTACGTCCAGCAAATTCGATCGGAAGAACTACTTCTATCCAGACCTGCCGAAAAATTACCAAATATCGCAGTATGACATCCCGTTGTGTCAAAACGGTCAGGTAACGTTTGAATTTAATGGCGAACTGCGGACTGTCGCACTTCGCAGAATCCATCTTGAAGAGGATGCCGGTAAATCTATTCATGCCGAAGTTACTGGCGATCCGACCCGTAGTTTTATGGATTTCAACCGTGCGGGTGTACCACTCCTTGAAATTGTAAGCGAACCTGAAATACATTCCCCTGAAGAAGCGATCGCCTACTGTCGCGCCGTTAAGGAAATTTTGGAATATATCGAAGTCAGCGACTGTAACATGGAAGAGGGGAGTTTACGATGCGAACCGAACCTCTCCCTCCGCCCGAAAGGCAGCAAAGAATTGGGGACACGCACAGAGATTAAGAACAAAAACTCGTTTCAGGAACTGATTGATGCAATGGCGTATGAGGTCAAACGGCAGGCACGGATTTTAGATGCCGGTGAAGAGGTCGTCCAAGAGACACTCCTGTTTGATGCCAGTACCGGCAAGACCGTAGCAATGCGTGGCAAAGAGGAAGCAGACGACTATCGCTATTTCCCGGAACCCGATCTCGTTCACGTCCAGATAAGTGGCGCGTGGATTAAAGAGGTCCAGCCATCACTCCCGGAACTCCCCGCAGCGCGTCGGAAACGTTTTATCGCGGATTACGGCATCTCCGCCGAGAATGCTGAACTCCTGACGACGACCCGACACCTCGCCGAATTCTTCGATGAAGCCGCACAACTCAGTGGTGAACCGACCCTCTGTGCCAACTGGATTATGGGTGACTTAACCCGGCTTCTCAACACGGCGGACATCGAGATCCAAAACGCGAAAGTCACACCAGCACATCTCAGTGAACTCATCCAATTGATTGACAGCGCAACCATCAGTGGCAAAATCGCCAAGTCTGTGCTTGACGATGCTTTTGAAACCGGCAAGATGCCGAAAGAGATTGTTGAAGAAAAAGGCTTGGCACAGATTACGGATACCTCAGAGATAGAAGCCATCGTCTTACGGGTTGTGGAAGAGAACCCTGGTCCCGCTCAAGATTACCGTGACGGCACGAAAAAAGCGATCGGATTCCTCGTAGGTCAAGTGATGCGCGCCACCCGCGGCAAGGCAAATCCACAGCTGGTGAACCAAATTTTAGCGCGGGTTCTATCCATAGATTAATGGATGCCAGTAACGATGCACGAAGAAAACATCGTCATCTGCCAGAGAACAACGCATACATGTCAATAGGACAGATTACCCTCACATCCGTAACAAAGCAGTTCGGTGACACCGTAGCGGTAGATGACGTATCGCTACAGATAGAAGGCGGCGAGTTCTTTTCGCTGCTCGGACCGAGCGGATGCGGAAAAACAACGACGCTGCGCATCATCGGAGGGTTTGAATATCCTACCTCCGGAGAAGTCTACATCAACGACGAATTAATGGTAGAAACGCCGCCCTATCGTCGTCCTGTCAACACCGTTTTCCAAAATTACGCCTTGTTTCCACATAAAACCGTCGCACAGAACATCGCATTCGGGCTACAAATGAAAAAGGCATCGAAATCAGAGATCTCGGATGCCGTTGAACGTTCACTGGATTTAATCCAGCTGCCAGGATATGGCGACCGAAAATCGAGTGAACTCTCCGGTGGCGAACGACAACGCGTAGCACTGGCGCGAGCACTGATTAACGAACCTACTATCCTACTATTAGATGAACCGCTCTCTGCGCTTGATCTGAAACTCCGAAAACAGATGCAATCCGAACTCAAAGCACTACAACGCAAAGTCGGCATTACGTTTGTCTACGTTACACACGACCAAGGTGAGGCGTTAGCACTGTCCGATCGGATTGCAGTGATGAACGACGGGAAAATCCTTCAGGTAGGAACGCCGTCCGAGATTTATGATTCGCCACAAACCCGTTTCGTCGCAGACTTCATCGGCACCTCCAATTTCCTTGACGGAGTGCTTGTCAGCGAGAACGAAGTCGCCTTGACAACGGAACCGCCACTCAAGGTTACCTGTTCGCCAATTAAAGACGTGCCGTTAAACGCGCCTATTACTATAGCAATTCGTCCAGAACGTCTTGACCTAAGCACAACGGCGGTACCTGATACTTCAAATTGTTTGCACGGCACGATTCAAGATGAAAGTTATCTCGGTACGACACTACAGTATACAGTACAGACAGACTATCCGACTCCACTAATTGCGCATCAGCAGAACATCGGCGTGAAAGATACACGTCGCTTCCAGCGCGGCGATACAGTCTATCTGCACTGGTCTCCTGAGAATGCAATTGTCTTAAAAGTTGATTAAATCGAAGTGCCTCTGGACTTATCAGCCATGCTTAGTGTTTGCCTAATGAAATATTTAGAGTTTCTACCGTAAAGTATTTCATCGTCTCCGGGCAAATTGTGCTTTTGCATTTCAGTCCGATTATAGTCTTCCGAGACATAGGAGACAAACTTATGGCCGCTAAGTCTTTCTTGTTCGATCAAATCTTCATAGATTGATCGCAAGTTGTAGTTAAATTTTTTCGCGTGTTCCTCACGGAATTTCCGGACTTCCTTCACAATTGGATCACACTTCTCACACATTTTAGGACTCCTCCATGAGCTGCTCAGGTGTACAAATGACAACAGGTTGGTAGTCTGCTTTTTCGCAAACTTCAGCGATAAATCGCTGCTTTATAGCATTAGCGATGTGTCTGTAGTTCCATGTTACAAGATATTGCATACCGTTTGTAGCCGCGATAGCGATATGAAGAGCATCCTCAACTGCCTCTTCAGGTATTGCGCCTGCGTCTACCATTTTTTGAGCAGGTACCTCAGCACTTTCGCGCACGTCTAACAAGGTTAGTGTGTTTAAAACCTTGAGTCGTTCTTGTGCCGCTTCCGGATTCCCTCTGCTGGCTTCTTGTAAAACCAATAATGAAGCAAAGAGTTCAAATCTACCGTGACAAGTCTTCCACCAATCGCGTGTTGTTTGCTGATGTCCGGCGATAATAGTGTCTCGACTCTGACGAGCAGTAAGGTAACTGATTACCGTCGTTTCAACATAAACTGTAGGCTTAATAACTGTACTTGACATATAAAAAAATAAAGAACAAACTAACTATCAGACAACGGAAGTTTAACCTTGCCGTTATCATTTTGCTGTGAAGTTAAGAAACCGATGATAATCTGGACGACTTTGTACCCTTCACTCCCCGGCGAAACCGGTTCGCCACCCTCTGCGACAAGATTCACCAATTCTCGGACGCCAGCGGGGATACCCGTCATATCCCATGACGGTGCCTCGATCGTCTCAACGGTATCATTTTGGTGGAGTGTCGCACCTCGGTCACTGATGAGGATATAGCCGTTAGTTCCGACAATTTCCGCTCGGAATCCGGAGAGCGTGGTTTTCGGTCCGCCAGCATAGTAGCCGCGTACGCCGTTCGCAAAGTGGATATACCCGTGCGCCGACGGTTCGGTCGCAGGCACATGTCCACCATCGCCTTTATACGCGTTGTAGTTTTCGTAACCGTCCTCTAATTCGGCGGAGACCCATTCCGGTTCCGAGTCGGCGAAATAGCAGATCGCATCGACAAGGTGCGTTCCGTTTCG
>ASZN01000159.1 GCA_000406005.1 Candidatus Poribacteria bacterium WGA-3G
CGAAATTGAGGGTGAAATGGGCGACTCACACGTCGGTTTGTTACCGCGTTTGATGTCGAAGGCACTTCGGAAATTATCCGGTGTTACCAATAAGTCCCATACGTGTGTCATCTTTACAAACCAGATTCGGCAAAAGATCGGCATCATGTTCGGTAACCCAGATACGACACCCGGTGGACTCGCGCTCAAATTCCACGCCTCCGTCCGATTGGAACTCCGACGCGGCACACAGATCAAGGAAGGGAACGAAGTCGTTGGGAGCAGCGTACGTGTCAAAGTCGCAAAAAATAAGGTTGCACCACCCTTCAAGGAAACCGAATACGACGTTACCTTCGGTAAAGGCATTTCTAAAGAAGGCAACCTCTTAGATATCGCTGTTGATCATGAGTTCGTCCAGAAGAGCGGCTCATGGTTCTCATATAATGAGGATCGCATCGGGCAGGGACGGTCGAATGCCAAGAAATATCTGGAGGATAACCCTGAAATCGCCGCAGAACTTGAATTGAAAATACGTGAAAAACTGCAGATGGCACCCGATGCCGTCGCAGGTGCAATCCCTGAAGACGAAGGTGATGACGAGATACACGACACGGTCGAGACCGTAGAATAGACCGACCTTTTGCAGGCGGGGTTTCAAACCCCGCCTGCAGTGTCTATAGGGTTTCAAATCCCGTATGCAGTGTCTATAGGGTTTCAAATCCCGTATGCAGTGTCTATAGGGTTTCAAACCCCATACGCAGAACCTATACCGACAACTGACGGCTGATTGCGACTCACGAATGGTTTCTATAAATGCCTGAAATACAAAAAATCAACTTTTTCTTGACACAATTTTTTCAAGATGCTATACTCTAATAAAATGTTGGGGTTGAATCACGATTTTGATTGAATCCGACAATCTGCTTACCTGACTCACGTCATCACGAGTGAGTTCGGAGAAATCCTTTTGGAAAGTGAGAACTTCACGTATGGCTATCAAAAAAGGAAATTCTGAAGATACCTTTGAAGGACAACAGAAATTTGATGTTGTCTGGTATGAGCAGCAGATGCGCGCGCTTCAAGGAACAATCGACATGCTCGAAAAAGAACTTGACAACATGCGGCGACAGCAGCATACCATATATGTCAAGGACCTTGAAACGCAACTCCATGAAACACAACGTGAATTAATGGCGGCGCATCGGCGCAACAGACGACTCACAAGCACACTGCAAGAGGCAAAAGAGAAACTACAAATCCTAAAGGAAAAAGTGGATCAACTCAGTGCACCTCCGAACAACTATGGTGTCTTCCTCGCCGCAAATGAGGATGGAACTGTTGATATTGATATCAGCGGCAGGAAATGGCGGGTCAATATCGATCCAGCGCTTAGGAATCAGAATTTCAAAATAGGACAGGAAGTCATCGTCAATAGCGGCATGAACGTTGTTGACATCAAAAATGCTGAGAGGCACGGCGATGTCGTCAAAATCAAAGAGCAGATAGATGATGAACTCGCTATTGTTAGCCTCCGCACCGATGAAGAACGCGTCGTCAGAGTCGCCGAATCCCTTAAAGGAGAAACACTGAAAATCGGGGATAACGTGCTACTCAACCATACCACCAGTATGGTCATGGAAAAACTTCCGAAACGCGAGGTGGAAGACCTGCTCCTTGAAGAGGTACCAGATATCGGTTACGCCGACATCGGTGGACTTGATGAACAGATCAACGCAATCCGAGACGCTATTGAGCTGCCGTATCTCTATCCAAAAGAATACCAGGAATTTAACCTCTCACCCCCGAAGGGTGTCCTCTTATATGGCCCCCCCGGATGTGGTAAGACTTTAATCGCGCGAGCCGTGGCAAGCAGTATCGCTGAACGCGTCCGAAAAGAGAGTGGACGTAATGACGTTCGCGGCTATTTCATCAATATTAAGGGACCCGAACTCCTAAATAAATACGTCGGTGAAACCGAACGTAAAATACGCGAAGTCTTCCAAAAAGCACGCGAAAAATCAAAAGAAGGGTTCCCAGTTATCATCTTTTTCGATGAAATGGACTCGCTCTTCCGGTCAAGAGGGATGGGAATCTCATCGGATATGGAATCGACACTCGTACCACAATTCCTCTCCGAAATTGATGGCGTCGAGAACTTACGAGATGTCATCGTCATCGGCGCAAGCAATAGACAAGACCTACTCGATCCCGCCGTTCTACGACCCGGAAGGCTTGACATCAAAATTAAGATTGATCGTCCGAACTTAGAGGGTGCCAAGGACATTTTCGGGATCTATCTGACATCCGACCTACCCTTCGTTAAAGATGCCCGCCAGCAATTTGATGGCGACACACAGGCAATCGCCGACCATTTCATCAATGAAGCCGCAAATGAAATGTACGCAATGACAGATGAAAATCGGTTTATCGAAGTGACTTACGCACGCGGCGAACGAGAAACCCTCTTTTTCAAAGACTTTGTCAGCGGCGCCATGATTGAAAACATCGTTTCACGCGCAAAGAAAACAGCAATAAAACGTTTTATCGGTTCCGATGGAACAGATAAAGGGCTACGTCTCAACGATCTGAAGGATGCCATTCGGGAAGAATACCACGAAAATGAAGACCTGCCGAATACAACGAATCCCGATGATTGGGCAAAAATCTCAGGACGTAAAGGCGAAAAAATCGTCAATATTCGCGCATTGACAAATGAACCCGCACAAGAGAGAAGACAGGATGTCCGAGTCACCCGAGGCGGCACTTTTCTATAATCGGTTGCCCCTTTCAGCTTCATAAATAATATGGAAATACCAATCATAATGGGAACAGAGACTGAGTACGGCATCTCAGTCAAAAACGCGCGTGAGCAAGATCCGGTCGCTGCCTCAACTTTGGTGGTTAACGCTTACAAAAGTTGTAGGGACGATATTCCGAGTACTGCAACTGCTGTTACATGGGATTACGACCAAGAGAGTCCACTCATGGACGCTCGCGGGTTCCTCGCAGAGGCTGAGACACCCATCTCGGAAACCGATACAAGCAGTGCTGTCAATGACATCTTGATTAACGGCGGACGTTATTATGTGGATCACGCACACCCAGAGTATTGCACTCCGGAATGCGCCAACGCACGCGACCTACTCCTATACGAGAAGGCTGGCGAATTAATATTAGAGGTGAGTCGCCTCGCAGCGGAACGTTTGTTACTTGACAACCAAGAGATTATCATATATAAAAACAATACCGATTATAAGGGGCATAGCTACGGATCACACGAGAACTTTCTCATGTCCCGCAAAGTACCCTTTGATGCTATCGTTGATGGGTTGACACCGTTTCTCGTTACGCGCATTATCATCGCAGGGAGCGGCAAAGTTGGAACAGAAAATGGGAGCGAGGAAGCAGATTATCAGATCTCTCAACGCGCCGATTTCTTCGAGAAAGAGGTCGGACTCAGCACAATGGTCAACCGACCCTTGATAAACACGCGTGATGAGCCACATGCTGATGAAAAACTCTACAGACGTTTACACGTTATCGTCGGTGATTCTAACATGTCCGAACTCAGCATCTATCTTAAAGTCGGTATTACCTCTATCGCACTCCAGTTGATTGAGAAAGGGGTCGTCGGAAAACAGTTCAATTTGAAGGATCCAGTCGCAGCAATAAAATCCATCTCGCGGGACCTATCCTGCAAAGAACCGATAGAACTCGCTGATGGACAGCAATGGTCGCCCATAGAGGTGCAACGCGCGTATTTCAAACTCGCGCAACAACACCTCACACCCGAAGAACGGACACCTATCGTTGAGGATGTCCTGAAAAAATGGCGATACGTCCTCGATAATCTCGAAATAGACCCACGTCGGCTCAGCCGCCATCTCGACTGGATTATTAAAAAGAAGTTACTCGACGCATATCGTCAACGGCACGGATACGAGTGGGACGACGCACATCTGCGGATGATGGACTTACAATACCACGATATCCGTCCAGACAAAGGGCTTTATATCAGATTGCTGAAGAACGGGCATGTTCAGCGTCTACTCAATCATGAAGAAATTGTGCACGCGATGCACTACCCACCGGTAGATACACGCGCCTATTTTCGAGGCACCTGTTTACGCCGGTTTCGGAAGCACATCTATAGTGCAAGTTGGAATTCAATGATTTTTACCAATAAATCGGGGGGACTTGAGAAAATTATGATGGATCGTCCCCACTTCGGGACGCAGAAGATTGTTGGCGAACTGCTGAACAATTGTACGGCAGAGGAACTTGTTAAGAAAATTCGAGGCGATGCTTCGTAGCAGCGTTAACCTGCGTTGGACGGAACAAACCGGACAACGCACTATCAGGAGAGAAAAAATGTCGAGAGAAAAACAACAGGAACACCTCAAACGCCATATTGATGAAACCGAAGACAGGCAATCCGATGTTGGGCAATCCGATGTTGGAAACGGCGAAATGGATGAGGCGTTCGTCGAAGATTTAGATTCACTTCTTGACGAAATTGATGAAATCTTGGAAGAGGATTCACAGGAATTCGTCGAAAACTACATTCAACGGGGAGGGCAGTAGGAGTGCTTGACCTCAGTGATTACGGCACCTCCGACTTCTTTCAAATTCTCAAGCGTCGCTATCCCGAATTACTTACGACGCTCAACGCGTCTGATGTTGTCCCAAATCCGCATGTCCCGGAATCCTCATTCCGCCCCTATGAGGGTACAACCGTGCTCGCTGTCGTCTACGACGCAGGGGTCGTGATGGCGGGTGACCGGCAGGCGACTGAGGGGTATCAGGTCGGCGAGCGACGCATTCAGAAGGTCTATCCAGTCGATCGGCACTCGGCAATCGCTGTCGCCGGTGCCGCCGGCCCCTGTATTGAGATGGCGAAACTTTTCCAAGTTGAGGTCGAATTCTACGAAAAAACCGAAGGCGTGAACCTCAGCCTCGAAGGGCAGGCAAACTTCCTTTCACACCTCGTACGCGCCAACCTCGGACTCGCTATGCAGGGACTCATCGTTCTGCCCCTCTTTGCTGGCTACGATGTGAAACGCCAACGCGGTAGAATCTTCAAATATGATGCCATCGGCGGGCGATACGAGGAAGGCGACTACTACGCAATCGGATCCGGCGGTAAGGACGCACGATCAACAATTAAAAAACGCTACACGCCACAAATTAACCGTCAAGATGCATTAGAAATCGTCGTGGAAGCACTCTGGGACGCTGCCGATGAGGACATCGCAACAGGTGGACCCGATCTTATCCGAAACATTTTTCCAATACTTTACACCGTTACTGAAGACGGTGTCACCGAAGTACCGGAGGCAACCGTTGAGGCACTCTATCGCGAGTTCATAGCGCGGCTATAGGAGAATAGTTTTCAGTACGGTTTTAAAGTTGTCCGTACTCGGTTAAAGAGATTTCCTG
>ASZN01000160.1 GCA_000406005.1 Candidatus Poribacteria bacterium WGA-3G
GGCAAAGGCGGGACGGGGAAAACGACGCTCGCGGTTCACCTGAGCGTCGCTGCAGAACTCTCAGGTGAGAAAAGCATTGTCGTGGACCTCGATCCACAAGGGAGCGTGACAGATTATCGGAAAAGGAACGTCAGGTGGTAGCGTTGAAGTATTTCAAAGACTGCCCACAGATCGACATCTCGCGCCGCTTGTCTGTCTCCGAAGGTCGCGTTTCTCAGTTGTTGAAAAGCGCGCTCTCGAAACTCAAAATAGCCTATTCAAAACTCGGAGGTGATCCGCCTGAAGAACACTATCAGCGAGTTATTTGAAAAAGTACTAAAGTTTTCTCAACAAGATGTATATAATAGAGGGAGATTCATTAAAGGCAACACGGCTGTATGAATCTCCGTTGTTCCTAAGTTCCTCACAAGGAGAAGTTCCTCACAAGGAGAAACCCATGAAAATGACGACGCATCTCAACAATGGCATTCCGGTTTTACACCCCCACGGTAAAATTGTCGGTTCCGCGGTATCGCAATTGCGAGAGAGACTCGCCTTAGAAATATTAGATGCTGCCGTGCCACGCTTTTTGATCGATTTCGAGCATGTGCAAAAAATAGATTCTTCTGCGCTCGGCATGCTCGTGAATCTCCAGGTCATCGCCGCACAGATGAACGGGCGTATCGGTATTCTCAACGTTGGCAAACATATTAAGAATATACTCGTTATCACTCGGCTCGTGAATGTGTTTGAACATTTCGAGGACGAGGACGCGGCGGTTTCAGCATTCACCGGCGACTGAGAACGGCGTATGACAGCGCTGGTTTCTATCATAGCAGATGACACGTTTTCTGTGTTAGAATAGAGACCAGCACCCATCAGGACCCCGGTTTAGAAACAACAACCGCCGCAGCCCCAGGACGGGTAGGTTCGGTTTTGCGGTGTACTGGAAGAAACACCCCAGCAAAAACCCCAGATGCGATCTGCATCGCTAACCGAACCGGATTCTACGCGTAAATATTGAAGACTTCAAACATCTTCAGTCCTGTAGGGGACGGCATTTTTATAGCATCGTATCTACTAATACGGTGTTCCGCGTGTTGTTAAAGCACACCATCGCGAAGTAAACAGGTGATTGAAGAGTGCGTCTTGTGCCTCTGCGGTCTTGATTTGCTTTAGTGCCAACGCGGCGTGGAAACGGACATATCGGTTTTCATCTTCGAGCTGCGCGACAAGCGTAGGCATCGCCGGTTCAGCGAGTGCACCCAATTTCGCTAAGGCGCGGGCAGCGTTATCGCGAACAGGAGGATAGGCATCGCTCAACCCGGTTGCCAGGACCTCCACAGTCTCAGATAAATCCATCTCGTCAGATACCAATTGTCCAATGAGTCCCAATCCCTCTGTGGCGTGTCGTCGTACCGATTCGGAGGAGTCTTGCGCGGCATGTGTCAACGCGGGGAGTGCTTCTTGCGCGGCTTTTCCCATATCCGCTAAGGTATACGCCGCGGTGCCACGGACGGAATCATTTGTCGCCTGTAATGCGTCAATGAGTGTTGGAACAGCGGGTGCGCCGGTGAGGCTTAACGCGTATCCTGCATAGTTACGGATGGTATCAGATGTGCCGTGTAACGCCTGCTTCAAGGTAGGCACGGCAGCGGCACCAACCCTTCCCAAACGATACGCAGCATTGAGTCGATCCCTTTCATTCTCGCTATCCAAGGCTCCGATGAGGGTATCCACCGTAGGAGGGGTTTGTAACCGCGATCCGTTAGCAGGGTTTCCGTTCTGTTTCCCGTAATACCAGTCCCATAACGATTCCCACATTTCTGGATGCTCAGGTGCTTCGCCGTTGTGCCAGTCGGTGGTATCGCTATTCCATGACGGTGTTTGTGGCTCATCCAGCCGGGAGAAGAGGAATTTCACCATGTACCGTTTCTTGTCGCTCCGATTTGGGGTTGCACGGTGCCATAGGTCGTAGTGGACGATTGTCACCGTGCCTGCCTCACCACAGAGTGAGAGATCAGGCTGCTCGTGTGCGCTTTCGCCGGTTTCATAATACTGTGAACCCGGTAGCACGGCGGTCGGTCCCATGTCCTCTATGACATCTTGTGGATAGTAGAACGCCATTGTCCAGCGGCAGCGGTGCCGCCGGATCTGCTCATCGCCTTCGTAAGTATCCTTGTGGAAACCTTGTCCGTCACTTCCTTCAGGGTTGTAGTGGCAGTAGCGGTGTGGATGCATGACGTAGTCCGGACCGAGTACGCCTTGCATCGCGCCGTGGACGATAGGATGGTCAAAAACCTCCTGCATCTCAGGGATGAGTGGCAGGACATTGTTGCCTAAGTTACCGGTTTGTTCAAACATTGCGTCGAGTTGTTCATAGATGTTCTGATGAAAACTCGGCGGGAGATCGGGCTTTACTTTGATATAGCCGTTGATGATGAAATCCCGCATCTGTTCATCGGTGAGTTGCAGTGCTGGTCTGCTCATTTCGGTGCCCTCCGTTTACTCTTTTTCCAATTCGACTATAATTAGGACTTACGCACTTTTGATGATATGACGCTCCGTTAGCGAGTAAACTCTGAAGAGACCGAGATGTTTTCAGGGCACAGGCTAACAGCCTATGCTACAAAAGAGCGCGCTGCGTAAGTCCTATATAATAAAACTTCGGCATAGCTTATCTTCTTCCCGAACACTATGTTTGTCAGAGGTTTACGATCTGTTGCTTCAGCGTTTCTATTTCTTTTGTGAGTTCCTCTATTTTTCGGTCTCGCTCGCGGTTGCCACTCTCGCGCAAGGTCAAGATCGCTTGTGGAATAACGACAGCGAGAACAATAAGTGCTATCGGTCCAACTATGAGAGTTGTAACGAGTGAAAGCCTTTTATCAACACTCTCATTTTTTATGTTGATATACTCTTTTATCCGATCTTCGGACGCTCGGATCTTTGCATCAATTTTCTCGATATCTTCAACAGTTAACTCACCCACAGCGGGCAACACGACTGCACAGCACAATATGAAGAGCACAAGAATGGTTTTCATAGGTATCTCCTTTTAGAGATAGTTAATCATATTTGTTCTGGCGTGTCAATAACAAAATACTGATAACCAACAACTATTTCTTATTTCTTGACTGCGCCGAATGTAACGCCTCTGAGTAGGTGTCCGCGCATGAGGAAGGTGAAAACAGCGACGGGGATCAGGAAAACAAATGTAGCTGCGGCGATTTTGCCCCAATCCATGCCAGCGGAACCGGTGGCACTCGTGATTGAGGGTGGCGCAGTAACCGCTCTGCCACCGACTTCCGTGAGAACCAAAGCAAATGCGAACTCGTTCCACGCTGTGATGAGACAAAATACGGCGGTCGCGGCGATGCCGGTAACAGATTGCGGTAAGATTACCTTTACAAAAGTTTGAAACCGAGAATAACCGTCAACGAGCGCGGCATCCTCATACTCCTTCGGGATTTCGTCAATGAATCCCTTCATGAGCCACACCGCGAACGAAACGTTAAAGGTGGTATAGAGTAGAATTAATCCGAAGTGCGTATCTCGCAATCCGAGTGCGCTATACATCAGATAGATCGGAATGACGACAACGACAGGTGGTAACATACGAGTGCTAAGGATAAAGAAGAGTAAGTCCTCCTTACCGGCTACGTCAAATCGAGAAAAGGCATAAGCTGCGAGTGTTCCGAGTCCGACAGCGAGAATTGTGCTACCGCCACCGATAATAATGCTATTGAGGAGTTGGTAGAAATACTTGGACCCGCCGTTTGCCAATGCGGCACAGATAGCGATTGTTCCGAAGACACTCGGTAGGACAAGAGTGAATCGAAGTTTCTTCTCGGTTTGCGATGCGATGCCGCCTGTTTTCCTTAAGGGTACGATCAAGAGATAGGCGATAACGGTACAAACTATCAGGAGCAGAAAATTGAGCCGGGCATCTGTCTGGAGACGCGTCTGGAGCGGCGGTAGACTGAAGAAACTATAGAGACAGGTTAAAATGAAAATACCGTTCCACACCAAGCCGAGATAACGCGGCAGCTTCATTTTAGATACGGAGAAGATGCCGAACAGAAGCAGTCCTACAAGCACCTCTGCAAAAAAGAGATATGTTACACCCGGCACCCCTTCTGAAGGCATCAGCTTCTGATAGTTCTCCAGCGATACTTTAAAGAAGAACTTTGGAAGTTTCGTGGTAATATCTGCCAAGCCTTTCAATGACGTTGCCAAAATCCAATAAATCGGGGCGATATAGACAAGTACGGCAACGACAATGAGGGCAAGGATGAGGTAGTGTACAAAGCCTTTCCGATTCCGCATTGTTTTTTAAGCCTCTCCTTTAACGCGATTAAGGTATTTCACATAGATATTGCTCAGTGCGACGATGATGATCAGCAGGATATACGCCATTGCGCACGCTTTACCGGTGTTGAAGTTCCGAAAAGCGAGTTTATAGAGGTTCATGGATACAGTTTCCGTCGCAGTACCGGGTCCGCCTTCACGGGTCAGGACATAAACGATGTCGAACATCTTGAAGGCATCCATAGTTCGGAACAGTAGCGCGATGAGTAGCAGCGGAGATACCAAGGGCAGCGTAATCCATCGGAACTTGAACCATGCGGAGGCTCTATCGACATCAGCGGCTTCATAGAGATATTTCGGCACGGCGCTCAATCCTGCCAAAGCGATGAGCATCATGAATGGCGACCACATCCATGTATCGACAATAACGACAGCGATCATCGCCATCTTTGGGTCCGTCGTCCATCCGATAGGTGATTTCAGGATCGAGCTGAGGAAGAAGTTGAGTAACCCGGAATTGTCGGAGTAAAGGATAAAACGCCAGAAGAGTCCGACGACTACGGGGGATAGCATCATCGGCAGCAGGAGGAGTGTTGTGACGAAACCTTTATACCGAAATTCTCGGTTTAGGAGGAGTGCAAGCCCGAACCCGATAAAGAATTGCGCCGCGACTGCGAGGACTACGAAGTAGGCAGTTGTCTGAAAATACCCCCAGATTTCTGGGTCTTGAAGGAGGCGTGTGTAATTACGGACACCGATAAACCTTGGGGGTGTGGGCATTGAGGCTTTGTAGCGATGGAAGCTCAAGTAGAGCGACCAGAGTAGCGGAAAGATGTTCATCAAGATGAGCAAAATCATGGTCGGCATGATGAATGCCATCTTCAATTGGTAGTCGCTCATCCCACGCGATGTTTTGTCCGGGGGGTTGGTTTGCATATTTCTTCGGGTAACGGCTTTTAGGAGTTGGTTATCGGACTTAGTGCACAGGCTAACAGCCTATGCTACGAAAGATGCACAGGCTAACAGCCTATGCTACAGAAGAAACACAGGCTAACAGCCTATGCTACGAAAGATGCACAGGCTAACGGT
>ASZN01000161.1 GCA_000406005.1 Candidatus Poribacteria bacterium WGA-3G
TGCCACCGTATTTCATAACATGCGGTAATGCGACAACACTGTTTAGAAATGGTATAAATACGTATTGTTTCATATAGTTTCAAATTAAGGGTCTGATTTGATTGTAGGGGCGAGGAACCTCGCCCCTACGATGAATTTGACCTAAAATTCAGAACTGACAAAGCCCTATTTTGCTGGCGAGGTTTTCAACCTCGCTATTTTCAAGTTTTGAGGTGCACTTTTTAAGGGTGCCTCTCTGTTAGGAAAAAAATGCCTGAAATTTCAGAGACAATTTCGTGTAGAAATTGCGACACACAAATTCCGACGCAGACATTCGCCAAAAACCTGAAAGTGTGTCCGCACTGCGATTATCATCACTACATGAGTGCTTACGAGCGGCTCAGCCTCATCGTGGATACAGGGAGTTTCGAGGAATACGACGCGAATCTCTATTCTATTGATTCGTTGGAGTTCCCCGAATATCCTGAGAAACTCGAAAGGGATGTCGCAAAGACGGGACTCAGGTCTGAGATGCTCTCCGGTATCGCTGAGATCGGTGGTTACCGGACGGCTATTGCGATTGGGGATGTCGGATTTATTGGCGGCACGTGCGGTTCTGTCATCGGTGAAAAAGTTACGCGGTGTATTGAACGCGCCCTCGAAAACAAATTGCCGTTAGTGGTGGTTTCTGTGAGTGGTGGCATGCGGATGCAGGAGGGGACGCTCGCCTTGATGCAGATGGCGAAAACCGCTGCCGCTTGTGCGGAATACGCCGAAGAAGGCGTTTTTTATATCTCTATTGTCACCGATCCGACGTTCGGTGGTGCCACTGCAAGTTATACATCGCTCGGGGACGTAATTATCGCTGAACCTGGGGCGCGGATCGGCTTCGCGGGCCCGTTAGCCGTCGCCAGTCTTCGAGAAGAACTGCCTGAAAACTTCCAAAAGGCAGAATCCTTATTAGCACACGGTTTCATTGACACGATCGTCCACCGCGCCGATATGCGGCAGCTGCTGACCGATCTCATCAATTTTGCATCTTGATGAAACAATCTTCCCGCTGAAAATAAAATTCGTCCCACATATCGCATAAACCGTCTAATTAAGAGCGTATGAAACCGTTATCAGCATGAGTCGTTAATAAGGTGTGTCGTTATCTTTTAATTTTTCACGGCGAGCCTGCTGATACTAAACCTAACATAATTGCACATTCAGCCTGTGCAACTATCAACGCAATCATAAAAATAATAGGAATCAAACATGTCGAAGTCACTCGTCGTTGTTGAATCGCCGGCGAAAGCGAAGACCATCAAAAAGATTTTGGGTAAGGACTACATTGTCGATTCTTCGGTTGGACACATTCGGGATCTACCGAAGAATGATCTTGGTGTTGATATCGACAACGCCTTTACGCCGAAGTATGTCCTTATTCGTGGGAAAGGCAAGGTTGTGAAGGCTCTTCAGAGCGAGGCGCGCAAGGTTGATAACATATATCTTGCTGCGGACCCGGATCGTGAGGGTGAAGCCATCTGTTGGCACCTCGCTGAAGAGTTGAAGAAAACAAAAAAGCCTATCCACCGGATAACCTATAACGAAGTCACGAAAAGCGCGATCTTAGATGCGATCGAAAAACCGGGTGAGATCAATATGTCACTCGTCGATGCGCAACAGGCGCGCCGCGTTTTGGACCGACTCGTCGGATACAAGATTAGCCCGATTTTATGGAGTAGTGTCAAACCTGGACTCAGTGCAGGCAGGGTCCAATCCGTTGCTGTCCGACTGATATGTGAGCGCGAAGCAGAAATTGAGGCGTTCAAACCCGTAGAATACTGGACGCTTACCGCAACGCTTACGCCTCTTAAAAGTGAGAACCTGTTTCCCGCTAAATTACATAAAATCGGTACGAAAAAAGGTGAAATTAATAACTACGGATTCCGTATAGATGCGGCGCGGGCAAAAGAGATCACCGAAGACGCAAAAACACACGATTACGTCGTCGAGAAAGTCGAGAAAAGGGAGCGGAAACAGAGACCCGTCCCGCCGTTTATCACAAGTACGCTGCAACAGGAAGCGTCTCGAAAGCTTCGGTTTACTGCGAAAAAGACAATGCTTGTTGCCCAACAGCTCTATGAAGGGTTAGAAATCAGAAACGAGGGTTCGGTTGGACTTATTACCTATATGCGTACCGATTCAACGCGTATCGCTAAAGAAGCAACCGATGCCGCACGAGACTATATTAAAGCGACTTATGGAACAGAATATCTGCCGGGTCGGGTTGTGAATTATCGCAGCAAAAAGGGAGCACAAGACGCACACGAGGCGATCCGTCCGACCTTACCGCTGCGCACACCAGCAGAATTGAAGTCTTATCTGAACAAGGATCAGTATAATCTTTATGAGCTTATCTGGAAACGTTTCATCGCATGTCAGATGAATCCGGCTATTCTGGACGCAACGACAATTGACATCAAAGCAGGTCAATATCTGTTCCGAGCGACCGGTTCCGTTATCAAATTTGACGGGTTCAGACGTATCTATATGGAGGGTGAAGACGACACAACTGCTGATGAAAGCGCGTCCAATGAAGAGAATGCCATTTTACCTATTGTTAAGGAAGGCGAGACGCTTAACCTGCGGAAATTAGAACCGAAGCAGCACCATACGCAACCACCGCCGCGTTATAACGAAGCAACGCTTGTCAAGATGCTGGAAGCCAAAGAAATCGGACGCCCCAGTACGTACGCTTCTATTCTATCAACCATTCAGGGCAGAGAATATGTGACCAAGGAACGCGGACGGTTGATTCCTACAGATGTCGGTCGACTCGTCAACCATCTCTTGGTTCACGGGTTTCCTAACATTCTTGATGTTGAATTCACGGCAAAAATGGAAGAACAGTTAGATACTATCGCTGATGGGAAAGTGGATTGGACGCAAACTTTAGGACAGTTTTACCCCGACTTCCAAGTCGCCCTCACAGAGGCGCCCGACAAAATGTACGAGGCACGAAAAGCGATGGAAGAAGTGTCCGATGAGAAATGCGATAAATGTGACGGAAACATGATCGTCAAATGGGGTAAGTATGGACGGTTCCTCGGATGCGCCAACTACCCAGAATGTACGAATATCAAATCGCTAAGCGCGGATGACACCCCCGCACCGGAACCGGAAATGACCGACACGCCATGCGACAAGTGCGGTGAACCGATGGTTATCAAAACCAGCCGCGTCGGTGGTAAGTTTTTATCGTGTAGTGGATACCCGAAATGCAAAAATGCCAAACCGCTACCCATGGGTATAGATTGTCCTGAACCCGATTGCGGTGGTTACCTCGGTGAACGTCGCAGCCGGCGCGGAAAAGTATTTTACGGGTGCAGTAACTATCCGAAATGTGAATTCTCACTATGGGATAAGCCTATAAAAGAACCGTGCCCAAAATGCAAGGCACCGTTCCTCGTTGAGAAAACCAGAAAACCGAGAGGCAGCGAAACGGCAATAATCACAGTCAGCTGTCGCGTATCGGATTGTGATTATACAAAGGAATAATTATCGGTTATCGGCTATCAGTTACTTTGTTGTGCCACCAAGCAGAGCTTGCGGCATTACAGCATCCCTAAACACTATAGCACATTAACTGACAACCGAAGACTGATAACTGACAACTTTAAAAAATGATACAGGTACATCAGGTCAGTTACAGCTATAACGAACTTAGCGTGCTTGAGCAGGTCAGTTTTCGGGTTGAGCGTGGTGAATTCGTCTTCCTCGTCGGCCCGAGCGGCTCTGGGAAAACGACGCTATCGCGTCTGTTATACGCTGACCTGATGCCGATCGCTGGTGACCTGAATGTGATGGGGCAAAAACTCGCGAACTTAGACAAGATGAGTTTACCGTACTTTCGTCAGAAAATAGGACTTGTGTTTCAAGACTTCAAATTTTTGCCGAATAAGACGGTCAGGGAAAACCTTGCACTGCCACAGCGGCTGGCAGGCACAGCACCGAAGCTCATTAAAGAGAACGTCAACAGGTTCCTGCATCAGATGGGACTTAGCCACCATCAACACACGCGTCCGACAGAAATATCGAGCAATGAACGGCGACGGCTCGCTATTGCGAGAGCCGTTATCAACAACCCGGTGCTGCTACTTGCCGATGCACCTACAGAAGGCTTAGATTTACGTCTTTCGCTCGAATTAATGGCACTTCTTGACGCACTCAATTTTCAAGGCATGACTGTCTTTGTCACGACAACGGACCGTAAACTCGCTGAGAAGTGTAAGAAACGGATTATAGAACTGCGGGATGGTGGGATCCAATGAACTATCGTCTGAAAAATGCTATATCTCATATCACGTGCGCTGGTACTTCCAGCCTGATAGGCGTTATGGGTGTCGGGTTCATCACTGCGCTACTCACGACCTTGCTGTTAAATCACTCCCTCATATCAGAACAATCTGAGTTTAAGAGCCACTCACCGACCCTCGTCGCGTTTCTAAAAGATACGGTGGATGAGTCGCATGGACGTACATTGGTCAGCCAATTAGAGAAGAACGGACAGATTCTCGCTGTGGATTATACTTCAAAGGCGGATAAACTTGCACGCGGCGAAACCGAATTCCGAGATTTAGGGGTGCTGATTAAGGAGGCGTTTGCGGAGACCCAAGGCGTAAACCCTTTTCCGGCATCCCTTAATATTTATGTGGATGAGGAATTAATCACGCGTAAAGCGTTAGAACATATCGCCTTAGAGATAAAAACACACGATGAAATTGAAGATATCATGCTGACGGGACAGGGACAGTTGAAAGATCGTTTGCGTGATTCGGAACGAACAATGCTCGCTGGTATTGCTATCGCCGTTGTTGTCGTGTGGTTTATCATCGGCTCGATTATAAAAAGAGCCGCTGTTGCTCGCGCCGAGGAGATTCATCTGATGAAACTGCTCGGTATGTTCCGGAACCATCTGCTCCTTCCTTTCGCTGTTCACGGTCTATTCCTTGGCGGCCTCGGTGCGCTGTGCGGTCTCGGCTGCTTCTATGGAATGGTTTATGTGTTCCAGTCCCAATTAGGTGGTGTCTACTTCCTCGCGATGTATCAAATTATCTTAGTTGTTTTTGCTGCAATGCTAATTGGATTACTCGTCGGTCTCGCCACGCATCGGAAATTCGTATAGCATAATTTGTTAATAGTTGTCAGTTAACTCAGTACTCAGTGATAGCAACGCTATATTATACCATTTCTGTTAATAAATCTCTCTTTACGTAGAACAAACTGTTAGTTTGTTGCGTAGTGTTACACATTTTACGAAAACCGATAATGTGATAACATCGTTTAGAAATGGTAT
>ASZN01000162.1 GCA_000406005.1 Candidatus Poribacteria bacterium WGA-3G
TCGGGATAGAAGACACACGCACAAGTCCCAACCCATCCGACTTCAATATGTTTTCCGAAGTTGAGTTTCCGAGAGTCAATGTTCACGCTGGTCACTTGTCCGTATTCGGTAACGAAAGCGAGGATTTCGGTTCTATCAAGTTTTATCGGTGCGAAGGCGTTCCATTTATTGACCCAACTTTGATAGCATCGGACGAGATCCGGGTATGTATCGTTGCGGGTTTTCTGTCCGCGTGGTGTCATCCTACGGAATGCTGTCGGCGAATAGAACCGGAAACTCATCCGGGTATCCGTCTTTGTGGATTCGGCGAGTTCGGCGTAGGTCTCGCTTTTGCTCCAGCTGCGTTCCTCTGTGGCGTGTGAGACCATCTGTCTCACCTGAAAGACTGCTTGTCCCAACTGGATAGGGGGCATTGTGAGTGTCAAGAAGGCTTTCCCGAAGTGCTGAAACAGTTCGTCATCAAGGAACGTGAATCGGAGTTTGCACTCCGTGCCTGCCCTGATATGACGGAGATGCCCGCGCTTCTCCATTTTCCCGATGAGCGGCGAGACGGTAAAGGGTTTTTGTGCTGCTTGTGCGTGAAGGGCTTCAGCGACCTCCGGATTGCTCTTTTTGAGGATAGAGAGGAACGCAGCGTGGGCGTGGTGTCCCATCGTTGGACGAAGTGTGACATCGGTTTCTGGGACGAGTGAGATTTGTGTGCTGATGGGCATGTGTGGTCTCCTTAATCAATGTTCAAAAAGCCTCAACTGTTCATTCTCATCTTGAGACGAAAGGACAGCTTCCGTCGGCTCGCTGTGTTCTGTTTTAAGTGGCTCCGGGGATGTGGGTTGGATTTCATCTTCGGGTTGTGGTTTCTCAAAATCCTTTAGATAATGCAACCATATTTCTTTCGGTTTACCATCTTCAATTGTGTGATAAACAAAACTTCGTCGGTACCCGCGAGTACCGCGATCTTCAAAGACTTTGGGCGGTTTAACATAACCCAACTCTTCAGAAAAATAAGATTCGGGGACTTCAACAAAGAGTTCTTTAAAATAGATGCTCCCGCTTCTATTAAGCTGAACAAATTTGAATTCCTCGCTATATTTATCATAAAACCGATGGTATACCTTAAAATCTGGATTAACAGACTCGCCATCTCCACCCTTAGCAATACAACTGCGGGTAGAGACGTTCACAGCATTTTCGGGGCGGTGCTTTGCCCCTTCTTCTGGGATTTTGGTTGTAAGTGTAATTGAAGGTTCAAAACTCCGCGTAATCACAAGTCCCCTATCGTGCAAAGGTTTGTTTTCAAGGCGTGCTTCGTAGACGTATTCATATAGCATGTCAAAGAGGACTTCCGCCCTGTAGTCGGAGTGCGGTGCGTATTCCATGAGTTCAAGGAGGGCCCCCGGGTTGAAGTTAGCTCCACTCTGCTGCTGTAATTTCTCAAGATATTTCTCTGTTTTTTCTGCAGAAAGGATAGAGAGGAAAGACGGAATTCTGTTACCTACGACGACGATTTCAGCGTCTGCAATGTTTCCTTTGCGATTGCATCTGCCCGCGCGTTGGATAAGTGAATCAGGATTGCATAATTCGGTAACAAGCAAATGTGCGTCAAGATCACATCCTACTTCGATAGCACTCGTCGTAAAAAGAAGGTAACCCTTATCCTGTTTTTCAAGAGTTTTCAAGTTCCGATAAACTCTTTTGCGTTGTGGATTGGTAAGTCGACCGTGATAAAGAAAAATGTTATTCCCGCGGTCCCGCTCTTTCATATACTGGTAAACGGGAATGAGGTCCTCAATCGTTTCGATGGTGACAATAGTCCGTTTATCTGGTTCGTACTGCTTAGATACATAAGTACCGATTTCGTTTCTGACTTCTTTCGGCTTTGCATCAATATGTTTAATTGCCTTATTCGGATACTGCCGATTTTGTTCTTTTTCCTGCCATCTTTCCAGTTTCAGCTGATTTTCTCCTGTAATGTAATCAACCGCATCCAAAAAATTGAGTTCCTTCTGGTAGGTTTCAGGCATGGTTGCTGTCATAACGACCATATCCAAGTTTGCTTTATAGAGTGCTTTGATAAGCCGTTGAAAATTAACAAATGCAACTTGATCGTAGGCATGTGCTTCATCAAAACAGAAAAGATTTTGACGCTGGCTATGGTGGATGCGGAATGGAAAAATATAAGACTTGTTAGGCTCACCAAATCCGAAAAAGCGGTACAGGAATTTGTCAAACGTTGTGAGAATTACATCGCCATCGTAGAGATGACGTCTCCCTTTTTCCAATACTTTGCCCTCCTGAAAAACAGTGCGAACAGATTCCGCCCCGGTATCAATAACAAGGGCATAAGACTTGCCCGTCTTTTCGGATGCTCGCTGGAGATATTCTTTACACCGGCTAATCTGATCGTCAACAAGGCTACGTGAAGGAAAGATAAGAAAAAGCCTACGTTCAGCGTTAAGACTCGGAATGAGCACAGCCTCTGTTTTCCCACTGCCTGTGGGTGCTTTGAGCAGAAGTGCAGGATTCTGTTCTTTAGGAGCAATGTAGTCAAAAAGTTCTTCTTGCATCGGATTTGGTTTGAATTTTGCAAGATTTTGATATGCCTCTATTGCGCTTTGCATAAAACCATCTCCTTTTGTTGACGTTCCGCTTTGTTGTGTGCGTTAATAATCATTTCACGGAGAACGTTAACGCCTTTCTCCTGATTATCCTTTATCAATGCCTTAGATATTTGACGACAATCTTCTTCACAAACCTCGAATTCATAATATGCAAGCGATAACGGGATATCTTCGCTATCAAATGGATAAGGGTTGACTTCTATTACGCTATCCTCTCGCTTGCGCGAGTGAAAATCCATAAAAACCCTCGGTTGAACATCGTCTGTGAAAGCGTAAGTCTCAACTTCCGCCTCTATCTGGTCACACATCTCTAAGATGTAGAGATCAAAAGGAAAATTTTTAAAATTTTCATTGACTGATCCCTCTTGTGTCTTGAGTTCCGCTTGTGCTTTGACGATACCTTCAACCGAGAATTCGTGATGCAAACGGATTAGGAGTTCAACATAACGATCAGAATCGGAAACTCTAAAGCGGTGTCCCGCGAAGGAATAACCGAGAGATTTACGCCCGTTTTCCTTGTAACTCCGGTAGGTTACGCGGAAGGTCTCCGGTTTTGCGTCGTCGTGTTTCTCGGCAGCGCGTATTAGAAGGTCGCGCGTTGATTTCTCACTCTGTTTGAAGGCTGGATAGAAATCTCTTTTAAAATTTTTTACCAATGTGACGACATTTTCAACATGGCTATCTAATGTAAGAACAATTACCTTTTTTACATCAGATCCACTATCAGGTTCAAAGAAAACCCGCCCGACCTCTACAATATCCATTGCATTAACCATCTGACTCTCCTCCTTGCAATTCATTGATGAATGACTTCGGAAGATGAACATCCCCATCGGTATAATAATCAAGTTCAATCTCACCGTGAACCTCTCCGGCGACAAATGGTATGAATCCTTCAATCGCACTCGGTTCAAGATGTGCAAGGTTAGTGTTTTCTGAGGTATTGACTCCCCAAGCGTATCGGTATAGCGGAAAAGCCTCACATGGCACGCCAATAAGTGCTGTACCGGGTAGGAGCGTGTCGGGTTTTGCCCGTGCTTGTTCCAAAACGAGTTGAGCCGGTCCAGTAACGCTATCCACAAAAGCGTACCCTTCTTTGCCAATCTTACAACCGAAATTTTCAACTGTTTTCAATTGATTTAAGAGTTTTTCATCTTTTGAAACCACATAACCGATGAGCCTCTCTGTGAAAAGGTATTCCCACGTATGGAGTTGATAGACTTCCTTTGTGGATTGGTGCCGAACGATTCTCGAAAAAGCGTTATGGTTGAAAGATCGGATTCCTTGACGCTTTGTTGTATGAATGCGATGTTCGTTCACTTTTGGATACGCCCCGAGCGTGCAAAGTTGGGGAGGTAAGGCATAGTAATTTGGATCTTTGACATCGGTTTCCGGTAGATGTCCAGCTTCGAGCATCTTCAATCGACGTAAAAAGCCGGACATCGTTGTTGGTGGTAGAAACGGGTACGTACTGATGTGCAAAATAGACGAGGGCATCCGCCGGAATGTTAATCCCGATGTCGGTTTAATCACCAGTTTCAGCATCCACATTATTGAGTACCCCCTCTTCAAACTTAATTAGATACTCTGATAATTTGGCGATGGCAGCATTACCGATGTATCTGTGAAAGTTTCCGTGTGTCAATTTGCTGGCATATTCTTTTTTGCTGCCTGCGACAGAAAAAGCAGCCTCTTTAAACTGTTTTTTCGCTTCTTTAACGTCTTTAATAGTCGGCGAGACTACAGGTCGTTTGCCAATCGGGGTAAGATATTGGTCAACAACGATCCACGGTTCAGCTACATCTTTGGCGATCACATCATCGTGAATTTTAACACCTTTGGGATTGCCTGCACCCAATCGCGCCAAAGCTCCCATAAACGCATAAGCAACAGCAGAAAACTCTGTTTCTGTCATGCTTAAGCAGTGATTATAGACCGGATACAGAAGTCCTGGTTGATTGTATTCCCGTTTGAAAGGTGTTGGAGTCGGTTTGGACTCAGGTGCTTTTCGTATCATTGAAGGGTGCATCGCACGTTGTTTTTCCTCAGGTCCTAATTCCTGAATTGCTACACCACCGCTATGGGTAAGGCGTCCGATAAGGGTTGTTGCAGGACGTTTTCCGGTTTCACCCTCGACTTCAATTGGGCTTGTGATAAGACCACCAAAGACGCGACAAATCGGACATTCTACTTTACTGCACGTGTGTGGAATTCCACAGTTCAAGGAATCTCCTAACAATCCATTTCCGGTGGGTGCCCAAATTAAGGCACGGCGTTCGACACCGCGGCGCTTTGTTGGAGAAAGATAGCACTTTTCAAGTTCACCATTATCACCGTCACCATCAGATGAAGCGATAGTGACTGTTTCAACGATGTTAACATTCACCTGGGTTTCGTGCCCGAAAAAGAGCTCTTGCCCGCCTTCAAGAATTGCGTAAATGTCAAAGTGGAAACGGGGTTCGTCCGAATAGTTTTCAAGTCCAGATTTCACGTTAATTGCCATTTGGTTAGTCTCCTTTCTGATTAAATAGTGACGCGAATTTCGCATAGAGGTTCAGCTTCAATTGATAAGACAACTTCTGTAGCTGTGTCTTGTTATACTTCTCAGATAACTTGGCATAAGCGTTGAGAATGTCGTCAAAGTAAATTGCTAGTGGCTTGGGTCCTTTCTCATCGGGTCTTGCCCGATCAGACATCTCCACCTTGAGAATGTTTTTCAACAAC
>ASZN01000163.1 GCA_000406005.1 Candidatus Poribacteria bacterium WGA-3G
TAGGTCAAATCATTGACACCAAGAAGTTCTGCTAAATCATACATACGTTGACCGCCGGGCGTGCGGTGGGAAGGCATTATCTTACCTTCTATTTCCCAATTCCGAAGTGCCTGAACGGACACACCTAAGAGTTTAGCAGCTTCACCAATCTTAACAAATCTNTTATTCATACATATATTATAGCAGAAAAATAAAAGGGTTGTCAAGAAAAAACTACATAACTTTAGATTTTATGAGGTGCTTATAGGTTTTTATAGGTTTTAGCAGAAAATACCGAACTGCAACAAGCCCCGCCTAACGAACCTCCTATCACCCACAATCAAAACAATCATATCAATCATAGTTCAAACTCACCTAAAAAAACTGCAATATACCCTACTATTTTCAAAAAAAATAAAAATAAATTTGACTTAATTATATTTATTTTGTATAATATTAGCATATTAGGGTAAAAACAGAGTTAATTCGTAATTGACTGAATAAATTTCCTTAATATAAAACGGTTTGTGCTAATGGTTTGAAGAGGTGCTGTTCACACGGATTTCAAAAGTAGGTGCTGTTTGAAACTGCACCGGAACTTAAACGGAACCCTTATCGCGCGGCTCTCAGGAACCCAAGCACAATTAACTGGCACAAGTCGTTAAGATTCGGTTTCGCGGTTCGGTGTCCAATGGATCGATATTTTTCAGTGTTGGCACCGATAAAAATGGTTTTTATCGGCAAAAATTGCGTAATAATTAGATTTTTTGAAAAAAACACAAATAAATTTGACTTAATTCTGTTTATTTTGTATAATATTAGCATATTAAGGCAAATTTTTTGTAACTTACAATAAAATCAAACGTCTTAATGCATAAGTAAGATAATTCGGGATGTTTGTTTTTATAATAGCATCTCGGATGAGCGGTCATCAGAGACGCTGAATCTTTACAGATAGGGGAATTTCGCATGCCTAAACGAGTAAGTACGAAATATGTACTGATAGCCTGCCAGATGTCTTTTGACGGAAAAAGCAACCACGAAATTGCCAAAGAGCTCGGGTTCACCGAGACGACTGTATCGAATTGGCGTAAACTGGAGATCTGGCAGGAGTTCGAGGCGGAACTCATTGATGCATACAAACAGCAAGTCCTGAGCCTCGAAATTGCTACACCTCCATAAATTTGACGCAATCGCACGGACGCACGAAAATCTTATGAATCCGTGCAAAAGTAGTTAACAGTGTCCAGTAACCAGTAAAGAATTTGTGTCGGGAATATTTTAGTTACTGCCCCGAAAGACCTCTTTAACTGGCAACTGGCAACTGGTAACTTCAAAAAAAGGTTAGTTTATTGTTTTTTAGAATGGGTTTACTTCCCTGAATCCATTCGATTGTTGAATGGAAGTTTTATAGAAGTTGACAGTACCCAGCGGAGAAGTTACCAGTAACCAGTGTCCAGTAACCAGTTAAGAGAAACCTGATTTTATCAAAAACCTCTCGTAACTGGAAACTCGTAACTGGAAACTCGTAACTGGAAACTCGTAACTGACACACTGGAAACTGGTAACTCATAATGAGACTTAACACTATTTTCTATTTACATTTTGGAGGAAAATAAAGTATGTCAAATCGATTGACATTTTCCTTAGCAAGTTTAATTCTAATTTTCGCACTCGCGTTTGCCTCAATGCCAGCGATGGCAGTGGATGGCGGTCCGACGGTGACGATTGCTGATGCCGGAACAATTGCTACCCCATCAACGCGAGCTGCTTTTCTATTGAAGTTCACTTTTTCACACCCTGTCACTGGTTTTATTACTGCGGGTGATGCTACATTCAGGTTATACGACGCAAATGGCACTCTTCTTGGTGATGCTCCTGGGGATATTACACCGGTACCGGCTGCAAATAATCCCAGAGAGTTCACAGCGACCATAGATGTTAGCACTGAAGCTACTGCAGTCGGTTTTCGGGTAAGAGTTTTAGAGGATAAAGCGACGGGTGCTTCGCTGGCTAATGATGCCAGAAACCAGCCGAAAGTGATGGATTTTGACCTGCCACCCTTGGTTGCGGAGGGCAGCTTAACCTTGAGTATCACTAAAGCTGCCACGCAGGATACTACCACAGATGGTGAAGACTATGTGCTGACGGCAGCTTACAAAGATGCTGATGACGAGGCTGCTACTCCCGATCCCGTGCCGACTGTGGATCATCTTACGTTCGAGCCTGCGTATCTCAAGCTTCCTGTACTGAATAGTGCTATAGGGGAGCTACCTCTAAAAACTGGCGATGACGCAGCAGATGGCCTTTACGATTTGCCGATTGTTCTTCCCATGGGTGTAGATGAGGTAATGATAGGTGTGCAACCCTCTTACATTGAGGAAGTGACAGCAGTTAGGGTACCGCCGGCAGTCGCAGTTGTTCCCGCACCACCGATGGTCGCCATTGAAACCAGTGGTCATGATGAAAGCGCGAGAGAGTTCAGGATCTCGGTTACGATCACACCGCAACCTAAATCTGATGGTTCTGCTGGTACTAAAGTGACAACAATGAACGGAGAAGAGGGTTTTATTACCGATATTACTGCCAAAGACAGTGCTGATGGAGATGTCATTCTTACGGAATCGGCGGGTCGTGGTGGTGATAACATGTATACGGGAATCCTGAAGTATGACCGTTTATCCACATTGCCAATCACGCTCAGCATTGATCCAAATGATCTTGTGTCTGGTTCTAAACCAGATGTAGATCCTGTAACGGCTATGGTCGGTATGGAGGCCGATACCACACCGCCGGTGTTAACATTTGCAACGGCTACGGATATACCCACAGGTGCGATTATTGTGACGATCGCTTCTGATGAAGCACTCAAGGCTGCTCCGACAGTAATGGCGAGCGGAATGCCAGCGGGCCACGATGCCACATATATGGTTTCCGACGTTACGACGGGCACTGCTGCTAACACGTATATGGTGACAGTGACACCGACGGCAGCGGCGGATCTAACTGCTGATGTCCCGGCGTTGAGAGTCACGCTCACGGTAAGTGCTATGGATACATCAGACAACTCAGTCACCACGGGCAATACCGTTGATGTCGCGTTCGCCGCAAGAACAGTGCCAACGAACAATGCACCAATGTTTGCTACTGACACAGCAACGCGCTCTATTGCTGAGAATACCGCTGCTGATATGGCTATTGGTGAGCCTGTCATGGCGACAGATGCTGATGGTGATACGCTGACCTACACTCTCGGTGGCACGGATATGGCATCGTTTGCTATTGTTTCCACAAGTGGTCAACTGCAAACTATGGCTGCGTTAGACTATGAGACGAAAGACTCTTACATGGTGACGGTCACTGCAGACGATGGCAACGGTGGCACGGATTCCATTGATGTTACCATCAATGTCACAGATGTCGACGAGACACCTGCTAATACTCCGCCCGTCCTTGCAAGTGAAACGCCGGAACCGACAGACGCAGTTTCGACTGGGACGTTTCCGATTAACTATACTGTTACAGACCCAGACACCGATGACACTGTAACCGTCAGTGCCGCTGTTACTGCTGTAAGTCCTTCTTCCGCCGAGGAACATTATACGGTTGCTCCCCTCACGGCAGATTATACGGGTGGGACACCCTCCAATGGTATGGTTACGATTACACAAGCGGCTCCTACTGCGGCTATGATGACTATTCCAGGAGCATCCGTCACAGTAAAGCTAACCGCCAACGATGGTACAATGGATTCAGAATCTGTGATGTTAATGGTGCCGTTCGATGCCATGGACTATGTGGCACCTAATATGCCACCGACGTTTAATGCTAACCTTCCGGCGAAGATAGACGCTAAAGAAGGTGTCGCCATTACGCCTGTTACGTTCGGCGCAACAGATAGTGACGGTGGTACGCTGGCATACTCGTGGGATGTTGATGAAACCGCGTTAGGCTTGATGTTGAGTGCAACGACTGGCACAGTCTCTGGCACGCCGAACAAAGCGCATAGCGGTTCACACCCGATCACTGTTATGGACGGACAAGGCGGTTCGGCTACGCATCCGCTTATGGTTACCGTTGTGGGGAATAACGATCCGGTATTTACGGTTGATTCGTTTGACTTCCCGGCTTTAACAGCAGGTACGGCACATCCGGTTACCTTACCGGGATCCACGGATGCCGATATGGATACGCTGGCCTACTCAATAAGAGGCACATTGCCGGCGGGTCTTACGGCGAGTACAAACGCATCTCAGCCTCTCAGAATCTCAGGGACACCTACCGCAGTAGGTACCGTTTCTGTGACGTATGTCGTAAGCGACAGTCGAGGCGGTGAAGATACGTTGCCTTTAACAATCACAGTGAACTCCTCGGATCCGGCTGTAACAAATAGGCTACCGACGTTCAATGGTCAAATCATTCAGCCGATAACGGTCACGGTAGGAACACCGATCATACGTGACCTGCCTGAGGCGACCGATCCTGATGGCGATTCTATCAGCTACTTGATTCGACCGCCACGGCCTGCTGGCTTGGACTTTAATTCAAGAACTCGGCGTCTCTCTGGAACACCGACAGCAGCGCAGGCTTCAACGGATTATATCTACGTCGCAAGCGATGGTAAGGGCGGAACTGCCCAGTTGACGCTCACAATTACAGTGAGGGCGAGAACTGTTGTTCCACCGAGCGGTGATCTTCCAGCCACGCATGCCAATGGGGTCACAACGATTTCATCCGGTATGATCGCTGGGAACGATTTTGCGGTAGTGGGTTCTGGCTCGCTTCCCGATCTTGAAGCGTTTCTCTTTGTCGGTGGTACAATCGGTTTAGGTGATGGTGACGGTGATGCGGACAACAATTCGCGGACTGTTGTTATCAGCGAAATCCTTTGGGGTCTCGATCTCGGTGCAGCGGTTGATATGGAAACTCAGCACCAGTTTATCGAGCTCTATAACACGACGGACAAAGAGATTGATGTTAGCGATTGGACGCTCACCTTCACGGAAGGTCGCTCCGTCCCGGCAAGCGATATCGATCAAGTCTCGAACCGTTCCGGTCAGGGCTGGGTTGCTGATATTGGTCAGAGTGGACGTGTAAGTGGCACGTCAGCCGTTGATGTTGATAATACGGTTACACCGATCAGAATTGTCTCGATGTATCGTAATATCAATTACACCCACGTTGAGAAGAACACAGGCAACCGTGGCGAGTTGGTCAAAGGGATTCCTGGTGGTAACGCCAAAGGCTCCTGGAAAGCCTCGACACGGCATACGGATAACCGTTGGATATACGATTCAAGAGGTCGTAAACACGCCAC
>ASZN01000164.1 GCA_000406005.1 Candidatus Poribacteria bacterium WGA-3G
CAGAACGTGCGATGAATCGCACTACTACGAACCCGCCCGTTTGTAGTAGGGCAATTCATTGCCCGTGAATTACCGAAATATTTTTTCAAACTTCATCAACCGCACGGACTGAAAAAAGAAGATTCAAAAATTTAGGAAATCCGATAATTTATCTAAAACTAAATGACCCTGCAATTATGGTTATTTATAATCTGAATTAATGCTTTTTCTTCATTAAATTTATACAATTTCTGAAAATCAATATCGCGTTCATGATTTTTCTCAGAGGGGACACAATAGCAAACACAGGAAACCAACGGTTTCCTATGCTACGTGGGAAACGGTATTATTTTGGAAATATCAGCGCGCCGGGATGGATGTATCAGGTAGGTTGGATCGAACGGTAACAAGTAAACCCAACACCGCAATTGGACCGAAGTCCAATTGAAGTACTGGGTTTCATCTGTATCGGAACGTAGAGGTGTGCGTTGAGGCTACGTCAGTGGACGTTGGCGAATCTCATGCCAAGGACCCGTGATCGCCAGCGTAATTCCTGGACTCTGAATGTTCACAAACAGGGTCGTGCCATCCGGTGAGAAGGTCGCGCCTGCGAGTTCAGACAGATTGCCAGCATTACGAGCGAACCGATAGAGGTTGCCCTCTGGTGTTACACCAATGAGGAACTCCTCGTTTGGACCGTCTTCGCAAATAATAAGGTCCCCCCACGGTGTGACTGCTAAGTTATCAGCATTCTCCATGAGGTTGCTATCGTTCGGTTCAATGAAGAGTTCGATGGTTCCGGGGTCTTGTTCTTCACGGCTTGTGCCTTCATAAGGACTTGGGATGTATTTCCAGATTTGTCCTTTGTAGGCAATACCACCATTCGTGCAGGCAATATAGAACTCTCCTATCCCCTGATTTTCGCCGTACCATATCCCTTCACCGCGTGCGAATTTGGCTGCATCTTTATCATTAGCCCCTTGGTAGCGGAGGTCATCATCCGGCGATTCGACGTTTTCAATATCGACCCATTCAACAGCAAGTGATTCTCCGACCGGCACTGGATTATAGGTCCACCAGAAAATCTTTTGGTTTCGACTCCGCCAGTTTCGGGTATCCGCGCCCTTGAGGTCTCGGATTTTCAGTGCTTGCAGCTTACCGCCTGCGGCGAGTTCACCCGGCTTATCAGGGATAAATCGATAGATTAAACTATCTCCCCTATCTTCGGTTTCGTAGACGATTCCGGTTTTCGGGTCAACGGCGACAGCTTCATGATTGAAACGCCCCATCGCTTTCAAGGGGATCGGATCGGCTAATCCGATGTCGGCAGAAGCAGGCACCTCGAAATTATAGCCGTGTTCTACTTCATAAGTGTTCTCTTTTTCTGACTTCTGCATCGTCTCTTCGCAAGTGATCCATGTGTTCCAAGGTGTGAGACCCCCCGCACAATTACGGATCGTTCCTGTCAGACTTAAGAAATGTTTCTCTAATGTCTGTGTCCGTGTGTCATAGACCAGCGTCGTTGTCCCACCGAGACACGGTAATTCGCCTGATCCAGCGTCATAGAATTTGTTGATGGCTGCGCTTTCAATCTTTTCATTATTCCATCCGAAGGGGCCGACGGTTTTGGCAGTCGCGGTCAATTCGTGGTTTCGGACGAGGAGCGTTTTGCCGTTGGGACCTGGGAAAGCCGCCATACCGTCGTGTCCACCGGGTACCCACAGTCCATCGTCCATCTGTTCGCCTGTTCTTGAAAAAGCGTGCGCGGTAAACCCTTCTGGGAGATCAAGAAGTCGGTTTGCACTCGGCTTGAACTCGAACGGAGGTTCAGGTCTAAAACCGGGTACTTTCTGAATTAGGGTCCGGCTACACCCCATAAATCCGAGGCTAACCGCTGCGGATGCGGTTGCGAGCGCGCCGGAACGTAGAAACTGCCGTCGAGATAACTTGTTTTTCATACAGTCCCTCATCAAACGAAAGTTAAAGAGGTTTTCAAAACCTTTGTGTTGTCAACGGGATGCTTTTCCTCACACTTAAAGTATAGCCGTAACATTTTACAATACTTTTGAAATTATTTCAAAAGTTTGTTACAAACGCCCAGCACTGTTCAGGCAATCGTGACGTTTAATTGTGTATCTCATAGGGAGGAAGCCTTGACTTATATTCAGTATAGTATAATTATACTGTATTTTTGTGTGGATGTCAAATTTTTTTAGGAGGCATTCGATTTTCACAATTCTTTGAACGCCACGCCAACCGACTTGATTAATAGGCACAGACTAACAGTCTATGCTACATAATAGGCACAGACTAACAGTCTATGCTACATAATAGGCACAGACTAACAGTCTATGCTACATAATAGGCACAGACTAACAGTCTATGCTACATAATAGGCACAGACTAACAGTCTATGCTACAATAGATGGAAAGTAATCTTGACAATAGAGCGCGGTTGTGTTAAAATTTACTTCTGTAAAGTTAATATACACAGGAGATGAACACGAAATGGAGAACCATCCTTATGCCCCGGCGAAAATAGAACCCTATTGGCAAGCCGAGTGGCAACAAAAAGAAATCTTCAAGATTCCAAACGATATCGAAATACTCAAAACGAAGCCGAAATACTATGTGCTCGGAATGTTCCCCTATACCTCTGGTGCTGGACTGCACATGGGGCACGCAAAGAACTACGTGCCGACAGATGTATTCGCAAACTTCCGACGGATGCAAGGCTACCATGTGATGCACCCGATGGGTTGGGATGCCTTCGGGCTTCCGACAGAACGGTATGCCGTCCGCGAAAACGAACATCCAGCGGACGTTACAAAACGTAACACGGAAACCTTTCAACAGCAGATCCAACGTATCGGTCTCTCTTACGATTGGTCCCGCAAAATTGATACCTCGCTACCCGACTATTATAGATGGACACAGTGGATTTTCCTTCGACTCTATGAAAAAGGCTTAGCGTATCTTGCGGATGTGCCGGTCAACTGGTGTCCAGCGTTGGGGACTGTCCTCTCAAACGAAGAGGTGAAGGACGGTAAATATGTTGAGACGGGTGACCCGGTTGAACGTCGCCTCATGCATCAATGGATGCTCAAAATTACCGCCTACGCCGAACGGTTGTTGGATGATTTGGCGTTATTGGATTGGCCCGACGGGCTCAAAGAGATGCAACGGCACTGGATCGGAAAATCCGAAGGCGCAGAGATTACCTTCAACATCAGAGATAGTCACGAGACGTTTACCGTTTTCACGACGCGCCCGGATACACTCTTCGGTGCGACGTATTGCGTCCTTGCGCCGGAACATCGGCTCGTCTCTGAGATAACGCACCCGGATGCAGCATCCGAAGTTAATGCTTACGTTAAGGCATCTGCGAACAAATCCGATCTCCAACGTACAGACCTCGCCACAGAGAAGACGGGGGTCTTTACAGGTGCTTATGCGATCCATCCGTGTAATGAGCAACCGGTCCCGATCTGGGTTGCGGATTACGTGCTGATGACGTACGGTACAGGTGCGATTATGGCAGTGCCGGGACATGATGAACGCGACCACGAATTCGCCTCAACTTTCGGTATTCCTATCGTTGAGGTTATCAAAGGTGGTGAGCGGCCGATCGAAGAGGCACCCTTTGAAGGGGACGGTGTCTGCGTCAACTCGGATTTCCTCAACGGTTTGCCGGTCGCGGAAGCGAAAGCAAAGATGATCGCTTGGCTCGAAAGCGAAGGTCGAGGTACGGGGCAAGTCCAATACCGTCTCCGGGATTGGCTATTCTCGCGGCAACGGTATTGGGGCGAACCTTTCCCGCTTGCGCACCTTGAGGACGGCACTATTGTTCAGCTGCCAGATGAAGCGTTGCCTGTTGAACTGCCAGCGATCGATGCCTATAAACCGACAGAAGACGGCAAACCGCCACTCGCTCGCGCTGATGCAGAATGGCTGAAGGTGACACTGCCCGATGGTAGAACGGCGACGCGGGAGACGAATATCATGCCGCAGTGGGCAGGTTCCTGCTGGTATTATCTGCGGTTCCTCGATGCACACAATACCGAGGCGCCCTTTGATACGGCACTCGAACGCTACTGGATGCCGGTAGACCTCTATATGGGCGGGACTGAGCACGCCGTTCTGCATCTGCTTTATGCGCGTTTCTGGCATAAAGTGCTTTACGATTCCGGTTTGGTCTCAACGAAAGAACCCTTCCAAGGGTTGCTCAACCAAGGCACGATTCTCGCTGAATCTTACCAAGACGCTGCGGGTAAATACTACTATCCGCACGAAGTCGAGCATAGCGATGGGAGAGCCGTTGCGAAAACGACGGGTGTACCCCTCCAGACACAGATGGAGAAGATGTCCAAATCTCGATTTAACGTCATCAATCCGAACGACGTTATCGACAATTACGGTGCGGACGCGCTTCGCCTCTATCTGTTGTTCATCGGTCCCGTTACGGCAAGTACACCGTGGCAGGATGCCGGTGTAGAGGGAGTCTATCGGTTCCTGCAACGCGTCTGGCGACTCGTTATCGATGAAGATAGCGGCGAACTCAGCGAGAAGTTGACCGATGCTGCCGGTACAACGGTGTCCGAACTCTGGCGCGAACTCCATAAGACCATCAAGCAGGTAACAGAGGATACGGAATCTATTGACAAGATGAACACTGCGATTAGCCAGATGATGATCTTCGTGAACACAGCTACACAGGCGAAAACGTTACCGAAGGAGATCTTGAAGATTTTCCTGCATCTGCTCTCGCCTTATGCGCCGCACATTGCGCAGGAGTTGTGGCATCGTCTCGGTGAAACAGGTTTCATCGCGCACGAACAGTGGCCCACACACGACGCATCGGTACTCACAAGTGAGACTGTAACGATTATTGCGCAGGTCAACGGGAAACTTCGCAACCGGCTCGAACTTCCTGCCGATGCGACTGACAAAGAGATTGAGGAAGCCGCCCTCACAGATGAACGGGTTCAACGCTTTATTGAAGGGAAACCGGTTCGGAAGGTTATCGTCGTGCCGAATCGTTTGATTAATATCGTTGTTTAATAGTTAACAGTTAACAGTTTTCAGTTAAAGAGGGAACCGTTACGCAACGTCTTTTTTCTTAACTGGCAACTGGCAACTAATCCTCTGGTAACTAAAAGCGCAGCGTACTGGCAACTGGCAACTGGCAACTAATCCTCTGGTAACTAAAAGCGCAGCGTA
>ASZN01000165.1 GCA_000406005.1 Candidatus Poribacteria bacterium WGA-3G
ATGTTCTCTGTTTAGACGATTGAATTTTCCCCGCTTCCAGCGATTTAACACCACACACTTTACATAACTTCGCCGTAACATCAGCCAAAGTCATCGTTACAATCACTTCACTGATAGCACCGCAGAGCTCACATTCGGCAAGGTTCTCGATGCTTTCCAAGATCTCTGCCTGTATCTCAAGCATCTTTGCCTTGTCGGTTTTCGTCTGTTTCTCTTTCTGACAGAGTGCGATGAGTTTCTGTGCTGCTTTCTCGATTGTGTCTAAATGTGTCATGTCTTCTCCTCGAGTGAAGTAGAACCTACCAGTTGCCGGTCCGAGATGTATTATAATAGGCGGGGTTGCAAACCCCGCCTGCAAGGGGTTTACGGAGTTCGTTCTATAAGATTTCTGACCGGAAACACGTTTACCGCACAATCATTCCGGCTTACGAGGCGAACGCTTGTCTATATAGAGTTTGTATTCAAAACTGTCTATAAGTGCTTCGCAACTCGCGGAGATGATATTCTCTGAGACCCCTACGGTTCTCCAACTCCGTTCACCATCACTCGCTTCAATAAGCACCCTGACTTTTGAACCTGTGCCGGCTTTGGTGTCTAACACGCGGACTTTGTAATCTATGAGTCGAACTGTCTGCAAAGCGGGATAGAACTGCTCAAGTGCTTTTCGGAGTGCAGTATCAAGAGCGTTGACAGGACCGTCGCCATCCGCAGCGGTGTGTGCTGTTAGACCGTCTGGCGTTGTGACCTTTACCGTTGCTTCGGAACGCATCGCGAAATCGGTGAATTGTTCTATAATCACCCGAAAACCGACAGGGTCAAAAAAGGGTTCATACCCGTTGAACACCTTACGTGTCAACAGTTCAAACGATGCTTCAGCCGCTTCGTATTGGTAACCGTCCTGCTCGGCTTCCTTGAGACGTTTGAAGAGTTCTAACACTTGCGGCGAGTTCTTGTCGTAATCCGGGTACTCTTTTTCGATTTTCTTCATGATGGTGCCACGTCCTGCCTGATCAGAGACGAGGATCCGTTGCGTATTACCGACGGTTTCCGGCACGATGTGTTCGTAGGTGAGCCGATTCTTACGGATTGCGTCGGTGTGTAAACCGCCTTTATGCGCAAAAGCGGAACGTCCGACATACGGTTGACGTTCATCGTGCGGGAGGTTCGCCAATTCACTGATAAGACGTGATACACTTGTGAGGGACTGCAGCTGCGCATCGCTGAGACACTGCATCCGAAGTTTGAGCTGGATTGTCGGAATAATAGAGGCAAGATTCGCATTGCCGCACCGTTCACCGTAGCCGTTGAATGTGCCTTGGATATGGGTTGCACCGGCTTGAACAGCCAATACAGAGTTTGCCGCGCCCATCCCAGCATCGTTGTGCGTGTGGATACCAACCGGCAACGATAATTCAGACAGGACGACTTCAACGCCTTCCTGAATCTCTAACGGCAACCTGCCGCCGTTGGTATCACAGAGGACAAGGCAACTCGCGCCACCCGCGGCAGCGGCTCTTAGGGTCTCTATCGCATACGCAGCGTCATCGGCATAGCCGTCAAAAAAGTGCTCGGCATCGTAAATCACCTCACGACCGTTCTCAACGAGATAACGGACGGAACTCTCTATTAATTCAAGGTTCTCTTCTGCTGTCACACGGAGCACATCGGTGGCGTGGAGTCGCCAAGTTTTTCCAAAGATCGTGACAGTCCTCGCTCCAGTATCCAGCAGGGCTGCCAAATTCGGATCGGTAGCAGCCGTGTAGGTCGGATAGCGGGTGCTACCAAACGGAACGATCGTCGCTGTTTCCAATGCCAGCCCTTTTGCACGCTTGAAAAATTCTATGTCTTTCGGATTAGAGCCCGGATACCCACCTTCAATATAGCGGATACCTAACTTATCCAATGCCTCTATGATGATGAGTTTATCCTCAACAGAAAACGCAACGCCTTCTGCTTGACTGCCATCTCTGAGTGTCGTATCGTAAAATTCAACCATGTTATTTTCACTGCAAGTTTTGGCTCACACTTTAGAAATATGGGTTTGTAAACTCCACCCTACAACGCCAAAATTTCGTGTCTCCTTTTTATAATGTCTGTTCGTTCTATTACTAAAATTTTATCACATTTTAGGGCAAAAGTCAAGATATTTGCGGTTTCTACAGTCACATGCTATTCTTGTTGGAAGGCACCGATCGCGATGCTTACGGATGGCTAACTGCCGATAGAAACCGGTCGATGAAAACTGAATACCTCTGTTTTTCTTTGACAATCTGTGAAATTGTGTTATGATTTATCCATTTCTTCGGTGTCAAAACCCCCATGATTTATCAGGGGGATGTAGACACCGCTCCTATATTGTGTCAAAAAAAAACACTTGACAATTACCTAAAAAATTGATATAATCACAGTGTATTCGGCATTGGTTGTGAGTTGATGCACTGGTATATTGCTTGATATTGAGACAACTACGTAAAAGCCTATACACCTCAGAAATATCTAAAATATGCTTGATGTATGTTCGGGAAAGACACGTAATGGTGAATCCCACGAGAATGTAAAGAGGTTAATCCCTCTCACAACACATCAAACTGTTCATAAGGCACTTCGGTGCGGGGTCGGGATAGCGTCCCTTGTGCTTAGGCATCGTAAGTCTTTCGTTTTTGACATTCTCAAAACAAAAGCAATGTCGTTTGAAGCCACAAATGCTTTCGCTTAGAAAAACTTTGCGGAAGTTTCCCCTATGCTTTAGCAAGGGGTCTATCACAACAAAGTTTACCATATTCAGACTTCAGTAGGCACGGTTTGAGACAGGCAACCCCATCCGTTACCTACAATGGAGTACTCATATACTTTGGGATTTTACACAACAATTATGAAAACCTATACCATTTTGCTTGTTTGCAGTGCCTTGTTGTTCTCAAGTTGCGGGATATTCACAACAAAACCCAATGAGCCGCAGCCCCCGGTAACGCCTGCAGACCCGCTCGAAAAATTACATACCGATATTGATACCGTCTTACGGGAGACCTTGTTCACAACTGCAAACGTTGGCATAAAAGTTATTGCCGTAGAAACAGGAGAGGTGATTTATGAAAAGAACCCCCTCAAACTACACCATCCCGCCTCCACAACAAAACTCTTCACGGCAGCAACCGCTCTGGCAAGGTTAGGGCCAGACTACCGGTTTGAAACGACCCTCTATGTTGATGCAGATGCGGATACCCAAGTGATTCAGAATCTCTATCTCAAAGGTAGGGCAGACCCTGTACTTCAACCCAATGATATAGTGGTATTGGCAGATGCGCTACTCGAAAGTGATGTTAATCTGATACAAGGCGATATCGTTGTGGATGCAACACATCTTGACACTGTTCGGGAAGGTCCCGGATGGATGTGGGACGATAGACAACTTCGGATTAGTGCTTTAAGCATCAGACAAATAGAACCCGAACCGGGTACACGGAGCAGAGCCCTTGCGTGCGGTTATCTACTGAAAAATGAACTTGAGCAAAAAGGTATTGAGGTGATCGGTGATGTCGTTCCTGGAACGGTGCCATTAGATGCACGCACGGTCGCCAAACACCTATCGCCGCCACTTGCTGATATCATCAAATTAATGAACAAACCGAGCAACAACTGGATCGCCGAGCTGCTTTTCAAAGCCATCGGTGCTGAAGTGATGGGTGAACCCGGAACGTGGCAAAAAGGGAGAGATGCTATCAATGAATTCTTAGAAGAAATCACGGGTGAACCGCCAGCGCATCGGTTCGTTGACGGCTCTGGACTCTCTCGCTATAATCTCCTCAACGCCGAACTACTCACGCAGCTGCTCGTCCACATGTATCAAAATTTTGAGTTGATGCCAGAGTATTTGGCATCGCTCCCGATCGCTGGTGTTGACGGCACCTTGATAAATCGGATGCAAGGCGTGTCCGCTGAAAAGGTATTGCGTGCAAAGACGGGAACGCTAAGCGGTGTCTCTGCGCTTGCTGGCTACACAACGACAGCGGACGGTGAGGTTGTTGCCTTCGGTATCCTGATGAGTCATTACGTCGGTTCTGCTACACCTGCACGGGATATCCAAGATCAGATCGGGAGTTATCTGACCGGATTCAGTCGTCATCTAACCATGGAACATTAGAAATCGGATATTCTGAAGCAGGCTCGTTTATAGGCGCAGTAATTTTTCATATTTTTCTTGACATCCAAGTTTTGGCAGGATATAATATCAATGTAATTCTCCGAGCAGTGCTATAAATTGATTGTAAACATAAAATTTTTGGATATTTTCCTCTTGACACCGATATTTTTTCACGGTATATTAAACGTAATCCTGTACCGCTCGTTAATTCGTTAATGAAAATCATTTTTTAGCCCCGTTAATGCACTTCATTGGTAACCTCATTGAGAAGTATGAGGATCAATCTACTATGGCAAATTGGACTGAATCATTGAACAGAGAAGAAGCCAAGACCGACTTGGATTCCGATATGCGTGTCCCTGTGCGCGGTCTTGAAGCTGCCTATGGTGACGACGAACCTGAATACACTCTTGACATGCTCACTGAGGTAAATCCGGACTACGCAGGCCTTGACGAGAACGGAGAAGTTAGTATACGTTTACCTGCGCGCGGTCTTGAAGCTGCCTATGGTGATGACGAACCCGAATATACCCTTGATATGCTTATCTCCATAAACCCTGACTATGATGAAAAATAGACTTATCGCAGAACGAGATATAATTTCGGCTGCAAAGGTGTTGTGCGCGAAAACGGGGACGTTAAGTGGTGTCTCTGCACTTGTTGGCTATACGACGACGGCAGACGGTGAGATATTCGCGTTAGGCATCTTCATCAGCCATTATGTCGGTCCAGCGACACCTGCACGGGATATGCAAGATAAAATCGGGAACTACCTGACCGGATTTAGTCGCCATCGAGTTAGTAACGTTAATGGTAAACTCTCACCAGACGAATAGGGACAGTTTGCGCATGCTGCTTTATCAATGTACTTCTCTTCGAATCATGGTCTTCGCGATGCATAAATTGTAGGAACCTCCGTTTCGACATTAATTTCTTGACCTTTAGGTTTTGCCATGTTATAGTATTTTTTTATCGAACATGCATATCCAGAACGTCGTTACAATTAACTTCAGGTA
>ASZN01000166.1 GCA_000406005.1 Candidatus Poribacteria bacterium WGA-3G
GTCCGACGAGGTAACACGCCGTACCGATGTCAATATCTTCGGATGCCAGTGTAACCTGTGCACTCGGATCGACGCGAACGCCTTTGCGTGCCAGAGATTCCCGCGTCTGCGCAAACAGTTCCGCTTCACCGGATAGGACGTTTGACCAGCGGTTCACACCGGACAGGACTTCTCCACGATAGATAAAAGCGTCTGTTTTTAACCCGTCTTCATAGCAGTGACGAATGAGATCAACGTGATGAAGCTCGTCGTTCCGGTTTGGATGCGGTTGCAACCGGTGTATCCGTTCTAACAGTGCGCTTTTCCGAATCAGTGTAATGCCTGTGTTCGTATACGCCTCGCCGCTGTGCCACCGGTCCCACATCTCCTGTTTCTCTGTCTCCGTCATATCGTACCACTCTTTGGTTCCTGTGAGTCTTCCGTCAGTATCAAAGAACAGTCCGCCCTTGTCCACGACGGTTTCAGGAACTTTACCGCACAAGGTAACGTCCGCGCCGGAGAGGAAGTGTGCGAGCAGCGTCTGTGCGAAGATAGCGCGTTCTAAGAACGGTTCGTCACCGAAGGCTACGCCGATCCATTCTGCGTCGGAGTCTTGGAGTGCTGGCAGTGCTGCCTGTAACGCGCCGCCGGTGCCGTTCATCTCTTCTTGGATACACGGCACAGCGTTGGGACCGAGCAGTTGTGCCGCAGATCCGCTTTCTTCTATACGCGATGCCATCTGTGGGTTGATGACGACGATATGGGGACGGTTACCGGGCAGGTAGCGTCGTGAGTGTTGGAGCATATTCTGTTCTCCGATTGTGATGTCCAACGTTTTGCTTAAGCGTCCGGTAGGGTCAATCCGCGTGCCTTTACCAGCGGCGAGTACGACCCACTGCGGTGTGAGATAGTCTTCGACGGCATCCGTCGGGAGTGTAGCGAGGAAGGTTTCAAATGTGTCTGCATCTGCGGAGATCGCAGTGAGCGTCTCTTCTAAATCGTGACCGAGTAGGTTTTCGAGGAGGTGTGTTTTCATTTAGTTCTTACTGTCCAATTCTGCTTGAATGTTCTGAAACTGTGCTAATGCGGCCTCTAAGTTTTCTGTGATTTCTGCCACTAATACATCTGGCGTTGGAAGGTCTGCTGCATCCTCAACGGAGTCCTCCTTTAGCCAGAAGATGTCAAGGTTGACCTGCTCACGTTCCATGAGTTCTTCATAACTGTAAGCGCGGAATCGCTCTGTTTCAACTCGATCCTCGCGATTGTCTGGATTGTAGACGTTGATAAAGTCTCGCAAATTGGTGTCTTGCAACGGGTTTGTTTTAAGTGTAAAGTTTTTGTTTGTGCGTAAGTCGTAGATCCACAATTTTTGCGTCCACGGTTCTTCACGCGCCGGTCTCTTATCGAAAAAGAGTACGTTTGCCTTAACGCCTTGCGCATAGAAAATTCCAGTAGGGAGTCGTAAGAGGGTATGGACATCAAATTGATTGAGCAGCTGCTGGCGAATCGTCTCACCGGGACCGCGTTCAAAGAGTACATTATCTGGAAGGACAACAGCAGCGCGTCCATCCGTTTTGAGAATCGTCTTGATATGCTGCAGAAAGTTGAACTGTTTATTTGAGGTCGTTGCCCAGAAATCGTCGCGTTCATACGTGAGCGACGTGTTCCTGCGTTTACCGCCATTGGTGGCAATTGTAATGCTACTCCTGTTCCCAAAGGGCGGATTGGTTAGCACTATATCGTAGCGGGTTCCCGGGTCTCTACTAAGGCTATCATCGGTTGTAATTGGGCTCTCGGTTCCACCGATACCGTGCAAGTATAGATTCATCACACAGAGACGAACGACGTTATCAACGATGTCTGTACCAGCGAAGGTGCTAAATCTAAGGAATTCCTTCTGTTCACGAGTCATCGTGCTGCCGTATTTTTCGGAGATATAGTCGTGTGCTGCGAGAAAGAAGCCGCCGGTGCCGCATGCTGGATCGCAGACAGTTTCCATAGGCACCGGACGCATCACCGTAACCATCGCCTTGATGAGTGGACGTGGTGTGAAGTACTGACCTGCGCCGCTTTTGGTATCTTCGGCGTTTTTCTGTAGAAGTCCTTCGTAGATCGTGCCTTTGATGTCGCCAGTCATCCCGCTCCAATTTTCATCATTGATGAGATGGATCAGGCGTTGTAGGTTCGCTGGGGTCTGAATACGATTCTGCGATTTACGGAATATCACGCCGAGTAAACCTTCTGCATTGCTTAGTTCTCGGAGGGTTTTGACGTACTGCGTCTCTAACGCTGTACCGCTCTCCTTGCGTAGGCTTTCCCAATCCAAATCTGCTGGGATAGTTGAAGGTTTGTTGAAAGGCGGTTTTGTCTGTTCGTCAGCGAGTTTGAGGAACAGTAGATAGGTGAGTTGTTCGACGTAATCGCCGTAGCTGACCCCGTCATCTCGGAGGACATTACAGAAATTCCAGAGTTTCTGAACAATGGTTGCGGATTCGTTTGACATAGATAACCCTTAATTGCGCTTAGTCTAAAATCAGATGCCTTCGGGCCGCATCACTAATTTGCAGAGAAGTGCAAGTTCTCTGAAAATTTCACGCCGATCCTCTATGTTTGTTGGTATCGGTGTAATGTTTGCATGTAGTTCATGTGGGTACGGGGCTGGGATCACTTTAATATTTTTCTTACAAAAAAGTTGGTTCTCATAAAATATACTCGCCGAGAAGTCAGCTCTTGCTTTTATTTTAATCTTCCCTTCGACATATATCTTCCCGATTTCCCACACTTGATTTTCAGTGAGTGATGAAATACGATACACAGAGAGTTCGTTTGGACTTTTTTTGGTTGGGCTAAACGCCCTTGCTTTGACTTCCTTTTTCGTTGGGGTGAAACCGCTCTTGGAATTGATAAAATAGGTTAACTTCTCATCCGGTGAAATATTCATGTTAGGTCCTTGATTGAAAAATATTACCTAAGTAATGTGTAGCGGAACCTATAGACTAAGCTGAGAATTGCACCGGTCAAGAACTTCGGGATTCAGCGATTGTGTGCACTGACGCTAACGTAACACCGAAAAATATGTGGACATTTTCTGGTATCTCAGCATTATAGCTTTACCATATTCAGCAACAGCAAGGCTTTATTCAGAGAAGAAAGTAGCTAACACCATTTCTACTTCAATGCTTTTCAATAGGCATGTAGCATAAACTGTTAGTTTGTGCTACCGGACACTCCTTCAGAAAAGTCAGATATGTTATATCTATTTTCAGAAATGGTATAACATTGCAAAAAAAACGGTGAGGGACCGAAGGTTTGATAGCGCGCAGGTTCCTTTGACTCTACGCGTGCTTCCTAAAGAGCCCCCATAAACCACTTGACTGTCGCCATATATACTCATTGTTGCTATCCCTTTGCTATCCTTTGATCTCCACTCAAAATCAATTCCTCCATCCATCAACCAACCGATGTCAGGCATACGGACATTGTAATAATCAAGAATCTTCAGCAGCCAAAACGCATCACGATAAGCGGGATCTGGGACTGGATCGATTTCGCTTTCCAATGCACATGCTTCCATAACCTCTTGGTAGACTTCTTGCAATTGTTGTTTTGCCTCAGTTAACCAAGAGGAGTCAAGATCTGCCACAGAAGACGGATTTAGCATTGTATCATCAGATACTCTCAAAGACCTATAATCTTGTGTTTGCAAATCTTGGCGATAAGACGTTGGGAGTGAAACATTAGGGATAGCCATAAAATCTGACTCCATTTCGTTTTGAAGATCCTCGCGATGTAGGAGAGGTCTCCTTGATTTTATCATTATTTACGTCCCCATATTTGCGTTTGGATGTTTTCTGTAAAGAGAGAAACGAATTTTTCCCGAATTTGCTCACGAGCTGCCTTAAACCAATCTATCATTGTGTAGTTAGCGTTTTCTGGAAAACCGCGCATCGTGAAATCAGTTTGTAGTGTTTGGCTTTCTTCAGGCATCTTTACACGATTTCTTATAGTGAGATGCAATCTACCATGTAAATCTTCAGGCGTAAATGAGGTACTGAAAATTAAAGACTCGGCTCCCAGCCAAAACGACTCAGACTGTTGGCAATCAACAAACATATTATATATTTCCGAAATTTCATCAAGCCTATCCCAACCATCTCCTTGCTTGAGCTGATCAATGTAGGTTAACTCATACTGCAGCGGGGTTACTTCACCAATTTTCATATCTTTTATTATTTGGCAGAAACGGTTGTAGAAGTTTTCAAATTTGCCGCAAATGGTGGAAAACCCTGGGTATTGTTGATTCAGGTCAATTTTACGCCAGTTGAATGTGAATCGGTCGCGTTGGACTTGTAAGATTTGGCTTTTATCTTCATGGGTAAACCATATTCGAGCGAGATCAGGGGCACGACGTAGCTGCAACTGAGGTTCATGAATTCGACTTGGAAATTCTTCCACTATAGGGCTAACCGGAGATTGCTCCTCAATGCCCATAAACCCATCTTCCCTAAATTCCTGCCAGATTTGCCCAAGATGTGGTGCAAGTAAACTATCAAGAGACTGGAAAAGAACACTCAACACAACCTCATCTACTGGCGGACGCGCAAAATCAAGTTTCTTTTTTCGTGTATCCATAATGTACTACCCAATCAAATTTTAATATTAATTTACTACTCTTTTGTATATTATAACATTAATTTTTCTCAAGTGCAATGCCTATTTCAAATGTTGCACTTTCAAATAACCAACTTGATAGTTTATAACAGTTTATAGGGTTGGTCCATCGAAATCTTTCAAGGCACTTTTAACTTCGGCATCTAACGCTTCTGTTGTGAGACTGTCGTCAAAAGGAGAAATGCCGGTTTCATACATCAGATCCGAGAGATCCCATCGCGAAATGTTGAGAAGTTGTGCTGCCCTACCCGCGCTAATGTCGCCTTGACGGAGGAGTTCAAGCACAAAAGCCTCTCTCGCCTTGTGCTCCGCGTCCACTTTATGTTGCAGTAAGACCTCATCAAGCGGTAATGTAAATCGGACTTCAAGTTCTGTTTTTGCCATACAACTCACCTCCTGTTATTCATCCTCATCTCCCCATAATTCTGCTAATAACGCGTCCCTAATATAGTCGTCATGGCGTTCACCGAGGTCTGTGACATTAG
>ASZN01000167.1 GCA_000406005.1 Candidatus Poribacteria bacterium WGA-3G
GGGGGGTGATATTGTCGGGATCGCGCTTTTAATAGAACTCACCGAACTCAACGGTCGAGAGAAGCTGCGGAATATCCCGATCTTTTCGATCTTTGAATTTTAGGATGCTTTGACAAACAAAGGAATTTCAAAAATGAAAAACTTTGCCTTAACTTTTTTTGTATGTCTCTTTTTGCTGGCACCGCTGCACCCGGCGCGCCCGCACGCCGTAAATGGTGTCGAGAATCACGACATGGTGAGCATACTGGATCCTGAGCTCCGTAAAGTCATCGCAGCAAGTTTCCGCCCAACTCCCAAGGCACCTACGGATCCGATCACCGCAGACGATATGAAGTTACTGACGCGTATCAACGAAGATAGCGCAGACATTCGTCACCTCACCGGTTTAGAGCATGCAATCAACCTTGAGTTTCTGCAATTACTTCGTTCGCGCCCCCAAACCACCCAAGAGCTATTGGCACGTCCTCGTTTCAATCTGGCACCCCTTGCAGGTCTAACGGAATTGGAAGAGCTGACCCTTCAGGGGGTCATCATTTTTCACATGAGAGACCTGGCGGATTTAACAAACCTTAAAAACTTAGCACTTATCTATACTTATGGCATCCGCGAGATCCCGGACCTATCGAAGCTAACAGAGTTGGTACACCTAAGACTTCGCACGAATCGCATCACGGATATAGCAGGGATTCGCGGTCTAACAAGCTTGAGACAGCTCAATCTTCAAGACAATCCGAACCTCTCGGATATATCGCCCCTGACGCAGTTAAGCAATTTGGAAGTATTGCGGCTTGATAATGCTGACATCACCCGTGACTCTCTATCCGCCGTGCTCCGTTCTTTCTCAACAGAGGTTGATCAAATGGTCATAGACGAATACCGCCCTGTTGTTATTACGTCGGGCGAGATCGGTTTAAGCAACACCAACATCTCGGACCTATCCGTGTTAGATAGCTTGCCCAACGTGTTCTTGTGGGATCTGCGTCTGCAATTTATGGGCACCAGAGCCAAAGGTACACTCTTCTTCCATCTGAAGGATCTGACCCCTTTGGTGGACCTCCTGAACAAGGGGAAGGTCATAAATAACCAAACCAAAATTGAGTTGGATCATAACTACGGATTGGACTATGCGTCTCTCTACGTAGACATACCCGCACTTATAGCGGGGAGTCGGCAAGTCGGATATGCGGCACCTGAAGCTCTGCTTGAGAGAGCATTTCCGCAATCGGCATCTTCCACGGGGTACGCCGGAGAACCCTTCACGTTTAAGGTGCGTGCCGTTAATGGAAATCCCGGCTTCCCCAGTTGGGGGTTACCTTTTGCACCAGAAGGCAGTGGTGGTGATAACCGGCAATTCGCGGCGGCACCTGTTACGTGGAAGGTTACCGCCCCCGATGGCACAACCGAAACACACGATCCGGTGCTGACGGGCGACGATGGATTGTCATCGTTTACGATCACCCTCGGCAATCATGGTGAGACGCACACCGTAGAGGCAATCGTCCCGGCGAAGATGAACGCGCAGGGGCCTTCACACCCCGAACTCAAAGTAACCTTTACCGCAACCGCCGTCGCACCGCCTACGATTACGTTGACGCTCACAAAGGAAACTGTTACACGTACATCATTACAATGGCACGCTGAAGTCGAGGGCACCCTACCCAACGCCTACGTCCATTATTACAAGAAAAGTGCGGATACGGAGTGGATAGAGGTCGGAGAGATTGGGCGAAGTCCTCGTCAATTCGGTTTTCTCCATTCAGATCTTCAACCGCGGACCTGTTATGACTTCCAGCTGTTTGCGTTGCAAGGCGGGAGCCGGGTTGAACCGGGTAGCAATGTGCTGAAAGGCTGCACACTCGGTGGAAGTCCGCCGCCGGAACCGCCACCGCCGCCGCCAGAACCGCCACCCCCGCCGCCAGAACCGCCACCCCCGGAACCGCCGCCAGAACCGCCGCCAGAACCCGTGAATAATCCCCCCGTTTTCAAGAGTGCTTCTGCGGTGTCCGTTCAGGAGAACACGACGGCAGTTGTCAGAGTCATCGCGGAAGACCCGGATGCCGATGATGCGATTACAAGTTATGCGATTACGGGTGGTGCGGATAGGGCGTTATTTCAGATCAGTGGTGAGAACACGCCATCAGACATGTTACGTTTCAAGACTGCACCTGATTTTGAAATGCCCGGTAGTGCTGCGAACAGTAACATCTATACTGTTATTCTCACAGCGACAAGTGGTGTCGGTGATCGTGCGTTGACAGCGACGCAGACGTTAACCGTTACCGTGACGGATGTTGACGAAAGACCGCCAGAACCTGTGAATCGTCCACCAGTTTTCAAGAGTGCCTCTGCGGTGAATGTTCAGGAGAATACGACGGCAGTTGTCACCGTTGTCGCCGAGGACCCGGATGCCGATGACGAGATTACGGGGTATGCGATTACGGGTGGCGCAGATGCGGCGTTGTTCGAGATCGGTGGCGAGAACACGCCATCAGATATGTTGCGTTTCAAGACTGCGCCTGATTTTGAAATGCCGGGTAGTGCTGCGAACAGTAACATCTATACTGTTATTCTCACAGCGACGAGTGGAGTCGGTAATCGTGCGTTGACAGCGACGCAGACGTTAACCGTCACGGTGACGGATGTTGACGAAACGCCACCGAATCGTCCGCCTGTTTTCCGGAGTGCCGCAGCGGTGAGTGTTCAGGAGAACACGACGGCAGTTGTCACCGTTCTTGCCGAAGACCCGGATGCCGAGGATGCGATTACGGGGTATGCGATTACGGGTGGTGCCGATGCCTCATTGTTTCAGATCAGTGGTGATAACACGCCATCAGATATGTTACGTTTCAAGAGTGCACCTGATTTTGAGATGCCGAGGAGTGCGGCGAACAGCAACGTTTACACGCTGATTCTCACAGCAACGAGTGGTGTCGGTGCCCGTGCGTTGACAGCGACGCAGACAGTAACCGTCACCGTCACAGATGTTGACGAAAGACCACCGAATCGTCCACCAGTTTTCAGGAGTGCCTCTGCTGTGTCTGTTCAGGAGAATACGACGGCAGTTGTCACCGTTGTCGCCGAGGACCCGGATACGGAGGATGAGATAACAAGTTACGCGATTACTGGGGGTGCCGATGCCTCCTTGTTTGAGATTAGTGGCACGGGTACCCCGTTAGATATGTTACGTTTCAAGACTGCGCCGGACTTTGAGATGCCTGGGAGTGCTGCGAATAGTAATGTTTATACTGTTACCCTCACGGCGACAAGTGGTGTCGGCGACCGCGAATTGACGGCGACGCAGACAGTAACCGTCACCGTCACAGATGTTGACGAAACGCCACCCGAACCTGTGAATCGTCCACCTGTTTTCCGGAGTGCCGCAGCGGTATCTGTTCAGGAGAACACGACGGCAGTTGTCACCGTTGTCGCCGAAGACCCGGATGCAGGGGATGCGATTACGGGGTATGCGATTACGGGTGGCGCAGATGCGGCGTTGTTTGAGATTGGTGGCGAGAACACGCCATCAGACATGTTACGTTTCAAGACTGCGCCGGACTTCGAGATGCCGAGGAGTGCTGCGAACAGTAACATCTATACTGTTATTCTCACAACGACGAGTGGTGTCGGTGCGCGTGCGTTGACAGCGACGCAGACAGTAACCGTCACGGTGACGGATGTTGACGAAAAACCGCCAGAACCCGTGAATAATCCCCCCGTTTTCAGGAGTGCCGCAGCGGTGAGTGTTCAGGAGAACACGACAGCAGTTGTCACCGTTCTTGCCGAAGACCCAGATACCGATGACGAGATTACGGGGTATGCGATTACGGGTGGCGGAGATGCGGCGTTATTTCAGATCAGTGGTGATAACACGCCATCAGACATGTTACGTTTCAAGACTGCGCCGGACTTTGAGATGCCGAGGAGTGCTGCGAATAGCAATGTCTATACGCTTATCCTCACGACAACGAGTGGCGTTGGGGACCGCGAGTTGACGGCAACGCAGACGTTAACCGTCACGGTGACAGATGTTGATGAAAGACCGCCGAATCGTCCGCCGGTTTTCAGGAGTGCCTCTGCTGTGTCCGTTCAGGAAAATACGACGGCAGTTGTCAGAGTTGTCGCCGAGGACCCGGATGTGGAGGATGAGATTACGGGTTATGCGATTACTGGAGGTGCCGATGCCTCCTTGTTTGAGATCGGTGGCGAGAACACGCCATCAGATATGTTACGTTTCAAGACTGCACCGGACTTTGAGATGCCGAGGAGTGCGGCGAATAGCAATGTCTATACGCTTATCCTCACGACAACGAGTGGGGTCGGTGATCGTGAATTGACAGCGACGCAGACAGTAACCGTCACCGTCACAGATGTTGACGAAACGCCACCCGAACCTGTGAATCGTCCGCCTGTTTTCAAGAGTGCCTCTGCGGTGAATGTTCAGGAGAATACGACGGCAGTTGTCACAATCGTTGCCGAGGATCCGGATGTGGAGGATGAGATTACGGGGTATGCGATTACCGGTGGTGCCGATGCCTCCTTTTTTGAGATTAGTGGCACGGGTACCCCATCAGATATGTTGCGTTTCAAGACTGCGCCGGACTTTGAGATGCCGAGGAGTGCTGCGAATAGCAACATCTATACTGTTATCCTCACGGCGACGAGTGGCGTTGGGGACCGTGTGTTGACAGCGACGCAGACAGTAACCGTCACGGTGACAGATGTTGACGAAAGACCACCAGCACCCCCCGTAGAGCCGCCCTTTGTCAGTGGCAGCGGGGCAACCGGTCCAGACCAGCGTCCGCCTGCGCCCCTCGCAACATACGCCTTTATCTTCAACGAGATCTCCAACGCTTCCGACGATACAAACGATTGGATCGAACTGAAAAACTTCTGGAGTGAACCGCTTCACCTCGCCGATTGGGAGATCCGTCTCATGAGAAGCGACGATCCGAGCGCGGAAGGGATAGATGTCGTCTCGTTTCCGGATGTGCCGTTGCCACCGCAAGCCGTGTTGTTA
>ASZN01000168.1 GCA_000406005.1 Candidatus Poribacteria bacterium WGA-3G
CCGCACCATAGAAGACGGGATGCCCACGAATGAGTTCCGCTGGTGGCGGATTCATATCCACATTGCGTCTCCCTGCCCCAAGCACGAGCCGTCCAGCTAACCGATCTAACAACTGTTCTCCGAGAACGGTGGTTGAATAACCGCCTTGGCTATAGCCACCCATGAAGATGTATTCTTTGGCAACATTCAGGCGTGTCGAAATAAGTGCTAACGCCTCATCGAAAAAGATTTTCTCTTTCGCCGTTTCGGTCGGTAGGAGTTTGTTGTAATAGAGGTCCGTTGCGTAATTCATACCGACAATGATAAACCCTTCTCCTTTTGTGATATGCCTGAACATCTGCGTCGTGGCTGACCCGCGGTAACCGTGGTAATAAAAAAGTACCGGAAATGGACGTTTGGTGGTGTAATCAACCGGAACGTAAAGCAAGAAAGTTTTCCCTGTCTTTGGAGCAGTGATACGTACTTCCTTTCCGGGTAACAGTTCAGCGTTGGACATGGGGACATCAGCGACGAGAACACCGCAAAACAGAAGCAGAAGGAGTGTGCTGAAGGTTATGATCTCTCCGATCAAGCGCGAGGTATTGGCACAGAAGATGCGTTTAGTATGGCAAAGTGCGTCGAAAAGACGTGTTTTCATGCGTCTGCAGTGTCCTCCTGAAGTGCCTCTAATTGGAGGATGAGTCGACCGAGTTGCAGCCGTAGCAGTAGCGTATAGATTTGCATCAGCAGGGTAACTTGTGCTTCTGTTGGTAGATCGCTGGCATAAATCACGGCGAGTAACCTATCTGCCCGTTCACGGACCTGTTCGGCTTTCTCCAAGTCGTCTGTTTCTGTCTCTGGGGTACTCTCCTTGATAAACTGCCATAAGCGATCCTGAATTTCGAGCATATAATTCTTTGCCATTGCGGTGCGCGCTTTCTTCGCGGAATCTACCCAGATAGTATTCGCCTTCCAATTGAGCATAAAGGCGATACTGTTGATAACCACATCGCGAAGCGTGTCCTCGCCGGAGATCAATTCTTCTAAGTTCGTTATACCCTCTGCTTCCGCTGAGAAAGTGCGAACGCGCGTAAAATCTTTCAAATTTGTCAACAACACTTCATTTTCTGCGATGAGCCGCCAATAATCGGCACTCGTTGAAAGTAGTACCTCCACGCGATTGCAAACAGCATCAGGGATTTGTGCGCGAACGCAGTAGTAATGGAGACTGTGAAGCCGACTCCGAAAGAGCTGCAGGTTCTCAACCGTCTGGATTTCCGACGAACGTGCAATATGCGGAAGGAGTTCCTCCCGTATCTGATTCAAAAGTGTAGGGACAGTCTGTTCAATGTTCATGTAGTAAGCCTTATCAGTGCGAGATGTTTATTGGCGCAATTTTCTTTTCTAATAGCATAGCAGGTTTACTCGAAAAAATCAATCTGAATCCTTGCTTTTTCTAAAATCTTCGTGTATACTTTAGTAATACCATAAACAATTTTAACCTTGTAAATGTGGAGGTTTCGATGAAAAATCTTGTGGTAACCGAAGAAATTTGGAAAGAAGGCAATATGTATACTGCCTATTGCCCTGAGTTAGACGTTGCGAGTTGCGGAAAGGATATAGAAGAAGCGCGAAAAAATCTCCTTGAAGTTATCGAAATTCAACTTGAAGAAGCAGCTAAATTAGGGACACTCACGGCATTTTTAGAAAATACAGGTTTCGCGTAAAAAGTCGATTTGACAATTGTTAGAATGCTATGTTAGAATGTGGATAGAAGCCATACGGAGCGGATGGAGAAGTACCATGAGATTGTCCATTGTTGTTATTATCAGTTTCGCGTTTTTCGGGATGCTTGCGAGTTTCGCTGACGAAAAGACCGAAGCAGTACCCCCAAAAGTTGGCGACACTGCCCCGGATTGGACCCTCCAAGACCCTGAAGAGAAGGAACACAATCTGAAGGAACTACGCGGTAAAGTTGTCTTTCTGATTCTCGGCAACCGGAAAATTCGGAAAGAGGACGACAAATGGGCCGAAGCGTTCCAGAAGGATTACCGAGAGAATAAACAAGTTACTGCCTACATTATCGCCGATATGCGGAGCGTTCCGGGATTCATACCGAAAGGATTTATCAGAGGTCAACTGAAGAAAAATCCGCCGCCTGTGAAGTTCTTACTCGATTGGAAAGGGACGGTGCATAAACAGTATCAGACGGAAAAAGAGAAACCGACGCTTTACCTCATCTCGCAGGAAGGCACTATTGTATTCCACCGAAAATCGAATTTCAAATTAGAAATCTATACCGAGTTAAAAAAAGAAATAGACAAACTCTTAGCAACACCTGATGAAAAATAATCCACCGTGAAGTTACCGCGGTGCCAGCCTATCTCTTGCTGCACAGGATCCTCTGGAATAGAAGAAAAATATGTTTACCAAAACAAAAGCAAAAAGTTATTTATCTAAACCCGTCTTTACGCTTGTTCTCGGTCTGCTGCTTTGTGGAACTGGTATATTAGCGTTGGGCGTTTCAACGCGCGCACATAACATATTATTTGTTTTTTTGGCATTTATCTTAACTTTTTTTGGTATCCTTGTGATGCTATATGGATTCTTCAGGATAATAGACGGAAAAAAGCCAGCCAGAATATTTATCGGGAAAACCGTTGAAGACGGTTTGTCGAGTCCGGTTTTTCTGATTGCTGTTGGTCTACTTCTCGGCAGCTTTGGGTTGCTCGCGATGTCCACAGCAGGGGACGATGCGCTGTTTCACTCTTTAGCGTTGATTCTAACTATCCTTGGTTTCTCTGTCGCTGCTTATGGATTGATGGGAACATTAGAGGGCAAACCAATTAGAACGCTCACTAAAAGGGAATTAGAAGAGGTCCGTGAACTCTCTCAAAACCTAAAGGTCCGTTATCCTACGTATGTTTTGAAGGTTCATAAATTGAAAGAGAAGCATGAAGTCCTTCACGAGAAAATGCCCGAAGTCCGCACGCATTCCGAGGAGTTCAAGGCGCGTATCAAGGCATTCCAAACCGGATTAACCGAATTGGAAACACACCTCCACGATAATCTACAGAAGCACGCACCTATTATGGACAATAATAGCGTTGATGGTGTCGCAAAGAAAATCCTCTGGTCAGAGAAGCAGCTTGAATTGACACAGTTCGATGCCTCCCTCAAGACATTAGTTGAGACAGAAAGCCCGATGGTACCGGAGGACTACCGTAGCGTCTTGAACCGAATTCGGAAGGACTTTAAAAAACTTGAGAGCGGCGTAACGCTTTATCACGAGTTATTGACAGCATGTACCAAAGAAACCGACACGTTTGACACCGTTGAGGTGTTGAAAACAGAGGTTGAGGAGATTGACGAACTGACCTCACAGCACGAAGCCGAACTGCTGAAATTAGAGACAGATACCCAAACGCGATATGAAATGTCAAAAATGGCACTCTCTATCTTTGAAGAACGTTTTAGAGAGTTTAAAACGAGTTGTGAGTTTTAATCTTCCAAAAGGATGAAAGAGATTATTTATGCGATACCTCGTTACCGGCTGTGCTGGGTTTATCGGATGGAAAGTGACGGAATTTTTGCTGGAGATGGGGCATACCGTTGTTGGGATTGACAACTTAAACGCCGCCTATGATACACAGGTCAAGCAGTGGAGACTCAAGCAGCTTGACGGCACCCCAAATTTCCAATTTCATCGCTCCGACATCTGTGATCGAGACGCACTACAACAATTATTTAACACCTCTTACGACGCGGTGATTAACCTCGCAGCGCGCGCCGGTGTGCGGCAGTCTGTGGAAAATCCATGGGTCTACATCGATACAAACGTGACAGGAACACTGAATTTGCTGGAATTATGTCGCGATTTTGAAGTTCCCAAATTCGTGCTGGCTTCAACATCAAGTCTTTACGGCGCGAACAACCCACTCCCTTTCAGCGAAGCGTCGAACACAGACGGCCCGCTATCCCCTTACGCCGCTTCAAAGAAAGGTGCCGAATCGCTCTGTCATAGCTACCACCATCTCTACGGCATTGATGTGACGATCTTCCGGTTCTTCACCGTCTACGGACCCGCCGGTAGACCCGATATGAGCGCGTTTCGTTTTGTCAAGTGGATTAGCGAAGGGAAGCCGGTCATGGTCTACGGCGATGGTAAACAGTCCTCACGGGACTATACCTATCTCGAAGACATCGCTCGCGGCGTGATCGCAGGACTGAAACCGCTCAAATACGAGGTCATCAATCTCGGCTCAGACAGTCCTATCGTGCTGATTGATACGATTCGGTTGATAGAGGAACTCGTTGGCAAGAGGGCAGAACTCTCACATCAGCCATTTCACCCTGCAGATGTCCGCGCCACGTGGGCAAATATCCAAAAAGCGGAAAAACTCTTAGGTTGGCGACCACAGGTCAGTTTTCGAGAAGGTATAACGGCACTGGTGGAGTGGTATCAGGCGAATCGAGAATGGGCAAAAAACATCGAAACAGGCTACTAAACCCCGGATGCTGTCTGTGAACTGCTGTCCTCGCTTAGGAGTGTGACCGCCTTCTCTAAAGCATCCGCCTCCACCTTTATTTTCGCAATCTCCGCTTCACGTTTCACATACGTCAGTGTATGTTCTGGACGCATCGGCGCGGCAATATCCTGAATAATCTTATGGAGACGTTTGATGTCGGTTTTCTTGATACCGGTTTCCGATTCAACGCGGGTGTGTAGCATGGCAGGGGTCTCTGGTGCTTCGTCGGCTACTTCGCGCTTGGAACGGTTACTTCCAGTTTTAGATTTCGGTTTC
>ASZN01000169.1 GCA_000406005.1 Candidatus Poribacteria bacterium WGA-3G
CATAGACTGTTAGTCTGTGCAAAGTGCCACCCGTAGCATAGACTGTTAGTCTGTGCAAAGTGCCACCCGTAGCATAGACTGTTAGTCTGTGCAAAACTTTTAAACACTTCTTGATCCGATCCTCAAGAATTGGTTTGACACAATTTTGATTTCGCATTAAACTATTGCCACAGAATGGCGTTCTTACATTCAATTGCGCATCGTGAAAGACGGCTGCAGTGCCGTTTCCAAAGGAGACTCTCATGTCAAAAATCCTTGTTCTATCAGGTGAAAACCACCGTTTCAACGCAAGTGCAAGTATCATCTACGACTTTCTTTCCGAAGATGCCGACATTTCAGCAACGCTAACGGATGACAAAGGAATCTTAGCATCATCTGAGTTAAATACTTATGATGCGTGTGTCTTTGGTACAGGCTTCACGCGTAGCGAACGCAAAGAAGACGGATCCGTCGAACGCGTATCCGATTTAGCATCCACTGAAGAAGATGGCTTATTCCGATTCATAAATGAAGGCAAAGGGTTAGTCGGTATCCACGGGACAGCATGGTGGGTCGGCGGTCGCGCCATGGATCTTATCGGTGGTGCTGCCAATTGGCACCCTCCCGGTTCAACCTTTACTGTCCACATTGAGGATAATGAGCATCCAACAACCCAAGGCATTGAAGATTTTGATGTAGAAGACGAAATCTATATCTCCGCACACGACCCGCATATCCATGTCTTGGCATCCGCTGAATGGTTCGGCAAAGCACACCCGATGGCATGGGTAAAACCTTACGGCTCCGGGCGCGTTTTCTATACCACTTTAGGCCACGGACCTGGCACCTTTGAGCGAGAAGGTATGCAGAAATTCCTCACGCAAGGCGTGAAATGGGCAGCAGCCTCGTAGGATCCTGTGTGGCGCGGCGGTAATAACGACCTCGCCACACCACTAATGCAAACACCATGCACACACTAAAAATCACAGACATAGAAACCGAAGTCGTTCAGGTAAACCATCGCGGTAATTGGCTCTTCGTCAAAGTACACGTAGACAACGGGATAACCGGTATCGGTGAGGCATCTCACGGCAGAGATGACGACCGCGTTCGACACACCATCAACACCTTCAAACCGACGCTCATTGGATGGAACCCGTTCCAACTCGAATCCTTTCGACAACGTTTCTATCGCGACACCGAAAGCCATACCTATCATACCGCACTCAGCGGAATTGAGCAGGCAATGTGGGATCTCATCGGCAAGACATTAGATGTCCCCAGCTATCAATTGTTAGGCGGCACGTGTCGAAAAAAGGTACGCCTCTACGCCAATATCAACCGCGCCACTGTGGATCGCAGCCCCTCCGGCTTTGCTAACAACGCCGAACGCGCCGTCGCCGAAGGGTTCACCGCTATAAAATGCGCACCCTTCGATGATGTCTCCGTCTCGAATATATCAAGCGGAAGCTTAACACCTGCCATCTGTCGCGGTATTGATCGTATCCGGACAATTCGCGCTGCAATCGGGTCAGATATCGACTTAATGGTGGATTGCCATAGCCGCTTTAATCCTGGCACTATCATCCAAGTCGCAAAAGAATTAGAAGACTTACACCTCTTTTGGATTGAGGACGCAGTATCATTGAACAACCTTGATGCCTTCGCACATACAAGTCGTTCTCTCGGAATCCCGATCGCAACAGGCGAACGGCTGCGAACCCTCACCGACTTCGATAGATTGCTAACCGAAACATACGTTGATTATATCTTACCGGATGTCAAACATGTCGGCGGACTTTCGGGGTTGAAGAAAATCGCTACGCTTGCCGCTGCGCGAAACGTTATGGTAACGCCTCACAACCCGAGCGGCCCCGTCGCGACCGCCGCGAGTGTACAATGTATGGCGAGTGTACCGAATTTTGCGATCCTCGAATACGCATGGGGAGAAGTCGAGTGGCGCCCTGATCTTATTGAACCACGAGAAAAAATAGTCAACGGATTTATTGAAGTAACTGACCACGCAGGATTAGGCATCACACTAACAATATAATACCATTTCTGATTTTATTGGTTTCCTCTTATGTAGCATAGACTGTTAGTCTGTGTTCCGGTATGCCACCGTCCTTCATAACATGCGGTCATGCGACAACACTGTTTAGAAATGGTATAACATACAAGGAGCGACAAAATGATATTTCGTAATATCGGAAATCTAAAAATTATAGCAAAAACTCTTCCGTTTTGCTTCCTTCTCATCGTTTTTACACTTACCGGATGTCTCGGAGGCATGCAGACAACGGCGACGCAAACACAGACCGATGAAGCCGCAGCGACTGCGGAAACGGAAACACCGCCAGCCCTTGCAGTACTTCAAATCTCAACGCCGAAAACCAACTATGCCGCAAACGAAGCCATCCCGCTGAACCTCAACATTCAAAACGGGAAATTCGATCTGCTCGTACCGTTCGTCAGTGTTGCAACGAGAGGCGCGTTTTCACATATAACCGTGACAGATGCGAACGGACAAACCGTTGAACCGAAGCACCTGATTACACAGGAGAACCCGCAAAAATACGTCGTCGGAAATGATGGAAAGACAGTCCGATGCGTCCAAGGGTTTGAACTCAAAGCATCCACAAATCGAGAACTCTCACTGAAAGATATCCAGAAATACTTCCAACTACAACCAGGCACTTACACCGTGACGCTCACAATCGATTTAGAGGTATACCGAGAATCTATAATTGAAGAGCATCCCGAAGTGCTTGAACTCAAAAAAGATCTGGCACGTATTCAGAACGATCCAAACCTTCAAGCCGCCGCAAAGCAGGACGCGGTGAGCTACTACCAAGAACAGATTAAGTTTATCCAAGACAGACACAAGGATGTCGTCAAGGATATCTATCTACCCGTCAAGTCGCGCCGTGGGACAGCACCGCTTGTATCAAACGGCATCACTGTAACGGTGGAACCGGAAACGAGTTCATCAAACCTGCAGCAACAAGATGAAACAGCACCACAGATTGAAAAATCTGATGCTGCACCACCGAAGAAACAACTCGGATTCGTGGACATTATCAATCGGCGTGCGTCCGAATGGGTCGCCCCAAAGTACAAAACCAGAGCGGACCCCCAATATCCGAAAAGTGCTAAGGCGGCAAAAAAGGATGGCACAGTTGTTTTACAAGTAACCATTGATGAAAACGGCATCCCAAAAGATATTGTGGCACTGACAAACCTCGGATTCGGACTTGAGGCGGCAGCTATTGAGGCGTTGAAGAACAGCACCTTTCAGCCAGCAATGAAGGCAGGTAAACCGATTAGCCTTGAGGTTGAGATACCCTTTGCTTTTAAGATTGAGGATGCTGCTTCACCATAGAAATGATGGCTAAAATTTTACTTGCAAATCAGCATAAAATGATATATAATTTTAAGAACAAAATTGTAGACACACGAAAGTTTTCACGATACCGCGGTTCCTAAGGATACCACAGAATGCTTTTTAACTTCGCAAATGTCCTAATCTTCTTGATTGTCGGCTGTCTATTTGTCGTCCTAAATCTCACGATTTCTCGCCTCCTACACACCAAACTGTTCTCAGGCGAAAAGTATATCCCGTATGAATGTGGCGAAGACCCGATCGGCGATACGCGGATCAAGTTTAACACCCGTTTCTATGTCATCGCGCTCATCTTCCTGATCTTCGATGTCGAAACCGTGTTCCTTTTCCCGTGGGCAGTCGTTTTCCGAGATTTCGGACTCTTCGCATTCTTGGAGATGCTCGTCTTCATCGCTATCCTGTTAGTCGGGCTCGCTTACGTCTGGGCAAAAGGCGACCTCGAATGGATCCGATCCACGCAGCTTGAAGTCCAAGCCGTCCGGAGGGAAGAAACCTATGATAATTAATGAGAAACTCGATAAAAACGTAATTGTTACCTCGGTTGACGCTGTCGCCAACTGGGCACGCTCTTCGGCACTCTGGCCAATGACCTTCGGACTCGCATGCTGTGCTATTGAGTTTATGGCGACCGCCGCTTCTAACTACGACCTCGACAGGTTCGGCGCAGGTGTCCCACGCGCAACACCACGACAGTCCGACCTCATGGTCATCTCTGGAACAGTCACACTCAAAATGGCAACTCGGATTCGACGGCTCTATGAACAGATGCCAGAACCGAAGTACGTCATCTCTATGGGCAGCTGCGCAACAAGCGGCGGACCCTACTGGCAACACGGATACCACGTCCTCAAAGGTGTTGACCGAATTATACCCGTCGATGTCTATGTACCCGGATGTCCACCACGTCCCGAAGCACTTATTGAAGGTCTACTTAAGCTACAAGAAAAAATCAAAACGCAGACTGTTGCCAAACGTGAAAATGTTCCGTTCTTGAAAAGACTCTTTACAAAAACAGAATGGTACGAACTTGAAGGCACTGACCCTACGGCTGAAGCAGAAACACCTACTGAGGTGGAAGATAACCCAGAAGAAACCACTACCTAAAACACCAACTCGTCCAACGGTAGGAACGATTTGTAATCGCAACTGTTGTAGGAACGATTTGTAGTCGCAACTGTTGTAGGAGCGACTTGTAGTCGCGAATCTTGTAGGAGCGACTTGTAGTCGCGAATCTTGTAGGAGCGACTTGTAGTCGCGAATCTTGTAGGAGCG
>ASZN01000170.1 GCA_000406005.1 Candidatus Poribacteria bacterium WGA-3G
CTGTGCGTCCTGAGCAGAGACTGTTTTCGCCGTGTTTGCTCTTGGCACGGAGCCCACAGAAAACACCAAGTCCAAAACACGACTTCAAACACAAATGAATTGTCTAAAATTTAGTGATATGATACCATAATAGGAAAAATTCAACAAGGAGCATTACAGCATGAAAGGCAAACGAATTATGATACCAGCGAAGCGTTCAGCGACGCTGGAAGATTTTGAACTTGACGAAACACTCGCGCCGAACCAAATCTTACTGAAAACGCACTATAGCTTGATTAGTCCCGGCACAGAAGGCGCAGGATATACAGGACTTCAGAGCGGAACGCAGTACCCACACGGTTCCGGTTATACAGCAGTCGGTGAAGTGTTGAAAATCGGTGAAAACGTAACGAAATGTGCCGTAGGAGATCTCGCCTTCTGTTATAGTTCACACGCCTCTATCGCCAAAACAGAGGCGGTGCTTTTGGCGTTCAAGCAGCCTTTGGACGTAGACGAGAAGTTAGTGCCGTTTGTCCGAATGGCAACGGTTGCGATGACATCTCTGCGCGTATCATCCGCAGAATTCGGGGATACCGTGGCGGTTATCGGCTTGGGACTGGTAGGCAACTCCGCATCGCAACTCTTCAACTTGGCGGGTATGAAAGTCATCAGTATTGAACGCGTACCGCGTCGGCTCGAAATCGCTCGACAGTGCGGTATCCAGCATCTGATTAACCCTGACGAAGAAGATGTACTCGAACGCGTTATCGCACTCACAAACGGCGAAAAAACCGCAGTCACTGTGGAAGCAATCGGAAACCCACGGCTCGTAGAGACCGCCTACCAATTGACCGGTAGAAAAGGCGAAGTTATCCTACTCGGTTCACCGCGCGGTGAATATGTCACGGATGCAACAGAGATCCTAAACTACAGTCACAGCATCGGTCTCGGTGCGATTACCCTTAAAAGCGCGCATGAATGGGTCTATCCGACGCTGCACTCCGGCGAATCGAAGCACTCACTTGAACGCAACTCGCGCTTGGTGTATTCATTGATGTGTGAAGGCAAGTTCAAGGCAGAAGAATTACTGACCCACGTCATTGATCCAGAAAACGCACAATCCGCCTACGACGGATTGACGGATCGGAAAGATGAATACTTAGGCGTAATTATGGACTGGACATAGCATTTCAGTGTGTGCTGGACAATCCACGAGGACCGAACCTTGCCGCCTACGCAAGCAAACGGCTAAACGGCCTTGTCTGAGCAGAGCATTGACTGATGCTACCGTGAAATTAATTACAGAATCTACTATAAGATGGATTCGTAGTCGTGCGATTTTTGCGGCGTACTCGCCCAGATGCGACGTGCATTATCGCACGCAGGAACGGGAAATGAATGGTTCCTCTACTGCAAACCGAGTTTATCTCATAATAGAACTTATTTCTTCTTCTGTAGGAGCGATCTCCCGATCGCGACATTCAATACTCTCAGCTAAGGGATTTAAAAATCAAAAATCTCATTCTGCTAAATTCGCGTAAGTCCTATTTTTTTAAACCGCCTCCCCAAAAATCTTACTCTTTAAGGTTAAAAATCAATTGGGAACTGTTTATGCGATACGATTCATTATTACATCCGAACCTCACAGATGAAGAGCTCATTAGGCTTGCCCAAGCGGGTGATGAGCTAGCGTTTACGGAACTCATGTCGCGTTATAGTCCACGCGTCTGGAAAGTGGTTATCGCAAATTCGAGACAACGCCGCGATGCCGAAGAAATTCTCATGGACATCTGGAGATCCGTCTGGGAAAACATCAACGGATTGCGGAGCGTTGAGCGTTTTGGTGGATGGTTGAAGCGTATCGCTTACAACGCTTGTAAGCGGTACTATACTTCCGCCCAACATTCAAGGAACGAAATTCCACATACCGACCTAACCGATTACATCGATCAAGATGCTGCTACCCGTTTTCGGGAAGCGGAGCTCTATGACGATGTCCGAGAAGTCGTGTATCACCTGCCGGATAAAGTGCGCCGTGTTGCGGTACTCTACTATCTGGAATTGTGGAATATCGGAGAAATCCACGCTGAACTCGGAATTGCGATAGGGACAATCAAAACGAGACTGAAACAGACACGTGAACTCCTGCGCAAGGAATTCGGTGTCGAACCTGAAAGAGGGAGAACTATGTCATCTAAACGAGAAGAATCGAAACACAGCCAACCCAAAATCAAAGTTATTGGTGTCGGTGGCGCGGGCGGGAACGCTGTCAAACAGATGATTGAAGCCGGTTTGACAGACCTTGAATTTTACGTTGTGAATACAGACCAACAAGCATTTGACGAGCATCATGACGCGATACCGGTCCAGATCGGTGTTAACACGACGCGAGGACTCGGTTGTGGCGCGAACGCAGAAATCGGTAGAAAAGCAGCTGAAGAGGACCGGGAAAAACTCTACAGCATTGTTGCCGATGCCGATGCCGTTTTTATTGTAGCCGGTATGGGTGGCGGAACCGGAGCGGGTGCTTCGCCTGTGATTGCCTCCGTTGCTCGAGAACAAGGTGCTTTGGCAGTAGGCATTGTGGCACAGCCATTCAATTTTGAAGGTCAACGTCGCATCAAAAAAGCAGAACAGGCACTACAGGAACTTCGCGAAAGTGTTGATTCTGTTGTTGTGGTATCGAACCAACAGCTTCTTGACAAAGCGGATCGGACAATGAAAATACGCGAGGCGTTCCATCTCAGCGATGAAATGCTGCTCCAAGGCCTTGAAAGAAGCATCACGGAATTTCATTCCAGCACCATGTCCCGAGCTACCTAACACTCCTCAGGTAGTGCCAGAAAACATTTTTCACCCTTTTTATAGTGAAATCCGAAAATACGTGCACATTCCACGATAGGGGTGTCCGTTGTAGTTATAGGTCCCATACACTATCTGCTATGGAACCCGAGATCATAAAATTCAGATTTCTTTCGTTTTCTCTGCACTAATGCACCTTTTCTTTTGAGGTTTGGTTGCGCACATGCTTGCCCCAATTCCATAAAGCCTATGAAGGTATTGAAAGAAACACATGAAAAATGTAACGCGAATTCTGGCGTATCTTCGCCCATATTGGCAACTTCAATCGCTCTATCTTGTTTGCGAAATAGGCTACTTCGGTTGCCTTTTGGCACTCCCCTGGATTGAGAAATTGTTAATTGACGATGTCTTTAATGCAGGCAACGCCGATAGATTGCTGCCAACTTGTGGACTTTATCTTCTATTATCTTTAGGTACTTTCGGTATTTCCTTTTTAGGTCGTTACTTTCATACAAAGATAGAGGAAAATGCTGCTAAAGACTTCAAAATGGATGCCTATCATCACCTGCGTAAATTAGGATTTCATTTTTATGATTCACAGCAAACCGGACGGACGATGGCCCTCTTTGAATCCGATATCCCCACTGCTTTGGGATTACAAGTTTTGGTAGGAAGTTATTTAATTTACATTGTTCAGTTTCTCGCAGCTTTCATCATTGTTACGTCCGTTAGTTGGCAATTGTGTCTGTTCGCGCTTTTTCTGGTCGCTTTGAATGTGATGATTCCGTTCATTTTGGAGAGAACGCTCCGAAGAACAGGCGAAGAAATACAAGAACAGAGAGCAGAGTTGTCTGGAATTTTACAAGAAAGCATCGCAGGCTCCCGTGAACTCAAAGGACTTGGAAAAGAATTTTTTGATCTCGCGAAGATTCATCGTTCGCTTTTATATAGAGTTTCTTTGGCTGTCAAGTATACGATAATCCAGAGAATCGGTTCGCTCAATACAATGTTGTTCTGGATAGCAACCGCTTCCATATTTTTTGTTGGAGGTAGGTATGTCTTACACAGCGTGATAACTATTGGCGAACTCTTCGCGGTAACCCGCTACTTTAATCACATGTATGCTCCTCTGGAAATGCTTATCAGAACTCATCTTGGCTTTCCATTGAATTTGGCGGCAGCTCGCCGCGTTTTTGCCTTCTTTGATGAACATGAAGAAGAATCACAAGACGGGAGCCCTATTACAGAAATTGAGGGACGTATCCATTTTTCCAATGTCTCTTTTGGGTACACGAACGAGTCCCTTGTTTTGAAGAACATTACTTTCACAGCGGAACCGGGTGAAACGATCGCTGTTGTTGGACACAGTGGAGCAGGGAAAAGCACACTCATCCACCTCATTCCACGCTTCTATCAACCGCAACAAGGAAACATCTTTATAGATACCACACCGATCAATGACATCCACATTCAATCGTTGCGATCACATATCGGACTTGTTTTTCAAGATCCTTATCTCTTCGCAGACACGATTGCGTATAACATCAGCATCGGTGCCGAGGATCCAGACGCAGTAACGCTTGAAGAGATGGTCACCGCGGCCAAGTTGGCAAATGCACACGACTTTATAGTAAATTTCTCAAAACAATACG
>ASZN01000171.1 GCA_000406005.1 Candidatus Poribacteria bacterium WGA-3G
TCCTGGTAAATTAACTTCCTGTTAACTTTTTTCGGATTTGTGGGTCATCGGTTTTCAAGTGGTAGATTGTGAACATTTCGTGAACACGGCACGGAATTTCGTGAACATTTGTGAACAATTCGATTTCTACTTTCACAGTGCATTCGGTTAAGAACCCATGTATTACGTAGGCTTATGATAGAAATAGATACTATGCGTGATGGATTTTCTGTTGCGATGTTCATGAATGTTCACGGAAATGTTCATGAACCGTTTTTACCCTCTGTAAAGGCAATAGAGCCAGTGATAGCGTTGGTTTATGGTATCGTTGAATTTTGGGTCTCTGGAATTTTCGTGAACAATTGGGCAATTTTAATTTTCGTTCGTTTCTCTCTGTAGTGCCTCGAATGTAGTGTTTGATTGGCTCGGTGGCGTTTGATGGATGCGACTTGTTTTCAAGTTGTTCATAAAACGCTAATTTCATCGGTTAACGTTCGTTAATTTGGGTGATGGATAGATCGTCTTATAGACGGTTGTTTTTAGATGCTGTTACATTATGTATGATAACCTATTTATATGATAACATATTTGATTTGGGAAGTCAAATTTATTTTTTGTCTGAATGCAGGTCGCATTTGGGCGAGTACGCCGCAAATCGCGGATTGTCGCGGATGACGCGGATGGCGCGGATTTTAAGAGGTTTTCTGTTAGTTCGGGGTGTTATTTGTCTGAATCAGGATTTACTGACCAGGATTATTAATCTTGTGGATTTGTACTGCCACCGGAAATTTAGACCACCCTCTAAACCAAGATTGTGATATAATAACAATCCAGAGCCATTTAGTTTTACACATTCACTTTATATCTGTGTATAGTCTCCTCTGTAGAAGCGAGTGTTTTTGCTTGGGTGTTTCTTGTCGCTCGCGATCTTTCCTAAGAAAACGTCAACTTATGTAAACGAAAATCGAAATCAAAACCGAAAACTAAATCGTCCTGCCTTTTACATAAACCGAAAAAACTTGATTATGTCACTGGACAGGTTCAGTTTCTATTTGTGAGTTTTGCATACGAAGAAGATGTTGAAGTTCTCAAAGACATTAATTTTGCTTCGTAAGATTTCCATTTTAACTTTCCTCTGCAGAAATCTTTAGGTAGAAAGCGTTCATGTCACCTTTTTTACTGAACCAGTCGCCGGTGGCACCCAGTTTAAAAACTTCGCCTCGCTCAAAACGATGGTGGATTGTTGTCGCTGTATTGGGTTTAACGCCCCACGCCGAGGCGAGTGCTTCAGGGATCCCTTCTGTCGGGAGTTCGGTGTCGCTCTCAAAAAGGTCAAACGACCCTGCCGCGTCTGCACTTCCGACCTGAACATAGATAGTAAGCGTGCCACCGTCTTCAAACGCCCTTGTATCTATATTGACGACAGTATAATCTTGATAACCGTTTCCCGGTGCCCGAAAAATATCCAATATTTCTGACGACGATTGGGCACTATTGAGTACAACACGCAAGCCAGTTGAAGGTGTGCCTTCATTTGAACTTTCCTGTACGGAAACGATTGCGCGAAAAGCGTTGACACACGGTTCCGCTCTATCCCAATCTCCGGTAGCACCCAACTTAAAAAGTTGACCGCGATCGAAACGGTGCGTGATCTGCCTCGTAGCACCGGATGAAATCCAGGTCCGAGCGAGCGTGTTTTTAGGTATTTTTTCTTCTGTGGAAAGTTCACTATCGCCATCAAACAGACAGAACCCACCTTCACCTTCATCTCTACCAGTTTCAATGTCAATAGTGAGTGTGCCACCATTTTCAAAGTCCGTGGTATCAATCAAGACAACGGTATAATCTTGATAACCGACCGTGGGGGTCCGAAAAACGTCCAACACCTCCTGTGAAGGCGACTCTCTGGTGAGGATGAGGTTCCCCAATCCGGGCTGTTTCCCGGCTAAGGCTTGCTGGAGGAATATGAGGTAATATTCATACCGCGGGAGTCCTCTACGATTACTGTCTTCATAGAGTTCGTTGACGAGTTGTCTGCCCATCAATTCAAAATCTGGCGAGATAATCAAACAGTCTACTGGCGAATGCTCTTTCCATCCGTTCATGATGGCTTCTGCCAAAGGATGCTTTCTATTAAACAGTGCTCTGGATCCGTCCTCAAATCTCTCTGCCGCATAGTCACGCATTACGGATGTCCGCTCTAATACGATATTCGATACCCAGGTATTAATGAAATTTTCATTTAAGAATTCAATAGTTTTATCATAAGAGAGGACACCTGCCCTCAGGCTTTTGCCGCTCCCTCAGCACGCCTCATCAGTGAGCGGTCCATCTATTGAGATAACATGAATCGGCTTCTGTTCTGCTTGTGCCATCTCTAACGCCTGCTCCGGCAGCACCCAGTTAATTTGTTCTGATTTATAAAAACGCTGTGTTAGGATGCGTTTCGCTTCTTCATCGGTAATGGAATCCGCTATGAATTCGACATCTTGGACTGGAATCTGTGTTCCGACACGGAGTTCCATCTGCGGGCAAAGACCGGAATCAATAATAGAATATTTTTCTTTTTTCCAACCAACATCAAAGTTTATTGGCCCCTCAGGGACGTACATCTCGAAAAAAGCAACCTTCTCTCCGGTTCGGTCAAGCACAAGATGTCCCGTAAACTGCGAGGGTGTAAACCGGCCATCTTCAAACTTGAACTCTGCATGAATCCGAAACACAATGTCGGCGAATTTATTGTTGTAAGCACGTAGACATGCCCACAATCCGCAAGAATCCGAAACGTTGATATGCATATCTAAATTTGGATTCGGATGCAGTTGCCGAAGCAATTCGGTTACACCGTCTTCCTCAATCTGCCAGCATTCACCTACCAAAACCGATTCCGATGGAAGAAAAGACTGAAAGATGGATGTAGAATGGTATTTTTCGGGTTCAACGACACGAAGATTCGCCAATGAGTCCCACTCAACGTGGAAGTTGTTTATTGTATATTCAATCGGGGCAATGAAGGCTTTAACGTTGATTTCTGCATCTCCATCAAGATTGAGTGTGATTTTGTCCGATTGTGTATTCATTTTAAACGCTCCTCCACAGAAATTTTTGCTTAAAAGGCTTATATTACCACGCTCAAAGAACATGGCGTTGAGATTTCCATTGCACACCGCGGACGGCCTTGGGAGAACGGATATGCTGAAAGACTCATCCGCACGCTCAAAAAGGAAGAAGTTTACATCAATGACTATCAAAACATCACCGAGGCGAGAGATCACATCGGGCATTTTATCACACAGGTGTATCATCAGAAACGCCCACATTCGGCGTTACGGTATTTGACACCTATGGAATTTCAACAGAAGACCTTATCTTAACTTTGCGAAATTGTGGTCTAAATAAGCGTATGCACTTCACTTTTTTTTGGATTTCCAACGCCAGCGTCAACCTCCCAACGAGCTGTTCAAGTTGAGCGATGCGATCCGCTGACTCGCTTGACTGCTTCTCTGGAGATTCAAAGAAGGTTTCGACATTTTCAAGAAGTTGGTGCTTCCACGTTGAGACTTGGTTTTCGCTGAGGTTATAGCGTCGACACAGCTCCGCTTGGGAACTTTCACCTGTAAGTGCCTCAAGTACAACTTCTGCTTTAAACTTAGCAGTGAATTTTCTGCGTTTCGCCATCGGAATGCTCCTTTCAAATAGATTGTCATTATAGCACAATCTTATATTAGAGAGTGGTCTAAATTTCCGGTGGCAGTACACTTGAGATTTAATTTTTTCATAGGGCTCTCTATTCAGTGTTAACTTTCCTCCGACTGATTACAAGAATCAACGATCCGAAGGAGATGACTTGCAAGGCTCGAACAGTTTAGAAAACATTGGTGTAATATTTGTCTCCTTTTATTTCTCTTTTCTATCGAACCTATGTTATTTTAGGGTTTACCAGTCCCAGTTCATTTATCCCACTGCAAAGGTGGAAGGGTGGCAGACAGACCGTGCGGTCCGCTTCGTAGTGCCACCCAAACTGGTTCAAATAGTATATCATATCGATAAGGAAAATTCAAGGAAAATGTCTAAGACGGGTGTGTGAATATTTTGTTGATTGTTGCCTGAGTGCAGGTCGCTTATGGGCGAGTAACGCCGCAAATCACGGATTTTCGCGGGTTAGGAAACACTTGCCACAGGCTAACAGCCTATGGTACAAGGGATACGTGCCACAGAAAACTAACAGCCTATGCTACAGGAAGACCACAGGTAACAGCCTATGCTACAGGAAGACCACAGGCTAACAGCCTATGCTACAGGAAGACCACAGGCTAACAGCCTATGCTACAGGAAGACCACAGGCTA
>ASZN01000172.1 GCA_000406005.1 Candidatus Poribacteria bacterium WGA-3G
GACATGCATGACCATCTCTTCTGAGTTTATATCGGATGCCTCAGCCGTTTCACGTGGACGAGTCTCTGCTGTAACCGTAATTTCGCCGCCATCTGGCGTGTATTTGATGGCGTTGTCTATCAGATTCACAAGCACTTGCATGAAAAGCTGCTGATCTACACTCACTTGTGGCAGCCCTTCCGGGATCTCCCATCTTAAAACCAGTTCGGACTCTTCCAAGATAGGCTCAAATACATCTAAAATCGGTGTATAGAAGGTGTTGAGGTGGCACGGTGTGCGTTTCAATTCGACATCGCCAGACTCAAGCCTTGAGAGTTCGAGCAGCTCCGAGACCAATCTTGAAAGCCGAGATGTGTGGGTGAGGATTTTCACAACGAACTGCTCTTGTGCTTTCGTTCGTGTCGCATCCTCATTAAGCAAGGTTTCGGCGTAACCTCGGATTGTTGTGAGCGGCGTACGGAGTTCGTGTGAGACGTTTGCGACGAAATCAACGCGTATCCGTTCTAACTGTCGTTCTTTGGTTACATCGTGAATGACGATAATATATTCTTCACCCGCAGCAACAGGGACGACCGTTATCTCCGCTTCCGGTTCTGTTATGTTGCCAAGACGGATTTCTGCGAACGCTACCGTCTCTGTCTGTTCTGCCATCTGGAGGAGTGTCTGTAACCTCGGGATCCGATTGATTTCGATCAACGCTTTTCCGATATGTGCTTCGGGGAGGGACAACATAGAAATCGCAGTCGGGTTGGCGTAGGTAATTTCAAAAGCACCGTTCACGAGGAGTACACCTTCACCCATATTTGTGAGAATGGTTTCCAAGCGCCGGTGTTCTTCAGAGATCTGGTCAATCTGTTCCTGGACCCGGTCTGCCATGAGGTTAAAATTTCGTGAGAGTCGTCCGAGCTCATTTTTAGAATCGACGGGGACGCGCGAGTCAATCCTACCAGCCGCGAGGGATTGCGTCATCTGCGTTAATTGCTCAATCGGTTTTATAAACGCGCCAGTGGAAAAGATACTGAATACAATCACCAAGATCAGTCCGGCGATACTCGCGAACAAAACGATCTGACGGAGGTTGTCGATTGCCGTGTTGACGGTCTCCATCGGAAGCGCGACACGGAAAATACCGATTAAGTCGGCTTCTGCAGCGGATGCGGTCTGCTGGTATATCGGCATCGCATAGTAACGGAATTCTGTCTGCGTTGTATCGCTGTATCTGTCGCGAATCCCGCTGCCGAACTGGAGCGCCGCTTGCACCTCTGGACGCGTTAGGTGATTGTCCATCGCACGGAGTGCCACGCCATCCCGTTCGGTATCACCCCAAACAGTGCCATCTATGTCAATGAACGTCAGTCGAGCGTCGCTGGTCTTTCCGAGTCTGTCAATGAGTGGGTCTACTGCGTCATAGGTGAAGTCATCTTTCGGTGGCAGTTTCTCGATGAGAATTTCACGCGTTAATGCAGCATGAACCTCCAACTCTTCGGTAATCCGAGTGCTAAGGAACCCTTTGAGTGCCGTGCCGAGATAGAGGTACATCGCAAACAATACCAACAATACGATGATAATGTACCTGAACGTCAATTGTGCGCGGATATTCATTATACGGTTGCCCCTTATCCAGTTGTTAGTACGCAATCCCGTCTCGTTCTTGAATCTGAACCCGCGTTAATAATAGCACGATTGGGGTGTAATTTGCAAACCAAAACTGCGTACTTCTTCGCTTGACATCTAAATCGGATTCTGTTAAACTAAAAGTCTAATTCTGAATGGATCGTTTTGTGGGAAACGCCTTTTAAGGCACAAAATCCGGCGCAGTTACAAACAGTGCCTACCAGTTTTGGAATACAAAAGAAAACAGTGATTACCCTCACGGGAGAAACTCATGGCTATCCGATTTGAAGGTATTTTTTCACCGACAGTAACGCCGATCGACGAAAAAGAGCGTGTTGATGCGCGAGGGTTCGTTAATCAACTCAATCGCCTGATTAATAACGGTGTTCACGGTATCTATCTACTTGGAAGTTCGGGTGAATTTACAACGTTAACAAATAGAGAACGCGAACGGGCATTGGACATCGCCACCAAAGCCGTCGGGGGGCGCGTCCCGGTCATCTGTTGTGTGATGGATACAAGCACTCAACGTGTTATCCAGAACATTGAAATCGCCGAACAGTTCGGCGTTGATGCAGTCGCCGCGACACCGGGGTACTATTACCCGTCTACTGATGACGCGGACCTGATTGAATTCTATCAGACAGTCGCTGCAAGTACGGACCTCCCTGTTTTCATCTATAATATCCCTTCGACTGTTAAAACCTTCATCAAGCCGCATATCATCGCTGAACTCGCAGATACCTGTGAGAATATTGTCGGTACGAAGGACAGTACCGGCGATTGGACGAACTGTCTGAATCTCTTAGCACTGCTCGGTGATCGGACAGATTTCTCTATCTTCCTCGGTTCGCATGTCGCACTCGGTGCAGCCTTACTGTTCGGTGCGGACGGTGGTGTTGTCTCAATCGCAAACGTCGCGCCGAAAGAATCGGTCGCCCTCTACAACGCTGCGAAGGCGCGAGATATCGATGAAGTGCATCGTTTACAAAAGTGGATGCTGCAGCTGAGTAAAATGTACACCTACGGACAAGGTGTCAGCGGTATGAAGGCGTGTCTGGAAATTCTGGGGGTCTGCAGTGCAAGGACGACGAGTCCGTTGCTACCGCTTAAAGATACCGAGAAAGCCGAACTCCGTGAATTGCTGAAAGAATTAGGACTCGTCGAATGATTGAAATTCAACCGATTTCTAAAGCAGTGGATGCGACGATACAGGTGCCGGGTTCTAAGAGTTACACCAACCGCGCTCTGTTAGTCGCGGCGATGGCGAACGGTGTCTCGACATTGACGGGGGCACTTTTTAGTGACGATACGCGCTATATGTCGGCATCACTACGGAAACTCGGTGTCAAAATCGACGCCGATGAGAAGCGCGCAACGTTTGCTGTGCATGGCAACGGTGGCGAGATACCGGTTTCAGGCGCAGCGTTGTATATCGGGAACTCCGGGACCACTTCACGCTCCCTCACCGCCTACGTTTCACTCGGGCACGGCAGGTTCGTCATTGATGGCGATGAACCGATGCGCCACGGTCGTCCGATCGCTGACCTCCTCGATGCACTCCGGCAAATAGGTGTCTCGGCGCGCACGCAATTCGAGAACGGACATCTCCCCGTCATTATTGAAGCGGATGGACTCACGGGTGGAAAAACCCGACTTGACGTAAGTAAGAGCAGTCAGTTTTTAACAGCACTGCTCCTGATCGCACCCTACGCGAAAACGGGTATAGAGATTGAGGTCCTCGGTAACCGCGAAATGCCTTATATTGACATCACACGATCCATCATGGCAGCGTTTGGTGTGCAGATCATAAGCAAAGACTACAAGTTTTTTCGGATTGAAGGTGGACAGCAATATCAGCCGCAGGTCTATAACATAGAGCCGGATGCTTCTAATGCCTCTTATTTCTTTGCTGCCGCTGCAATCACCGGTGGACGTGTCACCGTCGAACACCTAAATTTAGATTCCGCACAAGGTGATCTCGAGTTTGTATATCTCTTAGAACAGATGGGCTGTCAGACGACCGTTTCTAACACGGGTATTACCGTTACCGGACCCCGCCAACTCAAAGGAATTGATGTCGATATGCGGAAGATTTCGGACACGTCCCTGACGCTCGCAGCGATCGCACCCTTCGCCGATGGTAAAGTGAGCATCCGAAACATTGAGCATACGCGATGGCAAGAGACCGACCGGATTCACGCCATGGTGACGGAACTCAAGAAATTAGGCGTGCCGGTGGTCGAACACCGAGACGGACTCGAAATCTCGCCTGCACCGATTAAGCCTGCAGCGATTGATACCTACGAAGACCACCGTGTGGCGATGGCATTTTCGCTGGTCGGGTTAAAGGCGAGTGGCATTCGGATTAACAATCCGGAGTGTGTCAGTAAAACGTTCCCTGATTATTTTCACGTGCTGGAGCAGTTATACATTTGAGAGTGATTCTTTTTCATAAGCAGAACTACTCAGTCTTCGGTTTTTAGTCCAATTTT
>ASZN01000173.1 GCA_000406005.1 Candidatus Poribacteria bacterium WGA-3G
TAGGCTTCAATGTCTGCATCACCAATCCGCCGTGGTTGGCACGTAACTCCGCCACGCGTCGAGGTTTACCTTTCCCAGAAGCGACCCAACACGACGACCTCTACAAATACGCACTTGAGCAGTGTTTGAAACATTGCAGATGGGTGGCAGCAATTATCCCAGAGGCGTTCATCCGGAGCGGTCTGTTCCTTGGAAGGTTGCGCGACTTTATCTCCTTAGTCCCGAAAACAGAGAGCCGCACAACAGAAGCAGATAAAACAAGAGATACCTCCTATATGTTTGAAGATACCGAACATCCGGTGGGGCTTGCTCTGTTTGCACCGCACGTAACACCGGACGTTAGGGTCTGGCGCAACAATCAATTTCTCGGGGGGCTCAACGAACTGCGTAGACATCTTCCGCGTCCTTCGACCAACCGTAGTATTGTTTTCAACGATCCGGATGGGAATCTCGGACTCATCGCTATAGATAATACCGTTTCTGCGTCTATCCGTTTCTGTCCGGTGGCGGAATTGAAAGATTATCCGATCCGTGTCCACTGCCGTTCCATTACGAAAATCGGTGTCCCGTGGGACGTGGACATAGAGATGCTCAATGATCGTTTAGCAACAATTCGCAGGGAAACCCACGATGTTTTCTTGACCGCGTTCAAAGGCATACGCCGCGATGGACACTACCGACGACGATTGGATTGGGCATTGTCGCGTGCAATTGTTGATGAGGAGTAGTAGAAAATGAACACCCAAAAACTTGTCTGTTTACTTCTATTGATAGCATTTATCACCTCTGCGGGATGTGTACCCGGTGATGGTAAACACACTGCCGAGAAACCCGCCGGATTTTTCTGGGGCATCTGGCACGGCTGGATCGCGCCGATTTCACTGATATGGGGCATTTTTAATCCGGATATCCGTGTCTATGAACCGCAAAACACGGGATGGTGGTACGATTTTGGGTTCTACATCGCTATCATCAGTGGTTTCGGTGGGATTTCCTTTTCACGAAGCAGACGAAACAAAACCACTGTTGTACGGGAAGACAGCAACTCCGACTAAGTGGTTTATTTGCTAAGTGCATATTCTATAGAAGGCACACAGGCTAACAGCCTATGCTACGTAAGAGACACAAGAAACTAAAAAGTCTGTGTTGTAGATGAAAGTGTCCAAAGTATTCATAAACAGAAAATTGGACTCTATAATCTTACCGAGTGAACCACTAAGAACACTAAACCGAGGAAAAATAGGATGAAAACTTTTGAGACGCGAGGACCCGTGTCCCCTGAACGCAACTATGTCGTCCGACGTACCACCGAACTTGCGGATTTCATCGATCGTGTTAAACAAGGCCGCTACATCGTTATCTTTGCGCCTCGGCAGACAGGCAAAACAACCTTTTTCCGATGGGCATTGGATGCCCTTGCAGCCGAAGGTATAGCGTACTTTCCTATCCAATTGGATTTTGAAGCCTATAAAAACCTAAACGCCTCCGTTTTTTACCGTGAACTCTACCAGGATATTCGTGAACAAATCGGAAAGATTTTCCAAAAACGGGGAGACGTGCCATCGAAAGCCCTTCATCAATATCTTCAAGAGTCCCAGGTAACCGATCATCTGTCGATGCTACGCTTCTTTACGAAACTCGAAAATCTGCTAAAACCGCAGCGGGTTGTTATTATCATTGACGAATTTGATGGCATTCCGCAAACCGTCGTGAGCGATTTTCTGCACTCGCTTCGCCGCATCTACCTCTCCGGTGTCGATTCACGCTGCCCTTTTAGCCTCGGCATCGTCGGCGTTAAGAGTATAACACAACTTAACTATGACCGTTCTATCTCACCTTTTAACATTCAGGACGAATTCGCCTTACCTAACTTTACGCTTGAGCAGGTGCAGGAACTCCTCACCGAGTATACGGATGCGGTCGGGCAACCTTTCGCCGCAGAAGTCATTGAAGCACTCCACAGACAGACAGCCGGTCAACCGTTTCTTGTGAACCGATTCGCGCAGATACTTACTGAAGAATTGAGCATTCCAAAAACCGAGTGTATTGATATGACGCATTTTTCAGAGGCACATACGCGGTTGCTGCGTGAACGGAACGTCAACATTCAGCATCTCATAACCAATATCCGAAAGAATCCACGCTTTGAAACCCTTCTGATGGGAATTGTTTCCCACGATAGAGGTGTGGATTTTAATTTGGATAACGAATTTATTTCGGAACTCGCTACCTATGGTATCCTCGCGGAAGGCACCGATGGCATGTGTGAAATTGTCAATCCGATTTATCAGTATCGTATCATGCGGGCGTTTCAACCGCTGATAAATGGGTTGGAACGCGAATACTTCCCTGAAGACGCGGAAACCGATTTCTTAGATTACCTTACCTCCGATGGTCAGATTCGCCTGCAGCCCTTACTTGATAATTTTCAGAACTTTATCGCACGTGTGGGATATAAAATTCTGCAGGTGCCAGAGACTCCGAAAGAGTTCGTTGGACAATACCTCCTTTTTGCCTATCTTGAGCAGTTTGTACGGTTGGTGAAGGGGCGAATGTACCTTGAAGTGCGAACAGGACGTGGTAGAATGGATCTGCTTATTCTGCACAATTCGCAAAAGTACATCGTCGAAACCAAGATTTGGGAGGGAGAACGTTCCTATACAGCAGGCAAGAAGCAACTCGCAGCTTATGTACGGTTAGAAGAGGCAGCAGAAGGATATTATGTTGTGTTCGATCATCGGAAGAATCCAGAACAGCGGATGGAAACGGAGGCTATTGAAGGTTTCTCGCTCCGGAGTTATACCATCCCTGTCATGCAAGAACCGCCCTCACAGGCGATATAATGGAATTGAGGAGGAAACCAACCCATGAAAGTTTTAGTCATCGGTGGGACGGGCAACATTAGCCGTGGCATTGTTGCTGCCTTGCAAAACCGAAATTACGAAGTCGTCCTATTCAACCGCGGACAACACAGAGATCCACCGCCGCCGGATGTCCGTGTCATTAACGGTGACCGGAAAAACCGAGAAGATTTTGAGGCGAAAGTCGGTGCGGAAGAATGGGATGCTGTCATTGATATGATTAGCTTCAATGCCGAAGATGCCGCCTCCGCACTGCGGGCATGTCAGGGACGCGTCGGACACTTCGTCCACTGCTCTACTGTGATGACCTACGGACCGCCGTTCGCTGGAATCAATCTACCAGAGACGGCACCGCTGCAAGGGGAATCAGGTTACGGACTCGGCAAAGTCGCGGCTGATGACCTATTGTTAGCGGCATACGCACGCGATGGATTCCCGGTAACCATCTTCAAACCGTCGTATACACACGGACCGGGCATAAACCTTCATCGGCAAGTCGGTGGCGATGGGAGCTGGATTGATCGGCTCCGAAAAGGGAAACCGATCCTCTCCGCAGGCGACGGATTAAATTATTTTCAATTCCTGTCATCTCGCGACGCAGGTTTTGCGTTTACAGATATACTCGGTAAATCCGACTGCTTCGGTGAGATATACAACATCGTCCACCCGCAAGCGCGAACGTGGGACGAATGGCACTGCGCAGCAGCAGAAGCACTCGGCGTTGACATAGACATCGTGCATGTCTCGCAAGAGACACTCATCGCTATGGCACCTGAACGGTTCAGCGGATTACGCGGCAATTTCGGGCATACGCAAATCTTCAGCCACGAGAAACTCGCAGCGGTGCTACCCGATTTCAGTCCGCAGGTGCCGGTTGTAGAGAGTGTCGCGGAAAACATCGCGTGGATGGACAAACACAATCTGGTTCCAGATAGCGATGCCGACGATTTGGAAGATCAGATTATCGCGGCAGTCCGCAATTTACCGCGTCTCCGCTAAGGCAGAGGGAAAAAATATGCTACAGATCAGATCAGCATTAGACTCAGAAAGGCTTGACCGTGTTGAACACGATCTCCACGAAGTCGGTTTCCATATCATCGAAGACGTGATTACGCCCGAAGAAGCAGATGAAGCGCGCGAGGCGATCTGGAAATTAGTTGAAGAAGACATCGCGAACGGATTTGACCACAGTTATGGCGACGGTAAAATCCGACGTGTCTGGGCAATCGTCGGGAAAT
>ASZN01000174.1 GCA_000406005.1 Candidatus Poribacteria bacterium WGA-3G
TATCCGGATTTTGCACCTTCCGCGCGTTCCTTATATGCCGCCGCGCCGGACGTAATCCACCCACCAACGCCTGTCATTAAGAACCGCACACCCGCCTTGACATATTTCTCAACCATAGCATCAAGCGTCAAAGTGCCTGCGACGCGTCCGGCGGCTTGGATACGAGCGAGTGCTGTATCTATTGTGTTCTGAACATCGGGGTGCGTCAAGTTCCCGATATGCCCCATAGAGGTCGCTAAGTCTGACGGTGCGACGAAAAACACGTCAATATGGTCAACGGTAAGAATCTCGTCGAGATTGTTGACAGCGATAATATCTTCGATGAGGACGATGACAAGTGTCTGTGCGTTTGCCACGTCAAAATAGTTGTCTACACCGTAGCCTTGGCGGCTGGTGAACATCCCGCGGTGTCCGACCGGTGCGAATTTCGCGCCATCCACGACGTTTTGTGCTTCTGCTTTCGTGTTGACGTGCGGGACACAAATCCCCATCGAACCGCAATCCAACGTGCGGTAGATAAGTGCCTGATCGTTGCGATTGACGCGTGTGATAGAGGTCATGCCCCAGAGGTCGCATGCGCGCGTCAGATCGCCGATTCGAGATGCATCGGCGGCACCGTGTTCACCTTCCAGCCATACGCCATCGAATCCGTTCGGACCGAAGAGGTCTATATCGTCGGCGTTGGTCAACCCTGAAATAACGTACGCTAAATCGCCAGCTGCTAATTTCTCTTTAACTCGGTTTGGTCTTATTTCCATAGATTTCTCCTATTAGGGTGTTGTCTTGGAAGTAAAGGGTATCAATAATCTCGAAAATTGTCCATAAAAAAGTGAAGTGCGCACTTAGGAAGCGCGCACTTCATGTTTAGATTCGCTGTATCGTATTCATCCCATAAATCGTATGCCTATGCGCCAGGACATTAACACTGAAATAGGCACCGTTGCCTATTCACTGGCACGTAGCAGATGGATACCCATTGCGATATTCAACGGCGGGAGTATCGCGTCAAAGAGAATCCATACTAACCCGCGCGTGTCGCTGCTGACGGCGGTAAAGTCTGACGCGAAACCCATGATGCCGAACCAGTTCCAGAAGAACATGATGGCTACGAAAATGAACCCATAGCATAGCGTGTTCGCCGCTATGAATTCCTGAACGCTTGAATCCGCCCCGACGCGACGCATGCGAATGTAACCGAATATTAACCCCAGAATTATCGAAATAGCGGAGAGCCAGTTGATGATGTCCCACGCGGAACTGTACGGACTATCATCGGTGGAAGTGTGGTAAATCGGCTCTATGATGGTTTGGATGGCGACTATCGCCGCAATGACGATAAGCACAATCCCAATGAATCGCTTAAGGCCTTCCATGAAAATTTCTCCTTTTCCCATATCGGGTCCAGTTAAATCCTATCCGACAACGAAATTGCAGACAGGATTGTTAATGGATGAAGTTTGAGGTTTTTGACCTCTTGTTAACGAAACAAGAAATTACCTTCACTTCTCAAAATCGGAAAAATTTGTCACATTCTCCTGCAGTATACATTTTGAAACATAAAAAGTCAATTTTTTTTACGAAAAAGTATATTATCGTCCCTAAATCTCAGATCAGGTAATTATCCTGCTTTATCTGGGGACGGAATGAATGCTTTAATTTCTGTGGCGTATTTCTCAAAATCGCGTTCCGCAAGGGATTTGAGGTTCTCTGACTGTGTTAGGGTATCTATCTCCCAACGATCGATTTCTGGATTGATGCGTAAATAATTGCCCTTTAGCAACAGTTTCGCTGTATGTGCAGATGCTTGTGCTTGCAATGTCATCACATAGGAGGTTAGTTTCACCCCACCCCATCCGGTGATAAATCCCCAGCCGCGTCTCTGCCGATACATGTTTGTTGAATGTCCTGTACCGATGGAGAGCATCCGAATCTTTCGCGCCTTTTTACTAAACACTGAAAGTGCCTCTGTGGCGGCAATTGTGGAAGGGTTGTTTGCCCATAAGCAGCCATCTGCTAACAAAAGATTATCAACGGACTTTGGGGCAAAAAATATGGGTGCAGCACAGGAGGCGAGGATAGCGTCCCGTAAACAGACCTCTTTATTTGTAGGAGCGATCTCCGTATCGTGACTTCTATAATTGGATCTGAAAATCTGTACTTCACTTTTGGTGATCTCTGAGCTTGTGATCATCAACGGCGTTTCGATTTCACCGAGAGGCGTTGCTGGAATATGCTTGGCGATAACCTGAGCGAGTTGTTCGCTTGGATATTTGCTGAGAAATAACGGAATGCGATACCACCTTCTTTTGAAGATGTGTGGTGTCTCGGTATCAAAAAGTTCAACAATATCCTGCATCGGGATGTCAGAGACAGCGGCACCAGCGATAATCGCGCCTGTGCTTGTTCCGACGATGAGATCGAAACAGGTTTTGATGCGCGTTCCAATAGCCTGTTCAATTTTGGCGAGAAGTTGAGCGGTGTATATGCCGCGGGTGCCGCCACCATCTAACGCGAGGATGTGAAAGGTGTCTTTGTTTTTCATTGATTTTCTCTCTGCACTTATTCATCATCCTCGTCTTCAGGTGGCTCCCAGTCGTCAGCATTGAGGTCTTTGATGCGTGGACGGAAAACCTCGTTGAACTTTTCAATTTTAGCAGCTAGCCATTTGTGCTGATTTTGCCAGTCCGTTTTGTCTGTCGGATCTGTGTCGCTTTTGGATAGAGAAATATATTTTTCCTTACCTTTAGGTCGTTCCTCCCACTCAAGTGACTCGCCAAATTCACTTTCAATTTTTTTTTGTTCTTCCTTCAGAAGGTAGAAGTGTGCTTTAGCATCTGGTCCCCCCATATAGATTGCCACACGGATTTTCTTGTTTTGTTTATCCATGTATGCTGAGGTGCAGAAGTGCGATCTTCCTATGCTAGCATTTATGTGATTTGACGGTTTCGGCTTCTGGAGTTTAACCGAGTTATGTTTCTGAATCATATAGTCGTTCAGTTCTGTCCAGAAATTTTCCTGTAGCTGCTTAAATTCTGAGATATTCTTGTCGACAGCGTGTTGCGTTTCCTGATTTACAGCACGGCTCCAATCATTAGGCTTAGATACAATATCAAATTGTGGTGCACAGGCAGAATCTCCAATTTGCCACACCTTAACCTCTATACCAAAGCACCGGAAACGTTCGTGTGTAATTTCATTTAGCCAGTCAAGTGCTGAAAGATGCTCTTGCTCAAATTCCTTTGCGATCCAGACGACTGTGTAGGCATTCAAACCTGCTGAATATGTCAGAATTTGGCCTAAGTGTTTATGATTAGTCCGCTCCAATTGGTTTTCAATTACAACCCACGAATCATCTACAGTATTCTTGCACAGGATATCAGCTCGGAATTTTCCAACGTTTATCTCTTGCGCCTCAAGTTCAAGGTCCATATCCAGTGTTTTGCCAAGGAGGATAAGGTTTTCCTCCTTTGCCAGCCATGGTGTGAAATTCTGAGCCTCGTCGGGCCAAATATCGCTTAATTCAACAGGTTCAAGATGACCAAGTTTTTCGGGCATTAGGCGTTGTCTCCTTTGTTATTTGTTTGTCAGTTGTTCATATCTGTAACGACGGTGAACTCCGGGGCGTAAGGCGAATCTGCAATTTGGAAGACCTCAATCTCTATACCAAAAAACTGAAGGGCAGCGTGTGTGCTTTTGTTTAGCCAGTCAAGAGTTTCACGGTGTTCATCCCGAAATTCCGCTGCAATCCAGACGATGGCGGCAGCGTCCAGTCCAGCTGCATAGGTGAGAATTTTGCCTAAGTGTTGATGATTAGATTTTTCAAGTTGATTTTCGATGACTACGCGTGAGTTGTCTGTCCTGTTCCGACACACGATATCGGCTCGGAAAT
>ASZN01000175.1 GCA_000406005.1 Candidatus Poribacteria bacterium WGA-3G
CCCGAATTTCTTATATGTTTCGTTATTTCTCGGAAATTCAGTGATGGCTGGACGGATCGGGTTTCCGGTTACCTCAATATGTTTTGTGTGTCGGAACGCGTTGTTCTCGCGGGCAGATGCCATAGCGAGATAGACTGCCTTCGCCCAGCGTGCTAAAACACCATTCGTTAAGCCGACGGAAGCGTTCTGTTCTTGGATCACTATCGGAATCCTACGAAGAAGCGCAGCTAAAAGCACTGGACCGGAAACATATCCACCGGTTCCGATAACGATGTCCGGTTTCACCTGCGTCATATACTGTAGAGATTGGGTGAGTCCATGAAACGCTTTCCAGATGACAGGAAACCATTCCAGCGTTATGCGTCTCGGGAAACCGGCGACTGAAATAGGTAGGAAATGGAAACCGTGTTTCGGGACCAGTGTTGATTCCAATTTACCGGCACCACCGACGAATACAATGTCCACCGTGTCATCCAAGCGTTGAAGTGCTTGGGCAATGCCAATCGCCGGATAGATGTGGCCACCTGTGCCGCCACCGGCGATAACGACGCTCTTGGACGTTTCTATGTGCTGGAGTGGTGCTGTATCATGACGACTTGTCTCTGATATATTTGTGTTGTAATGTTTAGAAGTAACCATAGTTGAACCTGTCGAAACGCCATATAATCTGTTAATTTAGTCTTGTTCAGTCTCCCGATTCATACCCCTTGAAATATTGAGAAGGATGCCGACACTCAATAAACTGAGAACGATTGACGAACCGCCATAACTGATGAAAGGTAACGTGATCCCTTTTGTCGGTAGTAAACCTATCACAACACCGATATTGATAAAGGCTTGCAAGCCGATCAAAGTAGTGATACCGATAGCGAGCAGGGATCCGAAATGGTCACTCGTATATCGGGCGATGTGAAGGCCGCGCCAGATAAATAGCATAAAAATGATTGTTACAGCCGCGGTACCGATAAAGCCGAATTCTTCTCCTAACACAGCAAAGATAAAATCGGTGTGTGGGTAGGGCAGCCGTGAGATTTTTTGTAGGCTACTATCGAGTCCCAATCCCAGGAAACCGCCCCCTTCAAGAGCATCGAGTGAGCGTGTGAGTTGGTAATTGGTTGCATCCGGCGATTTCAACATTGCGAAATAGTCCATGAATCGTTTCAGTTTGTATGAATCTCGGACTATGAGTAAACTGAGACACCCGACACCGATGCCAGAAAGCATTAACATGTGCCAGATACGCATTCCGCCAACAAAGAGAACGATGCCTACGGTTACTGCCAACAAGAACGCCGACCCGAAATCTGGTTGGCTTACCACAAGTCCAAAAGCGGCAGCAATAATCAGGATATTCGGAAGTACACCGTTAAAGAGGCTCTTAATGCGTTCCGGGTTACGGCTGATGAAATTCGCCACATGTATAACCAATGCTATTTTGGCAAGTTCGACGGGTTGGAAGTTGATCGGTAAATTTCCGATACGGATCCAGCGTCTAAATCTCCCACCCTCGGCACCTTGCACACTTGATCCTAAGCTCGGCACGAAAACCAATAACAACATGACGAAAGAGAGTATCAAAAAGAGGTTCGCATATCTTGCATAAAACTTATAGGGTAGATAAGAAGCCGTGTACATACCGACTAAGCCGAGTATACATGCGATGATATGTATTTGCAGATATCGAAAACTGTATCCGTCATAGTGTCTTGAAGAGAGCAGATGGCTTGAGCTGTATACCATCAAAATGCCGATGGCAACGAGGCAGAGGGTCACTGCTAATAGCACTTTATCCATTCGCCCCTGTTTCCCCTGAGATAGCGACGCAAGTATCGGTTCCCGCTCTTCTTGAGGATCAAAATAGTCGCGTGTGTTTGTCCACCAGGGTCCAGGTTTTCGTTTTGTCTTGAAGTTCTTTCCACCGCGGGAAGAGTTCTGATAACTTCGAAACATCGTGGCGTTTTCCTTCCTTGTATTACTTAGATCCAAAGAGCCGGTTTGTTGCGTGTTTTTTCTTAAATCGGTTGAAGCGCATTAACGGCTGCTTTAAAGTCCGCACCGCGTGCCTTATAATCCGTGTACATATCAAAACTTGCATTTGCCGGTGACAATAGGACGATATTTCCGGGTACCGCATTTTTGTAGGCGAGTCGCACCGCTTCTGCCATTGTTTTTGCCTTTACTATGTCTGTCGTATCGACGAGGGTCTTTTCAATCTGTTGGGTGTATTCACCGAGCATCACAGCCGTCTTGACCCGATCTTTCACAAGTTGACGTAGCGGTGTATAGTCATTCCCTTTATCGTAGCCGCCCATTATCAGAATAATTTTTGAGTCCTCTATTGATTCAAGAGCTGCCTTAACTGCTGCGACGTTTGTCGCCTTCGAGTCATCTATGAATTCGATGCCTGTCAACGTTCTCACGGGTTCAAAAGCGTGAGATAGTGCAGGATGCGATCGGTCGAAGGTCTGCAGTGCTTGCTGAATTTGGGACTCCGTCGCGCCGAAAATCAGTCCGACAGCAATCGCAGCGAGGACGTTCTGTACGTTGTGTGCCCCCCGAAGTGGGATATCAACAACATTACACACTTTTTTACGGGTACCGTCTGAGAGTGCGAACAGTTTTGTTCCATCTCGAAACACGCTCGAAAATGTCGAATCCTCAGGGGCACCACTGTCGGTAAAATAGACGATTTGCGCCGCCGTTGATGCAGCGAAATCCTTGAGAGTTGGATCCGAACCGTTGAGTATCATCCAGTCGGCAGGGGTCTGGTTATCCGTAATTTTCTGTTTTGCTGCGCGATAGGCAGCCATCGTTTTGTGGCGGTCTAAGTGATCGCGTGATAGGTTCAGCACGACACTGACCTTCGGATGAAATCTGACGGTGCTTTCTAACTGAAAGCTGCTCGCCTCAATCACAACGATGTCTTTATCTGTAAGGTTTTGGACCTCCGCTGATAGTGGAACACCAATGTTGCCTGCGACACACACATTCCGGAACCGGTCGGTCGCTTTCAGGATTGCTGCCGTAAGGAGTGTCGTTGTTGATTTGCCTTTTGTGCCGGTGATTGCGACAATCGGTGCTGCACATGTACGTGCAGCGACTTCCAATTCTGCGAGGATCGGGAGGTTACGTGCCCGCGCGTCACAAAGAATCGGAATCTCAAGTGGCACCCCTGGTGAAACGACTATAAAATCCGCGTCAGCGATGCATTCTGGTGGATGTCCACCTAAAAATTTTCGATGCAGGCTACCGGTTTGATCCGAATTGTGTGAGTTGTCTAACTCAGCGATTTCTCTTGACAGTGTATCAGCGGTGCGTGTGTCCGTAACTGTAACAGTTGCACCGAATGTCTGTAGTAATTTTGCAGCGGCGACACCGCTTCGATTTATCCCAAAAACTGTGACCTGTTTTCCTTGTAATTGCACGCAAAATCCCTCAATGCGTGGTGCCAAGTGCCACCTACCGGAGTTTCAATGTACTCAAAGCGATTAAAACTAAGATGAGTCCGATAATCCAAAACCTGATAACGACTTTGGATTCTTTCCAACCAGAGAGCAAGAAATGATAGTGAATCGGTGACATCTTGAATACGCGTTTGCCAAATGTGCGGTAGGACCAGACCTGAATGATAACCGATAGTGTCTCGGCAACGAAGATAGCACCGACAATCAGAAGTAGAAACTCCTGTTTTATAAGGACAGCGACGGTTCCGAGCGTTGC
>ASZN01000176.1 GCA_000406005.1 Candidatus Poribacteria bacterium WGA-3G
GTGGATACTGCTCGCGCTCGCGGCGTTTCTGGCGTACATCTATAACGTATGGACGTTCGTTCTCGCGCTGGTGCTTGTTGCGGTTGTTTACATCCTTCAGAAACGTTCGGAGGTATAGCGGAATCCTTTTCAGGGGGTATCAGCAATCTTTTGGAGTCGTTGTAAAAGCACTTCAGCGGCTTGGCGAGACTTCTGTAGATTAAACTGTTCTACTGCTGTCCGCGCACGGAAGGTGTTCCCTCTATAGTATCGCAATAAAACGAGGCCGACCCATAATGCAGCGTCTGTATAATGTTCATCTAAAATCGCATCGATGGTGAGGAAACCGAGGGCTCCGTTCAGTAGGAGCGCGTTTAATCCGTTCCGCCAATCGCCTATATAGACGTGTCCGAGACCAGGGAGAATTTTTGACAACAGGCTCGCAACGTTGGCGGATTTTTGTGGTGTGTTAACTGCCGCATCGAAGAGGGTTTCAAGTCGTTCGTCAGTCGTATATTCACGTCCGACACGACGCGCTTCTTTCCATCGGAACTGGTAGATATACAAAACGGTTTTCAGGAAAAGCATGCGTCGGTGAAGTCGGACGGATGGGTTTCTCAGCATCACTTTAATCAGTTCCAACTCGGCGAGATCGTAGTTCTTTGTGGCGATCAACGTCACCGCAAGTGCCAATTGATATTCCGATTTTGATTCTCGGTCCGTAGCGTAATGGGTTGCGGTGCGTAGCGCAGCAATCGCTTCTGTCCATAAACCTTCTGCTCTATAGGCGAGACCTATATCGTGATATACTTCACCGAGTCGCGGATCATCTGGATGAAAAAAAATGAAACGTTTATACTCTGTAATTGCGGCATCATAGTTGCCTTGTGCAGCAAAATGGCTGCCAAGCGATAACGGAGGGGCTTTTGCAACTGCCGCAAAGCCACTGGAAAGCAAAAAGACACCGATTAACAAGAATAGGATAGTGTTGTTTAAAATCTTGATCACTCAGAACAGACCTCCAAAAAAGTGAGGTTCACAAGCCGTACCAGCAGAAATGGAGTTTTCAAAGAGGGTTTGATGAAGCAAACGACACTGAAAAGCGAAACAAACCATTTCATTTGTGCGCCCTCATAAATCTTCGGATGATGGCGTTTAATCAGTTTATCAAACGTCTTATCATTACCCTCTATTGCTTTCCGGATGTAAACATCATCAGGAATCATAGCGTTTACCTTGTTGAGATGTAATCTTTGCCCATAGTATACACCTTCACAATTGATTTGTCAATCTTATAGTTGTCAATATTCAGCGATCACATTCACGAACATTTCTCAGACTGATATGTCCAAATTGTATAACAAATCTCAATATTGCATGTTGCTTTGAGCAATGTGCTTCTACGATAAAAAAGAGAATTTCAAGCATGAAAACAAACACAGTTGAACCATCGGGAACCTTCATTAACACACGTATGAAATCACTCTTCATCGCACAAGACAAAAAACCCGCTACATTAAAAGAAATCAATTTCGCTCGTCTCACACCTTTTCAACGCGGCTTGATCGTCACCGACGGAACCGTCACTCGGTTCATCGAAGCGTACACGTTCGCGCCGGTAGAGGTTGTATTGCTCGGTCAAAAGCGGCAGACTTTATCCAGTACAAACAACTATCTCCAACTGTCTGCAGGAGAAGAAGTCATCTCACGACAGGTAACACTCCAAACGCATCAAGAGACGGCATCCTCCCCGATAATTCATACCTATGCAGACTCGCTAATTGCGTTGAAACGTCTGCCAAAATCTGTTCTGGAGCGTATAGAATCGAATAAACAAGGATTGGGAAGGCTTTTGCAGCATAGTGGTTTAGAGACCCGGCGTGAGCTACTCTGGTGCGGTATTGAGACCTTAAAAGAGCTGCCATCAGCCATCTCACATCTTGAAGGCAAAACTTTTATCAGCCGTGCCTACTTGGTACTCGCAAATCAAGAACCGCTTATGTTGATTAATGAAAAGTTCCCGTTATGATTCCACAGAACAACAAACTTCAGGCAACTCCGTTTGCAGGCGGGGTTTTTAACCCCGCTTCTGGTGTATCAGTGTCGACTCCAATTTCGTGTAAATTCTAAAACATTGGGAATATCTTCATGCTACGTAAAATCTTAATCATTTTTATTGTGATGGTAATGGCGTGTATCATAGCACTTACCATCACGCTCCTCGATGCCCAGAGCGTTGAAAAGGAAAAACCGACAGAAGGGATCGCCGAGGTATCTACAAAACCCTCTATTGTCGCTTTGGCAAGTGCGATGAAAAGTTTTCGGACATCGTTGAGCAGTGAACGCCTTGCTGATGCATCTTTCCCCCTCGGACATAAAGAATCTTATTCGTGGACGAATACGCCACCCGGTAGGAACGATGATCGCGGTGGTATTCGCTTCGATGCGTTATCCACAGATCAGTTGACGCGCTTCTATGAAGTTTTGAACGTATTCTTGAGTGACGATGGTTATACCAAAGTCTCTCTCATTACAAAAGAGGCTGAAACGCATATCAGCAACATCAGCCGCAGTTTCTGGGCATCAAACCATTATTACATCGCTCTATTTGGAAATCCAGAGACTGACGGTTCATGGGGCTTCCAGTTGGATGGTCATCACTTGGCACTCAATTTTTTGGTACACGGCGATGCCGTCTTTATTGTCCCTGCCTTCATCGGCACTCGCCCCGCAAGTGTCAACGGGACCGAAGTGCTCGGAAATGAAAGAGGAAATGCCTTCGCTTTACTCAACAGTCTCAACGAGGACCAGAGAACGGAAGCCATTCAAACCGGCAGTCGTAGACTCCAAGTCGGTCCGGGCAGATCAACCGATCCGTTCCTGAATCACGATTATTCCGAATTTGTGGGGGTCGGTTTGAAGGCATCAGAGATGAACGCGTCCCAAAAAGAGCACCTTCGGAATCTTATCAAGACTTACGTCTACAATCTTGAAACCGAGTTCGCGGATGTCTGGATGGCGGATATCGATGCCGGATTCGACGACACCTATTTCGTCTGGATGGGCGGCACGACTATCAATGATCCGATCTACTACCGTGTTTTCAATCCTGCCGTCTGGATTGAATTTAACAATGAGAGCGGTTTAGACCATATCCATACGATTACCCGCGCCCCTAATGGAAACGACTATGGCATTTTCGCTTTGAACCGTGTACCCAAGACGCTTCGGGAACATTACACTTCTGCCGATCATCATAATGTGATTGATGGATTGTTTGATTATCATGATGAAGAATAAAAACGGCTACTACGCCTGTTTTCGAGCGATTGAATCGCAGCTAACCAATCCCGCAACAATCGTCGCTGACAACGTCGGGAGGGCAGACCAGATGGCGGAATATCTGGAACACGTCCGAACGAATTACGACTCCGAAACACACTGGTTTGAAAGCAGACGGCGACCCGGACGACGCGACGGCATAGAAGTTAGCATCTATCGTCGCTGAGGTCCACAAGGAAGGAATTGATGGCGGTGTTTATAGCCCCGCCTCACAGAAGCTGCTAAAAAGGAGGCACTATGATGTCACACTTTACCGTTGATTTTGAGTTTCAACAATGTTGGCGAAAGATGGGAATTTTAACGCTACTGTGGGTG
>ASZN01000177.1 GCA_000406005.1 Candidatus Poribacteria bacterium WGA-3G
CGTAGCATAGACTGTTAGTCTGTGCTACCGCATGCCAACTTCATATTCTGATGCTATTAGTTGCCTCTTACGTAGCATAGACTGTTAGTCTGTGCTACCGCATGCCAACTTCCTTAAATGCCCTGCCCCAGATTCAGGGCCATTTAGTTTTCGGTTTTGATTTTGATTTTCGTTTACATAAGTTGACATTTTCTTATCAAAGATCGCGAGCACAGCTCGCTCCTACAGAAGATACTATACACAAATATAAAGTAAATGTGTAAAACTAAATGGCCCTGGCCCCAGATTCGTATATCGTTGACGCGTAGCGCAACCTGTGGTATACTATTGCCAATATCACAAGAAAGAATTCATCTATGGCGATAAAGAAATCACAACTCTACGCGTCACTGCGGAGTACTATGTAACAAACCTGTCCTATCCAAAAAATTAATACCCTAACAAAAACTTTACACACCCCTAAGCAATTTTTAGTTTGACACATATAAGCGAGGAAGATATAATAGGACGGACTTACCTGATAGGTGCAAACCCTGGAGACTCATAAAAACCTACGGTAGATACTTATATCCAACTCTATGTACATGTTCTGTTTTCCGTAGAAGGTAGAAAAGTTACGTCATTAGAAACTTCAACTTGATCGATACATCACGATGTCAAAGTGGTGCGATGTAAGAAACTGCCTCTACTGTTTAAGGAACATATTATGTACCTATCGCCCCGCTGCGGCTACCACTGTAACCTTATTTTTTACGATTTACCAAGAGGTAGTAATTCATGATTGAGAGGCGTTTAAAAGAAATTTGGGAGAAGTTGCAAGGTAGGAAACCATACCTGCCGCATTTTTTATCGGGAATCTGTTTGGATGGTATCCGTGGATTTGATGATTTGCGAATCATGTTCGATTACCCTGTCAGTGTCATCGTGGGCGGCAATACCACTGGTAAGTCATCAGTGATCTCTGCTGCTGCTTGTGCCTATAAGGTACCAGGTGCTGGCGTTAGGGACTTCATGCCCTCCACATTCTTTCGAGATTACCGCTCTAAACCTGGTAAACGCCAAGATATTAGGGAAGAGGTTAAAATAGAGTTCGATTACTTGACACTTGACGGACCGCGTTCGATGCGCTGGCGACGTACAAAAAATTGGAATCGGAGTTTCTTCGGTCGCAAAAATGCCAGTCAGCCGGAACGAGAGGTCTATCTCAGGAGACCCAGCAACCTGAATAGTCCGGTTGAAGTGCACGGTACGCTTAACACAGCACGCCTGAAGTCTAAACCAGAAGAAACGCCACTGACAGCAGCAGAGATTGAGTTCGCATATCGGATATTTCCTGTTAAATACTCAGAAGTCGTGCATATCTCCAGTGAGGATAAAAAGCTGCTCTTCGCTGTACAAGAAAGCGGTGCAGCTTACTCTGAATTACACATGGCAGCTGGGGAACGCGCAATCCTGCAACTGTCACAGAAAATCACGCAACTTAATGGTGCACTTGTACTGATTGACGAAGTCGAAGCCGGACTCCACCCTTCGGTGCAGCAGTCGCTCATGTTGAATCTACAGCAATTGGCACTCCGCCACGATCTCCAAATTATTGTAACAACTCACAGTCCAGTCGTTCTCGACGCTGTACCTCCCCACGGTAAAATCTTCCTGGACCGAGATGACGCATTAGGCAAGGTGGTGGTACGTCCAGCATACCAAGACTTAATACAGAACGCAGTTTACGGACGTTCCACTGGGACGCTCAAACTGCTTTGTGAAGACGACATCGCCGAAGGTATTTTGAAAGGTGTTTTTGATCTTCTACTACCACAAGAGCGAATCAAGTGGGAATCGGTTCATATCGGGTGCGGCACGGGGGCAAGTGAATTTCCAACGTACGCGAGCGCTTTGGCAAAATTCGGTCAACTTCAAGATACTGTCTTTATCCTCGACTGTGATCAACGCGGGGGCGAAGTAGAAGGCAGGATACAAGAAGCGGCGGGACGTGGGGTCGATATTTCAATACTGTTCCTTCCCGGTGACGGAACACCGGAAAATTGGGTGTGGGACCGGTTGAAACATATTTCTGACACAGAAATCCAACAATTAGGAATTGATCGGGCAAATCTGGTCAACCTAATGAACCAATTGGATACTCTTTATGATTCAGTATCCGAAAGTCCCGCAGAAATCGCGAAAAGCAAATTCCGGAGTCTGTCCGAAAGCCTGCACAAGAAGGCAGCGGAGATTTGTCGGATCGTTGCACGCTTAGAGGCGGACCAAAAAGAGAGTGATATTCAACCACTCGTGGATAATCTATTAGGAATTTTAAGGCAGTGGCGCGAGTAATCCAAACGGAAAATGAATCGTCCTGAATCCAACCTTAAATCCATTGACCTGTTCCCTCGGTTTATGCTACAATTCCTCTAACATCACAAGCAAAGGATTCAGATATGGCAATCAAAAAATCCCAACTTTATGCAAAACTATGGCAAAGCTGTAACGAACTTCGCGGCGGGATGGACGCATCACAATACAAAGACTACATCCTGACGCTCCTCTTCATGAAATACGTCTCCGACAAAGCCGAAAACGATCCCTACGCACTCATCACTGTTCCAGAGGGCGGCGGCTTCTCGGATATGGTGGCACTGATCGGGAACAGAGACATCGGCGAAAAAATTAACGTCATCATCGGCAAATTCGCGGAGGCAAACGATCTCAACGGTGTCATCGATCAGGCGGATTTCGATGACAATAGTAAACTCGGCAGCGGTAAAGAGAAGCAGGATAGACTCTCTAAACTCGTCGCTATCTTCAACGACCTCGACCTCCGCGCGAACCGAGCCGAGGGAGACGATCTCTTAGGTGACGCTTACGAATATCTCATGCGTCACTTCGCTACTGAATCGGGAAAAAGTAAGGGGCAGTTCTACACACCCGCTGAAGTCTCACGCATCATGGCGAAGGTCATCGGCATCGGAGCCGATACGCAACAGGATCAAACCATCTATGACCCGACCTGCGGCTCCGGTTCGTTACTGCTCAAGGCTGCCGACGAGGCACCCCGCGGACTGACGATCTACGGACAGGAAAAGGACAACGCCACCCACGCACTCGCACGGATGAACATGATCCTCCACGATAACATCACTGCCGACCTACGGCACGGCAACACCCTCGCCGCACCCGATATTCACATTCTCAGATTCCTAAGGTGGCTGCATATATTGAAAATCAGGAGAGCCATCATTCAAGCAAGACGTTCCGAGATGAATATCTCGCGTTTTTGAAGCATTATGGGATTGCGTATGATTTGAAGTATGTTTTTGACCCAGTTGCAGATACCTCCTCTGGAGAATAACCTATAGCACACAGATTTCTGTGTACATAGCACTCCGCTGGAGTGCAGCGGCCTTTGGCACATTTTTCTATAGACATATTGCTCCGCTGGAGCAAGGAACGGGGGAATACCATTATGGCAGATTTTGAAGCACTGTTCCATAAAGTTGTCCCAGAAGCAGACAGGACTTTCGACTGGAACGATCCAGAAAACGATGAGGCAAAAAGATACACAGTAGATTGTCGTATCAATGGAATG
>ASZN01000178.1 GCA_000406005.1 Candidatus Poribacteria bacterium WGA-3G
TCGCGTTCAATCTGTGTCCACGCTTCATTTCGGACATCCCACTCGTAGTGGCGCAGGTCGATGTAAAAAATTGTCTCTTGTGCGTCAATCGGCGTTGGATTGATCACCTCAACCCCCCAGGAGAGACTATTGACGAGTTTCGAGAGTGCGATCTTATAAGCACGCCGTGCTTCAGGACTTTCGCCAGCGTTATAGAGATGCGTGAGCGTAAAATAACGGGCAGACGGACGGTCAAATGCCGAAAGGTTCTCAAGATGTGTTTCGATGGTCCCGAGCATCGTATCGGTTGTGATGAAGTCAACATCATACTGTACCACCCAATCCGGCGCGCCTGCTTGAATCCAGAGGCGGATTGTCGCAATTTCATCGGCTGATAGTGCAGGGGACCCCCACGGCATTCTCGGTTTTTCCGGCGTATCTTCAATTAACCGCTTTAAGAACTCGGAAGCATTCGAGTTCCTTGGAACAATCGTTCCAGAGGCAATGAGTGCATCGCGGTCAATGATAAGGTCTTCCGTAAAGGCACCGTGTTCACCATGGCAACCGAGACAACTCTGTTGAAAGATGGTATACGCCTGTTGTGCAAGATTTTCTTGCGCCTGTGCGGTTCCAAATCCGAGAAAAACGAGTGTTAAGATAATTATGGAAAGATATTTATTTCTTTTCATGGCCAATCTCCTCCGAATAGGGTCCCAAAATCTCTATAATGCGACTTTATTTTTTAGATTTGGTATTACTTCTTTATTAGCATTTTTCGGGTTGCGGTGAAATCGCCTGCTGTGAGTGTATAGAGATACAGGCCACTCGCGACAGGTTCACCCAGTTGATTGCGTCCGTCCCAATATGCTGCACGGTTCCGGTGTTGATACATACCGGCGGGTTGGTGTCCTAAGTCTAATGTCCGAACCAAAGCACCATTTATAGTATGGATATGAATGCGCACCTCGCTTTCTTGCGCGAGTTGATACGGTATCCACGTCTCTGGGTTAAATGGGTTCGGGTAGTTCGCAAGCAGTGTCGTTTTCTCCGGAAGTAGCGATGCTAAAAGTCGTTGCAAATTCGCGATACCTTGTTGGAACACGACCGACCCGTCGTTTTCAATTTGTGCCTGTGCTATCCACGCCTGTACCATTGCTGGGAAACCGTTATCCTTAATGGCGAGGGTAGAAGGCGCGGCGTTGCCTGCTGCTATATCTATACTTCTCGCCACGAGCGTGAGATCTAAGATGTTGACTGTTCCATCGCCATTCACGTCTGATCGTGGGTTTCGGTACTTGTCTCTTCCTGAGTCGCGTGCGACCAGAATCAGATCCAGGATATCCACTGCTCCATCCGAATTTATATCCGCAACACGCGGGACCCCTGCGAAAAAGGAGCGATTCGGTAGATTCACCGTATACGCCGTGCCAGTACCAAATCCAAAAAAGCCGCTCCACCAACCTTCACCCTCGTAGACAGCAACTAATAAGATGTTTGTCCCTTCTTCTAATGTGACTGAGAAATTCTCCTGATAATCGTCAGCATCCCGATCCACGGGATTGTTGTGAACCAAAACGCCGTTGAGCCAGACCTTAACAGCATCACTGCTGCCGACATACATCTCTGTCCGTTGTTGACTCGGCACCTCCAAGGCGACGGATCCGTAAGCCACATGGTAATCGATGTCGTCTGCTGCCAAAGCGATGGTGTTTACAAGGTCATTGATATTATTACCCCCTCTCCGCGAGAGTTTACCAACTGTCCAGACTCTGTTTCCAACACGGGCTCCTTCTGTTGCACCTTCCGTAGCAATCTCTAACTCTGTCATTGTATCACGACTCGCTTGTGCCAGAAAATCTATACCTGAAACTGCTGCTTCTGAACCAGACATTCCGTCTGTCGGGGCGATAACCCACAACCAGGGTCCCTCTATTTTCGGTGCGTTAGGTACGAATCCAGGGTTATTTTGCTGAATAACGATAACACGCCTTGGGAACACATCCAGAGGCGAAAAGTCCGATATATCATTGTTCTCAAGGTTTAGGAAGGTCAAGTTGGTCAACCCAGCGAGGGGTGAGACATCCGATATTTCGTTGTTTTCCAGATTCAGATGTGTCAAACCTGTCAAGTTGACCAGAGGAGACAGGTCCGATATCTCGTTGCCAGCAAAAGACAGTTCCCTCAAACCTGTTGAATTCGCTAAAGCGGAGAGGTCGGATATTTCGCCGCCGCAGATATCTATAACTCTTATTTTCGGTAAGTCTGCTAAAGGTGTGATATCTAAAATAGGTGTCCCCCAAGAGTGAAAGTGTCTTAAACTGATCAGCCCTGAAAGGGGGGATAGGTCCGCTGTCGGGTTCTCGGTCATCCATATCCGATTGAGTTTCATCAAACCCGCGAGCGGCGATAAGTCAATGATAAGGTTATGTGAAATATCTAACCCGTGTAAATTGACCAAACCTGTGAGCGGTGATAAGTCACGTATGAGATTATGGGGAACAAGTAACCATTCTAAGTCGATCAACTCAGCAAGTGGTGATAAATCCGATATTGTGTTGTCTCTTAACTCTATAATACGCAGTCTATTCAACTCAGAAAGTGGCGATAGATCCGATATCAGACTGTTGTTAAGTCTAATCTCTTCAAGTTTTGTCGCAAATTCAAGTCCGGTCAAATTCCGTATGCCAGCGTTATGCGCCTCGATGTGCGTCAAAGTTGCCATATCGTCTGCCGTAATCAAAGCACCGGGGGGTTTACTTAATACCGATGTGACAAAAGTGCGCAGATTCGCGTCGGGGATGTTAACGATTTGCGCTTTTATTGTTGGTGGAAATATGAAAAATAGTGTCGCGTAGAAGGTCATTGCGTAAACAAAAAAGCGTGATTTCTTGGTTAGCTGCATTCAGTTTTTTCTCCTTTTCTATTGTTGGCACGTCGCAATCCGAAGGTCGCGAATTGCAGCCGCGTCAGCATTTTGGCAGCAGCGTTAGTCCTTCATGTAAACGCGCTGAGAATCTATTTCACTATTAACATCTTACCCGTCCCAGTGAAATCACCGGCAGTGAGTGTATAAAAATAGACACCACTTGCCACAGGTTCACCCACCTCATTTTTGCCATCCCAATACGCCGCACGGCTACGACGCTCATAGATACCAGCAACTTGATGTCCTAACGCCAACGTCCGAACCGAGACACCATCGGCAGCATAGAGACGCACCGTGACATCCGCAGGTTTCGCAAGGTGATACGGTATCCATGTTTCAGGGTTGAACGGGTTCGGGTAGTTCGGCAGTAACGCTGTCTTTTCCGGGAGCAGCGATGCCAAAAGCCGTTGGAGATTCTCTATTCCGTGTCTGAAGGCAATTGAACCGTCATTTTTAGCCTCTGCCTCTGCGATCCACGTCTGAATCGTTGCGGGATCCAGTTCCAAAGTCTCTATAGCAAGATTGGAAGGTGCGGCTGCA
>ASZN01000179.1 GCA_000406005.1 Candidatus Poribacteria bacterium WGA-3G
GACTATCAAAGCATCACCGAGGCGAGAGATCGCATCGGACATTTTATCGAACAGGTGTATCATCAGAAACGCCCACATTCGGCGTTAGGATATTTAACACCTATCGAATTTCAACGACAAAACTTGTCTTAACTTTGCGAAATTGTGGCCTAAATAAGCGTATGCACTTCAGATTATCATAGTAGTTTACGCAGATATAATAAGGCGTTTTTACACGGGGAGGTACACCTTTCGGGAACTCATATTTAGACTTATTGGGTGGACAATAAGGTGGGTCATATTCACTTTTTTGCTAACACTTATCTACCGGCATTTTTGGGGCGGAAAATAATGAATCGCAATAAGTCGTTTTGAATTTCAGAAGTGTTTAAAATCACTGGAGGTTATATGAATGAAATTACGTATAGAATTATGTGGTAAATCAAAGATCGAGTATTGGGCTAATAAGTATAATGTTGCCAATGATACCTGTATAGAAACCCTTGTGCCTGAAGTTGAAAAAAGGGGGTATCTCACAAAGTGTGAACTGATAGAAGTTTCAAAATGGGTTCTACAGAACACAAAAGGGGGACGGCGGCAAAGAACGCTTGATTATGTGAACGAAAACAGACCTGATAATGTTGAGGAATTTACAAGAAATGCTTTCCTATTAACTAACGATAATGATAGTATTCGTTGTTTAGATCGTTTGGATGGCGTTGGTTGGGCAATTGCTTCTACTATCTTACATTGGTTTCATGAATACCCCTACCCTACTTGGACTCCTCACGCGAAATGGGCTGTCCAAATTGACGAAGATACCTTTAATTCTACGCGTTGGCAAAACTATGTGAATTATTGTAGAACTAAAGCAGAAAAATACGAAGTGTCTATGCGCACTTTGGACAGGGCATTTCGGGCATGCGGAAAAGCCAACATGTAATGAACCTGTTAATCCAAAACAACTTATTGCGATAAAAAAGCAGCAAGATCATATTAGTCTTGCTGCTTTTTTTCTCTACAATCCAAATTCTCTTGCCTAAATCCTACCCTATATGCTACACGACTACCATAACATCAAAGTTAACAAAACTGAAGAAAAATTAACTGCAAGCATCTTCTGACTTATTCCCTTTTATATTAGTTGTTGGCGTTTTCCCAATCAATATCGTCCAGTGTCTGTGCTGTTGCGGCTTTCTCAAACAGCGAATCCAAAAGTGCTCGATTCTGCATTGCCGCAATCTTACGGGTTAGAACTTCAGGCACGGCATCAAATCGGACTTGGAGGAGTTTGAGAATTGCCTCTCGTTTGGCGCGTGTTTCTCCTTGTTCGAGTCCTTGTTTTCTGCTTTGTTCAATGATTGATTCTGCCATGCTTTCTACCTCCATTCCATGGGTTTGCCCATCAATCAGGCTTATCAATGACGCATGTTCTTTGGCAGGACGACGGTGCAGAACCAACAACAGCAGATACAGAATTGCACGCTCCCGCTGCTGGGTTTGCTCCGGATCAAGAGGGTTGAAGTTTTCTCTATTTTCAAACAACCATCTGCTATTGTGGTCGGAGAAGTTTTCAATCGGTTTTTTAAGAAAATCGAGTATTTCTGTTTCTCTGTTTTCCATAGAGCTTCCTATCATATAGTGTCTATATAGGATAGCATAATTCGCGTATGGCGAACAGGATTAAAATGCATTTATTGGATGCACGCCGCACTCCGTAGAAAGGAGAGTTGCCAGCCGTTGTTGCAATAAGAATGCCGCCCCTGCCAAAGGAACGGCGAATCTATTCACAATAACCATTTTGTACACATTGCTAAGAATCTACCAAGCCATAGCAGATTTCCTATCCTTAACCTGTTGCCACAGTTCATCAACTGTTTCATCAGATTGTGCTGGCGTCAGAAATCCTTTCCATTCGCGTTTAAGATTCTCAGGATTAAAATCTTCGTCGTTATGGTCTTTCAAACCCAGAATCCATTGTTGAATTCGACTACCACAATTAACTGCGTCAGTACGGTTTGCCCCGCTTTGCATTACCCATTTGGACTTGCCTGTACGCGTCATGGTACGGATTAATAAGAAATATTGCCATGGAGCTTGGTGAAGCCTCCATTCCAGTAGACCAAGCCCTTTTAACGCATACTGCACAGTGTCAGTGATAGGATGCTCTGGGTCAGAAAGTCGGTCATCGAGCAACTTCCGTGTTATTTCTGCTAGCATCTGTTGACCAATGGGCCAAAACAACAAATGATCTGTACCCTCTTTGTCTGTTTTATCTGTAATTTCGTGGAAGCGCATTTTCATCGGATCGTTCCGAAGAATCGGAAGTTCAGCGAGTAACCCATCCCAGTACATCAATAATTCGTTATACAGATTATCGATGTATTCCTCAGATGGACGAAACTTTTTAAAGGTTTGCAGATCCGGTCCTTCCTCACTGCCTGGGCCCCATCCTATAGATACTCTTTTTGAGGAACTCAGCAATTTAATATTCATTTCATATAGTGTCTCAATGCTGGTAAAATATGAATCTCCAGTTCTAAGGTTTTTGCCCTTTGAAGTTTTAATCTTTTCTGATTCCAATTGTTTTTCAACATCTGAGTGGAAGAAAGTGTGATCCGTAATCAACCGTCGCGTGAGAATAGCAAATGTATCGTCCTCGTCCATAATGATGTTCGTTGCCTGATCCATTGCTTTGGCGTAGCGATTAAGGTTAGAAAAGAGTCTACGGTACTTTTGCATAAAAGTTTCGGTAGAATCTTCATTGCTCGGCACGACGACGATGACAGAAATTTCGTCGTTTTCAAAGTTTTCGGGTATGCCATCAGAAGATGAATAATTATTTTGATCCAAAAGTGTTTTGATTGCCGATAAACGGTGTTGACCGTCCAAGGCATAGTACTTTTGTGTTCCATCAAACTCCAAAACACCGAACGATTCACTAAACCTCGAATCATCCCGAAAAATGACGAATCGCGGGTCATCTGTCATCTTAACTGGATAGAATCGTGGATTTCCATTAAGTGCAGCAACAACAATTGCCGAAAAAAAACGATTTGGTTGGCGTTTCAAATATTCTACAATATCTTTCTTAACCCTACTCTCATCTAATCGTCGTTGGATCGCCCTGTCAAGAGTACGGTCGTCATGAACTTCAGAAGCGTATTTCACATTTTGGCTTAGTTCACTGGCACTCATTTTGACGACATAATAGTCCCACGTCCCCATCCGTGAACGTAACGCTGGATAAATATTCATAAGCGTCACTCTCCATTAGGTTTGATAACTTTTTGTTCTCAATATCTAGCATTGGCTGAAAACTACGGAGAACATCTGCTGGTTCCTAGTAGTCTGTCACATCTAAACAGATGGATGGTTCGTAGTAGGGCA
>ASZN01000180.1 GCA_000406005.1 Candidatus Poribacteria bacterium WGA-3G
CTGCCACAACATACCTCTTAACTGAAAACTGAATACTGTTAACTGAAAACTCAATAATAAAACGTATACGTCGGTCTGTTGAGGATGATGCTTAAGATGTTCCAGAAGCTTCCCATGACGAAATCACCGAGTGCCAATCCAAGAAACAGTGGCACAGTTTTCCGATAGAGACCGAGTCCACCGTATTTTAGCACGCTCCATTTCGCGAGTGCGCTGATCGCGAACGCTGCCCAGAAGAGGTGCAGATGGAAAGAGACACCGTAGCCGAGCGGATGGATCGGCCACCAGAAGAGTCGGCTCCGGACAGCGGAAAGCAGGATTGTAACACAGAAACCGACAGTAATCGCGGCGATATGACCGGTATTCGGGTCTTGTGGAGAAGTCAGCCACCCCTCAAGAAATCGGTAGGCTCGCCCCCCAAAACTGTTGATCTGTCCGCCCACCTTGCCGGAATTAACGCCGAGTTCAAAGAACGTGTCCACCAACATGAATATACATAACGGCATCGCGATAACTGTCAGAATTAGCATCAGGCGAGAGAGCCCTTTCACGTCAAGGTTCCCGCGTTCGGCGAGTTTAAAGGCTTCGAGCTGGTGCGGCATCGGATGGCTCCGATTGTCTCTATTGAACCAGAAGAAGAGTGAAAACCAGGTCAGATTTCGGGCACCGATCCGACGTGTACCGAGTATACTAACGAGGCTGTGGTGCGGTCCGATAAAGGTTGTCGAGTGGATAGGGAAACCGATCTGTGCGCGAATCCGCGTCAACGGGATCGCAATCGTCGCGAAATGTGCGAGGAAAAATAGCACGGCGATCCACATCGCCATGCCGCCCCGCATCGCGAATCCAACGATGAATATGCCGCCGAGAACGATTCCGAGAAATGCGGTTCGGTAGCGCATCGGTTCTTTCGCGTCTGTCATCTGTCTTCGTCCAAATGCTGTGCGGAGGGCTCGCCAAATCTGCCGACGCGTACCCCACAACGCAACCGCACAGATACCGATGTAGGCACCGATGTTCTGTTCATAAGGGTAAGGGAAACCGGGGATATTCTCTAATCCGGTGAGGATAGCGACGAAATACTGGACTTTATAGAGGAAGAAGAAGAGCAGACACGATGTGAGCAGTTCCAAGGGCATCAGGAAACCGAGTCCGACAGCGAACGGATAGATGATAATCGCGTTTCCACCACGGAGAAGGGCAGTCCACGGTCTCTCAGTGAATAATGCATTGAGTGGTATGTGTTTGTTCGGAAAAGCCGGAATCGACGGGAAAAACATGTTCAGTCCGTTGACGAGGCTAATGATCGCCGCGATGCCGAAGCCACACCACATCGCGCGACTCCGTAAAAACCGGTTTGTGTTGTAGGCGAGTTGGTACGGGAGTTCGACGATCGGATACACGAGACGTTCCTGTTCTGTCCACCGTTTGCGGATGATGACATTGATACACTGCATCACGAAGATGAGTGCGAAGGTGAAGACGCACCACCAGAATGTTGGGATCAACCATTTCATGAGAGTGTGTGTTTCAAAGAAAGGCGTATCGCCGAGATAGAAGGCGCGGAGGGTACTCGGATCGTTGATTGTCAACCAGTCCGGTAGATAGCTCCAGAACAGTTCGCGCCACTCGTTTTCAGGTGTCCCGAAATAGAAGCCGTGGACGATAATTGAAACAAGTGGAAGGAACATGTCGTAGGACATGAAGAGCAGCGTTATCGACATCAGAACGTAGAGGCTGATGAGTTCGCCACCCGTCAAGGCGTGTTTCGCGGCGTACTTTTTTAGACAGATGTTGAACACTGCGATGACAAGGAGGGTGGAAACGACGCTGTAGAACGGTGCCATCAACGTCGGAAAGGTGTATCGGAGTGCCTCACATTCGATATGCCATTTATAGATGAACGGTAAGAGCAGCAACGATATGAGGATCGTGCGAAAGGTGATTTTTTCGTGAATCGGCATAACGGGTCAGGAAGTGGATACTCGGTAGAAAAAAGGGTTGATGTGGTATTGCAGAAAAGTGAACCGTCCGCTTATATTTTACGTTTATTCAGTTAAAAGTTCAAGGGTTAATAGTAGTTGTCAGAGTACTGGTTATCAGTTGTTAGTACGCTTCGCTTTCAGTTATCAGTTAACAACTTGTGACTCGAACACTTGCTGCTACTACCACAATATACCTCTTTAACTGAAAACTGAATACTGTTAACTGATAACTATTAAAACTGAAAACACGGACAAAACCATGAAAATAGTACAAGTTGAAGCGTTTGCACTCCGATATCAAACAGAGAAGGCGTCCGAACAAGCGACCGCGAATTATTATTTACCAGCCGAGGGTTGGCGTTGCATTTATTCTCGGCACCACGAAACGATGGTCGTCCGGATTACGACATCAGAGGGTATCGTCGGTTATGGCGAAGGACAGAGTCCGGTCTCGCCGCGGACATCGAAAACGGCAGTTGAAGACCTCTGCCGTCCGATACTGGTAGGACAAGACCCGTTTGACGTGGAATACCTCTGGCAACGTATGTTCACAGGGATGCGTGAACGTGGACATTATACCGGTTTTTATATCGATGCGCTCGCGGGGTGCGACATCGCGCTCTGGGACATCATCGGTCAAGCGACGGGGAAACCGGTGCACAAGGTACTTGGGGGTCGCTATCGGGACAGGATCCCTCTGTACGCGGGTGTCGGTGGCAGTTCACCGGAGGCGGCTGCGGAACAGGCGGCTAAGTCTGTTTCAGAGGGATACGGCGGTTTGAAGATTCACTCGACGCTTAGTCGTGCTGAGATTTTAGAGATCGTCGCAGCAGTCCGGGAACGGGTGGGTCCAAAGATTAAGCTGATGGTCGATCTCCACACACAATACAGCGTACCAGAAGCGACGATGCTCGGACGCGGGCTTGAAGAACTCGACGTGATGTGGCTGGAATCGCCGACGGTACCCGAGGATATCCCCGGACAGGCAGCGTTGGCAGCAGCATTGGATATGTCGGTCGCCATTGGAGAATGGACACGTACCCGTTTTGAATTGCGGGAGGTATTTGAACGCCGCGCCTGCGACATCACGATGCCAGATATTGCACGCACGGGACTCACAGAGGGGAAACGCATCGCCAGCCTTGCCGATACCTATAACATCCCCGTGACACCGCATATCGGTGGTGGTGGTATCCTGTCCATCGCCGCGACGATCCAATTCTCGGCGGCGATCCCGAACTTCCTCATCATGGAGCATTCCCCGGGTGCCTACGAGATGAAAGGGCAGATCACCAGCAGAAAACCGATGGTTCAAGACGGCGCATTTGTCCTTGATGATACCCCAGGACTCGGCGTTAGTGTTGATACCGAAGCGTTAGAAGCCTTTGCAATAGGCAGTTAAAACAGCTAAGTTGGGTAATCCTATTAGT
>ASZN01000181.1 GCA_000406005.1 Candidatus Poribacteria bacterium WGA-3G
TACGAGTATCGAACTCCAGATTGAAAAAGCCGAAACCGATATCGGAACAATCACAATAAAAAGACAAGAGAACAGCAACAACTATCAATTGACGTTAACGTTACCCTCGGTTTTAACAAAAGGCACTCTGAAAAGCGAAGTCCGACTCCAGACGAACCACCCTAAGATGCGTCTTATTAAGATTCCGGTTTTCGCATTCGTCGCAAAGTAGGAACGCTTCACATCCAAAGACACGCAAAACAGATTGGAGACTATCCCATGAAATATTTCGGAGAGACAGTTCTAACAATTCTAATGACCCTTTTATTCACCCCAGTTCTGTTGTTCGCGGCACCGCACGAACCGTCCCCTGCTGGCGGCGGCTGGCTTGAACTGAATCCCAAACTTGGGCAAGTCCAAACGGATGCACCTTGGTTCCCTGAACTCACTGGGACGCTCACGATTGAAGCGTGGATCTATGTAGACGAGACATTGCCCAAGCAAGTCCGATTTTCCCTCGTTGGTCAAACGGACCGATTCAGCTGTTTTATGATTGGAATGCCTGTGGACGAAGATAGAGATAATGTGATAGATACTCGGCTCGGTATCCTTTCCAATGGGACTAAAGAACCTTCAATGGTGACGAAAATGGAAAGTCTGCCGATCCGTCAGTGGGTGCATTATGTAGCAACAATCGACCGCGGTGCCGCCATCGGCAGCGACGGTCTAATTAGAGGAGGAGCTGATGGGAGCGAACTGCCAGTCCCAAATGAGAATCGTCTTGTGCTTGGCGGTATGCCAATTTTGACGAACCTGCCAGCACCTCTGGGGGACAAAATGCGTTTTGCTTCGGGAGTCTATATTGACGAACTAAGAATCAGCAGCGTCGTCCGCTATAAAGGCAACTACGACGTGCCAACACAAGCATTCACGGTAGATACCGACACCATAGGACTCTATCATTTTGATGAAGGGTCAAAACAACGTTATGAAGATAGTTCAAATTCCCAGATTCCCTTAATCCGAAGTGAGATAGATCCTGAGATTCTTGCGAAGATTGAGGCGGCGACAGCCTCGCCTGTGCTCCCAAAAAGTGAAGCAGAGTCGCTTCAGCTTATCCGCGAAGGGATTACTTACTACGATAGCCTGCTTGAAAGCGGACGCGTTGACTTTCTTCGGGAAACTATTAGTGTTGCCACTGACGGGCTGCCTGAGATGCCACGCGCGCCAAGTGGTACTTGGAAAGGAACTTTCGAGTTTTCAGGTCGCAAAATGAGGTGCGTTGTGACACGAGATGCTATTCAGTATGAACCTGACCGGAACGTTCCAATTACGGGGACAGAACAATACGCGTATGATGGCGAAACCTTTGAGACGCTCCGGGAAACATCTAACCGTATTCTACTGAGTCGCAGAAGCGAAATCGTCGATGACCCGTCTAATGATCCACGCTTCTGGGGATGGGATCTTAGTGGTGGGAAAGATTCTCTCACAATGCTTATCGATGGGCTTGATATCGAAAGTATTAAAGAGGGACGTTTCAACGACAGTGATGTCTATCACGTTAAAGGGAATATGTTCGGTGTCGCAATAGAATTGTGGCTAAATCCAAAGAAAAGCTACCGGCCTGAACGCTATGTAGTCTCTAACCCTATGTTCTTAATGACAAAGGATTTCAAGTTCAAAGAGGTCGCACCCGATCTTTGGTTCCCGGAATCTGCTAAGTGGGTTACGACTGTAACCAATATGAAGACCGACACGAAAACCGACATCACGACCACAACGATCCAATTCACAAACATTCGGATTAACGAACCGATCCCTGAATCCCGGTTCTCCATTGAGCCACCCCCCGGAGCAACGGTGGTTGATAGCCGAACCCGAGAAAGTTTTGAAGTACCAAAGGAAACAGATGAAAACTGAACGGCTCTGTGCTTCACCTTTTCACGGGCATTCAGGCGTGAGGTTTCCCACTGCTTTAGCTGTGGGAGGAAAGCCTGCTAACCCCTTGTGTGAAAAAAACTTGACGACATAATTCAAAAATGTTAGAATATTTCTAAAGGCAAGTCGGAAGTGTCTGCCTTATGGGACGCGTTGATTATTTTTTTACTATGTTAAAAAGGTGAAGAGTTGGCTTGCAAGTCTGCTATGCACAAAGCGCAGGTTCCTATCTCAACAACGGAAGGCATATCATGAGAAACCCTCCCCGCAAGAAATGGCGTTTCAGAAATCCAGATTTTGATAGCAGCATCGCATTGGCAGCCGAGGTCGGTATCTCTCCGCTCGCTGCGCAACTGCTAATCAATCGCGGGATAAAAAACGCTGACGACGCGCAAGCCTATCTCTATCCGACTTTTGAACAACTCCATTCCCCGTTTAACACTCCTCTGTCAAATCCCCATGTAAACATTTTACATTTTCCTTGACGAACAGGATGAAACATGTTATACTTCATCAGGATAACCGTGAATAGAAACAGAACCCTTTATGTTAGACATCAAAACGCTTCTTGCGGATTTAGATACGCGCATCCACCAGTTTCATGATCGCAGTGCGAAGTGGTTATTAGAGAACACCGATAACCTTAAAGGACTGCTTGAAATCATCGCTAGCGACCTCGTTGAACATCTCGATTTTAATCGCGTCGAGACCCAGAACACGACGTTTATCCCTGACGATCTCCGGCAACAGGCATCTGATCTGGTGTATCTGTTGCCGTTCCGTGACCAAGATAAGACGGAAACCGCTAAAACCGTGCTGATTTACATTCTTGTAGAGCATCAATCCACGGTAGACCCCTTGATGGGTTTGCGGTTGCTGTCGTATATGTGTCATATATGGAACACCGAGCGTCGTGCGTATATGCAGAGCGAAGTGCCGCTGAGCGACTGGCGTTTTCAACCCATTATCCCTGTCATCTTTTATACAGGCGAACAGCGATGGGTGCGTCCGCCTTCGCTGGAGACAGTGATAGATTTACCGGAGGCACTGCGGCATTTTCTCCCAAGATTCGATGTGCTTTTGCTGGATGTCAAGCGCGAACCCGATGAGAGGTTGTTAAGGTCTGACCATCCGTTTGGTTGGTTGCTGACGGTGCTGAAAGCGGAGCATTATGATCCGGAAGATTTCGTTCCGGTATTGGAGCGTCTTAGGGATCATCTGCGGAGTCTTCCGGATGCAGAGGGTGCTGTGTGGCAACAGGTCATCTACTATCTGTATCTATTCATCTTTCACCGCCGTTCTGCTGATGAACAACCGGTGTTAGCAGACATAGTCGCCGAGACGCATCCGTATTTAGGTCTTTCAGATGAGGAGGCACAACTCATGCAAAGCATGGCAGAACATTACTTGGAACGAGGCATCGCACAAGGCAAACAAGAAGGCAGGCA
>ASZN01000182.1 GCA_000406005.1 Candidatus Poribacteria bacterium WGA-3G
GGTGTCCAGAAATGGACCACAGACCTCGATACTGCGCTCGCTGACGATGACTATAGCATTTATTTTGACGCACAGGTTACATCACGCCGCGTTGATGCCGTCGAAACCGCAATAGCCGCCGGAAAACACATCTATTGTGAAAAACCGACCGCCACAACCACCCAGGACGCATATCGCCTCTACGAAAAAGCCGCGAAAGCCGGACGCAAAAACGGTGTCGTTCAGGATAAACTCTGGCTACCCGGCATTCAGAAACTCAAACGTCTGATAGATGCCGACTTCTTCGGAAAGATTATCGCTGTCCGCGGCGAGTTCGGCTACTGGGTCTTCCAAGGCGATGCAATCCCTACCCAACGTCCGTCGTGGAACTACCGTACCGAAGACGGCGGCGGCATTATCCTCGATATGTTCAGCCATTGGCGATACGTCATCGACAACCTCTTCGGTGCCGTCAAAAGCGTCTCTTGTATCGCTGCCACGCATCTCCCACAACGCTGGGATGAAGAAGACAAGCCGTACACCTGTACCGCTGAGGACGCTGCTTATGCCACATTTGAACTGGAAAACGGCATCATCGCACACTTCAACTCGTCTTGGGCAGTCAGAGTCCGCCGTGATGACCTGCTAACGATACAGGTGGACGGCTTGAACGGTTCCGCCGTCGTCGGTCTCCGGGATTGTTGGATTCAACCCCTCTCAGGCACGCCGCGCCCCGTCTGGAACCCCGACATCGAACAACCCATCAAATTCTTCGACGGATGGCTCAAGGTACCGGAACAGGAGACTTATGAGAACGCATTCAGAGCACAGTGGGAGTTATTCCTCCGCCACGTCGTCGCCGATGAACCCTTCCCGTGGACGCTCCTCGCAGGCGCGAAAGGCGTACAGTTGGCAGATAAAGGCATGGAATCCTGGCAGACCCGCAAGTGGATAGAATTACCAGAGTTACCTATAGCACAAACTTCATAGTTTGTAGTCTTTTGTAGCACAAACTTCATAGTTTGTGCCAGAAAACCGCTGGGTTTTCCAAAAATACGCATCTAATAGAACGGGCAACAATCAAAATTGCGTAAGTCCTGATGAAGTTTATAGTAAATCCCATAATTATTTGCACACACGGTAACTCGTAGGGGCTGGGTTACCCGGTTTCCCCTACGAAGACGTGAAATGTAAACATATTTTCCTATTTTACGATAAGAAAATATTTGACAAAATTCACGTTTTATCGTATCATAACCGTTGCCGATTAGAATACACGGCATAAATAATACGACACGCGCAGATTCTTAAAAACCAGCAAAATTGCGTAAGTCCTGATTTTGATAGGAGGAAGACAATGCAAATGACTGACCAAGAAATGAGAGAAGCAATGGAACGTGCTGACGGGATTGTGGAAAAAGTACGCGCACTGACCGCTTTGGAAGACGAAGTCCTCGCGGCGAGAACGTCTGTACGCCAACATTCTGTCAATGGTGGCAACGCATCTGCAGCACACCTACAGGAAGATTTATCAGAATTAGAGGCACAGTTGAAAGAAAGCGTCGCAGAATTGGACGGCATCACCGAAGAACTCCACCTCGCAACGCCCTGTTTCAGAGCTTACGTCTTACCTCAGATGAGTGAGATTATGGGAACGCTCAAAGCCTGTGACGCAGCAGACCGGAGCGAACTCACAGCACTCATAACCGCACTCACAGACGAGAACACCGAGACAACCGAGCAATTAGAAGAAGCAATTATAACCCGACTCAAGAACAACCTTGAACGCGCATTTAAACCGGCGTAAATGCGCGTCTGTCTCTACATTCCGGACAGCGGTGGACGGGCACGCACCACCGCGCCTCATTCACGCGTATCCGCTCCTTTCGCATACGAAGACAGCGTACGCGAATCTATACCTAACGACGCTGCCGCCGTTTTCAAGGTCTCATGTTTCGCTATCCGCTGCCGGGCAGCCAGTCCAAGGATCTGCTCCCTATTCATCTCACCGATCCGAATCACATCTGCCTGTCCACCCAACAATTCCGACAAATAGGCAGAGGCCTCTCCGATCACCCGACGCTGTACTTTCCCTGGAAGCTCCCGCCAAACAGATTTCGGTACGCCCCCGAAAATTAGAACGAACTCCTCTACAGAGAGCAGCGTCAAAACCTGGCGCACCACCGCCGAAATATCCGAATCTGTCCCTGAATCCGATAATCTTTCAAAATCCTCTACCTGATCTTCTACTTGTCGCACAATCGCACTATCGGATGGCAAATTGCTAAAGGTCAGCTCATTCGTCGTCGTTAGAATCACCATCTTTTCAAGTATCAGTTTAAGTTCCCGAATATTACCGGGCCACGCAGAATTTATGAAAAAATCAAGGACTTCAGGCGAAATCTTCATAACCCTTTTGCCATATTTAACGCTGAACTCCGAAAGAAAAGCATCCACTAAAGGCAGGATATCCTCGCGACGCTCCCGCAACGGGGGTATATGAATCTCAAAGAGTGCCAAGCGGTAGTAAAGGTCCTCTCTAAATTTTTTCGCCGCCACCAGAGCTTTAATATCTTTATTCGTTGCAGCAACGATGCGAACGTCTGTCCGAATCGTCTGGGTACCGCCAAGTCTCGTGAATGTCTGATTCTCTAACACCCGTAAAAACTTCGGCTGTGCTTCGATATGCATATCACCGATCTCATCGAAAAAGAGCGTACCCGTATCCGCCCGTTCAAAATCCCCCTTCCGTTGATATGTGGCATCTGTGAACGCACCCTTCTCATGACCAAATATTTGGCTCTCCAAGAGCCCGTTATCCGGAAATGTACTACAGTTAACAGCTATGAACGGTTTATCATTTCGGGGGCTCGTTCGATGAATTTCCCGCGCAATAATCTCTTTGCCAACACCCGTCTCCCCTGTAATCAGGACAGGGACATCTGCTTCAGCGAAACGCTCTACTTTCTTATTAACCTCTCGCATGGCTGCCGAAGGCAGCTGAACAGGACGCACTTTATCTTTCATATTTGTTATACCTCAACGTTCTATATTGAAAAAAACACCGAAATTGTCCAAACCACTGCATAGTATAACGCAACTGCTAATTGTCAACAACCCCAAATTGCCCAATTAAGCAATTTTTGCGTATACAATTTTTGCGTATACAATTTTTGCGGACCCATAACAACTCTCAACCAAACCCCACCAGAACTACTGTTCTGTCCCGCTTATTTTGATGGACTGTAGGTTGGATTGCTTGTAGTCGTGTGATTCATCGCACGTTCCCACATGACTATAACCAGAAACTTTGTATAAAAACGACAACTTTAGATTTGGCATA
>ASZN01000183.1 GCA_000406005.1 Candidatus Poribacteria bacterium WGA-3G
CGGTCTCTGCGATGTCGCAGCCGTCGAAATGATGGTCTCTGAGGGCATCCCACGCGTCGCGGAACTACTCGATTGGGGCGCGAACTTCGATTGGGAAGGGGCACTACCGCGCTTCACACAAGAAGCCGCACACAGCCGCCGTCGGATTGTACATAAAGGCGACGCAACCGGACGCGAAACAACGGATGTCCTGATTCAACGCGTACGCAATACGGAACGTATCCGCATTCTTCAAAACGCTTTTGCTATCGACCTATTAACCGATGCAGATGCTAAAAGAAGCAGTGAGGAATCGGTTAAATGCTACGGTGTTATGGCGATTGTAGAAGAACAGCGCGTTTGTATTCGCGCGAAATCCACAATTCTTGCAACCGGTGGGCTTGGACGCGTCTATCCATGTACTTCTAATCCACAGATCGCAACTGGCGATGGATTCGCCGCAGCATGGCGCGCCGGATGCGAAATGATAGACATGGAGTTCGTCCAGTTCCATCCGACAACGCTTTTCTTCGACGGTGCCCCCAACTTCTTGATTTCCGAAGCGGTTCGAGGGGAAGGCGGGACACTCTTAAATATCCGTGGTGAACGTTTTATGGGGAAATATCACGAGAAAGCTGAACTCGCACCGCGCGATGTCGTCAGCCGAGCAATTCAAAACGAGATGTACCTGACACAGTTCCCCTGCGTATATCTCGATATTACGGATAAAACCAAAGACTTTATCCATGAACGATTCCCGACGATCTCTGCAACAACAGAACGTTATGGACTCGATATTAGCATTGACTTAATCCCCGTCCGTCCCGGTGCACATTTTATGATGGGTGGTATCCGCACGAATACCGATACACAAACGAATATTGAAGGACTTTACGCCTGTGGAGAGGTCGCATGTACGGGTGTCCACGGCGCGAATCGTTTAGCAAGTAACTCGCTTCTTGAATGCCTTGTCTATGGTGCACGTGCCGGAAGAAATGCTGCAACTTTCGCGAGCACCCAACAAGCACATCCACCTAATTTACCGATATCGAGCCATGTGGAGACATCCGCTTTACTATCTACTGATACGGCAGGAGAGTTAGAAATAGAGGAGATCAAAAACGCAATCCGAGAGACGCTCTGGGAAAATGTGAGTATTGAACGAAACGGCGAAAGTTTACAAAACACCCTTGCTGTGCTGCAAGACATAACGGAGAGTTTAGGAGACGCGGTAACCTGTTCTGATACCAAAGATGTATCGACAATTGAAACAGTGAATATGCTCAACGTCGCCTTGATGATAACGCAATCTGCGCTCGCGCGAACAGAGAGTCGGGGTGCACATTACCGTTCCGATTTCCCTACACAAGATGATGCTACATGGCAACGCCGCATCCTCATCACACGAGATAACCCAGCAGAAACAGTTCCGTTATAGCATTTATTCGATGTAGAGACGATTGATGCTTAAAATCCTTGTAGCCGTTTCTCCCCTATCTCCGTTGCCGAGTTCACCGCGGGCGGTTCGTCCGATTTCCCATAAAGCTGGACATAGTTATCGTAACTATCGATAACCTTCTTAATATGGAGCCGCGTCTCCCGAATCGTAATTTTCTCAACGAATAGGTCAATATCCTTAATATTTTTTGTTGACACCCACCGTTTCATCCGTCCAGGACCGCCGTTATACGCGCCGATGACCAGCATCGGGTCGTTATCAAACCACGAATTAAGGTCGGCGATATACTTTGTCCCCATCCGAATATTAATATCAGGCTGCTTGAGCATTGAGGTACGGAACCGTCGAATTTTGAGTTGTTGTGCGAGTTCTCTGCCAGTCGCAGGCATAATCTGCATAAGTCCAATCGCACCTGCCCAGCTCACGGCAGTCGCGTTGTATCGGCTCTCTTCGAGAATCATTGCGGCAACTAAAAAAGTGTCAACATTGTACAACTTCGCGAATTTATCAACCGCGTTGGCATAGTAGCGTGGATAAAGCTTCCGCTGGAGTCTCTCCAAATCCGCACGCGGCGCATTTGCGAAAGCAGTACTCTCAAGAGATTGTTCAGTTACCTCCCGCGCTTTGTCATACATCGCGAGTCCCTCATAGCATCTAATCAGGTCATAAAAACAGTTCTGCTCTGAGAGGGAAGTCGTGTTAATATGCCTATCCAATTGGGTAACAGCATCTTCGTAAAGTCTAAGTTCCATGAGGACTGGAACTTGTGGCGGACACTGCTGGCGAACTGGTAATTCCGCGTCCTGAATGGCTTTCGGTTCTAATTCGGAGCCAGTAATCCCCAAGATCGACTTTGCCCTTGCGGAGTAGTACCAGTAACGCGCCTTTGCCACTTCCTCGTATATCTTCCGTGCCAGTTCGGGTCTGTTTTGGCGTTCACGAATCTTCGCCATCCAGAAATGTGCACCCATTGCATAGCGATTTCCCGGAAAGTGTTCCTTCAATCCTTTGAAAGCATTGTAACTCTCTTCATAGCGGCGTTCATCGAAACGTTGCCAACCTATTCGCCATCCTGCAACATCCGCATAAGGGCTCTTCGGTGCCGCTTTGATTAAGCGTGAATAGGCATTAAGTGCCGACTCGGAGTTTCCTTGTGCTTCACGAATTTTCGCAATATCGTAGAGTGCCTCATCCACTAAGTCATCTCTCGGATAGGCTTTTACAAAACTCTCAAGACGACTGACCGCTGTTTTTAGATGTCCCTTCTGGCGGTAACTTTGCGCAATCTGATAAGTCGCACGCGGGATATAACTGTTTTTGCCACCGAGCGCGATCACAGCATCAAAGTTCTTAATCGACGTATTTGGCCATTTGCGTCCCTGATTACTCCGTCCAGTCAGATACAGTGCTTGCGCGCGAAGTTCCAAATCGACGGTTTTAGGGATGAGTGCTAATTCATTCACAGCGGATTTCCACTGTCTGTTAGAATAAAACACCATACCGCAATTAAGACGATCCGTAGGTGTGAGTTTCAACGATCGATATGTTCTTACGAGCTGCTTTAATCGACCGAGAGAATCTCTGGCGACACTAAGCGATTGCTTTTCTTTGATGAGTTCTCGGTAAACATTAAACGCGGCAGAAACATTACCTAACTCTTCATCGCAGCGTGCTAAAGTGAAAGATGCCTCTCTCGCGTATCGCGGTTGATCGACGAGACCGGTTAGGTATGACTTCGCTGTCTCGTACGCTTTCTTTTCCGTATGGAGTTGTGCTAACGCCCATTTCGCGTCTAACAGATAGAAACTCGCAGGATATGCCTCGACGA
>ASZN01000184.1 GCA_000406005.1 Candidatus Poribacteria bacterium WGA-3G
CAACAGTTGCCAGTGGCGGTGGAGATGGCACCGTTCGGTTATGGAATTCACAGACAGGTCAAAATCACACCATTTTCACTGGGCATAATAGGTATGAGGTCAATTCCGTTGCGTTTTCACCGGATGGCCGCAGGCTTGCCAGTGGCGGTGGAGATGGCACGATTGTTTTGTGGGAAGTTCAGTCTGAAATACTTGAAGATGTCAACGACGATGGGAGTGTCAATATTGATGATTTAACGTTCGTTGCGGCTCGCCTTGGACATGTCGGAGAAGGAGATGCAGCAGACGTTAACGACGATGGTATTGTCAATATTCTTGATCTTGTCGCGGTTGCTGGAGCAGTCGAATGAGTCGAGGTGCAAAAAGAGAGGCGCGCTCGGAAAGCGCGCCTCTGAGAGGAAAAGTAAACAGCGAAGTCCTATTCGTTGATGTAATCTGATCGTAACTCAAATGTATGCATCTCCCCGCTGCTTGCCTGGTTGTCAAGTTCGGCTTCAATAGCCATAATATCTTCCAGTGCCTCATAAGTCTCGACATCTTCTTGGTTGGCAAATTCTAACACAACAAGCCGATGTGGAGATTCACCATTATAGTTGTCGTAAGAGGATACCGCTTTCACTTCAGGGGGCCCGACCAAGGCAGAAGAGACGGAAGCAACCCATTCCAGATATGCTGCTTTCCCACCAAGGGGATAGTCAACAAAAATAATACCTTTAATGGGCCAATCGTCTGCCTCAGTTTTCGCGTAGTCAGAACGCTCAATAAACGTGTGTGCGCTCACTTGCGTTGCGTGGTTCGGAAGGTCTTCAAAAACGGCAGCTATCTCTGGACGATTCATATATGTCATCGCATCAACAAAACTGTCAAATACAAACTCAACAAACCGATGCGGAGTGGTCTCCTCAACATTGTCGTAAGATCTTATCCGATTGACTTCTGGGGGGGCTTGCAGTGTCGGTGCAACAGACGCAATCCATTCAAGATACACATCCTTTGCCCCCTCTGGGTAATCAACTAACCAGACTAAAGTCACTGGAATCTTTTCCATGTCAGTCATAGTCTCATCCATGGTGGCATCCGCTGATGGCATGGTATCTGTAACCATATCTTGTGCTCTTTCGCAACCCGCGAGTGCGACGAACGCAATGAGGGTTATCATAAATAGATTTGCTAATCTCAAAATCATTTTTTGTCTCCTTTAATAAAAATAACTGAATGAAGCGTAGGTGTTTTCAATCCTTGCATATTATTTGATATAATACAACTCTTTTTTTCAACATGGTTACGACTTCCAAATCGGTTCTGGAGCCTGTGCACGGCAGTTTACCGTCCGAGCGAGAACGAATAGGAGGTCCGAAAGTCTGTTCAAACTCCGGATTATTTCTGGATTAACTTCCGTTTCGTTTGCGAGTTGAACGACACAGCGTTCACTTCGGCGGCAGACGACGCGCGCAATATGTAAAATAGCGCCGGCAGCGCATCCACCCGGTAAAATAAAGTTCGTCAGTGGCGGAAGTTCCTCTGAAAGTGTGTCTATCGCGGTTTCCATCGCTGTTGTGAAATCCGCCGGTATACGGAATTCAGTAGCTTTTGTGTGTGTCGCAGGCGTTGCCAAATCTGCTCCGACCGCGAAGAGGTGATTTTGGATTTGCGCCATCAGATCGGAAAGGTCTGTATCCTCAACGAGTGTTTGCGCATAGCCGATGTAAGCGTTCAGTTCATCAACAGTCCCGATCGCCTCAATCCGTGGCGCGTCTTTTCCGATCCTCGTCCCACCGTATAGAGCGGTTTCTCCAGTATCACCAAATTTAGTGTAGATTTTCATATATATCTATTATATACTTTTTTAAAAAAGGAGTCAAAGAAAATGAAAATTTCGCCAAGAATTAAAGAAATTAAGGTTGTCGATTTACGAGTCCCAACATCGGACACGCTACTCGGTTCGGATCCGTTTCATAAGAAGCCTAACTATTCCGCTGTGCTAACAACAATAGAAACAGACACCGGACATCTCGGTATTTCAGTCGCCTTCACTGCTGGTGCCGGAAACGATTGGATCGCTTACGGTGTTAAAGACCTTGCGCAACTCGTGGTTGGGATGGAGATAGCTACTTTCGTGGAGGATCCGGGGGCGTTTCACAGACTGCTCATAGACCATCACCAGTTACGCTGGCTTGCAGACGGTGTGAATCGGATGGCAATCGGGAGCATCGTCAACGCGATGTGGGATGTCTGGGCAAAAATGGTTGATAAACCGCTCTGGAAACTGCTCGTGGATTTGCCACCTGAGAAAATTGTGCAGTCCATTGATTGGCGGTACCTGCGGGATGCACTGACACCTGACGAAGCGGAGGCGATCCTTAGCACACACTGGGACAGCCGAGAAACCCGTGAGCAGAAACTCCGTCAACAGGGACCGAAAGCGTATTCCACGGCAGGGTGGCTCGGTTTGACGGATGAACAGATTATTGAAACCGTGAATCAGGTGAAAGCGGCGGGACTTGATGCTTTCAAAATGAAAGTAGGGCAGGACCTTGACTTTGATAAGAAACGGCTTGCTTTCATTCGCGAGGCGATCGGACAAGAAGCGCGCTTGATGTTAGACGCAAACCAAATTTGGGGTGTCGATGAAGCCATCGCGTATATGGAAGCGTTGGCGGCGTTCAAGCCGACCTGGATTGAAGAACCGACAGCGCGCGATGATGTGCTCGGCTTCGTAAAAATATCGCGTGCTTTGGAGAAACACGGTATCGGTGTCGCGACAGGCGAACAGGTACCGTCCCCTGTTATTTTCAAGCAGCTGATCACGAGTGGCGCGATCCAGTATTGTCAGATTGATGCGACACGACTCGGAGGTGTTAACGATGTGTTAGGGGTTATCCTAATGGCAGCGAAATATAACGTCCCCGTCTGTCCGCACGGGGGCGGCATCGGGTTATGCAATATGATTCAACACTACGCTATCTGGGATCAAATCTGTGTCGCTGCACATTCGGATACACAGGTGGTTGAATATCTCAATTTCCTGCAAGAAGACGTTTTCCGACACCCAATCCAAGTTCGTGACGGTGCATACATTACACCGACGGTCCCGGGTTGGGGGCTTGATATGTACCCGGAATTCGTTGAGAAGCATATCTATCCGACAGGTTCAGTCTGGCAAGGCAGAGAGGCATCTGGTAGTATAACGTTCTTGGCGTAGTTATCTGAAATTCGGATTTAATGAAAGTGCGCGGTTAAATGAAGTTTAAGAATTTAATTCGGTAATACATCAACAACCT
>ASZN01000185.1 GCA_000406005.1 Candidatus Poribacteria bacterium WGA-3G
AATACCGAACCCGCTACAACGACGGTACCATCACCAAGTGGGACATCTTCCACTACAGCTACGCGCTCCTGCACCATTCTGCTTACCGTGAAAAGTATGAGATGAATCTCAAGCGCGACCTGCCGCATATCCCGTTTGCCGAAGATTTCTGGGGTTTTGCTAAAGCAGGCGCGCAACTTGCAGACCTCCACATCAACTATGAATCCGCACCCAAATATGAAGGATTGGCATACATCGAAACGCCAGGGATGAAAGTGGATTGGCGCGTTGAGAAGATGAGACTCTCTAAAGACAAGACGCAACTGAAATACAACGATTTCCTGACATTGGACGGTATCCCTACTGAAGTGTATGATTATAAGTTAGGCAACCGGTCTGCGTTGGAGTGGGTGGTGGATCAGTACCGTGTGAAGGTAGACAGACGGAGCGGGATCGTCAGCGACCCGAACCGAGAATCGGAGCCGCAGTATATTGTGGACCTGATTGCCCGCGTCATCACCGTCAGTCTCAAGACAGTGGAGATTGTTAACGGCTTGCCGCCACTATAGAATCTCACCATTCTAAGCACACTACCAGACGTAATCAAATCCATATTTTATCCGACCTTAAATCGTCCTGTTCTGATTTTCTAATGCCACTTGACTTCTCTCGCAAAAATTGCTATACTATTATGGAACATACTGACTTGATAACTATCTTGAACGAGCATGCCCATGGAATGGAGGTACGGACGATGGCTGAAGCAATAGCAGGAACACTCCTTGAGCAAGGTATTGAGCAAGGCGAAACACGCGCAAAACGCAATGCGATTCTCAAACTTCTACAATCCCGATTTAGTAATGTTCCAGAAACTCTCACGACACGGATTAACGCTATACATAGCCATGCTCAACTTGATAAACTCTTTGACGAAATCCTCGCAGCAGAGACGCTTGACGATATCCATCTGTAAGTCTTGATTCAAACGAATGCGTTGTTAGGAACCAGTTAGTATCCGTGCGGGATATCTTCATCAGATAACCAAAGACTGAGCAGACTCGTGAGTTCCGGGTCATAATTCTTGAACGCATCTCGCGTCTCAAATTCATGATCCTTGCCGAGACAATACCACATTCGGACACCCTCCGCCCAATACTCGTCTACTGGAGAGTATTGCAACTTCCAAAACATTTGCGTTGCATTTTTCTCTTTTCTGTGATACATTAATTTCCAATACCCGTTAGCACCGAAAGATAATTTCTATGCACAATATATCTGATACTGATCTATCTTGTATTGAGAGGCTTACACTGAATGGCGAGAACTGAATCCGAATCTGTCGGAACGTTAACAAGGAGGCAACAAAAGTGATAAATCTCTTTTGGGCGAAAGGTAAGAACAACGCTTGGTGTTCATTGGATCAAGTGGACTTTAGTCATAGTTACTATGATAACTTTAAAGGATACATCTACATCATCTGGTACTGGAATAAGTTCGGTGAGCCAGTAACAATCAAAGTCGGGCAAGGAAACATTAGAGACAGACTTAAGGCACATAACACAGACCCTCAAATTCAAGCCTACGCGCATCTGAATTTGCTCGTCACGTGGACGAGTCTACCATCAAACTTACTTGATGGTGCGGAGGCGTACCTCGGTAAAATTTTGAAACCGACAGTGGGTTCGCTGTTCCCGGACGCTAAACCTATTCCCGTGTCACTACCCTTCCCGATGGATCTACTGCCGAGTCGGGTTGACCAGCAAGCGCGCCCATATTGATGCATTCATTTAAAAAAAATCTCGCAAAAACTACAATCAAGGAGATTATCAATGGCTAAAATTAAGGTACTGATTGCCAGTGGCATCAGCCAAGAAGTCGCCGATATGTTGCAAGACGCACCACCGGAGATGGAAATAAACTTTCTACCCGAAGGCGAATCTCTCAGCGATCACCTTTCGGATGTTGAGATTCTCTACGGACGGATTTCGGAAGCGGACTTTCCGTTTGCGGAATCCGTGCAGTGGGTGATGCAGCCTTTCGTCGGGGTCGAAGGCTCCATGTACCCGGCTTTCAAGGAGAGTGCCATCACCCTCGTGAACAGCAAACGTCTGTATGGACCACAACTTGCCGAACACGCATTCGCGCTGCTACTCGCACTGACGCGGGGCATCAATACACAACTCAACTTGATGCGAGAGAAAGCGTGGAAATGGCTACCCTGTGTTGAAGTATCAGGAATGACGATGGGAGTTCTCGGACTCGGTGGGATCGGTCGGGCAGTCGCGCAACGCGCGAAAGCCTTTGACTTCAAAGTGATTGCCGTCGATCCCGAACCGATGGAGAAACCGGACACTGTTGATGAACTCGGACAACTCGATTGGCTACCCGAATTTTTATCCCGTTCCGATGTCCTAACAGTCTGCTGCCCCATCACACCAGAAACGCATAAACTGCTTTCACACGCCGAATTCGATGCCTTGCCGGACGGGAGTTATCTGGTTAACGTCAGTCGCGGTCGCGTGGTTGACGAAGAAGCATTAATTGCTGCACTACAAAGCGGAAAGTTGGCAGGTGCCGGATTGGATGTCACGTATACCGAACCGTGTCCGCAGGATAACCCGCTCTGGACGCTCCCGAACGTGATTTTAACGTCCCATACTGCTGGTGCATCGCAGAACATCGCGAAACGCGCGATGGAACTCTTTGTCGAGAACATGCACAGATACGTGAACGGCGAACCATTAATCAACGTTGTCGATAAAGAAAAAGGGTATTGAAACGGAGAACTTTTGATGCAATACAAAATACCACTCCTTCTAACACCACAACCTGAAGGTGGATATACAGTAACTTCACCGCTATTACCTGAGTTAGTCACTGAAGGTGATTCGTTAAACGAGGCATTGGAAAACGTCAAAGATGCTTTTGCTGCAGTCATCGAACTCTATCAGGAGATGGGACGCTCGTTGCCGGAGAACACCCACATTTCTGATACAAAAAGCCCGATGTGGTTAGAAACGGTAGTATCGGTCTCATGACATATCGAGAAGTTGCTCGAAAATTAACAGTTCTTGGTTGTCAAGAACGAAAGAGAAGAGGCAGTGGATCCCATCGGAAGTGGTTTAATCCGAACACCGAACGCGGGACTGTGGTTCCAGACTGGGGTAGACGTGACCTGAGATCGGGAACGATTCGTGCTGCTGTTCGCCAATTAGGCATCAATTG
>ASZN01000186.1 GCA_000406005.1 Candidatus Poribacteria bacterium WGA-3G
GTAGGGGAAACCGGGTAACCCGGTTTCCCCTACAGTCAATCCAACCTACAGATGCTTCATCGCTTGTACGCTAACTGAACCGCAAGGAAAATTAAAAATATGACAAATCGTGAGATCAGCGATATTTTCAGTGCTATCGGCTCGCTCCTACAAATTCGGGGGGACGATGCATTCCGGGCACGGATTTATGAGCGCGCAGCCGATGTCATCAATAAATTCCCACGTGAATTGTCCGGAGAAACCGCTAAACAGGAGGCACCCGGTTATGATGCGGAAGCCGTACAACAGCTCCGGGCGACACCGGGTATCGGAAAGGCTATCGAAGATAAAACCGTTGAGATGCTCGAAACCGGACGCTGTAAGTATTATGACAACCTTATCGCAGAGATGGGGACGGGGATATTGGAAGTGCTCGAAATCCGGGGACTCGGCGTAAAAACTGTCGGTAGATTCTATCAGGAACTCGGTGTCCGGAGCCTTGAAGACCTCCAAGCACTGCTGGAGAGCGGAAAGATTAGAAACATGAAGGGCATCGGAAAGAAGACGCTTCGGATGATAACCGAAAGCTTAGCGTTTCGGATGGAGCAACGAAAGGCGCGCCCACTACGCAACGCCTTACAACTAACAGAGCAGATTGTCGAAAACCTAACGCCGCTTATCGCCGAGGGCTGGATGAAACGGGAACCCGAATGGACAGGACATTTACGGCGACTTGAAGAGGTCTGTCAAGGCATAGAATTGATCGTTGTGTGTGAGGATGAAGCCGCCTTTCGATTTGCGGATGGTGACATCCCGGATCCGCTGCGATTGTTTCTCGAACCGTTTTCGGAACCCCCGATAACCTTCAAAACAGGCGATGGCATTGCTTATGCATATCACAGCGATAGTGCATCTTTCGTTGAAACAGAGCGCACCGAACCGACAGACGATGTCCGCGAGACACTCCCGGTCCTCGAATTCTCCGTTGACCAAGCATTTCCGGTCTCTCTTTATTTTTCCACGTCTGCCACTTACACGTTGACCCTGTTCTTAACAACGGCGACGGACGCACACTTTAGTGCACTCCCCGATTGCTCCGCATTGCGAACGACTGAACCCGATATAACAGAGGCGGGGATTTACAAGAAACTCGGACTCTCCTATATTCCGCCTGAACTTCGACAGGACGGCACATCGGTCGCAGCGGCTAAGGACAATACCTTACCGAAACTCGTTGAATTCACCGATTTACGAGGCGACTTACACGCACATACCGACTGGAGTGACGGACGACAGACGCTTCAAGATATGGTGGCGGCAGCGCAGGCGGAAGGTTTCGAATACTTCGCTATCACGGATCACTCTGTATCTTCCGTTGTGGCAAATGGCTTGGATCAGCGACGGCTCCTTGACCAAGTAAAGCAGGTTCGTGAATTAAACGCAGCGGTTGACGGTATCACAGTCCTTGCCGGTTCTGAAGTCGATATTCGGCGGTACGGCGAACTCGATTTCTCGGACGAGGTGCTGGCACAACTCGATATTGTCGTCGCAAGTGTTCATAGCAATTTCAACTTAACCGAAGCCGAGATGACAGCGCGCATCATCCGTGCTATTGAGAACCCATTCGTCAATATCATCGGCCACCCGACCGGTAGGATGCTCGGTCATAGACCGATGTACCCGCTCAATATTGCAGCGATCATCGAAGCCGCTGCAGAAAATAACACCGTCTTAGAGATCAACGGATCGCCGAGCCGATTGGATTTGGATTCTCGGTTTGTACGTCAGGCGAAAGAGGCAGGCGTGTTATTATCCGTCAATACCGATGCACACGGTATTCCACAATTGGCACACCGACGCACCGGTTTAAACGTTGCGCGTCGCGGTTGGCTCACCAAAGCCGAAGTCATCAACACCTATACGTTAGAAGAATTGCAAGAGGCATGCGGTATCGGCAAATGTTTATCGCAGCACCTATAATCCAGTCTGCACCGCACTAAGCCAAGTCGTAATTACTTTTTGCCCCGGCGTGTTGATGTATTATTATCTTTCATAAAACCACCAAGCATTACTTCCCTCCATTAATTAATAATATTTAAGTATATCCATGCCGTTTCCGGAATGTCGCGATCATCTTTTCGGATTTCCCCATAAAATTCACTTTTTTTATAATTTATGACATTTTTATCATTTTATGCACGAAAAGCGGTGAAAAAAATGGTCTTTAATATTATCGGGTGATGGTTTTGCATTTAACTCGACATTATAGTGATATGTGGAACGCCTATTATAACCCAAGTTGTCACTTTGTAGCATAGGCTGTTAGCCTGTGCATAACGGGCCGCAACCTAACAGGATACGCTACAAAATCCTATAGAGCATCAACGGTTTTAAATGAAAACGGGACTCTGCCTGTCAAAAATCTTAGAAGTAGCAACTTGGGTTATTATAGTAAATTCCGAAAGTAAGTTTACACTTGTAGTTGGTAGAGGTTGGGTAACCCAACTTCTACGTTTCCCCGCATGTGCAAATAATTACTGGTTCTACTATTACACCGAAAATTCTGCGATAATTGGATTATGACACCGCAAACCTATAGCTTTAGAAAAAAATCGATCGCGAGGGAAGAAGAGATGGCACCGCCCGAAACGCCGTTATCAAGAGAAAAGTTGCATGGGAATTACAACAACATTGTCGGTGACAGTGCCGTGCATCTTGAAGTGCTGAAAAGTATTGACACGTTCGCAAAATCTTCTAAAATAGTACTTATTTCTGGCGAGACAGGAATAGGTAAAGAGTTGGTCGCGCGTGCTTTGCATGCACAGAATCCTCACACAACGCACGCCATGTTTACCGTGAACTGTGCGGGGCTTGCGGAGAACCTGATAGAAAGTGAACTCTTTGGACATGAGAAAGGCACGTTTACCGGCGCAGACCGGCAACATATTGGGTTGTTTGAAACAGCAGCGGGTAGTACATTGTTCCTTGACGAAATCGGGGAACTTCCGATTATAAACGTGAGCTCGACGCAAAACCGAAAACTAAATTTCCCTGCGTTGCGATTTTTTTTAGGTTGACAATAACACGAGAACGCGCTACTTTATTGATTAAATTCAATATGACGAGTAGTTATACCATTTCTGATTTTATTGGTTTCCTCTTATGTAGCATAGACTGTTAGTCTGTGTTCCGGTATGCCACCGTATTTCATAACATGCGGTAA
>ASZN01000187.1 GCA_000406005.1 Candidatus Poribacteria bacterium WGA-3G
CCTGCGCCTGTAACCGAATCCGATATTCACCGGGTTCTAAAACCGGACTGTAGGTTACGAGGATTAGGTTGCTGCTGGTTGGTGATGCGGCGATTACATATTCGTCTTCCGGCACACGCTGCCCGTTCTGCGTGAGGATAATCTGCTCCGGACGTGAATCGATCCCGTTAGCGTCCTCAATGCGTGCGGATATCGTCGGCGTATCGGAGATGTAATCACCATCCACAAAGCCTTGATGTTCGATGGTGAGTCCCAGTGCTGGCGGACTCGTATCATCATGGGATAGCAAGGCGAAGGTGCCGGGCAGTTTAACCGCCGCCGAAACCGTTGCTTCGTCTACGGTCTCGTCGCCAATCAATATCCAATTGCCGATGTCGTTGCGCCGATAGATATGCGGTTCTTCACTCCCTTCTCCATCTTTCAAGAAAGTAGCAGTCGCCGTTAATTCGGTCTGTTCATTTAAATCGAGCTGATAGGCGAAAGCGGACAACGGAATCGCACCGACAATATCGGGTTGATTGGTGATCGTAAGCGGTTCTTCAATATAGGTCAATACCGTGCTGGTGTGCAGGTCCTCAGGCGGAATAGCGATTCGGAATCTGCCATCCTGACTCTCAAAAGGTTGCTCAAGCACCTCAGGACTCAGAACGACACGGTTCGCAGTAAATTCCCGATACCCTCTATTATTACTTTCCCGTTTCTCAATGAAACTTCCGTTTGGCAGTTCGGCGGTAGGCATATCCACATAGACAGAGATAAGATACCTGCCAAGCGAGGGGTGCCAAGGCACACCCACGACGACTTGGCTATCAGGCAGGATTTCTGGGATTATCTGAACACCTCCAATAGGTGTGGCGTTCTGTAGCTCCGACAACGTAGGTCTTGAGGCAGGACTTATCGTACCGGCCTCGGTTTCAGTATCCACAGTTTTTTCAAAAAAGTAGACGGGCACATTCTGAGCGGATTTGCTCCCGATATTTCGGACCTGCACCGAGAGTTGGAGCGGGGGTTCGGTCCCCCAAGCGATCGTTGGTTCCAAAAGCACAAAATCGACTTCAGGATCAACGTATCCGACATCGTAAGTGACGGTCTCCGTTTGGAATGTCCTGCCACCTTCTACCTGTACCTCTAAATAGTAGTCGATGAGCTCATATTCGGGGTATCCGGGGATGGGTCGTTCACTTCTATAGGTGTTCCGGTTGTATGGAACGACAGGGATCTCGAAAAACTCAAAAGCGTCGAGACTCCAAAAAAGCGTCAATTTTTCAATGTCGCTTTCGTTCACGACCTCTGTATAAAGATAGACAGGCTGATCGGGTTCAACAGGAAACGGAACAATACGGACGTTGCTAACATGTCGATCGAGGATGTTGTAGGCGGCGTATCCGATTGCCTCCTCGTCTGCATTCCACGCATAAGCCTGAATGCTGGCGGTATCGAATTGCGGATCTGTTGGGAGTTGTATTTGTGTTTTGAATCGTCCGTTAACGACAGATGTCGTCTCCCTTTCCGGTGGAATAGCGTCATCGACCTCAGTTATCGGTACAACAATAATTTCGGCATCCCCGTTAAAACTGCGGTTCGGCAGCGTTCCTGAGACAGTCGCGGTGTTCTCCTGTCCGAAATCGGTTTCAGTAGAAGTACTTCCGAAGTCTACTTCCAATTCCATCTGCTTGTTCGGTATTTTCAACTGTGTCGCTGGATCACCGAGGAGACTGAAGACTTCAGCCAAATCAAGGAATCCGGGTGAGTTTATGAGAAACTGGGTTTTGGCTTGTGCGAAGATAGCACCGATGTCTTGGGTATGTCCTCTGAAAATAACGTCCAGCAGTTCCCTGTTGAGATGGTAATCTCCATCTAAGAGTCCGATGCTGGTTGCCCCGATGACAGCGATAGCACCGCCGTTTTCTGATCGGAGGAGTTCTTCAGCGAGGCTGTTTTTTGTTCCATCAAATGCAGCCGTGTAGCAGGTCATACTCATGACCAAAGGGAGTTGTGAGATGTTGGTGAGGTTCTGTTCGGGGTCTTCAAAGTCGAGCATGCGACTGTCTGACCAGATGCCGCCACCGCCGTGTCCAATGTAATTGATGAGACTTGCACCACTATTGAAACCGTCAATCACACGTCTGGCGATTGGCGTTGTAATGCCTTCAGGGGTACTCAAATCCAGTGTGTTTTTATCGGGCGCGTAAATCCGTTCGGTCTCATATCTACTCGTAATTTGATAGTGTGAAATAAGTTGATCAATCTGCGAATGGAAGATACGGGCGGATCCAGCGAGCATCAGCAGTCGTTTGTGCCACGGGCCGACGGGTGAAGATGTTTCATGCTTAATTGTCCGTTCAACGAATATCCGGGCATCAATGCGATTATTGGCAGGCATTCTTCCGATTAGCATATCAGGGAAGCTATCCTCACCTCGGAATGTGACGAACTGGTGATCACTTGCGCTCGATCCGTAGCCCGGAATTTGTACCCGTATTGTCGGTACGAAATTAGGTCTATTTTTCATGTCAAAATGTGTATCGCCGACAAGAAGGACATAGGTTGGTGCAGGCGGTTGCCAATTGGAGTAGGCATACTCCAGGAATCTACGGATGGCGTGTGGGTCAAGGATGCCGTGATTAAATTCGTCGTAAATATTTTGGACATCAACCACCTTGGTACGCATGCCTTGTTCCGCGCGAAAATCTGCGAGCGGTTGAACATCGTTAATAAAATCTGCGTGTGTGATGACGATGTAATCTGCGCCGTTATGTGTATTCCGTAAATCAGATGGCTCGTCAACAGAAATTTTTGGTTTTCGGAATTTGTTTCGGCTCAGCGCAATGTATTGGATAGCGGGGTCGTCCACGTCCTTAGGACGAATCTGCGTGGATCGAAAAATGACTCTATAGGTGCCGGGAAATTTATCGTCCACAAGTGTAGACAGCCCGACGTATCGGGTGCCGTCGATGCCGTAAATCTCGACATCTCGGGTCGAGAAGTTCTGTAAAGTCACTTTGAAATTCGGATTTACAGTGCCTGTTTCATCTGGTGCCGGCGTGATCGCAAAAGGCAGTACATCCGCCTCAGCATAGAAACTTCGCCAATAGTCAACCTGAATCCAATTTAACAAAATAATATCAATAAGGGCTTCTTGGGTGCTCGGATTCATGATTTGCAGGACATTCCTG
>ASZN01000188.1 GCA_000406005.1 Candidatus Poribacteria bacterium WGA-3G
TATGCTACACAAGAGACCACAGGCTAACGGTTTCCTATGCTACGAAAAATTGTTCAAACTTTAGACTATGTAGAGACGCATGAAAAATGCGTAAGCCCTAACTTAATTCCGTGCTTCGGGCGTAACTGTTAGCTGCACTCGTTTCCCGTCGCGTAGCACAACGACTTCGACGGGTTCGCCAATCTTTACAGCGTCAAGCGCATACGTATAATCATAGATATTTGCGATTTGCTGTCCCCCGAATTCGACGATAACATCGCCGCCTTTTAGACCGGCTTTGTCAGCAGGACCGCCTGCGCGAACACCGGAGATCTTAACGCCGGTGCCTTCTGTGGTATAGTCAGGGATCGTGCCGAGATATGCACGGAGCGTATCACGACTCCCTTCCTCTGATTGACTCCGTTCCACTCGGACATATTCTGGACGTTCAGCGGCACTGATTAAGTCTAAAACGATACCGTGTGCGAAGTCCGAAATCCGCTCTATACCATAAAAGTTAAGCGTGTCAGGATCATCTGTCGGGCGGTTATAGTCTTCGTGTCCGCCGGTGAAGAAACTGAGTACCGGTACTTCCTTCGGATAAAAGGCAGTCACATCTGTTGGCAGATAAGGATCTTCTTGTAGCGTCAGATTAAAGCCGATAGGGATGTTCCGCTTTTCAATCAATTTCGTCCACACAGAAGATGAGCCGACACCTTGTAAGATGAGTTTGTTATCACGGAGTCGTCCGACCATATCAAAGTTGATGTATGCAGCCACCTTTTCTAAAGGAACAACGGGATGATTAACAAAGTGCGTAGAGCCGATGAGTCCGAGTTCCTCACCCGACCAGAGCGCGAAGATGATGCCTCTGCGAAACTTTTCGGGCTGTTTCTGGTATGCTTCACTGAGTGTCGTCGCCAGTTCCAAGACGACAGCGGTACCAGAGGCGTTATCATCAGCACCGTTGTGAATCTGTCCCTCTTCACCTTTTCGAGCTAGTGAACCGATTTCACCGTAGCCGATATGGTCGTAGTGTGCACCGACAATAACGTATTCGGTATCGTCTGTTAATGCTGGTGGTGATAGAAGCGCGACGACATTTTGATCAGTCTTTTTAACCTTCTCAACCGAAACGACAATCTTAACTTTGGCACCGGGCAACGGAAATTGTCCGAGAAAGTGTGGATTTTCGACATCAAGCTCGGATTGAACATCTTTTAGGTTTTTACCCGAAGGTGCAAAGAGTGCGTTTGCAACGGTATCGGTGATGGATGCGGCGAGAATCCCTGAATCCGCGAGGCTGCTGTCGAAATCGAGTGGAATTAGCTTGCCAGCGTTTGGCGAGTTGGGACCGGCAACGACGAGAAACGCCTTCGCGCCTTGTTCTCGTGCTTGCATCGCTTTGTAGCGGAGTCCCGCGTACCGATTCAATTGCTGGCGGCGTTCCGGTTCAACGCCTTCAGGAACATAGCGGAGTGCGACAACTATTTTGTCTTTCACATCTAATCCGGCATAAGCATCATAACCTTCACCTAACTTGCCGGGGACGGTTAATCCGTACCCGACAAAAACCACTTCACCCTCAACGATACCGTTCCGCGAGAAAGAGAGCGGTTGAAAGTCTTGTTCCACGCTGAATTCCATCACCTGATCGGAGCCGTGTACCTGGCGTGTGAGATGAAAGCGGTTCTCCTCTGCTATAATCCGTCTCCCCGCGGTGAATTCAAATTCTTGGAAGTAACTTGCTTCATCGCCGATAGGATTGAGCTTAAGGTGCGCAAATTGGGCGGCGATGTGTTGGGCTGCCAATTCCGCCCCCTTGGAGCCGGTCATTCTACCTTCCAATTCGTCAGACGCGAGAATTTCTATGTGATGCTGAATGCTGATTCCCGTGAGACCAGGCTGGATATAGAGTGCGGGTCCCCCCTTCCTGCCCTGTCCTACAGAGATATTACCCCTCGGAGCTGCGAAGAACTCTAACACTGCCGCCAGCGCGGCTTGGTGGTTCCATTCCGCGGTATAAAGTTGCGAAACCCCTTGACTGTTTCGATTCGAGGTCCAGCACAACTGATTTCCATCTGGAGAAAAGACAGGGAGCCCATCAAACCCCTCGGTTGAGGTAACGCGGACGGGTTCATGCCTACCCCTTGCATCAACGAGATATAACTCAAAATTAGAAAATCCGAGTTTGTTAGAAGCGAAGATTACATAGGCACCACTCGGATGGAAGTAGGGTGCCCAAGACATGCTATCAAAATTGGTCAGGCGTCGGACGTTTGACCCGTCAATCCGCATCGTATAGATGTCGCTCTGGCTTCCGTCGGGTGTGAAGTGCCGCCAGACGATATGTTGCCCATCGGGTGTAAAGAAGGGACCGCCATCGTAGCCTGGTGCGTTCGTCAACCGGGTCTGATCTGACCCGTCGGCGTTCATGATATAGATTTCGCCGAAATAGGACGGATCGACCTCCAATTGCTTTAGTTCCTTAGCGGAGCGTCTACTTTTCGGATAGGCATCCCGCAGCGAACAGAAGACAATCAGATTGCCATCAGGTGAATACGAGGCTTCAGCATCATACCCCGGGGCATCTGTTAGCTGTGTGAGGTTGCTTCCGTCTCGGTTTGCGGAGAAGATGTCCATTGCTTCATCGTAATCCCAGCTGTAGCGGCGTTCTTGTCCGGAGGCACGGAACTGCAGTTCCTCTTCCTGTTTCGCCTTCGCGAAGGGGTCGTGGTGTGTTGACGCGTAAAGCACTTCGTCTGTTCCCGGACGGAAAAACGCACAGGTTGTCTTTCCGATGCCTGTTGAGACGCGATGTGTGTCGCCTGTCAATAAATCCAGAAGATAAATCTGATAAAACGGGTTGTCCGGTTCCCGTTCGCTTTGGAAGATGAGCGCGTTGCCGTCTTCGGAGAAATAGCCCTCCCCCGCGCGTTTTCCATCATAAGTGAGTTGTCGAATATTGCTGAGGAATTGCGATTCCACAGCAGCACCTGTATCCATCTTCTCTGGCGTTAAGTGCTGTGCAAGGACATCGCCTGTTAGAAAAACAGCAAAGAATATTGGGCAGAACAGCCCGATCAATTTGATGCAACGCATATCGGTCCTCCAATTCTTAGTGTGATTATACCATTTCTAAACAGTGTTGTCGCATTACCG
>ASZN01000189.1 GCA_000406005.1 Candidatus Poribacteria bacterium WGA-3G
TGCGGATTATGTATGATGACAAAAAACTGTACTTCGGATTCATATTCTACGATTCTGAAATGGATAAGATCGTCGCGAACGATATGCGTCGGGATTCAACAGGTTTGCGTTCCAACGACTACGGGTTCCTCCTACTCGATACCTATAACGACAGACGAAACGCCGTTTTCTTCCGATTCACCCCGATGGGTGGAATGGAAGACTCAGCCGTCTCAGACAGCGGCAGCACCCGAAACGGAAGTTGGGATATCGTTTGGGAATGTCGTTGTCAAATCAACGCAGACAATTGGACAGTAGAAATCGCGATTCCGTTCAGCCAACTCCGTTTTGAACGCAGCGATACCATGGACTGGGGCATAAACTTCGGGCGCGAAATCGCACGGAAAAATGAGATCGGCGCATGGCACGCCGCACCGAAAACTTACGGACCCCTTGGGAAATACCGCACGGAGTATTTCGGAATGCTTGAAGGATTAGAGGGAATATCACCCTCAAGAAATCTTGAGTTACTACCGTACGTGTTGCCGGGGGCAAGCTACGACTCTGAAACCGAAAACGGCACCGAAGGTGTATTTGATGCTGGATTAGATCTGAAATACGGTGTAACACCAAATCTAACGGCTGATTTAACCTTTAATACCGACTTCGCACAAGTTGAGGCGGACCAAGAACAGGTGAACCTGACCCGTTTCAGCCTCTTTTTTCCGGAGCAGCGACCGTTCTTTTTGGAAGGTGCCAGTATCTTTGATGTCGGGATCCCGCGACCGAGTTTCAACAGACCGCCGCCTTTACTGCTCTTTTATAGTCGTCAAATCGGATTGGCAGCAGGGCGCGCCATCCCAATCCTTGGCGGCGGCAAAATGACCGGAAAAATCGGACCCTACGGCATCGGCATCCTCAACGTGTTGACAAACAAATTTGAAGAGGACGAGACCGGAATACCCGAAGACGATATGTTTAGGGAACCTCGCACGAATTATTCTGTCCTACGCGTGAAACGAGATATCTTAGCCGGATCAACCGTCGGAGGAATCTTTGTCAACAAACAAGATGCCGATGCCTACAATCGAACAGCAGGACTCGACTTCTCATATCGTCCGACGCGAGAGATTGATGTCAAAGGACTCTGGTCGCGTACCATTGAAGCGGATGTCTCAGGAAACAGTAACGCTTTCTACTTCGGCACGAATTGGCGAACAAATCTGCTCCAACTTGACGGTTCATACACAGACATCGGCGAAGACTTCAACCCCGAAGTCGGGTTCGTTCTACGGAAAGGTGTCCGCCGCCTCCAAGGTTTGGCACAATACACACCCTGGCCCCGGAAGTTTGGTATTCGCGAGATTCAAATCGGACCGGAGATAGACCTCGTTCTGACGCGAGAAAACGAATTGGAAACCCAAGACCTAACCTTCGACACCGAATTCTCACTTGAAGCGGGGGATAGTATCGGGTTCCAACTCAGGAATACAACCGAAAACCTCCGAAGTACATTCATACTTGAAGGTGAGGAAATCCCGAGCGGTGAGTATAACTTTACCGCATTTCAAGCGTCAGTTCGGAGCAGCAGCAGTCGGATGATTTTCGGCGAGGTCCGCTTGGAACTCGGGCAATTTTATCACGGCAGTAGACGCGGATTGCTGTTAGACGCAACCTTCAAACCGAACGCAAAATTCAGCATAGAACCGTTCATCGAATTTAACCGAATTGCGTTCCCAGAGACAGAATTCGATGCCAACGTTGTCGGTGGACGTATCGGTTATTCCTTCTCAACAACGCTTTTCACAAAGCTGTTCGCACAATGGAGCACCGATAGAGACGTACTCGCTGCCAACTTCCTCGTCAATTATATCTACCATCCGGGCAGCGATTTCTACCTCGTGTTCAACCAGAATTACGATACCCGGGACGGTGGTGTTGAACTTCTTGACTGGACCATCGTCGGAAAAATCACCTACTGGTGGAACCCTTAATACTTTCTAAACTGAAATGGAGATTTTTAGTGAAAAGAAAATTTACAATAAAATCAAACAACCCCCTCTTTTTTAATAGCGGATGGCTATTCGCCATCTCACTCACTTTCCTTTTTATACATAATGCGACAGCTGAAAACTGGACGCAAAGAGCAGATATGCCAATTCCGATGACGAGGTTTTGAAACCTGATAATCGGATTTTGATTGACAATTTTTGCCGAATTTGCCATCATTAACAACCGTTGAAATATTTGGAACCTTTCAATTAGCCCGCACGAAAAAAGACAATCTGTAGCACAAACTTTTAGTTTGTGGCGTTCAGAGACAGTGGTATATCGTTATTGTTGACATCACTATTGCGTTGCAGTCAGTAGATTTTTTACTGGCAAATCCTAATAAAGGAGCCGAAAATGCGAACCTTAATTTATTCACTCCTAATCTTAACAATATGTATCGGAAGCGCATACGCGGAACTTCCGGGAGATATTGTATTTCTCGCTACATTTGACGACGGAAACGGCGACACGCTCACCGATCTCTCAGGCAACGGAAACGATGGGACTGTTGACGGAAAGGCATCTTGGATTGATGGCGAGTTTGATAAAGCGTTTGAGTTTGATGGCGGAACGTTTATCACTATCGAAAACGCCGGACCTTTGAAAGAACTCACCGACCCGATGAGCGTAGGCGCCTGGGTCAACCCCGATGGCATTACCGGTTGGCAAAATATCGTAGAGATGGATGGCGGAGCAGGCTGGAAATTCGGATTCCACGGCTCAAAGAAACTCGTCTGGACGACATATCACGTCAAAGACTTTATCGGGCAAACGACAATCGCTGAAGGTGAATGGAGCCACGTCGCCGCAACATGGGACGGCAAAGAGGCGATTATCTATGTCAACGGTGAAGAAGACGACGGCGGTCCCATCGCCGGCGGCGGGGTCATCGACGTTTCAGGAGAACCCAGCCTCGATATCGGATTTAGACGCACTTCTGGCTCTTCTCACTTCGTTGGCGGTATGGACGAACTCTGGGTCTCTAACGAGGTGAAGTCTCAAGCGGAGATTCAGGAGTTTATGAACTCCGGATTCAACGCAATCCTCGCCGTAGACCCAGCAGATAAACTCGCGGTAACATGGGGAAAACTCAAAGCCGATTCACACACGTTTCCAAATTGA
>ASZN01000190.1 GCA_000406005.1 Candidatus Poribacteria bacterium WGA-3G
GTCGATACCGTCGGTAACCTTGATGGCTACCCGTTCACGGAAGACACCGCTGCGTGGGCAGTGCCGAGCGGTGAAACGTCTGAAGGGGGGCGTGCCTCTATCCGGCGGTTGTATGAAAAAGGGATGCCCTTGGATGGCACAGAGCGCGAGGGATGGGTCTCTACAGCAGATGTCCCGCCTGCGATAATGACCTATTACGGCGATGCGCGGGATGTCGGTAATCCGGGGTATCGCATGGGCGGTCCCCTACCGGTGGCGTTGTCGCGTTTTCAAGCAGCACTCACAAATGAAGGGGTTCTGCTGAAATGGACAACAGAATCCGAACTGGACAACGCAGGCTTTTATATCTACCGCAGCCAAACGCGATCGGGTGGCTTCAAAGTCATCAATCCGACACGGATTCAAGGTGCCGGCACAACGAGTGAACGTACTGAATATAAGTGGACGGATACGACTGCGAACCCCAATACTGTCTACTATTATCAGATAGAAGATGTGTCGCACGCGGGTGTGCGGAAACAACTCGCGACCGTGCGGTTGAGAGGACTTGTATCTGCGAAGGATAAGCAACTCACAAAATGGGGTGCCCTTAAACGGACACCCGCATTTTAGAAGGCGCTTATTATTGTAAAGCTCATGATTATTTCGACACGCGGTTAATCATAGGGGCTGGGGAACCCAGCCCCTACGATCGGGCAATGTGGTATTGCTATTGTGGAGTGTCAATTTATTTTCATGCTTTCCTATATGAACGCACAAGTTCTCAAAACGGGGAGTTTTTTATACGGTTATCTGAAATCTGTCTTGTGGGATGGACATAAAATGTCCCACATCACTCCATCGTCCTTGCAGTCAGATTGTCTCAGCCTCATCTTGTTGTAAAGTACGGAAATACAGAATAGTCCCGACCAAAACTATACCCATCAGCATAAACGAGAGTGCGGAGCCGAAGGGCCAATCCCGTGCAGTCTTGAATTGCCGTTCAATCACATTACCGATATAACTCACCTTCCCGCCCCCGAGCAGGTCGGGTGTCAAAAACGCCCCGACCGTTGGGATGAAAACCAGCATCGATCCGGCAAGGATACCGGGAAGACTGAGCGGCACCGTCACGTGCCAAAATGCGCGCCGTGGCGATGCCCCTAAATCCTGTGCTGCTTCCAACAGTGACATATCCAATTGTTCCAATGCTGCATAGAGCGGGAGTATCATAAAGGGTAGGTATCCGTAGACGAGACCTATCTGCACCGCGAGCGGTGTATTCAGCAACTCTAACGGACTCCAGTTCGGGAACACGGATCCGAAAAAACTGTTCAGCAAGCCTTCCGTGCGTAAGATGAGTATCCATGCATAAGTTCGGATGAGGAAGTTCGTCCAGAACGGTACGACGACGAGAAGGAGTAAAATATTCCGGTGTTTCGGTCTGTAGCGCGCGAGGTAATAAGCGAAGGGGTAACCGAGTAGGAGACAGACCGCCGTACAGATCAATGCGGTAGACACCGAACGCCAGAAGATACCGAGATAGAGTCCATCAAACAAGCGTCCATAGTTTTCCAGTGTAAGGATCCAGCGTACGCCGCCGTAAGTTCCGCGTTCTAAGAAGCTATAGATAAACACCGACATCAACGGCAGCACAAAGAAACAGAGCAGCCAAAAAACAATCGGGAAGAGGAGGACATAGAGGTGATAATTACGGCGCATATTCACTCATGAACTCACGGATAGTGTTCTGCATATCCCACGGATCGGTAATTTCTTTGAAGTGCCGTTTTGGTTCTTCAAACGGACTGTTGATAACTGGGTTGTCTATGTTAACTTTTGACATTTTCGCTCCTATTGCTTCTCAATCTTCATCATCTTTTGCACGTTCTTAATCGATTTGTAGATAAACCTTTTGTCTTGATCAAATTGGTTTGCGATTTTATGGAACACTGTTGCTGTGTCGGTGTTACCATCAAACCCCTGTATTACCATGAGTTCCCAGATTTTCTTTTCGGTATCCGCAGCATTTTTAGCGGTGTTAAACATCTGTTTGATCTGTCCCATTGAGATCGTGATTTGATGGATCGGGTAATCTTCATTTAATATCGCAATAATCTCGTCAAGTTCGGGATTTTCCCAGTTTTCAAAGGCTTTCAGAATAGTAGCCCAAATTACGGTGGCACTCAGCTGCATCAGGCCTTGTGTCCAATGCACTTGTTCAATCCGATGAGGTTTGCACTTATACGGACGGATTTCATGAGTACCTTTAATTTTCACATACCAGATACTGCCTTCTTCGCCTCTAAACATAGGAGCTTGACTCTCATTCAAGCCAATGAACTCCAGTTGCCTATCAAGGTCTTGCTGTTCTTGCTCGTAGTGCCACACATAGTCTTTTTCAACGGTGCCGAGTTGTTCTGCTTTCGGGATGTCGCCTGCCTCAAGTTCGGTATTCAGTACAATTTGCCCCTGCATTCCGCGTAGTCCGAACAACAACACGATGTCCAGTTTGACATCCTCGTATTGGATCGTATGCGGGTTATCCGACCCATAGAGTTCAAAACTGAAACCTGTGATATCCGTATTCAGTTTGAACAGTTCTGTGATCCGTGGATATTTTCGGAGGATATGTTGCCACATCGTTACGTAGCGACCCCGCAAGAATGGGAACAGGCGTACTTTAAAGGTAATGTATTCCATCCCGTTGCTTCTGTAGCGGTACATAAAGATGTTAGTACCGTCGTATTTACGGAAGCGGTAAATCCGCTCCGCGCTCGGAAACCGGTAATTATGTCCTAATCCGAAGGGGTAAGCAATTTTCGGTGTACCAAAAATTTGAGGCTGATTGACCAATTCACGATTGATTTTTTTTATCTTCAGCGAACCGTAGGATTTGCCTCTACTGAAATTGATCTGCCCTTCAACATGGTTTTGAGGATTAAACGGGTCTATCGCGCTAAATTCAGCGTAATCCGAATCTAAAACTTGCTGTCCTCTTTTCATTTTCTGTTGAGCCATTGCTGACCTCCGAGGGGTCCAATGGGTTATCCATTTTCAGATTAAAGACGAATTTGGTTCGTAGTAGGGCAATTCATTGCCCGTTCCTATTTCAGATTAAAGACGAATTTGGTTCGTAGTAGGGCAATT
>ASZN01000191.1 GCA_000406005.1 Candidatus Poribacteria bacterium WGA-3G
AGATTTGGTATAACGGAGAATCCTGATGGAAAAAGACGACGTGCAACTCATTCGGAGTATCTTATCAGGCGACGACGAAGCATTCACCACCTTGGTCGGAAAATACCAAAAGAGTGTCCACGCGCTGGCGTGGCGCAAGGTTGGCGACTTTCATTTCGCTGAAGAAATTACGCAAGATACCTTCCTTCAGGCATACAAAAAACTCGCAACACTGAGAAATCCGAATCAGTTTGCCGGTTGGCTTTATGTCATCGCGAATAACCTTTGCAAGCGGTGGATGCAAAAGAAGAAACTTTCGACCCAATCGCTGGAGGGCACACCTGTGGTAGAGATAGAGAACGCCTCTTACAAACGTTACGTATCCGAGCAACGCGAGACAGATAACACCGAGCGTCGCCATGAAATCGTGAAAAACCTTCTGCAAAGACTCCCAGAGAGTGAACGCACCGTTGTAACGCTCCACTATCTCGGCGAAATGACAGCCAAGGAGATCGGCAAATTTTTAGGTGTGTCGGCGAACACAATCAACAGTCGGCTCCGTCGAGCGAAAAAGCGTTTACAGGAACGAGAAGAACTCCTGATTCAGGAGATGCTCGGTAGCGTCCAACTGCCTGTGAGCCTTATAGAGAACATCGGACGACAAATTGCGAATATAAAACCGATGCCATCGCCGCCAGCTGCGAAACCGTTGCTGCCGTGGACGGCTTTGGGTACGGCTGCTGTTTTAATTGTGTTAGGACTCGGTGTCGGCAACCAATACCTCGTTCGCTATCAGAAACCGTATAATTTTGAGGCAGAATCTGAGTATCTAATCGAAATCGTTGATACACCTATTATCCTTGACATTAATGCGAAATTGGCGCTGCGCAACCAGTTCGGAAGAAATATTATCCGCAGTAGGGACAACCGTACAAGTACATCCGCTGACAGTGAAACCCTAAGCGTCCCGCAATCCGAAAAACGGTTCTTTGGGTTAACGCTTGCTGAAATTGAGGAGAAAATTCCCGAACTTGAGGACGAAATCCGGACGAATCTCACCAAAGCAGCGGAACTCTACACCGAGCTGCGAAGCACAGATGGCACGGCAGGGATGTCACCCCGGATTGCCGCCTGGCGCGACGAAACATGGAAAGAGGTACAGCGACTCTATCAAGATGTCGCTAACACCGGAAAAATTCTGAGATATAGATCCTATTTGCGGGTGATAGGTGTGGAGAAAGACCCGATACTCCCCGGCGGATGGATCTATGCCCTGATGGAACCGCTGCCCATGCGGGTTACCCCCAGCAGAACATTCAATGCATCTGCTCAGGAAGACAGTGCTAAGGGCACCGAAAATGAAAATTGAACCAAGGAGGAAAACAGTGTCTTTTTTAAACCTGAAATCATATCGTTTCCCCATTTTCTGCGTTGCGTTTTTCGTGTGTCTCACAACAGCACTCGCGCAGGAAACAGTGTCACAAGATGCAGCGGAAGATGCGCTTGACCTCAAAGCACTTTTAGCAGCTATCAGACAGCATGACGCACTACTGAAATCCGGTGAAGGGGAAGTCGTTTATACGCTTGGGGTCCCTCCGTTCGTTGATCCTGACACCGAAATTATTACTGGCACCATCGCCTTCAATAAGGAGAAAACACGTTTTCATACGGAAAAAGGCCCTTTCCATTTCCAAGAACAAACGACGCTCCTTATACCAACCGGAATGTGGGAGATCACTCGCAACAGGAAGGGAGAATCTCGTTATTACTTTAAACCTGAACGCTACTTCAGCAGAGAACGGAAATTAATTAATCCTTTTCATGATGTAGATCCGAGACGATGGATTACCTTGAGACACAAAAATTTAGCGACCTACCTTGAGAGCAAAAACTTCCAGATCACAGGACGCGAGGGATTCAAAAATAGCCTCTGTTATGTTTTGGAGGCAAAAGACGGGGATAGATCCGAAAAAATTTGGATCGCACCCGATCAAGGATTCCGGTATCTAAAACATGAAACCCAATCTTCGCGTCCTGTAGACGCTCTCGACAGCGACGTTCCGATGGAGGCACCCACGATCATCCGCACGACGATATCTTATCAACAATACGGAAAAATCTGGTTCCCTAAAACAGTTTTTAATAAATACGCTTGGCTCAATTTTAAACCAGAGGACCCTGTAATTTCCGGACAACGGCTGGAGGTAAAGAATTTCAAAATCAATCACGATATACCACTAGACACCTTTGCCGTTGATATTCCTGACGATATCAATGCCAGGATTAAAGTGGAAGGAATCGATCAAGAATTATCCAAACAGGAATTCCTCAAACGATTTGGCGCGACGAAACATGGACAGAGATAAAGCGGCTCTTCCATGAAGCGTCTCGTCAGAAAATTCCGCGTTATGTCTCATATCTGAAGTTGACAGGCGGCGATAACCCGCTTCTTCCGGGTGGATGGATATCCGAACTAACGGAACCACTGCCGATGCGGGTCACCTACAACGGGTCGTTTTAATAAACGTATTTAACAAGAGATAGGAGGACAACAGTGTTCTATTTAAACATGAAGACGATGCGTTTCGTCATTTCCGGTTTTGTGTTCTTTGCGTGCTTCGCGATGGCATTCGCACAAGAAGACGCACTACCCGTCTTACCACAGAACGCCGTAGAAGCAGAGAACGACTTCAACATGATTCTACGCGGCATACGGAATTACGATGGATCCGTTCTATCCGGTGAGGGAGAATGTCTCTACACTTTTAGACAACCGGGTATATCTGATAATTATAGCACATGGAAGGCTCGCCTTACATTTGATCCATGGCATACACGCATGGAATTTGAAAACGGCGTTTCCAACAATAAACAAACTCCGAACACAACGGTCCTCTCAACGCCAAGCGGAACGCTGGAGATAGTATCCCCTAAAACAGATGAACCGAGTTACCATTTTCGGCGTAGCTTGCAAGCCGAAAACTTGCCATTAAAAAGCCGGCGTAGCTTGCAAGCCGAA
>ASZN01000192.1 GCA_000406005.1 Candidatus Poribacteria bacterium WGA-3G
GCCATCCGACTCAAGCCTGATGATGCTATAGCATACTATAATCGAGCAGCTACGAAGGCGAACTTAGGTCAACTCAATGCTGCCATTGCCGATTACAATGCTGCTATCCGACTCAAACCTGATTATGCCGAAGCATATTACAATCGGGGAGTTGCGAAGTATGATCTGGGCCAACTCAATGCTGCTATTTCTGATTTTGATACTGCTATCCGACTCAAACCTGATTATGCCGAAGCATACCTCAATCGGGGAGTTGCGAAAGACGAACTAGGACAATCCAACGCCGCCATTGCCGATTACAATGCTGCTATTAGACTCAAATCTGATGATCCTATAGCATACAACAATCGGGGAAGTGCGAAACACACCTTGGGTCAACATAATGCCGCCATTGCTGATTTTGATACTGCTATTAGACTCAAACCTGATTATGCTGAAAGGTACTACAATAGAGGACTTGCGAAACACGCCTTGGGTCAACACAATGCCGCCATTGCCGATTTTGATACTGCTATCCGCCTCAAACCTGATTTAGCCGAAGCATACACTGATCGGGGACTTGCGAAACACGCCTTGGGTCAACACAATGCCGCCATTGCCGATTTTGATACTGCTATCCGCCTCAAACCTGATTTAGCCGAAGCATACAACAATCGGGGAATTACGAAACGCACCTTGGGGCAATACGATGCTGCGATTTCGGATTTTGATACTGCCATCCGCCTCAAATCTGATTATACTGAAGCATACAATAATCGAGGGAATGCGAAGTCCATCTTGGAACAACACAATGCTGCGATTTCTGATTACGACACTGCTATCCGCCTTAAACCTGATTTAGCCGAAGCATACCTTGGTCGGGGAGCTGTGAAGGTGGATTTGGGGCAACTCAATGCTGCGATTTCAGATTTTGATACTGCCATCCGTTTCAAACCTGATTATGCCAAAGCATACCACAATCGTGGATATACGAAAGCACTGCTAAATCGAACTTTGGAAGCAAAACGGGATCTCCGAACCGCATTGCGGCTCGCTGAAAAATCGGGCGATGTGAGTCTAAAAACCCACATTCAAAAGACACTTCGTATATTAGAATAGGAAACGTTGAAACGTGAAAGGAACGGGAGAAGATTGCTCAACTTTTAACAACTGAGCAGATACTCCCGACTCCGAAGCGCATCTTGCAAAGAATGTGCAGTCGGTGTGTTTTCAAGGAGCAGGTCACCGGTATAGTGTTCTGTTTTCAGGTGTTCCGCAATTGCACGGAAATCGACATAACCGTCGCCGACTTCCGAGAGAACACCGTCTCCGTTTTTCTGTTTGAAATGCACCGACGTGAGATCCGTCATCTTGACAGCACGCCAGAATTCGTCTGGCGCATTCAGTGTTGTACCATCGGCGCGATAGGTATTTGTTTCGTCATAAGTGAGTTTCGCTCCGCCTGCGACTGCTAATTTCAAAGTTAACGTGGCAGTTTGACGAGCGTTCTCTACAGCGAAGATCATCGGATAGCTCGGTAGGAGCGCAGCGTAGTGTTTGAGGTTAGCGATCGCCGTGGGTTCGTCAATATCGCCTTCGGTGTCGAGGTCTACGAGTCGGAGTCTCGGTCTTTGCGGACAGAGTAAGTATGCTAACTTTTTTGCCGTAATGATTTGCTGAGTGTCTGCTTCACTATCGGTTGGCGATGAAAGCCAAGGGTGCGACATCGCATAACTTAAGGTGAGTCCGTCTGCTTTCCGAGCAAAATCGGCGAATGCCTCGAAAAGCGTACGATGTTCCGTTTGGAACGACTTTTCAGTCCAGACAGCGTCACATACAGTTTTGAATTCGGTATCGGTGTATGCAGGCATCGCCGATTCGACCTGTTGGACGAGTTCTCCGAATTCGGAGTTCCGGAGATAGTCGCCTTCGCGGACTTCCATATCTTTGAATCCGTTCGCGCCGAATTCTACCATCAGGTCATCGAAGCGCGCCCCGTTTTCGATCTCTTCAGCCCAAATATTGGTTACGATTCCGAGTTTTTCAAACATTTTGACATCCTTGTTCTGTTAGGGGGTTTGATAATGGCACAAAGTGAACAATTTACGGATGAACTTAGAGGCGTTGCTGCACACATTTGGGAAGCGGATCTTAAACATCCGTTCGTCCGTGGCATCGCTGACGGCAGTCTGCCTACAGAGAAGTTTAAGTTCTACCTGATTCAAGATTATCTTTTTTTGCTCGACTATAGCCGCGTGTTCGCGCACGGTGTCATCAAGGCACACGATGAACCGACGATGGCGATGTTTTCGCAATTACTGAACGAGACGTTGAACACAGAGATGGACTTGCACCGTGGATACTGCGAAAAGTTTGGTATCTCCGCTGCTGAAATGGAAGCCGCGTCGATGGCACCCACAACCCACGCGTATACGCGGCATCTCCTGAATGTCGCGGAAATCGGTACTTTGGCGGAACTCATCGCTGGTGTGCTGCCCTGTCAGTGGGGTTACGCGGAAATCGGCACCACGCTCGCCAAAGCAGGAGGTTCACCGGAACCGCTCTATCAAGAGTGGATTGATATGTACGCCTCCGCTGAATTTCTATCGTTAGGCGCGTCGCTGAGAGGTCTGCTCAACAATCTGACGCAAGAATATAGTGTCGTCCAAAAAACGCGGATTAAAGACTATTTTTTCACGAGTAGCCGTTATGAGTACCTCTTCTGGGAAATGGCGTACACACAAGAAACGTGGAAAATTTGAGCCGTAAAGGTCAATCTATAACGGAATCGCCACGTGGAATGTACTCCCACGTCCCAAAGCACTTTCCAACCAGATCTGTCCGTTATGACATAGCACAATGTGTTTGGTGATCGCCAAACCCAATCCTATGCCTCCCATTTCTCTTGCGCGTCCTTTATCGACACGATAGAACCGCTCAAACACACGGGATTGGGACTCCATCGGGATGCCGATGCCGGTATCTCGGACATGCATGACCATCTCTTCTGAG
>ASZN01000193.1 GCA_000406005.1 Candidatus Poribacteria bacterium WGA-3G
AATAAATATTTCGGTAATCATTAGGGATCGCGAGCACAGCTCGCTCCTACCAAGAGGTTGCTGATGCATTACCGAATTAAATTCTTAAACTTCATCAAACCGAACCTACCGGCCCTGGGCCTAAGACGATTGTTGTTGCTAAAATTGACGCTTATGGTTCGGGCGCAAACCGAACCTACCGGTCCCTCTGCCGAGTAACGGATGGGACCGCGGGTGTCTAAAATTAGACAAAAAAGCGAAAACTAAATCGTCCTGGGTTGTAGCGCAGGGGCATTCAATTGTAGGTTTTTGGTGTTATTTTTTCACAGTCGTTAATATTTAATATATGTTATGTTATAAATCTAAGGAAATCCCATTAAAAAATTCGCAGCATTTCGCAGCATTTCGCTAGAAAGATGTCCAATCCAACAATTTCTTAAAATTGAATGGCCCTGGGTTGCAGCGGAATATCCATTGACTTCGAGCATCATTTACGGTAGACTCTAAAACAGAAGTAGAATGGATACCTTTATGCATACCCCCGAAAATATTAACAAGCAGGTCTACCGACTGGCATTGCCGAATATCGTTAGCAACTTTTCTATCCCGCTCTTAGGTGCAGTGGATACCGCCTTGATGGGTAGACTGGAGTCGGAATCTTATCTCGGTGCTGTCGGCATCGGAGGTATTATCTTCAGTTTTATCTATTGGGGGTTCGGGTTTCTCAGAATGACCACAACAGGTTTGACGGCACAAGCCTTCGGAGAAAAAGACCTCCGAGAATGTGGTCGTTTGCTGCTGAGAGCGACATGTATCGGGATCGCGTCAAGCCTTCTACTCTTTATCCTCCAGTGGCAATTGATTAATCTCAGTTTCCTGCTCATTGAGACAAGTCCTGACGTAGAACACCTCGCCCGCGTCTATTTCCATATCCGTATCTATGCTGCACCTGCGACTTTGTGTCTCCACGCATTTCACGGTGTCTTTTTAGGGTTACAGAATGCCCGCTATCCGATGGTTCTGACGGTCATAGTGAATCTCATCAACGTCGTTTTGAATCTCGTGTTTGTGAAGCTGCTCGGTATGAAGGTAGATGGGGTCGCTTTGGCGACTGTTATCGCACAATATATCGGGTTGTTCTTAGCAATTCTACTCTTCTGGAGACACTACCGCGGTCTCTTGACCCCGTTGCAGATACGCGAGGTCCTTGTATTTTCAAAACTCAAACGTTTCCTCAGCATCAGTGGTGACATCTTCATCAGGACCTGTTGTCTCGTGTTTAGCCATGCTGTTTTCACAGCGAAATCTGCTGCCTTGAGCGATACGATCCTTGCCATTAACACGATCCTACTTCAGTTTATCAATCTCCTCTCCTACGCAATCGATGGACTCGCTTTTGCTGCCGAAAGTCTGATCGGTAGATACAAAGGCGCCAAAGATACCGTGAACCTGAAACGGACGGTTCGTCAGATATTTTTCTGGTCGTTCCTATTCGGTGTCGCGATTATGTTAATTTTCATGTTATTTGGGGAGCGATTACTGCATCTCTTCACGGATCAGCTGCCGCTTATTGCGCAAGCGAAACCGTATCTTATTTGGATAATCGTCGCGCCCGTGATAAACGTCGCTGCCTACATTTGGGACGGTATTTTCCTCGGTGCAACGGCTTCTAAAGCACTGCGGGATTCTGTAGTCCTGTCAACCGTACTTTATTTATCTGCTGTCTACTTGCTGATGCCTCTTGGCAATCACGGGTTATGGTGCGCGTTGACTGTCCTCCTAATCGCCCGCGGCGTGTCCTTGACAATATTGGCACCACGATACCTGTTTAGACGGAACGCCCCCGGTTCCTGATAACTGACAATCGATAACTGAATGCCTCTGTTAAAAACTTGAAACCTATTACAATTTGTGGTAAATTAAAAAATATCATACGCTATTAAAGGAGAACAACACACAATGCCAAAATTTGGTGTCAATTTACTACTCTGGGCAGATAAATTTGACAGAGAAACCGCAGACCTTATCCCGAAAGTCGCTGAAATGGGTTTTGATGGTGTCGAAATCCCAATTTTCGATCCAGATACGGTGGACATTCCGTACACCCAAGCGTTACTGAAGGATACCGGTTTAGAAACCATCGGATGTAACATCATGGGTGGCGATAGGAATCCGATTGACGAGGATCCTGCCATTCGCGAGAACGCGAAAACCTATCTCAAGCGCACGGTTGAGATTATTGCTGAATTAGGTGCTGATACGCTCGTTGGACCGATGTACAGTGCCGTCGGCAACCTCGTTGGGCGCGGTCGAAACGAACAGGAATGGGGTTGGTGCGTTGAAGGGTTACAAGAGGTCGCCGAATTCAGCGGAAAACACGGTGTTACCCTCGCCAGTGAACCGCTCAACCGATTTGAAACCTATTTTGTTAACATCGCTGAAGATGCCGTAAAACTTTGTCAAGCAGTGGAGAGTCCGTATTTTAAAGTACATCTGGATACATTCCACATGAACATTGAAGAAAAAAATCAAGCGGAAGCGATTATCAATACTGGAGATTATCTGCATCACATGCACTGTTGTGAAAACGACCGCGGCACTCCCGGCACAGGACTTGTTGATTGGGAGGGCGTTTTTGGTGCACTGGCAAAAGTTAACTACGACAGATGGCTCGTAATCGAATCGTTCACGCCAGCAGTGAAGGAAATCGCCGCTGCGACCTGCATCTGGCGCGACATCGCACCGAGCGCCGAAAGCCTCGCAACTGATGGACTCGCGTTCCTGAAACAGAAGGCAGCCGAATACCTATAGTAGTGCTTCAATGTTGAGTTTATAGGTGATCCTGTTCGTAGTAGGGCAATTCATTGCCCG
>ASZN01000194.1 GCA_000406005.1 Candidatus Poribacteria bacterium WGA-3G
TCAAACTCATCGTGATCGACATTGAGTACAACATTCCCGAACATCTGGACGAAGCGCCGGTATGAATCGTAAGCGAAACGTTCGTTTCCGGATCTGGCGATAAGTCCTTTGACGGCGTTATCATTCAAGCCGAGGTTGAGAATAGTGTCCATCATACCGGGCATTGAGACAGCGGCACCGGAACGGACAGAGAGTAAGAGTGGATTTTCGGTATCACCGAATTTTGCGCCGAGTGCAGCTTCTAATTTCGCTAAATTCTCGTCAATCTGTTCGTCAAGTCCGGCGGGGTATCGCTTGTCGTTTTCGTAGTATAATTTACAGACCTCAGTGGAGATAGTGAATCCTGGCGGGACTGGTACACCGAGATTGCTCATCTCAGCGAGATTTGCCCCTTTTCCGCCAAGCAGCATTCGCATGGTGGCGTTGCCATCGCTTTCACCACCTCCAAAGAAGTAGACATACTTCGGTTTTGGCATCAAAAGCCTCCTGAATTATAAGTTTCCAGTTTCCAGTTCCCAGTGGTCAGTTAAAGAGATTTTTGATTAAGACAGACATCTCTTTACCGATAACCGACTGCTGACTGCTGACTGCTATTTAGATTGAATAGATCGTGCGACTTGCTTCGTCGAATTCTGGTTTAAATGGATCTGTTGAAAGATAAAGGATCTGATACGGTTCATAGAGTTGGATATAACTCCAGTTGACCCCGCATAGGATTTTTCCTTCGTTAACTTTTTTGATAAATTTGCCTCTGAACTTGGCGCGTGTCCGTTCAGGTGGAAAATGTTCAGCGTGTTGGATCTGTGTATCTCTGACGATGCGCTCGACTTCTGCTCTTCTTTCAAGCGTATAGTAGAGGCTCTCCTGCTGTCGGACGTTATGGTATTTTAGATCGAGGTGTTTAACCTGTGGCGAGTCCCAATCGTATCCCCGTTTTGCGAGGTAGGTCTGTAGCCATTTCCATTTGATGACCCAATCCAATTCACGTTCTAACTGCATCGGATCGGTTTCCAAACAGGTGAGTACGTATTCCCAGCGTGCCATAATTTGTGCTGTCGTTGTGTCAGATTCGGCTTGCTCAAGATAGCGTTTTGCGCATTCGAGGTACTGCCACTGTAAATCGACAGCAGAGAGTCGTTTCCCGTTTTGGAGTTCAATCTGATGTTTGCAGGTAATATCGTCAGAGATTTCGCGTATGGCTTTGACGGGGTTCCGGAGTGCGAACCGTTGCTGAATGAAATTGTCTTCAATCATTCGTAGCACGATTCCGGTGGTACCGACCTTCAAGAAAGTCGAAAATTCGGACATATTAGAATCCCCGACGATGACGTGTAAGCGTCTATATTTTTCTCTGTCTGCGTGGGGTTCATCGCGTGTATTGATGATCCCGCGTGCGGTTGTTGTTCCGATAGAAATTTCTTCTCGGATGTGCTCGGCGCGCTGTGAGATGGCATAATAACCGCGGTGGCTGGGTTTGATTTTGCCTGCGCCTGCGAAGACCTGACGTGTAACAAAGAAGGGGATGAGTTGCGATGCCAACTGTCGGAAATCGACGTGTCGTTCCATCAGATAGTTTTCGTGGCATCCGTAGGTATTTCCGGGTGTATCAAGGTTGTTTTTGAAGATAGAGATTTTTCCGTGGAACCCGTCATTTTTCATGTGTCGTTCTGCGTTGCTGGCGAGGCGTGTAATAATGCGTTCCCCGGCTTTATCGTGTGCGACGAGTTCTGCGACATCATCACATTCCGGGGTTGCGTACTCTGGATGGCATCCGATGTCTTGGTAGAACCGTGCGCCGTTTTCGAGAAAGACATCAGGGTACATTCTCCCTGCGACGATTTCTCGGAAGAGGTACATCACAACATTCTGAACAGTGAGTGTTTTTTTTCGGGGTCCGTCTGGTGTCCAGATGATTCCGAACTCGGTTTCGAGTCCATAAATTCTACGCTTCATAAGATAGCCCCTTTGTCGGTGCTGTTTCGGCAAAAAAACAGGCTTTTGACGACAGAAAAGCCGAGAGTTGGACCGGAGTCAAAAGATTAGGACAGAAGTGTAGTGACTTCTTGCGTAGAGAGTCGTCGAAATTTTCGTCGTTCAACTGTCTGCTCCAGGCATGCCGCCTCTACTGTCTGTGGCGTTATTTTATAATCGTCTTCAGCATCTGCTTCAACGGTCCGAAAGGTGTCTGTCACGAGTTTTAGTGCTGCCGCCAACTCTAAACCGTCGGTGTAGTGTTGGCGCAAAATCTCTGTTATTGCGGCGGCGCGCCCACCGATAACGGCATACTTTTCCTCTTCGGAATAGATACCGTCGAATGCGATATGGTATATCCGATTGTTCTGTAGTGTTGAGTTGTCGGGTGCGTCTTCTGCGCCCAACTCACAGACGAGGAGTTCTATCTCCAGGGGTTTGGCATCCCAAGCTTGTGCGACTGCTCCCATGTGCTGCGAATAGAGGTTTGTCAACCATTTCGCTGTGACATCTTCGCGATAGTAGCGGAACCCTTTAATTTCGGCTTCACGAATCCCGACGGCACGTAGTATCTCATATTCAGCGATCCTGCCGGCGGCAGCGAATGCGATCCGGTCATAAATTTCGGAAATTTTGAAGGTTGTTTTGCGTGGATTCTCAGCCACCATCAGGAGCCCATCCTGGTATTCTAAGACGACGACTTCCTTGGCTTGTGCGATGCCGCGGCGGACGAAATCTTCTTTATCTTGACGGATCTGCTCCGGTGAAACGTAGTACGGTGTGGACATATCGGTTGTCAG
>ASZN01000195.1 GCA_000406005.1 Candidatus Poribacteria bacterium WGA-3G
GAGCAGGTGCGAATCTTTTCTATAGATATATTGCTCCGCTGGAGCAAAGAGACCTCTTTAGAGATAAGGACTTCTTCACGCCAGAGGCGTGATATATCTATAGAAATCAACATTGTTCGTAGCTGCACTCCAGCGGAGTGCTATGTGTATTGACGAGGGGTGTTGGAGTGAACCACCTCTATAACGGAACGCTGCCAAAATATTTACACACCCTTTGCCTTTCACCTACCGCCATTTTTTTTAATCTGTTTGTTCGTATTTTCGTAACTAAACGAACAGACGCATCACAAAATCTCGTATTTTGAGTGTCTAATTGTATCACGAAATTAAGAACCTATAAATGACTTAACATCCCAGAGGAGGGTGGTGCAATTAAAGCTACCGCTTGCCAGAAGTGTGCCATCTGGCGAAAAGGCAAGCGACTGAAGTGCTAAGTGTCTATATAGGGTTTCATATCCCAAAGCATGATGGTGCCACCATAGCCCCCACTCGCCAAAATTTCGCCATCTGGAGAGAAAGCGAGGCTCTGGACATCGGTGGGGTGCCCTCGGAAAGTAGCGATATTCTCACCACTCGCAACGTCCCACAATTGAATCGCGACCTTCTTTATATCCATACTTCGCCGCCACGCTGAACCCGAGGCCAGATATCTACTGCAAGGAGAGAATGCCAGCGAATCCAGCGAACTATCTGTCTCTGGCAGAGATATCGTGAGAAGGGTTTCAGCACGTTTCACGTCCCACAACAAAATCCCCGGTCGTCCTCCACCAGCAATCATACGGCTACAAGGTGAAAATACTATTGGATAAGCTCGATCGGGAAATGTTTCAATTGCTTTACCACTTTCAACATTCCACAACCGGGATTCGGGGCCATAGCGCGTGATACTTGCAAGCAACCTTTCGTCTGGACTAAACGTAATTGAATAAACCCAATTTTGGTGTGCTTTGAGCGTATGTCGTGTATGCTGCTGCTGTACATCCCACACATACAGTATGCCTTCACTATCCCCGCATGCCAACAGATTGCTTGTAGGTGCAAAGGCTGCCGTTGATACCTGCAGCTCTTGTTCAGCAAGAAGGCTTTTTTCGTCGGGAAGTGTGAAAGTGGCGACGGGTGTCTCGTTGTTTTGAATGTCCCAGACCTTTGCAGTTTTGCCGTCGGGACCCGTTGCATAGATTTTCCCTTGTGTCGACGCAGAGACAGTATATTTTTTTCCAGGTAGATTGAAACTGGATGGCGGTGAAGATGGTTGGGTAATGTCCCATAACATCACCTTTTCATCTTCGTTCCAATATCCGCCTGCAAGCGTTTTCTCATCTAACCCAAAAACAAGCGAAAAAGGCACACCCGTGTGTAAATGAGGAAACGAACGCGGTTGAGAATCACCCACCGTCCATTTTCTAAATTCACGGGGGTTATAGGCAGCTAAAACGAATGGCGTTCCCTTTGGAACGTGGGCACCTTGGAGAACACTATGCGCTTCAAGGTAGGTATCGGACTTTTCTCCACATTCTACGTCCCACACAGCGAAGGTGTCGTTAGAAGATTCCGCTGCATATAGCACACCCTCCGGCGAATAGAAAACCTGCTTTCGTTCCGTTCCATAATTCTGGAAGGCCCGGGTGAGTCTCCAACTGTCAACTGTCCAAACCCGAACCGCGCCCTTTCGTTCACCGGATGCAAGGTATTGTCCGCATGGCGAAAAGCAGAGACTCTCTGTGAAGTCGGTGGGTTCTGTGAGGCAGGCGAGCCGCTCACTGGTCTTCATATCCCACACCGCGATGTAGTGAGAAGAATACTTAGAAGTGCGGATGGCACCAGCCCGGTCTGCGTATGCCATCAAACTGTCATCAGGCATCGTACACGCCAGTAAGTTCCCGTCAGCGGAAAACGCAATAGGGCGGCGGGTTCCACCGAACCATCTGAAATTTGTTTCGCCGTGGAATTTTGCGAGCTGTTCGCCTGTTTCCGGGTGCCAGACATATAGAATATAGTCTCGGATACTGGAGACAGCAAGGCGTTGACTGTCGGGCGAAAAAGCGAAGCGAGAAACCCCGTGATAAGGTTTCTCTGTTTCGTCTCGCTCCATCTGTGAGATGCAGACACCGCGCTGCACATCCCATACCTTGACGAGTCCGTCTCCATCGCCGGTAGCAAGCCACTTGCCATTTGGCGAAAAAGAGGCAGCAGAGATGTATCCGCGCACTGTATCCCACAGCGCGATAGGAGTCATGGTGGACACGTCGTACCACCAGACTCCTACACAACTGCCAACGGCGAGATACTTACCATCTGGCGAGGACGCAATATTTTCCGTTACCCCTCTTCCTTGTGCTAATCGCGCAATCCCGCCTTCAGGAAGTGCCCAAGTCGTTATATCACTGTTTTCTGGCTGCATTAAAGCAGGCGACCCTATTTGACTGTTTTGCATAGGCTTTGTCCTCTTAGTAATTTCTGCGATTTGGGGTTGAATAATGGTTCCGTTCATATACTCGAAGTGTAACAGACTTCACCGCACAATAATTCACCTATACGCATTCTTGGATGCACTTTTATGCGTTCTTAAGGAGTCGCGAGCGCAGCTCGCTCCTACTAAAAAGAGAATAAGGTCGCGAGCGCAGCTCGCTCCTACTAAAAAGAGAATAAGGTCGCGAGCGCAGCTCGCTCCTAC
>ASZN01000196.1 GCA_000406005.1 Candidatus Poribacteria bacterium WGA-3G
AGTACAAAGAATTCTTGGTCTCGGACATCAAGCGTAATGTCGTCGAGTGCGATGAGGTCGCCAAAGCGTTTTGTAATGTTTTCGAGTTTTACTGTCGCCATAAATGATGTTTCGATTTTGTATTCTTTGTAGGAGCGAGCTGTGCTCGCGATCTTCTATATTCTTTGTAGGAGCGAGTGTTTTTGCTTGGGTGTTTCTCGTCGCTCGCGATCTTATGTATGATAGATATTGCTTAGTATAGCATGAATCGCGTTTAGCGGTCAACAAGAATTAGTTTTCAGTCAGAGCCATTCAGTTCTCCTATTCTTTAGTATGATTTTCACCCAGGACCGGTAGGTGCGGTTTTGAACATAACCTGTTAGATTTAGATTCGGATAGAGGAGAGCGAAAATGTACATATCCCCACAATAGAGGCAAACGGAGCCGAAGTCCGTTTTGGGCACAAATAGTATGTGTTGTCTTGGCGGGTCCCTGATAGGCAGACGCTCGCAAGCGAAAGTGTGGATGGCACCGTGCTGTTGTGGAAACACGCATCTGAAAAAAAATAGAGAAAGGAAAATTTTACAATAGATACAACCCGAGGTGTGATGGTGAGTAGGCTTTCTGCCGAATACCATCACACCTCTTTTTTTTCGAGGAAAAAAATATATGCAATTCGGCAGGGCATAGGGTATAATTAAAGAAGAACCTACAGACTTACACGATTGTAAAGTCCAGACATAGAATATAAAACGTTCCGTGCACATAGAAGGTCGGAGAAAGCGATGCTGAATCAGTCGAAGACAGAAGATAACCCGTATACACATCTGTCTTTTATGGAAAAAATTAAAAGAAGATACGATTTAACGCCGTCAATCACGCTTATCTTTGGATTGACAGTGCTTTTCTTTCTTGTCTTTCTTATATACCCCCTCCTCTACGTTTTCAAAGAAGCGTTCTGGATTGAAAATAAATTTACGATTGCCTACTTCAAGCTGATGGCAACCGATCCGAATATCCGCGAACTCGTTATCAACAGTTTCTATATCGGGATAATGGTAACGATCGTAACGAGCATCATCAGCCTTCCGCTCGCCTATTTCCTGACGCGCTTCCGATACCCGGGACGCAATATGTTACGCTCTGTCATCCTAATCCCGATGATTATGCCGCCTTTTGTCGGTGCAATCGGCATGCAGAAGCTGTTCGGATTATACGGAAGCATCAACATGTTTCTCGTAAAACTCGGACTCATTGATATGACCGGAACTATCGACTGGTTCGCCGGTGGTTTCTGGGGTGTGGTGATGCTTTCAACGCTGCACCTGTATCCGATCATGTATCTCAACATTGTCGCAGCACTCGCAAACGTTGATCCGAGTTTAGAGGAAGCCGCAGAGAATATGGGCGCATCACGTTTCCAAGTCTTCCGCCAGATAACACTCCCATTGATGATGCCGGGGTACTTCGCGGGTACGATTCTCGTTTTTATCTGGGCGTTTACCGACCTCGGCACGCCTCTGATGTTTAATTACAATGACGTTGTAGCCGTACGAATCTTCCGACAAGTGACTGAGGCAAACACCAACCCGATGGGATATGCGCTCGTTGTCCTAATCATCGTCCTGACAGCACTCGCCTTCTATGTTTCAAAACGGTGGACAGGGAGTAAACACTATGAGATGCTCGGTAGAGGACACGTGACTTCACGTGAGACGGATGCAAGATGGGGGATGCGCACCATCATCTATCTCTTTATCGGTGGATTGACGTTTATGGCACTGTTACCACATATTAGCGTCATCCTCGTCTCTTTAACACCGGATGCAAGCCAGTGGCAGTTGAGTGTGCTACCTAAGTCATGGACTTTCGCACACTATATTGAGACATTTACACATGACGATACGCTACCGAGTATCCTCAACAGTCTAAAATATAGCATTTTCAGCACCTTATTAGCACTCTTAATCGGTGTTGTGGTATCCTATCTATTAACCCGTAAACGGCTCCCTTTCCAAAATTTGTTGGATGCTATTGCGATGTTGCCGTTAGCGTTGCCGGGGGTTGCAATCGCCTTCGGATATATGGGCAGCTTCGCCGATACGACGCTTTTACTGCGATATTTTCCTGACGGACTCGTTTCCGTTATAGATCCACGAAAGAACCCGACGTTTCTGCTAATTATCAGTTACGCGGTCCGACGATTGCCGTATATGTTGCGGTCTATCTACGCAGGTCTCCAGCAGACAAGCGTGACGTACGAAGAGGCATCACAAAATATGGGAGCAACACCGCTTCGGACGCTGTATAAAATAACGTTACCATTGGTTGTCGCGAACATCCTCGCGGGTGCGATCCTTGTGTTCTCGTTCTCTATGTTAGAGGTCAGCGATAGCCTCATCTTAGCGATGCAGGATAAGTATTATCCGATCACAAAAGCGATTTGGGCACTTTCGCAACGTCCCGACCACGGTCCCTACGCAGCAAGCGCGCTGGGTGTGGTAGGGATGTTAATCCTGATTGCGTGTCTTTTGGGCGCCGGACGTGTACTCGGCGGAAAATTAGGCGAAATCTTCCGAATTTAGACGACAACTAAACTGTCCATTACCGTCAGAGCCATTTAGTTTTACACATTCACTTTATATCTGTGTATAGTAGTCTGTCACATCTAAAGTGATGGGTGGTTCGTAGTA
>ASZN01000197.1 GCA_000406005.1 Candidatus Poribacteria bacterium WGA-3G
TGCGATGAATCGCACTACTACGAACCTGCCCGTTTGTAGTAGGGCAATTCATTGCCCGTCAATTACCGAAATATTTTTTCAAACTTCATCAAACCTCGCCTGCAAAAAGGGAGGTTTGATTGATTTAAGTACTGACAACTGAAAGGTTTTCGGAGAAAACCGTACTGAGTACTGACAACCATTTTCGCTTGACTCTTTTTGCTAAAGGCGTTATGATTGCCGTACGAATACAAAGAAAAAAAGAGGAACTCTTATGCAAGATATACAAGAATTTCAGGAATTGATTACACGGCAACCCTACGCGCGTCTCATCACACCGAAACGGATTCTGTTTGTGATTATCGGTTTGATCGTCTTAGCGTGCTTGGCGACAAGCTTTTATACGGTTGAGGCGGACGAGATCGCTGTCGTCCTGATGTTCGGAAAGTCTGTCCGGCAAACGGAACCCGGACTCCACTTCAAATTACCGCTCGGTATTGAGAGAGCCATTAACGTCCCTGTCCGGAAAGTCTTCAAAGAAGAATTCGGGTTTCGGACGCTTAGAGCAGGCGTGCGGACGCAGTACGATACCCGCGACTATTCGGAGGAATCGCAGTTGCTGACAGGCGACCTGAGTATCGCCGATGTCGAATGGGTGGTACAGTATAAAGTCAAGGACCCAAAAAGTTTTCTGTTTTCTGTCCGGAACCCGCAACGCGCTTTGCGAGACCTCTCAGAATCCGTCATGAGCCGAATCGTTGGCGACCGGACTGTGACGGAAGTGCTAACTGTCGGTCGTATCGAAATCGCTGCAGAAGTCGAACAACATCTACAGCAACTTCTCGATCTCTATCAGACGGGTTTAGATGTAGCGTCAGTGACCTTGCAAGATGTCAATCCACCAGAAACAGTGAAAGCCGCCTTTAACGCCGTTAACGAGGCGAAGCAGGAGAAGGAACGTTTGATCAACGAAGCGTGGCGCGATTACAACCAATCCGTGCCGAAAGCGAAAGGGGTGGCAGCACAACAGATTTCGGAGGCGCAAGGCTACGCACTCAAACGCGTGAACGAGGCGCAAGGCGATGCCGATCGGTTCAAGGCGATCTACACAGAGTATCAGAAAGCGAAAGAGGTCACCCGCCGACGGCTCTATCTCGAAGCGATGCAAGAGATTTTGCCGCAGATTAAGGAAATTTATGTGATTGACGGGAATACCACCGCGCCCATCCCACTTCTGCAACTCAAGGACTAAAAACCGTAAGGTAAAAATTAGAAGTCGGTGAAGAGGTGTTCGTCTCACAAAAACTTTCTTTTAAGAGGGCATTGAAACTCGTAACCCGTAATGAAATTATGCCTTAAATGGCATAATTTGTCTTTGCTTTACATTTGGAGGGGTTTTTGCTGGGGTGTTTCTTCAGATATACGAAGAAGCACGTTATTCTTCAAACTCGCCTAACCGAACCGCAAGGAAAATTAAAAACATGAAATCGAAAAAGATACTGATACCCCTGATTATCGTTGTGATCTTAGCACTGCCGGTTGCTGCCGGGATGTTCTATGTCGTCTATGAAGGTGAGCAAGTGGTTATTACCGAATTCGGGCGTCCTGTCGGGCAGCCTATCGTTACCGCCGGATTAAAAATAAAGACCCCTTTTATTCAGCAGGTGCACCGCTTTGAGAAACGTGTCCTTGAATGGGACGGGTCTCCGAACCAGATTCCGACAAAAGACAAGCGTTTCATCTGGCTTGATACGACGGCGCGCTGGCGTATTAAAGATGCTCTCAAATTCTATCAAGCACTCGGCACAGAACAGTTCGCACAGTCCCGTTTGGATGACATTATCGATTCCGCAGCGCGGGATTTAGTGACGGCACAACTCTTGATTGAAGTCGTGCGGGATTCAAATCGCGTCTTAAGCCTCGATCTCGAAGTACTCGAAGGAGAAGAGGGACAATCCGGTGAATCGTTGGAAGAGATTCAGATCGGCAGGGAACGGATTACACGCATGATACTTGAGAAAGTACAAGAGACGGTACCCCAATACGGCGTTGAACTCGTCGATGTTCAGATAAAACGTATTAACTATGTAGACGAAGTCCGAAAGAAGGTCTTTGACCAAATGATTTCGGAGCGTCAACGTATCTCTGAGAAGTACAAATCCGAGGGCGAAGGCGAAGCCGCGAACATCATGGGTCAGAAACAGAAGGAGTTGGAACGTATTCAGTCAGAGGCATATAAGGAGGCGGAACAACTTAAAGGTGATGCGGATGCAGAGGCGATCCAGATTTATGCCGAAGCGCACGGTCAAGACCCGGAGTTTTACGCGTTTATTCAGACTTTAGAGACGTATCGAAAGACGACCACTGCGAGTACAAAGTTGATTCTCTCGACGGATAGCGATCTCTATAAGTACCTGAAAAACAGTGAGTGATTCAGCGTTGCGTTTTACATCTGATAACTGGGATTTACTATAAATCGTTAGGACTTACGCAGCGTGCTCTTTTGTAGCATAGGCTGTTAGCCTGTGCCCTTTGTAGCATAGGCTGTTAGCCTGTGCCCTTTGTAGCATAGGCTGTTAGCCTGTGCCCTTTGTAGCATAGGCTGTTAGCAGAGTTTACTCGCTAACGGAGCGTCATATCGTCAAAAGTGCGTAA
>ASZN01000198.1 GCA_000406005.1 Candidatus Poribacteria bacterium WGA-3G
TTGTAATGCTCGCGGAAAATCTCGTCGTCTTCGACCGAAACGGTGAACGTTACACCGTCAGACCCTTCGGAACCGTCCCGTAACCCGATGTCGAATTTTAGACGGATATTTGGACGTTTTGGGAGTGAGATTGTCCATTCCCCGAATGCGTCGCCACTGATGCCTTGATACGGTGGATGTGCGTCAATCGCAGTTTTCTGGACACCCGCGATAGATGCCTCAACCCGTTGGAAAGTAGCACCTCGCTGCCGAGGCATCTCCGCGCCGTTCAGGAGAATGCCCGTCCGTGCGAGATGAATCTGAGACGATAAATCGACTTCGTGGGAAGTGTCTGTCTTTTCGAGCCGAAACAGCGCAGCGTTTTCCGTGACCCGCGATGCCGTCACAGAAACGCCTTCCGGTAGATCGTTTATCCGCGCTTGTGAGAAGTCGCGTGGCGCGTCGCTCAAGAGATATGACTTCTCAGGATTTAGTCCGAGAAGCGTCGTCTCATTGTAAGCGCGCCAATCTCGTAGATTACGGTCCGTACCTATCCGCGTCACGCCAGAGACTCTCTCATACCCGACAGTATCTTCTGGGAGAATCAGTGCGACGCCTCCATCTGTTCCTTGAAGTGTTGCGACTTCATCTGCACCGCCGACATACTGGAACAACGTCTCCGTATTCCAATCCGTCTCAAAATCGGGTTTGAATCCGACTTCTTGCCAAACTTTAGCGATCGCCAGCAATTGCTGTGTTTCCGGGTGATCCGGTTCAAATTGTTCCACTGACCAGAGACGGAGCGTCGGCAGTACACCCCAACGTTCATATAACGTTAGGTACTCTTGATAGAGCTTGGGACCGATATCCGGGTTCGGCAACCCTAAGTGTCCATAGATCAAAGTATAGGGAGAAAATAGGAAGGTACTGATAGGATGCGCTTTAATATCTAAGGCGTATACCAGACGTTGTGCGAAACTTTCACGGATGAAGGTGACTTCGTGGAGTCCCTCGCCACCGAAAATGATCCACGGTATCGCTTCCGTCAAGTCCGTATGCAGTTGTGCGTTTCCTTGTGCTGCGTTTAAACCCGCTATTAATCCGTTTGCGTCGTTCTTGGCGATGAGACTAACATCGAGATGGATGGCATCAATCGGATACTGATGCGACAGATCGAGCAATTGCTCGACAAGGATTCTCCTAAATTCGGAGCTCGCAGGATTGATAAAGGCGTGTCGTCCCGGTTCTTCAGGTCTATCCCAGAACCAACCCATCGGGTTGCCACTCCATCGGTCCCGAAATTGATACTGCTGAAGTGTTGCATAAAGTGGATGCGACGGTGCGACCCCGGGGAAATTGGTGTGAAGCATCACTCGGAACCCGTACCGACGCGCCGCTTCGAGGAAACCTCCAAAATCTTCGGATGCCGTGTAATCCGGGTAATTCGTGTCATAGTCGTCTCTGCGCCACTGTGATAGATAGAGTAATGTCTTTGTCGGATTGACCTGTTCTGCTAACCTCTCTAATATAGATAACTCCAGACCGTGATAGATGACGACCAGACCGATTTCAGAGACCCATGCAGGCATCTCCGTTAATTTTTTTGGATTGAAGGTCTGTTCCATCCAGTCCCGATACTGACGTGCAGGCACGCGCCAATCACCGACGTACGTATTCAATCGCCAGATGACAGATTTCGCGGAGGTATGGGTATCGAAAGGTGCTTGATTTTGGGTCTCAAAACCGAGTGCGAAACTCTCTATATCCTTTTCGTAGTGGAGTGCTTTAAACTGGAAGGTCTCATCCGTGCCGCGAACGAAAAAACCGCCGTGTTCCGCCTGAACAATCGCGAGCTGTGCTTCCCAGTGTTCAGGATAGTCAAAACTTGCAGAGGTCGTTGCCGATGTTGCGTCAACGATTTGTCCGCCTTGTGCGGGTAGAATAAGATCCAGATTCTGCGTATCCAGATTCCCGCATCCCCACTGGATACCATATACCCTCTCTGTTTCCGAAACGCCTTCCTGTTCAATCAGGAGGTCGCCAGTCCGTTCGTCAATGGTTATAAACAGACGCACCTCGTTTTGTTCCTGCCTAAACACAGCTTCTGCTTTGCGGGGATCAATTTTTCGGACTTCCGTTCGTGTTGCCTCGTCTGTCCAGAAAGATCCGTCATTCCTCCGTAATAACCCACTGCGTCCACTAATGCCGAGCGGTAGCGTGTAAACTTCTTCCGTTAGTTTATTGGAGAGTTGGGTGATAACGCCATCGGTAAATTGGACTTCATAAGCATCGGTTTTGACAAAGATGCTATTGTCAACGACGGTAATCTCAGCGGCGTGTGCTGCCTGTGAACAGAGTACACAGAGGATGCCGCTCAGAATGGCTATGGGCAAAAAATGCATACGGTTTTCTCATCTAAGGACATTTATATTAAAGCCTATAATTATTTGCATACACGGACGGAACCGTAGGGGCTGGGTTACCCAGCCCCTACGAAAGTGTAATGTGGGGTCCTATCGCTGAGTGTAAACATATTTTCGGATTCTACTATCCTACACTCCGCACTTGTTTTGACACGTTTTGATATTTTTAGACGAACCCACGTCACACAAGGATCCGAACAGGATAAGGACATTGGGAG
>ASZN01000199.1 GCA_000406005.1 Candidatus Poribacteria bacterium WGA-3G
AACGTTGGCAATCAATAGGCATGAAACAGTACCTCGAAGGACTTCAGCAGATATTGGATACCGGTGTTGACCGAATGGGCAGAAACGGGAAGACTCGCGCGGTCTTCGGTATGCAGATGCGATATAATATGGAAGACGGATTTCCTGCTGTAACCACCAAGAAACTTGCCTTCCGATCTGTTAAAGCGGAACTCTTAGGTTTCCTGCGCGGTTATGATCACGCCGAGCAGTTTGAGAAGCTCGGAACACAGATATGGAACGCAAACGCCGACGCATGGGGACGTGATGGCTACCTCGGACGGATATACGGTGTCCAATGGCGAAAGTGGAAAACGGAAGAAGGGACGATTGATCAACTCGCCAAAGTCATTGAGCAACTCCAGACAAACCCACATAGCCGTAAACATATTGTTACGGCGTGGAATCCGGCGGAATTAGAGGAGATGGCATTGACACCCTGCCACATGTGCTTCCAATTCTTTATCGCAGACAGCAAGTTGTCGCTCCAGATGTATCAACCGAGTTGTGATATGTTCTTAGGTGTCCCCTTTAATATCGCCTCGTATGCCCTCCTTCTGCAGATGGTGGCGCAAGTAACGGATTTAACGCCTCATGAATTCATTCATACGTTAGGGGATGCGCATATCTATCACGCCCACTTTGAAGCCGTTGAAATGCAATTGAAACGGGAACCCTATCCGCTCCCGCAACTCGTTTTGAATCCAGAGATTAAGTCCATTGATGCTTTCAAGATGCAGCACATTCAGTTAGAGGACTATCAACATCACGATGCAATTCGCGCACCTATGATCGTCTAAGGAGATAATGGAAATTAAAAAGCCAAACCAAAATAACTTCCGTGAACCAGGACAGAATGGTAATCCGCTGAACATCGAAGCGTTGACGCTACCAGAGGAAGCAGTGTTCCTTATTCAATTGATTTTTGAGGAATTTGAGGAACTCATCGTTGACTATCCACACCACGCTGCATACTGTTTCGCTTCAATCACGCATCTGGCGGGAACAACCGATAACCTTTCACGCTTCGCAAGCCGACTCGGAATGTGGTTGTGGATTGAAGTCCTCTCTTTTCAAATTGAGGAACCACTGAGTCTTACGGAACTCGCCGAACACTTTGAAACCGACGAAAAAACCGTGCAAAGTGGGATCAATGAACTTCTAAAGGCGGGTCAATTTAGGATGGAATGGGAACAGCAAAATCAAATCAAACTGGCACCGCGAATGTTGAAAGAGACAGTCATCCACTTTGCTGAACAGGTCCTGAGCGGTATAGAAGCCGGAGAAGAAGAGGAAGGAGCAGAACCGTAAAATGTTGATCTCAATGATCGCTGCGATCGATAAAAATAGACTCATCGGCAACGGACCGGACATCCCGTGGCAGATGCCTGCCGACCAGCGACATTTTCGCGATATAACGCTCGGTAAACCCGTCGTTATGGGACGTAAGACTTTTGAGACCCTCAAAAATCCTTTACCGAAGCGACGCAATATTATTCTCACGCGAAATACGGCATACAAGGCACCGGAAGGTTGTATCGTTGCACACACAATAGATGATATTATCAATCACTGCAAGAAATTAGAAACAGAAGAACTCATGATATGTGGCGGTGCACCCGTCTACCAAGCGTTCCTTCCCCACGCAGATCGGCTCTACCTCACACAAATTCACGCCACATTTGAAGGTGATGTCCATTTCCCAGCGTTCGATATCGGCGCGTGGCAAGAAGTGAAACGCATTGACAGAGAACCTGACGACAAAAATCCTTATGCCTATAGTTTCCTGTTTTTAGAAAGAAAAGGACTATGGAAACACTCACAATAGTGAATGGCGATATCTATACCCCGACACACTTCGGACAGGGGAGCATCGTTATTCAAGATGACACAATTTCAGAAATAACGACAGAGACGCGTCAACCCTCAGGACAGGTTATCGATGCCTCTGATTGCCTCGTAATTCCGGGATTGATTGATGGCTTGATACACGGCGGCGGTGGCTGTGATACGATGACAGGCGAGGTTGAAGACATCGCCACAATCGCGCGTGCGCATGCACGCAGCGGTGTCACTTCGTTGGTGTTAGGTATCTCTTCCGGGAGCATGGCACAAATTAACAGTGCTTTAACGGCTATCGCCCACGTCGTTGATGAACCCGTAGCAGACGGTTCACGGATTTTAGGTTCCTATGTTGAGGGGAAATTCGGGAGTCTCGCGAAAAACGGCGCACAGAACGCGAAGTATATTACGCCACCGAACTTTGAAGAATTCCACGCCATGTGGGCAGCCTCTGACGGGACATTGAAAGTGATCTCTGTCGCCCCTGAAAACGATGAAAATTTCCAATTTATAAAGCACCTCGCAGCCTATAAGACAGAGGCGTATAACGATATTGTCA
>ASZN01000200.1 GCA_000406005.1 Candidatus Poribacteria bacterium WGA-3G
AAAAACGTTAAATGCCCAATACCACGCCGTTGCCTGATTGATATTGGTCGTTATCTTCCAATGAATCAGCCATAAGGTGGCGGGATCATCAAGATACGGGTCAAATCCGTTGTCGTCGTTAAAAATGGCTTCTCCAATCCGAGTGGTAATGAAGCGCCCGCGTTGATAGGGATCTGCCTTGATAAGTTCCGATACTTGGCACCAGTGCCGGATGGAGCTCACCATATTTTTCCCAACCCCCAAAGTGACGGATGCATTTTTCGACGAAAAGATGGTGGGATTTTCTGTTACGGCATCAACCCCTTTTTTTAGCCATGTATACCGAAACGGAAACGTCTGGTGACCTGAAAAGGACGGTTTCGTCAGGTATGTTGTTGTGTTTTCAGAAATTAAAAAGTTCTCCATATTACTTATTATACGATAAATAGCTGAAAAAAGCAACAGATTTTTGCAAAGCGAGGTTAGGAAACTTCGCTACAATAATTATTTGATGTTGGGTGTTAAGTACCGTTGCCTGGGCAAGGCGATATCGGGCTGTTTTCCTTAGTGACTTGAATCAAGAAACGCAATGCCTCGTTGACAGTAGAATCGTCTGGAAACACTGCAGCGATGTCAGGTTCTAACCTGACGAAGTTACCGAACTGCTTACGCGCAGGGCCGAACTTCCGCACCTGCAAGTTTTTCAGATCGTACGCTGGACGGAGTTCGTCGTGTATTATGGTTTTGTCCTGCTTCATAAGGTTATCTTTTCCAATAGGCAGTCTGCCTTCCAAGGATAAATTTATTATAACCTATGTAATGAAAAAAGTCAACGGTTGTATAAAGTTTGCGGTGTGTTAATACTTTGTCAATTGTTGTCTGAATGCGGGTCGCTTATGGTTGAGTGCGCCGCACATCACGGATTTTCTGGGATTGTGGAATACATTACACAGAAAACGAACAGCCTATGGTACGTAAGGTTACAATGACGATGCCACAGGCTAACAGCCTATGCTACGTAAGATTGTCCAGACTATAGTAACTGAGTACTGTTAACTGTGTACTGAAAACTATTTACCTTGACATCACCAACCTGCTGTGGTATTATGCTATAAGGTGTTTATAGAGGGTCTTATCTCAACATTGGAGGCGAATTATGCGAAACGATAAACGGGTACCGAAACAGTCCGTACACATCTGGATGAAACGAGCTGTGGGGATCCTGATATGCGTCGCGTTCTGTGGCGTGATTGCGTCGGCGCAAAAGCGCAGCAACGATAACGCTGAAGGGGTCACCTTAGCTGACCTCGGTGTAACAGAGGCGCAGAAAACCGAACTTGAGATGCTGTGGAAATTGAAACGCCAGAAACAGATTCAGGCAGTCGAGGACCTGAAGACGCTGAACAGGCTTGCTAAGGATACACTCGCTGAAGATACCGATATTCAGGAGACACTCGTCGAATTTCGCACGAAACGTAAAGAGGCACAGCAAAAGATTGAGAAGATTGAGGAAGGGTTACTGCAGACACTGCCGATCCGCGCACAACTCCACCTAACACTTTTGGGGGTGTTAGACAACGGCATCCCACCGAGGATACCGAAGTCGCAAACCGACAAGAAAACGGATGGAACATCACAGCAGAGAAAATAAAAAAGTGGAGGATACCAGACTTGAACTGGTGACCTCTTGCATGCCATGCAAGCGCTCTCCCAGCTGAGCTAATCCCCCACATTCATAGATTATTTAATTATACCATACATCTCCGAGGAATGCAAGAAAAATTTGCTTTTTCCAAAAAAATGACGAAAAACCCGAATAGCGACCCATTCTACGCCTTCGCGAACCTCGACGATAGTGAAGTGGAACTCGCGAGAGGCGCGCTCCTCATCGCGCAGAGCGAGTATCCGGAACTCGATATTGATGCGTCTATCCGCCAACTCGATGAAATGGCGGACGCTGTTCGCGCCCAGATTCAAGAGACGACACCACCAGATCAACGCGTTGCGACACTCAATCAATACCTTTTCAGCGAGAAAGCGTTCACCGGTAACAGCGACAACTACTACGCTTTAGGCAACAATTTCCTCAACGTTGTCCTCGAAAAGAAGATGGGGATCCCCATTACGTTAGCAGTCGTCTACATTGAAGTCGGTAGACGTGCCGGGTTACCGCTCGTTGGTATCAACTTTCCAAGCCATTTCCTTGTCAAATATCGGCT
>ASZN01000201.1 GCA_000406005.1 Candidatus Poribacteria bacterium WGA-3G
TGCTTGTGGCAGTCGCAGGAAAGGTAACCGCCACAAATAGTCTCTTAACTGGAAACTGACAACTGTTAACTGATAACTATTAACTGAAAGGTTTTTCGCAGAAAAACCGTACTGACAACTGATAACTATTAAAACCAAACAGGAAGCTAATGACAACCCAAAAACCGTCTTCGCTGACGGCTGAAGGTCTCCGACAGCCGAAAGCCAAAATACAAACAGCCGTTGATGCTGTGTTAAAAGCGATACAGCTCTGCGAACAGGTACAAGCCGAGATGGTGTCAACCGATGCAATTCAAAAGGCTGACCGGAGCCCTGTAACCGTCGCTGACTTCGGGTCGCAGGCACTGATATGTAAAGCGATCAGCGAGGCTTTTCCGGACGACACGATTGTCGCCGAAGAGAGCGCACAAGCACTGCAAGAGAACGCGCCGCTCTTAGAACGCGTTACAAACTATGTGAACCGTTTCTGTGAGGGGACAGCAGCCACTACCGAAACCGTCTGTGAATGGATCAATAACGGAAGTGGTGAAGTCGGCCCAAGTTTCTGGACGCTTGACCCAATTGATGGCACGAAAGGTTTTCTCCGTCGTGACCAATATGCTGTCGCTTTAGCTTACATTGTTGATGGTGTTGTGCAACTCGGTGTTCTCGGATGTCCGAATCTCCCTTATCATCTTGACGCTACAGACTCCGAGCGCGGATGCCTCTTTGTCGCAATTCGGGGTCAAGGTACGCACCTCTACACCAAAACCGGTGAACTTTTAGAACGCGTACACGTATCAGAAGCAACACACCGTTTCGCAGAGAGCGTTGAATCCACACACGGGGACAGTGAAGCACACGGTAAGATTGCGAACGCGCTTGGGATAACAGAGCCGCCTGTCCAGATGGATAGCCAAGTGAAATATGGGATTGTTTCACGTGGTGAAGCGTCCCTTTATATCCGGCTCCCGAATCCAGCATACCCGAATTACCGAGAATGCATCTGGGACCACGCCGCAGGGCTGATTGTCGTCGAAGAAGCAGGCGGCACAGTGACGGACGCGAACGGTGCCCCCCTTAATTTCTTGGTAGGCAAGCGGATGCATGAGAACCGGGGTATCGTTGCAACCAATGGAGAACTCCATCAACACGTCTTGAAGGCATTATCATCTAAACTATAAGGAGTTAACGAAAAAATATGAGAGCTGGTCAAATTGTTGCACCACGACAAATCGAAATTATTGACATAGATCAACCGAATCTCGCTGACTATCCTGACGGCACGATAATGATAAAGACTGTCCACAGTGCTATCTGTGGGAGTGATATGCCATCCTTCGTCCTTGAACACCCCGCAGAAAGCTATCCGCTTCAGCCGGGACTTTCGATCCACGAGGCGATCGGCATTGTTACCGATAGTAAATCAGACAAGTTCAGGGTAGGTGATGAAGTCCTTGCACTCCCGCGCCACATCGGTGGACTTTCGGAATATTTTCTATCAGATGAGAGTGTCACGTTGCCGTTGACAGATTTCCCTCGGAAGGACTGCATCCTGATGTCGCAGCCGCTTGGCACTGTCGTCTGGGCGTGTCGGAAGCTGCCGAACCTACTCAATCTTGATACCGTCATTATTGGACAGGGACCGATGGGACTCCTCTTTTCGCACACGATAAGCAACCTCGGCGCGCGGACAGTAATTACGTCAGACCTCGTTGACTTCCGACTCTCAGTGTCCAAGAAGATGCGTGCGACACACACCGTCAACGCCGCTAAGGAAGACCTTGTCGCCGCTGTTGCGGAGATTACGGACGGAAGAATGGCGGATCTGGTCATTGAGGTCGTCGGACACCAGACGGAAACGATCAACCAGTGTCTCCAACTCCTCAAACGCGGCGGAACGCTCCTCGCCTTCGGTGTACCGGACGACGAGATCTACGATTTTCACTTCGCAGATTTCTTCAGGAAAAACCTCCGATTCATCGGCTCCGTCGGACCGGATGCACCGAACGATTTCCCATTGGCAATGGATATGATTGCGCAAGGACGTTTCGATGTATCGCCGATTATTACGCATCATCTACCTTTCACAGAGGCGCAACTCGGATTTGAAATGGCACTGAACAAGAAAGATGAGGCAGTCAAGATAGTCTTTGATTATGAGTGAAAGTTCTGAAGATTTGATGTTCATGTTGGGTATTCGTAGGGGCGAGGTCCCCTCGTCCGATTTGCGATTAACACGCATAGCGGAGTTAGGGGACCCACTCCTATAGGTGCCAATTTTAGAAGAAATAACCCATCGGACCCCAGACCGGTAGGTTCGGTTTGATGAAGTTTAAGAAAATAAATCGGTAATTGACGGGCAATGAATTGCCCTACTACAAACAGGCAGGCTCGTAGTAGTGC
>ASZN01000202.1 GCA_000406005.1 Candidatus Poribacteria bacterium WGA-3G
GAATCCCCGACGTTGATACCTACACGTTTATTGAGGACAGCGATCAGCAGGGCGATGCGTTGCCGATCTACGCCTGCTGTCGTATTACGTGGGTTGCCGTAATTGGTAGGAACGACGAGTGCCTGAACCTCCATGAGTAAAGGACGCGTACCCTCCATGCTTGAGACAACGACTGAACCTGAGACCTGGTCTTCTCGGTTGCTGAGAAAAATTTCCGACGGGTTAATCACATCTATAAGTCCGGTGCTCCGCATTTCAAATATCCCGATTTCATTCGTCGAACCGAATCGGTTTTTGATGGCTCGAAGGATACGGTAGATATGGTGACGTTCGCCTTCAAAATAGAGGACGGTATCCACCATGTGTTCTAAGACACGTGGCCCGGCGATCATTCCCTCTTTCGTCACATGTCCGACCAGAAATACGGGGATATTCCGATTCTTGGCACAAATCAAGAGATGTCCGGTGCATTCACGAATCTGGGTGACACTCCCGGGTGCGGATTGAATACTCGATAAATAGACGGATTGAATGGAATCGATGATGACAACTTTCGGTTTTTGCGCTTCAATATGTTTTTCTATCTCTTCCAAGTTATTTTCACAGAGTACATAGAGTGTGTCAGACGCGACACCGAGTCGGGTTGCTCTAAGTTTGGTCTGGCTTACAGATTCCTCACCGGAGACATAGAGTACATCTCCATACTTCCGGCTCAAGGCATCGCTGGCTTGGAGGAGGAGTGTAGACTTACCGATGCCTGGATCTCCACCGATAAGGACGACGGATCCTGGCACGATACCGCCCCCGAGAACTCTGTCAAACTCTGACATCCCTGTGAGGTGGCGTTCCACCTCGCTTATTGTAATTTCGGAGATGGGTTCAGGTTCACGAGAGGTCTGACCGATACCACGATGCCTTGACGGCGTCATCAGTGTCTCGACCTCTTCGGCGAAGCTCTGCCAACTTTTGCAATTTGGACAGCGTCCGAGTGTTTTTGGCGTTATGTATCCACACTCTTGACAGATGAACTTACGTTTTTCTCGTGCCATTTTATTTTTACCTATAAGGGTCGTGCGTTGTTGATATTACCATTCTCTGTTGAAAAAACGGAATCCAGTTGTCCAACGCGGTTTACCTGTCAAATTCTCGCCACCGAGCAGGAGTTGTCCATATCGGAAAAACCGTATTGCGATTTCTGTGTTCAATTCTGGGTCGCTGCTTGTCAATCCGGTACCTTCAATACTGAGTCCTATGCGTCGGGACCAGAGCCATAAATCCACACCCGCGCCGACTCTGGAACGCATAAATCCTGCGCGTGCTCTGAGGTAGTCGGTTACATCATGTGCGTACTGAATTTCAAACCGAACTGTTTCATCGCGAACGCCGACACCGATTCTATAATGTGATTCTGATTGCGGTGAAAGGGAAAACGCCAACTCGTTGTAAAGTCTTTCTTCGAGGCTCAAATATCGGAGTTCATAATCCCATCCAAATTGTAGTCGTGGTTCGAAGCGTCCGATTTGCTGCTCGGTTCGTTGTGAGAGATTCGTAATGGCACTCGCTGCTTTATTAAAGTTTTGGAGTGTGCGCTGCGCATCTTCAAGCGGTTCAGGCGTATTGATTAATTTCGCGAAAGTACCGTCGCCTTCGTTCAGCGCAGTCAAGAGTTGGCTGACCTCTGTCTCTAACGAAGCAACTGCCTCGGTTGTTTTTTGTAGGTTTTCTAAGATAGGTGTAATGTTTACTTCACCTGTTTTTATTGCCTCGCTCCCTTGCGCGACGAGCCTCGAAACCTGATTTGCTAATATATTGAAGTCTGTGCGAAAATTTTGTGCGAGTTGTCGGAATTCTGATGTCGTTGCGCGTGCATCTGAAAATATAGTGTTTAATTTCGGTGAATTTTGGTTCAGCAGCCTTAAAACTTCACGCGTAATATCGCTCAACTGACTACTGACCATGAGTGAATCGTCTTCCAACTGCCCAAGAAGGTTGTTTACCTTTAAGAGTGTCTCTTGGAAACGTTTGTCGTTTTCTAATGCAAGTTGCGTCAAAGTTTTGACCGTTTCTTCAGAATCGACACTTAATTTCTCAATCGTTTTGCCAGTGGTCGCAACGACTTCGCGAATCTCTTTGATGGCGAGTTGGATAGATTCTTGGTTCGCTTGTAGCACTTCATTGGCAGCGGTTGTGAGTTCAATGGCTTGTGTCATACCTGCGCTTGTCTGTTCGAGCAGCTCGAGCGCGTTCACGGGATCCTTGCCAACGATCGGCAGGTCCGCAGGTTTTAAGGGTGGATTCCCGATAGCACCATTGTCAAGAGCGATGTAAATCTCG
>ASZN01000203.1 GCA_000406005.1 Candidatus Poribacteria bacterium WGA-3G
TAATGCGACAACACTGTTTAGAAATGGTATTAGGTGTTTTTCGTAGCATTTTGTAGCAGTGTTTCTACATATACCGCCCCTACGGGGCTTAGGTTTTTTAGCCACACGCTGCTATAAACATTGCGTCGCTACGCGACTGAAGAGGTTTTTGAAGTCTTCAATGTTTCTGTGTAAAATCCGGTTCGGTTAGGAAACCGAACCTACCGGGCCTGGGGGAAATTAGTATTACCGAATTAAGTTTTTAAACTTCATCAAATCGCGCCTGCAGATGAAGATATACAGAGAGGCAGCTGAATGCAGAATAGATTACGGAATGCGATTGCGGTTTTTATCTTCATACTGATATCAAGTACGTGGAGCTCGGCAGCGGATATCCGGTTTGTGGATGTCACTGAAGCGTCAGGTATCGACTTTACACACGTTGGTGGGATCGATCATCGTGTCGTGCCAGCACTCGTCGGTTCTGGTGCGGCGTGGCGGGACTACGACAACGATGGTAGGTCGGACCTCTATATCGTCAACAGTGCTCTTGTACGACCAGCACCGGATGCAGTGCTCCCGAAGAACACACTTTATCGGAATAACGGTGACGGCACTTTCAGCGATGTGACCGATGCTGCAGGGGTCGGTGATACGGGTTGGGGGATGGGATGCGCCTTCGCGGATTACGATAACGACAGCGATGCTGATCTCTATGTCACGAACTATAAGGCGAATGTCTTCTATCGGAATAACGGTGACGGCACCTTCAAACGTTTCTCGTCTGGCGCAGGTGGGATCGGAGACGACGGTTTCGGTGCCGGTATCGCATGGGGTGATTACGACGCGGACGGTTACCTCGACCTTTATATCGGTAACTATATCGAATATAGCAAAGTTCCACAAGGCGATGAGGTCTTTTTTCCTTACGATTTCTTCGGACAGGCGAACATTCTTTATTTAAACAAAGGGGACGGTGGGTTCATCAACATCACGAATGCTGCGAAGGTGAACGGCGGGTTCCATTTGACGCTCGGTGTCGGCGCGGCGGATTACGACGCGGACGGTGACCTTGATCTCTATCTCGCGAATGATACCGACCAGAATATCCTCTATCGGAATGACGGTGAGTTAACGTTCACGAATACGAACCATCCGGATGCGAGGAGTCGGACGGGTGATATCCGAAGCGGTATGGGGGTCGCTTGGGGAGATTATGACAACGACGGTGATTTGGACATCTTCATAACGAACTGGCTGGATGAAAACAACGTCCTCTATAGCAATAACGGGGACGGTACTTTTAAGGATGTATCGGCGGAGAGCGGTGTCTTCGCATCGGGGTTGGGTAAAACGTGCTGGGGGACGGCGTTTTTTGATGCGGATAACGACGGCGATCTGGACATCTTCTTTTCGGCGGGACATATCGATCCGGCAGCGTGGGAAGCCCATGGACAGGCGGATGTCTTTCTTGAGAACAACGGCGACGGCACGTTCAGAGATGTTTCGGAGGCTGTCGGTCTCCGCGAGTCGGATTCTTATGGGGTCGGCAGAGGTGTCGCCGTCGCGGATTACGATGCCGATGGCGATCTGGATCTGCTCGTTGTTAACAGCGGTGGGAAACCGAGCCTGCTCCGAAATGAGGGTGGCAATCGGCAGCATTGGCTTCAGGTACGTACAGTCGGCACGGTGAGCAATCAGGACGGTGTCGGTGCAGTCGTTAAAGTGCGCGCAGGTGATCTTCATCAGATGCAGCAGGTAACAGCGGGGGATAGCTACCTCTCACAGAGCAGTCTCGATGTTGCGTTCGGGCTTGCACATCATACGCGGGTAGATGAGATCGTCATCCAGTGGCCGAGCGGTATTGTGCAGACGTTGAGGGATATAGCGGCGAATCAACGGATTGTTGTTGAGGAGGAGTAGTCGTTAGTACGCAGTTATCAGTTAACAGTTAACAGTTAAGAGACTGTGGTTAATCAGAGACCTTTTTAACTGATACCATTTCTGATTTTATTGGTTTCCTCTTATGTAGCATAGACTGTTAGTCTGTGTTCTTATGTAGCATAGACTGTTAGTCTGTGTTCTTATGTAGCATAGACTGTTAGTCTGTGTTC
>ASZN01000204.1 GCA_000406005.1 Candidatus Poribacteria bacterium WGA-3G
TCCGTAAATATGTTTAACTCGTAGCATAGGCTGTTAGCCTGTGGCTCCGTAAATATGTTTAACTCGTAGCATAGGCTGTTAGCCTGTGGCTCCGTGAAACGCACATCCACAAGTTTACATAACCATGTGAGTGTGTAAGTAATTACAGACTCTACTATCAGAGCGTTTTCTGTAAATCTGCGCCTCTCTGCTGCAATTTGAATCCTCTTGAATTTCCTCGTGAAACTGTGTATAATAAGGGTTAACACGGAGGCAGTTAAAATGATTACACATATACGGGTAAAAAATTTTAAATCTTGGCAAGACAGTGACATAGTGAAACTCGCTCCACTGACCGGTTTCTTTGGGACAAATAGTTCTGGAAAAAGCAGCCTGTTGCAGATGCTGCTGTTGCTCAAACAGACTATTGGAAGCGACGAAGTTATCTTTTTTGGCGATGAAAATTCTCTTGTCAATCTTGGTAATTTCCGCGAGGTAATTCATAGCCATCAATCAATTAATGAATTATATTTAGGAGTCAGTTGCGAACTCACCCATTCCGCCCCTGATCTTTCTAAAATTCCCCTCCAGTTACTCCGTTTTGCTTTTGACACTGTTATCCGAGAAGAAAAGTCAACGCTAATTATAGAACACATCCGATATATTAGTTTGTCTAACGGCGCAACAACTCTTTGGAAGAATAACCAACTCTCCACAGACAACCGGGATTTGGGCACGATTAATATCCAAAACTGTTACGGTTTACCACCACAACCGTTTATAAATTTTACTGGTCCTACAGACATTCTACCCCAATTTTCGTTTGCCTTTGAAGAAATATTTTCTCATGTTTACTATATCGGTCCGACTCGTGTCCATCCGCAACGGTTTTATCATTGGAAGATGACACACCCCAAAGAGATAGATATGTGGGGGAATGAAGCCGTTGACGCGCTTCTTTCTGCACGCGTGCGGCAATTAACAACCGTTCATAACGGAGAAAGCATCTCAATTGAAGAGCGCATATCTAAATGGCTTCAAAAGTTGGATATCGCTCATTCTTTTTCGCTTGGCCCGATCGGTAATCTATCCGATAACAATTACGAAGTACGCATCCAAAAGAGCCCAAACAGTGCCAAAGTCACGTTAGCAGACATGGGACACGGTGTTGCCGATCTGTTTCCATTCTTGGTGCATTGCTGCTATGTACCGAAGGGGTCAACCTTAATTTTAGAACAACCTGGCGTTCACCTCCATCCGAAAGCACAAGCTGATTTGGCTGATCTATTGATAGAGGTTATCACTGAACGCAACCTCCAGATTCTAATAGAAAGCCACAGCGAACACCTACTAAATCGGTTGCAGCGACGTGTCGCGGAGGAAAAAATTGCTGCCGATCAGACTGCACTTTATTTTTCTCGGTATATCAACGGTGCTTCTAAAATTGACAAGTTAGACATGGATGAATTTGGGAATATAACGAACTGGCCAGAAAACTTTTTTGGTGACGAGATGGGCGATTTGTTTGCAATGACGGAAGCACAGAGAAAACGTCAAAAGAGAGCGGAGGGGTAATGGACGCTGTTATCGTAGATACAAACGTTATCATAACTGCAAACGATGAGGCAGAGCATGCATCACCTGATGATGTAGAAAAGTGTCAGAAACGAATTAAACAGATTCTCGAACAACAGGAAACGTCCGTTGTCGATGACGGGTGGCGAATTCTTAACGAATACAAGAGATATGTTAATTTAGAGACCCGGAAAGGAATCGGCGACCTTTTTGTAAAAACGTTGCTGCAGAACCTGATGCGGAGACCGGCGATTTGCACAGAGGTGCGTATCAACCCTTTGGATGGCAGTGAAACGAATTTTGACGAATTCCCAACCACCGAAGCATTAAACGATTTTGATGTAGCTGATAGAAAATTTATTGCGGTTGCTGTTGCCTATGAGCGTGACTATGATAAAAAAGCAACCATCTTGCAGGCATTGGATAGAAAATGGGAACCGTTCCGAAAGGCATTTGAAGAAGAAGGCGTGCAGGTTGAGTTTCTATGTTCATCTGAGAATGAAGCGTAGAGCGCAATAATGCGCGTCCACCGCTCAGGAACGGGCAATGAATTGCCCTACTACGAACCAAATTCGTCTTTAATCTGAAATAGGAACGGGCAATGAATTGCCCTACTACGAACCAAATTCG
>ASZN01000205.1 GCA_000406005.1 Candidatus Poribacteria bacterium WGA-3G
CCCAACGCTTCCGGGTTAAAACCGACGACGTAGTTGTAATAGACGGGTTCACACGCTTCCGGTGTGAAAGGTGTTTCGATGCCGTCAATCTGGCTGAGGTGCCTTGTGAGATAGTTGCAATTTTCGATGCGCGATGCGTTGTTCGCGTCGAGCCGTTTGAGTTGGCTACGGATGAACGCCTGACTGAACATGTCACCGCGATACATCCATCCGAGTCCGTAAGCGTTATACTCCTGTTCCTCACGCTCACGTCCGGGGACGACGATCTCACCGAAATACTGTAGCAACGCTGCGCGTTTGTGGATTTCCTCATCATCCGTTGTGAACAGACCCCCTTGACAACCACTGCTCAAGGTTTTCGATGCTTGTGTGCTGTAGCCTGCCGCGTCGCCAAACGAACCACAGCGTTTGCCTTTATAGCGTGCACCGTGCGCCTGTGCGACATCCTCGATAACTTTCAAATTATGCTGTTTGGCAATAGCGAGGATTGCGTCCATATCGGCAGGCATGCCGTGAATATGGACTGGCATAATCGCACGCGTCCGTTCGGTGATCTTTGCCTCAATTGCGTTGGGATCAATACAATAGGTCACCGGATCAATATCAACGAAGACGGGGATGGCGTTGTGGTGGAGGACGGCAGCTGCAGATGCCCAGAAGGTGAAGGCGGGAATGATGACCTCGTCGCCCGGTTCAATACCGACACCGGCGACACAGAGGTGCAGCGCAGCGGTGCCACTGTTAACAGGGATACAATACCGGACCCGCATATATTCAGCCCATTCTCTCGCTAAACCTTCAGACTGAACCCGTTGTTGTTCGGTAATTTTTTCGGAAGCGATGACCTCGGCGATTGCGTCTCTATCGGCATCGGTAACCTGTGGCCACGGTTTAATTATACCGTTGGGGACAGTCCGTTTACCGCCGTGTATAGCGAGTTTTGCTGCCATGAATGGTCTCCTTGTGGTGGATTAGCCACGTCGCAGTTCTGTAAGTGCTTTTGTGCCGCGCTTTAAAACAACATCTCTGCCGAGCAGTACAACAATATCAAAGAGGCTCGGTCCGAACGATGTCCCCGTCAGTGCGATCCGCAATGCTTGCATCGCCGCGACGCGTTTGATATCGTTCTCATCCGTGTATTTCCAAATTGCGGTTTCAACGGTTTCTATGTCGAATTCGGTTATTTCTTCCAAAATCTGTAAAAGGTTCGTTAGAATCTCAGAAGTTTTCTCGCGCTTTTCCTCTGAACCGCCCCACCACTTCTTGACTGCTTTCGGTTCATATTCAAATTCATCAGTAAAGAAATAACGGGTTTGTGGAACAATGTCCTGAAGCGTTGTGAGGCGTTCACCTACGGCTTCAACGATGCTTATCAGCCAATCACGATCCTCGGTGTGATTGAGTAGACCTTCTGCTTGCCAGAATGGGATCACGGCATCTGTCCGTGCTGAGACATCGAGTTGATTTATGTAGTGGGAATTGAGCCATTCCAACTTCTTAATATCAAAGACACTTCCACTTTTACCGACGCGTGCAAGATCGAATTTCTCTATGAGTTCACTCACAGAGAATATTTCCTGTTTGTCGTCGTAAGACCATCCGAGTCTTGCAACGAAGTTCAGCATCGCTTCGGGGAGGTACCCTTGTTCACGGTATCGGTTAACTGCTACGAGATCACCATGGTGACGTTTGCTCAACTTCCTGCCACTACTATCCAACACCAGTGGAATATGTGCAAATTTCGGGACCTCTAATCCGAGTGCATTTGCGATAGCGATCTGTTTCGGCGTGTTATTGAGATGCTCTGTGCCTCGAATCACGTGTGTTATACGCATCTCCGCGTCGTCGATAATTGAGGTCAGGTTATAGTTCGGCATCGCGTTAGAACGGACAATCACCTCATCTTCGAGCGTAGTTGGGTCGATATTTCGTGAACCGAGAATGAGATCGTCAACACGAATCGGCGTGTCCGGCATTTTTATCCGTACGGTTGGCTTCCTACCTTCTGCAACAAATCGATCTATAACTTCTGCTGATAAGTGTCGGCACCTTCCGTCGTAGGAACGGGTCTGTTTGTCTGCGCGCGACTGTGCCCTGATTTCCTCAAGCTCTTCAGGTGTGCAGTAGCAGTGGTAGGCGTTGCTGCT
>ASZN01000206.1 GCA_000406005.1 Candidatus Poribacteria bacterium WGA-3G
TCTCGGCAGGCTCATGGCGGTGACCCATGAGTTCCGCGCCCGGTGCGACCTCGGCAATCCCGGTGGCAAGGCCCCGGGTCTCCGTCCGCTCGGCGGCGATCAGCACCTTCCAGCGAATCCCCTCTCCCGCGGCAAGGCTGGCGTCCTCGCCGCCTTCCCACTCGAGATCGGCCTGGTCGACAATCGCAGGTCTCGGTGCGAACAACGGAAAACCCGTCGCCTCGCCATCGGGCCAGCGGACCTCCGGATCCGGTTCGTCATGCATGATCGCGTCAGCGTCCATGGGATCAGGCCTCGGTTCGCGCCGGTGCGCCGTTGTCGGGACGAAGGGACGGCACGACCCGGACCCCCGCCTTCGCGGGGGCAGGCTGGCCGAAGGGCGACGGGAACCGACGAGCAGCGACATGACGATCCCATCTCCCGGAACAGCCCGGCTGCCTGCCGTCGGCGCCGGTTGTCTGTGCCGCAAAGAGAATCCGCGATGCCGGGGGGCCGACACTTGTCGCGATGCGACCGGCCATAAGCCCGGATGCGACTTCCGGGACAAAAAAAATGCCAGGGGAGCGGAACGCCGGTCCTGCCCGGGCGGGTTGAAGCTCCCCCGGGTCGCTTCAATGAGGCCGGGGCGCGCAGCAGGCGATAATCATTGGGATACAGCCGGACCAGTTCCGGCCATCTCCGCACTGAGGATCAGGGCAATGCTGCGGTACAGCCAGCCGATGGGAAGGACCGGCCCGGGGTGCGCCACGAGCAGGAAAGGATCGGGGATATCGATATCTCCGAAGCCCGCCACCGCCACCGTCGTACAGACGACCAATGCCGCAGCGATCGGGTAGATGATGGGGAGCAGCACTTGCCGGTTGCTCACGGTCGTCGCACCCGCGGCGGGGCTCGGCCTGGATGAGCATTTCATCGAGCGGCCCGCGACAACGTTGTTCGTCGCCGCCGACGCGCCGCCATCGCTGTTCGAGCAGCCCGATCCGAGAGACGGCAAGTTCGTCGAGGCCGTCGGCAACCATCGCCTGTCAAAAGTGCATCCGCACCCCGATTTCGAACAGGTGCGCCCGCAGTTCTGTCTTTACGCCGATGGTGTTGCCGAGGGCGTTCCGGCCGTTGAACTCCAGATCGTTTGCAATCTGCAGGCGGTAACCGAATTGCAACGTGTGCCTGTCGTTGAGCCGGTAGCCCACCCCCACGCCGAAATGGTAGGCGATCGAGGTGTCTGTCGATGAAATCTCCGGCACGAAGCCGGGAGGCAAGGTTTGTGGCGAGAATGCGTTTGCCAGCGCGTTGGCGTCGTATTCCAGATCGCCCTGGTCCACCCGGATGAAGCCAAGGCCGCCACCGACATAGGGGGTCCAGTCGGAGCCCGTCGGGATGTCGAACCAGACATTCGCCATGGCGCCCGTCTGGCTGGCGCTGCCGGAGACCGGGACATCTACCTTGCCGAGTCCGGGAGGCGCCTGGCCCGCAACGGTCACGCTGCCATAAGTCTGCTTGTCCACCCTGGCCCGCGCGAAGAACAGCTCGCCCTCGATGCGCAGGCTCCGGCCGAGCCTGTAGCCCACCATGCCTGCGAGCTTGAAACCGGCCTTGTATTCGGACGTGGCCTTCGCGCTGTAAGGCACCGGGCTGCCTTGGTTCATGTTGCTGCCGGTCGTCTTCGACTCCGTGTCGTCGATAAACATGACCGGAACCTGAAAGCCGAGATACCAGGGCGAGTCCGCCGCCTGCGCCTGTGGCAGGGAGGCGAACGGGGCAAGGAGCGCAAAGGCTGCAATCGCAGTTATCCGAAAGGCAAGTCTTTCAACAAGGCGGCAGCCTGTCATGCGCTGTTTCCCCCCGGCATGTCCGATATCCACATTCAACCATTTTACAGTTGCATGATTTGTGGCCGCCAGTGTCCCGGACGAAATCGGCGAGCGTAAGCCACCAAACCTGACTGGTTCATTTCGTGTCCGGGCCTGAAGCCCGGAGAGCGGCGCCTTGTCCGGGCCTCGGCCACGGGGGCGTCCCGTCAACGTAATCGGCTCTCCGGAATCCCGACACGCCGAGCGGCTGCCGCATGCGATGAGCCGGCCGGCGGCGTCTTCCGCACTTCCGGTGGGCGCGGCGCGCGACCGGCCCGTCTCCGAAGATTTCGCCGGTCCCCGATAAGGGTCGCCGAGGATTCCCTCACGACC
>ASZN01000207.1 GCA_000406005.1 Candidatus Poribacteria bacterium WGA-3G
GCCCCCGCACTCGAAGCCATTGCGGACCTCAACCGACTCAAGCAACTCAATATCGAGGCATCTGTCGTAGACTCCTTTTACGCCTTCCAACAACGAGTAGACGCATAAGCCGAACGAAAAGCGAGCCATCAGCTGTGCGGTTGATAAAATAGTTGTCAGTTAAGAGGGAGTCAAATATGTCTACGAAAAACATTTTTATTTTTTCACTCACCCTTTTCATCACGCTTTTCGCAATAGGATGTGACCGGATGGATGACCAATCCATAGACAAAACCGTTGAAGTAGGAGATGACATAGAGAAAATCGGTGCCGCCGTTATCGCAGCGAGCACCGAGGCGTGGGGAACGGATGCCTACGTCATCAACACTGCGACAATCGAAGCCGATACATTGCGCGTTAATGTATCTTACACCGGTGGCTGTGAGACGCACGCATTCACCTTAGTTGCTGAGCCGATGTTCTTAGAATCGTTCCCGGTGCAGCTGCGCGTGTCGCTCGCCCACAATGCGAATTCGGATACCTGCGAAGCTTCGATCACCGAGGCCCATCAATTCGACCTCACACCTATCAAAACGGCGTATCAGAAAGGTTACCGGACGGAGACAGGCACGATCGTTTTACGGCTGAAAGACGCACCTCCCAGCGATCTATTTTATGATTTTTAGAACCATGACCCAGGTGCGGAATAATTTACTCGTAGAATTATGGGTCATGAGTGGCTTAGCACATAACCGCCAAAATCTATTATCATTAATTCCGGAGGATATCATGGAGAATTCATCAGTTTACCAAATGATTATTGAACGCGGTTTTGAACGCGGTATTGAAACTGGAAAAAAACTTGGAATGAAAGAACTTGCTATAGAACGTATCCTACATTCGCTCAATCGCCGTTTCAATACACCCATAGCAGCAGACGTTTTAACTCCTTCGTTAGAAAAAATAGACGACCGACAACATCTTAATCAATTAATGGACGCAGCAGCAGAAGCAGAGCATCTTGAGGACTTTATGCAGACACTATCTGCTCTTCAGAACGGTATCAATAATCCGTAAGCGTCAATTTTAGCAAAAACAACCGGCCCTGGGTCTGAGACAGGATTCAAGAGAGTTTTGAATTCTTCAATGTTTCTATGTAAATCCGGTTCGGTTAGAATGCAGATCGCAAATGTAAAGCAAAGACAAATTTGGTTTCCGCGTGTGGGAGACCAAATTTGGGTGCGTACACCGCAAAACCGAACCTACCGGGTTTGGGTCCGAGAAAGAAATATCACGGAAAATCAGTTGTACCGTAGGCTGTTAGCCTGCGGTTCCCTCGTCAGTACGCAAAAGATACAAGCGCATCGCGATGGTAAACTACATCGCGCCTTTTCAATCTTCGTGTTCAACGCTTTAGATGAAGTGCTACTTCAAAAACGAGCGGACACAAAATATCATTCCGGTGGACTCTGGACAAATACGTGCTGTAGCCATCCACGCCCCGGTGAAGATCACCATCACGCCGCGAGACGGCGACTCCATGAGGAGATGGGGTTCGATTGTGAACTGCAGGAACTCTTCAGCTTCACTTATCACGTTAAACTCAACGACAACCTGTTTGAGCACGAATTAGATCGCGTCTTCGTCGGTCGCTATGAGGGTCAACCCGTACCAAACTCAGACGAAGTTGCCGATTGGAAGTGGATGAATATCGACATACTGAAACAAGACATCCAAGAAAATCCGCAACACTATACTTACTGGTTTAAACTTGTACTTGATCGTGTTATTAAACACTATGCGAGATCTGATTGCAGGCGGGGTTGATGAAGTTTAATTATTTGAATCGGTAATTCCGATTTTCCCCGGGCCCGGTAGGTGCGGTTTGGAACCGCACGATGTGTGTCAATTTAGGGATTTTCTGTGGCGTTTCAGCAAAGATATAACATGCCGCCCTTACAGGGCTAAAGAGTTATAAAATGACGCTGCTATAAACATTGCGTCGCTACGCGACTGAAGAAGGTTTTTGAAGTATTCAGGGTTTCTGTGTGTAATCCGGTTCGGTTGGATGAAAATTGATTTATTAATTCGGTAATATCAGA
>ASZN01000208.1 GCA_000406005.1 Candidatus Poribacteria bacterium WGA-3G
CTGCGCCGAGTTCGGAATGTAACTCAGGATGATTCGGTATAAAACGGATTGCGCGTGTGTAAACGTCAACTGCCTCGTCGTAGCGTTTGAGCAGACGGTAAGTCGCAGCGAGATTCAGGTGTGCTGCCGCTTCACTCGGTTCGCAGGCGACCGCCATTTTGTAGGCATCTATCGCCTTTTCATATTCACCGAGCATAAAATGCGCTAAACCGAGATGAAAGTACGCTTCCGCCGATTCACGGTTATGTTGAATGACGAGTTCAAATTCTTCAATCGCTTTTGCGTAGTTTCGAGCGTTTAAGGCATCCGCACCGTTTTTCAGGTGTTTCGCTGCGGTCTGATGCGTATGAATATCGACACGTCCGCGTTGGATAAGTTCCTTTTGGACATCGTTTGAGGAGATTGCGGAATCATCAGGTGCTAAGGCGTTTTCCGCATCGGATTTTTTATCTTTCATTTTTTTCCTCTATGATTCATGCACGATACGGAACCCGATAACAAACTCCGCGTATCCTTTAGAAAAAAAATCGTAACTTGTGCAAGTACTATAGTCGTGGTTGTAGTACCATGCACCGCCACATGCGACGCGAAAATTTCCGTCATCGTCGTAAGGTGTGTCTGTCCATTCCCAGACATTGCCGACCATGTCGTAGCATCCGAAAGGGCTGATACCGTCGCTGAAGCTAACAACTGGTGTTGTCGTGCCTGCACCGAGTTCTGCAGTGTTACACCGGGGTTTGTCAATTTCATAACCCCACGGAAATAGCCTATCATCAGCACCACGTGCGGCGTATTGCCACTCTGGAAACGTTGGCAATCTACCACCGGCGTAGTTGGCGTACGCCTCTGCATCCTCGCAGGTAACCCAGACAACCGGATGATCGCCTCTGTTTGCCGGATAGATACCATCTGTCCAATCTTGAGGCGGTGTATGCCCTGTGTCTTGGACAAACCGCTGGTACTGTGCGTTGGTCACAGGATAGACACCAATCTGAAATCCGTCTATCTCTAACGGCGCAGATTCGTCGCCGATATAGGCTATCCCTGTTGGGATATTGACACGCACATCTAACGCTTGTAACGCTGCATCACGGATTTCTGTATTTTCGTGTGCGAGTGCGTAACCGATCGGTGAGATGATTTCACCGATGGGTGGCGTTGTCAGCTGCGGCATCGTCTCCCAGCCGAGGTCTGTACTGAGCAGTAACCGTGCGGCATCTGATAGCGATGCGTCAAAGTGCCATGTCCAATAGTCTCGGCACAGCTTTTTGATGGCATCTGGCGTATTGCTCTCTACCAATGCGATTCGAGATGCGTTTGATTTCGTGATATTTAAAATGTTTTTTGTTGTAACGCCGTTCGTGCGCTCCATGTTTACTATAATAGCATGAAAGGATAGTTTTTTGCAAGGTGAATTTTGAGATGGGTCTAAGTTAATCCATACAACATCGCCACGCCGGGGGATATATGCTGTTGATCCTATCATACCTCATTTCCTACTGCAGGTCCGGTGTCAATCTCATCGTGCAAGTTATCTTCTGTGATTTTGGCGAGCAGGTCTTCCAGCGTATAAGTCGGTTTGCTCACGTTTGCTGGTGAATACGCCTCCTCCGGAATACTACGATTCGGGACTGCAGTTTTAACGCCTGCCTTCAAATCATCTACGTTAATGCCTACGTCTGATTCCAACATCAAAAGGATTTGGTAATGGATCGCAAACACCCAAAACATATCCCCAACTGGATCTTTTTCTTGCGAAATTATTTTTACTGACATGTTTTATTGTTCCTCCTAATCCCAATGATTTCAGGGATTTCAGTTAATGATGCTACCTCATAGTCAGGTTGGTTTTTCGTATCGTTGGGTACACCATTGCGGTTGAGCCAGACAGTGTGCATGCCGACGTTTTTTGCACCCACAACATCGTTTTTAAGGGAATCGCCGACATGTAGCATCTCTGTTAGGTCGCAGCCTGCTCTCTCGGCTGTGATCTGAAAGATTTTTGGATCCGGTTTCTCTACATGCACGTCTTGGGAGAAAACGACAAAGGCGAAACGTCCTTCGAGTCCACACCGTTCGGGATAGGTGTTGCCGTTTGAGAGCAATCCTAACTTGAAATGCGGAGCCAAAGCAT
>ASZN01000209.1 GCA_000406005.1 Candidatus Poribacteria bacterium WGA-3G
ACTCTATTTCTCTAAAATCCACATTAACATTGACCCACGAATTCCAGTTTTATAATACCATTTCTAAACGATGTTATCACATTATCGGTTTTCGTAAAATGTGTAACACTGCGCAACAAACTAACAGTTTGTTCTACGTAAAGAGAGATTTATTAACAGAAATGGTATTAGATTCAGCGAGTGAAAGAGCGACTCTCTGTCCGGACTCAACCGCTTTGCTCATGGTTAGTTTTTTACAACTGTGTGGACTCTAACGCCTTTGCTTTTTGAAAGTCAATTTGTGCGTCTTCCTCTTGCCCAAGGTCTTGTTTTGAGTGTCCGCGAAGATGGTAAGCATTCGGATCATCAGGTTTAAGTTCAATAGCGTTCGTATAATCTTCTATTGCCCCGGCATGATCACCGAGAGCTACCTTTGCTAAACCGCGATTCTTGTAGAAATAAGCACTTTTAGGGTTGCGTTGGATAGCTTTGTCGTGATCAGCAATCGCGCCATCATGGTCACCGAGTTCAGACTTCGCCATCCCGCGGTGACTATAAGCAACAGCATCATCAGGATTAAGTTTAATCACTTGATTGTAGTCATCAACCGCGCCAACATAGTCGCCAAGTTCACGCCTCAACCCTGCGCGGTTTTTGTACCCATAAGTATCATTCGGGTTAAGTTCAATAGCGTTCGTATAATCTTCCAATGCGCCGGTGTGATCGCCTTGTTCTCGTTTCGCCCAACCGCGATTGTTATAGGCATAGTCAGCGTCTTTAGGATCAAGTTTGATGGCATGTGTATAATCTTCTATCGCGCTCTTGTAGTCGCCAAGTTCGCGCTTCACGCCTGCCCGATTTTTGTACCCGTAAGCATCATCGGGTTTGAGTTCGATAGCACGTGTGAAATCTTCCAATGCGCCGGTGTGATCGCCTTGTTCTCGTTTCGCCCAACCGCGATTGTTATAGGCATAAGTATCATCGGGTTTGAGTTCGATAGCACGTGTGAAATCTTCTAATGCGCCGGTGTGATCGCCTTGTTCTCGTTTTGCCCAACCGCGATTGTTATAGACATAGTAGACATAGGAATCGTCAGGCGTAATCGTAGTTGTTGTCAAACCGTGCTCGGTATAGGTTTGGTAGGTAAAGGATCCGTCCTTAAGTTTTTCGATAATTTGATTGTAGTCTTCTATCGCACCCGTATAATCGCCGAGTTTTTGTTTTATATTGGCGCGATCGTGATATGTAAACACATGCTTTGGGTTTAGCTTGAGCGCCTGGCTATAGTCTGCTATTGCTTCCGTATCATCTCCAAGTTCAGCCTTTGCTTTTCCGCGTTTCTTGTAGGCTTCGGCATCCTCAGGGTTCAACTTGATAGCTTGATTATAGTCTTCTATTGCACCCGTATAGTCACCACTTTTGTGCTTCGCATCAGCACTTGCCCTATATGTGAATGCATCCTTCGGGTTTAGTTTGATAGCTTGATCATAGTCTTCTATCGCACTGGTATGATTACGCAATTTTCGTTTTGCCTCCGCCCGTTCCTTGTATGCGGATGCGTCATCAGGGTTTAATTGGATAACTTGATTATAGTCTTCTATTGCTGCTTGATAATCCTCAAGTTTCATTTTCGATTTCGCCCTAAATTTATAGATTTTAGCATCATCAGGGGTTAGTTCGATCGCTTTATTGAAGTCTGTGAGTGCCCCTTCAGAATCGTTATCATAATATTTTCGTTTCCCTTGCTTGAAGTGGACATAGGCGCGGATATCGTTTCGCTTCCGCCACTGCGTGAAAGGTTCCGTTGAAGTGGTACCAGCAAGCAACGCCTTGATTACGTTTACAGGACTATTGCCAGGGTCATGGCCGTAGTGGATTCCGATGACTTCTCCTTTACTGTTTAGCACTGGGCTGCCACTGTTTCCCGGGTAAGCTTCAGCTGTTGTATGAAACCGTTTATCGCTACTGCGTATATCCTGTACAACGCCTTCCGTGATTTTATATTTCGGAATTAGTCGTTTTGGACTTGAGAAAATTTTAAAACTTGACAGTTATCGGAAACATCCGCCTATTAACTTCGCGAAGATGTTTTCATCGCGAT
>ASZN01000210.1 GCA_000406005.1 Candidatus Poribacteria bacterium WGA-3G
GACTTTACGGAGTTAGCGAGATTTGTTCAACGCAGCGGTGTCCCCAAAGCGAATCAGGTGCTAAATGCCGGGGCAGATTTGATGAAACAAGCACGCACCGAATATGATACCGCGGATTACAATGCGGCAATAACGACAGCCCGCGCAAGCCGCGCCGAATTATCCAAAGCCTATTTCCTATCGCACACCAGTCTCGAAACCGAAGGACGCGCGGTATGGAATCACTCCGGACTCGGCGCATATCCCGGAGATTGGAACCGCGCCGCGAAAGAGTTAGCAGCCGCGGGCGTGAACATAATTCTCCCAAACATGGCGTGGGCAGGTGTCGCACACTATCCGAGCGAAATCTTACCCCAAAGTAAGACCTTCACAGAATACGGCGACCAGATTGCGCAGTGCGTTCAGGCAGCGCACGCACACGGTTTAGAGGTCCATGTCTGGAAAATTACATGGAATTTGGAAGGCGCGCCGAAAAAATTCGTCGAAAAAATACGAGCGGAGGGACGCACCCAAGTCTCCGCAACTGGAGAAGCACTCGATTGGCTCTGCCCGTCACACCCGAAAAATGTGCTTCTGGAATTGAATAGTATCCTTGAGATCGTCACAAATTACGATGTAGACGGTATCCATCTCGATTATATCCGCTATCCGGGAAGCCACGCCTGCTTCTGTGAGGGCTGCCGTGAGCGATTTGTGCGGACGATACGAAAACCGATCAACGAATGGCCCGCCGAGGTCTTACCAAAAACCGGTACTTATGGCGAGCAGTATACCGAGTGGCGCGTACAACAGATTACACGGTTGGTGCGTCTAATCCACAAGCGAACCAACGAAGTTGATCCTGAAATCAAGATTTCTGCTGCTGTTTTCGGCTGGTATCCGGGATGTATCAAGACCATCGGACAGGATTGGGTGGCGTGGGCAAAATCTGGTTACGTCGATTTTGTCTGTCCGATGAATTATACAGAAGATCCCGGCTATTTTACGGAATTGCTAACGAACCAACTCGCTCTCATGCCCAAGAATGTCCCCATTTACCCGGGGATCGGTGCAACCGCCTCCAATTCGCTACTGACACCGGATGCTGTAGCCGAGCAGATTTACTTGTCGCGTAATTTAGGAGCTTCAGGGTGGACAATCTTTGACTATTCCGCTGACATTTCTGAGACTGTGTTACCAGCACTCACACTCGGTATCACGAAAAGCAAGGCAAAACCACCGCATTGAACTGGTTTGTTCAATACCAGCACAATTTATACAACGTTAAACGCGCTTGTCTAACGCAATTCTTTCGATGCCCTACCCGAAAAAACTGCTTGAATATCTCCAAGAAATCGTGTAAACTAAATAAGAAGAAGAGAATATCCAACCAACGAACCAAAGCGGTGGAGAACAGAAAAAGGAGATTTTGATTAATGGCGCAAAAACCGAATATTCTATTTTTGATGAGTGACGAACACAGTCCGCATGCTATCGGGTACGAAGGTAATTCCATTGTCCAGACCCCAAATCTCGACAGTCTCGCTGCTTCCGGCACCTATTTTGAGAGTGCATATTGTCAAGTCCCGCTCTGCACACCATCTCGGATGTGTATGCTGACGGGTAAGCATGCACATCGCTGTTCGGCGTGGAATAACGGATCGATTCTTTTCCCTGAACACCTCACGATGCCTGCACATTTCGCACAGCACGGTTACGCAACCGCACTTGTCGGTAAAATGCACTTCGGTGGGAAAGAACAGCACAACGGATTCCAGTCCCGACCCTACGGCGACCTACGTGGCAATGCTGGACACCAGACAGACCCGCTAAATCCGCCATCTCGTATACGAGTACGAACTCGGCTCGCAGGTGTCACAGAGATCCCGAGCAGTCTTCTACAAGAACGCGTTATTAACGGCGAAACCCTTGAATACCTAAGATCGCAACCCTCAGATCAACCGTGGTTCTTGCTTGCCAGTTACAGCCGTCCACACTTTCCGCTCACGGCACCTCAACGACTCCTCGATAAATATTGGCCCGATAATGTAGATATGCCGAATATCCCACCCGGACACTTAGAGCAGACG
>ASZN01000211.1 GCA_000406005.1 Candidatus Poribacteria bacterium WGA-3G
GTCAGGTTCGAGGCAAAACTTGTGCCAAAAGCACCGGAGAACGCACTCATTTGCGGCGATGTGAGGATAAAGATGTCCTGTTGCATCATGCTGAAATTGTAGCGTGGATAAGTCTGTCCTGCTGGGTGTCCAGCGAGGTACATATTCATATTATATTCGGCACCCGCACGTGGCGTATGACAATACCCACACGCGGAGACTGCGTCCACGAGGTATTTACCACGTTGCACCCTATCGCTTTGGCTTTCGACAGAGCGGATACTCAGTGCAATAACGGTGCCGACAAACAGCACCCCTACACAAAAGATTAAAAGGTTTCGATGCATTCAATACGCTCCTTATAGATTAAAATATCGAACTCAATTTAGCACACTGTGCAAATAGATGCAATAGAAATTATAAAAAAAGGCGCGGTTGAAACCGCGCCTGATTTTATAATTCTTTCTGTGTTGATTAGGACTTACGCATCCCGTTGCAGGCGGGGCATCCCGTTGCAGGCGGGGCATCCCGTTGCAGGCGGGGTTTGTAACCCCGCCTGATGCGTCTAATACGTAGAAATTGCATAAGTCCGCCTGATAACAGCTACCCTAAAAGCGATAGGACAACTTGGCATAGTAAAGTCCGCCGTTGAAACCGAACGGTGCCGACCGTCTCGAATAGGTGAACACACCCGGTGAGTCAACAATGACGTGACCGGTGCTATCTTCTAAAGTTCCACCGCGGGATTGTCCAATTTCGTTCGGGTCTGGTGTCTGATCGAGCAGGTTGTTCGCACCGATGGTTAACGAAAGTCCTTCGTTCAGTTGGTAGTTCCCTTGGATATCGGTGAGCCATTTTCCACCGTAGGTCTGACGTGCTGGCTCGTCACCGCTTCCCTCTTGAACGGTGTAGCTGCCGAAGTAGCGCAAGGCACCGCCGATAGTGAGATCGCCGACGATGTAATCCGCGCTAAGATTAATCCGAGTGTTCGGCTGCCACTCCTCAATCATGGAGCGTTCCTGTGAAGGGAAGAGGGTATCTTCGAGTCCGATGAGAATTTCTGGCGCATCCACATCACCGATAACTTCCGTATCCGCCCACGTAATTGCAGCCCGCAGGTTAAGCAAGGATTCGTTGTCAAAAGCGAGCAGGTAACCTGCTGCGACATCAACACCTTGCGTGCGTGTTTGTGCGACGTTTGTGAACACCTGTGCACTACTTGCACCTGCTGCGGCTAAGCCTGCGACGCTATCAGCACTGAAGCTACCGCTTAGCACAATGCGATCGTCGATTTGAATGAGGAATCCATCTACGGTGAGCCACAGCTTCTCAACCGGTTTCAACACGAAACCACCGGAGACGTTGAAAGCTATCTCCTCTTTGAGTTCAGGAATACCGAGCGCACGTGCGGCTTCGCTGTCGTTCCGGAACGTGCCGACTTCAAGTGCGACCAGTTCTTCTGTGTTTCCATCACTATCAATATCGTCAGCGTCTACCTTGAATTGTGTGCTAATGTTATTGAAGTAGAGTTGCTGCAAGGAAGGTGCTCGGAAACCGGTGCTACCCGCAGCACGGACTGCAACCTGTTTTGTCAGGTCGTAGCGAGCCGTCGCTTTTCCTGTGACAGTTGCGCCGAAGTCGCTGTACTGCTCACCGCGCACCGCTGCGCCGACGAGAAGTCCGGTACCGGGTTGTCCACTGAGATAGGATTCAAAGTCTGCGTAACCTGCGATATTGGTTCGATTTTCGTCCACTTCGTTGTCCGGACGGAAACCGGGGAAGACTTGGATGCCGCCGGCGGCACCGTCTGCGCCGAGTCCAGCGTTGATCCATGAAAGCGGTTCGCCTGCATGGATACCGTAGCCTTCTCTCCGGAATTCGACACCACCTGCGAGGTTGATAAGCGAGGCTTGATAGTCCAACGGATAGGTAACATCTAAGTTGAACGCTGTCTGTGAGAGTTCAAAGCCACCGGCATTTGCTGAAGTCGGGCTGCTCGGACCGTAAGAGGCGTTCAGAGAGTTGGAAATCAAAAAGTCGAATGTGTTCAA
>ASZN01000212.1 GCA_000406005.1 Candidatus Poribacteria bacterium WGA-3G
CAGCGGTGCGTGTTCGGCAGTGTATGTCCACGGAATGACGGATGCGGTCGCGTCTTCTCATTCGGCATAACGACTTTTATCTCGTCATTGAGGTGTAGAAGCGGTTTGTCTCCCTCCTGCCCGCGATGCTGGAAAGCGGCATCGAAACAGTGCTGGAAGCGGACGTTGAACAGGTGTGGCGTATCACATATCAGCTGCGTTGCGTATCCTTGATCGCTCAGGAGTCTCGAGATGATGCTCCGTCCGCTGAGATCAATTGGCTGCCACGGGTAGTGGGGCCACCCGACTGTTGCAGTCAAAATATCCGTACGGTGCGGGACGGTCGGAAAACTGCTCATATAAAATTTGTCGATAGCCGTTGCGCGCTCTGCCTCAAATTTATCGAGCATCGGGGTGCGAATCGGTCGTCTTGCCCGTTCGCCTAAATTGTCATACCGAAAAGTATCGGTAATAAGCAAAACAATGTTCTTCATCTTTGATAGTCTGCCTCCTTAATCTGTTTTACAATCCATTTTATACTTCTTGGTGCGTCGTTTTTAACAGAAACAGCGTAACTAACAACAACGGTAGAATGACCGCTGCGGAAATAACGATAGAGACCTGCGCGCCGATAAGGCACGGAAAAAAGAGAATAGAACCCACCATCGAACCCTTCAGCGCGAAATAGCCGTTTTTCTCGTTGGGCTCCAAATAGAGTGAAATACGGGTGCCGACAGTGGCAATGACCCCTAAGATGACCCAAATAATATAAGCCTTCTGAACATCCGGCTCCAACCAATAGGGTAAAAGTGCGATAGCGAAAGCGAGGACCGTCGCAATCGCAGAGACCCAGAGTGCCGGACGGACACCGATCTGAAGCGGTGTGGTTAGGATGCCGAGTTGCCTGTCGCGCGGTAGGTCTTTGAAAGTCGTCGTGATATGTGTACCTAAATCGTAAAGTGTTGTCGCAGCGAAGGCGTACCACACCAAACGCGGCACCGTCCCGCTAACGACTAATGCCCCGAAGATACTCAGTAACCCAATTCCGAGAGGCAGTGTAAGACTTCCTAAGATGCCTTTCGCTTTGAAAATAGCGTTGTAAAGATGCGAAATCGCGACCAACCCCATTACCAGAAAACCGGTCTGCGGGTTGAGCAGGAAACCGCCGATGACACAGAATCCGTAGATCACACTCGCCGGTATAATCGCTTGTCGTGGGGTTAATCGCTGAGATGGCAGTGGACGTTCCGGATTTGTCTGCTTGTCCGTTTCGTGATGGAAATAGTCGTTTTTTATCATCCCAGCGAAGTAGCCGAAAAGCGCGATGACCAGCGCTACCGCAACACGCCATGTGAGCTTGCCTTGACTTGCGATCAGCGCGCCCGGTAGCGTCGCGACAATCGGAATCGCAAAGAGCGGGTAACGGATGAGGTCAAGATAGGCTCTCAAGCGGGTCATATCTCAATTTCCTGTTAGAAGTTTTCGCGTGGCACGCCTGCTTCCGCTACTGGAGAATTCCTGGGTTCAAACACTTCCTCTACACCATAAAACTGCTCGCCTTGTGTCCCTACACCGAGTTCTGTTATATTACCTCCGACCTGTTTATTCCCTTGAATAAAATTATCTCGGAGCCGCCCACCGTCGTAGACTGCCCAGCCGACGTTATTTGTAATGTTATTAGAGACAATTTCCGGGGAGGCGGTGGAATAACAGACAATAGCGTTTTCGTAATTCGCACGGAGGATATTATACTGAATACGCGGACGCGAGTCATCTTCGCAGACAACCCCGTATTGGTTGGCGGTAAACTCACTGTATTCTACATCTGGTGCCGCGCTGCCTTGGAATTTGGAACCTATGCCATTCCTATTAAATTCGCTATTGCTAATCGTCGGATTCGTGTTTTCGCAAATGATTCCTGTTCTATTTTCGCCGAAAAGGCACCTCTCAATTTGGACTGCGTCCGTCCGGATCCTGATGCCAACATTCGCGTGTTGGATACGCGTGTATGTGATACGGGTATTCGGACTTGTGGTTTCA
>ASZN01000213.1 GCA_000406005.1 Candidatus Poribacteria bacterium WGA-3G
ACAGACTAACAGTCTATGCTACATAAGAGGAAACCAATAAAATCAGAAATGGTATTATACTGTACAGATCTTTATTTTCTTGCGGATTTACCGAAAACCCGCTCGTAATGTTAATGGAGAGCCGTCAAGGGTCCATAGTTAAAAACTTGATTCAGACGATTTTTCGCCGCGTAACACTTTCGCAGCGACAGCCCACGGATAGTCGTTGTCCTCAGCGTTTGCGTCGCGATACGTCGGAATCCAGACCCAGCGTTCTTCGCCGGACCTGTTCGGATGGCTGGAATGGAGCGTCAAATCGTGAAAGAAGACGGCACCACCAGCCTCCAATTCCGCTGTGACGGCGAGGTTCTCATCGACCGCGCCCGGACGCAACCGGTTCCCGAACCCGTGTCCATCACTGGCATCGCCGTCGTGGAGAATCGCGGATTTATGTGAACCCGGAAAAAGTTTGAGGCATCCATTTTCGAGAGTCGCATCGTCGAGTGCCACCCAGATCGAGACTTTGTGGGCACCGTGCCAATAGTGCCAATCTTGGTGCCACGGACTCGCGAAAGTCATCGCCTCACTCTTGAAGACCACCTTATCACTCAAAAATTCAATGTCCGGCGCGAGGATACCTTCCAAGATGTCGAGTATTCTCTCGTCACCGATGGCTTTTTGGAACACCGGACTCCGCGTCGCTAAACCGACATGCACGCCGTGTCCAGCGACTGAACCTGTCTCCGCTTTAACGGCTTTCAGGATGTCGATGCATTCTGACTTGAGCTGTTGGACTTCACTTCGCGTAAACAGGTTCGGTGCGATAGCGAAACCGTCCTTTTCAAAGTCGTTGCGTAGCGTTGTCAGTTCAAATAACATTTTTTACACCTCTACAGCTGCGTCAATCTCGGCTTCTCGTCCTGTTTCAGCACTTCTGAGCAGTCCTTCCATCATCTGCTGTACGATCAGCCCGTGTCGGAGCGGTGCCTTACAAGATACGTCATCTAAGATACATTCGATGAAGTGATCGGCAATAGCGTCCCACGCCTCGTTGTGTTTGCTTGGACCGAGGTTAACGTTTATATCCTCAGAGGTACCGGATTCGTCTGTCCGAAAAATCCGCAGTGGACTCAGTGTCGCGCCTGCTTCCGTTCCGAACAGTTCGATTTGGAATTCGTCGGGTTGGTGTGATGCCCAGAAGCTTTCGACCTGCAAGCCGATCCCACCTTCAAAAGTGATGAACCCGCCAGCGTAGTCGTCGGATTTATATTTCTCGTAGGTCTCTTTCGGCGGTTTCATCCGATTCCAATAGCCGCGTCCACGCGGTCCGAACTTCGCACCAGCGGCACCGAGTACGGCGATCGGTTTCGGTAGACCGAGTATCCACCACGCCGCGTCGAGTACATGGACACCCATATCACGGAAGGCACCACCGCCTTTCTGGATAAATCCGAGATTCCATGCGGGGATTCCGTTACGACGGACACTCCGAGCGCGCGCGTAATAGAGTTCTCCGAAATAGTCGTCGCGTGCAATGTTACCGAGGTATTGACAGTCGTTCCCGAAGCGCGTGGAGAGCGACATCATATTAACGACACCCGCCGCGTCCGCTTCTGTGACTAACTTTTCTGCCGCTTCCTCAGAATCGGCAAGCGGTTTCGTTACCATGACGTGCTTACCGTTCCGCACGGCTTCTAAGGCAATCGGGACGTGCCACTGATTTGGTGTGCCGACGAAGACTGCGTCTATATCGGTGGCTTCGCACATCTTTTTGTAATCTGTATAAAATTGGACTTCACCCGGTAAATCATTGGCGAAGGCTTTCATCCGATCTTCAAGTAGATCGCAGAGTGCGACGACATTGCCGCGCGGGTTTCTCGCAAGTGCTGCGCCGTTAGGTCTACCGATACCCATCCCAACGACGGCAATTCGGACAGGCTTTTTTGCTGCTGCCATATAACAAAGTATCTCCAAATGTTTGGTTATTAGTTTTAATAGTTG
>ASZN01000214.1 GCA_000406005.1 Candidatus Poribacteria bacterium WGA-3G
CAGACTTCATAACGCATTTTCATACAATAACACCAAAAGAACCTTGATAATCACTGCTTTACAATAACTTTTGAGAAATATCAGTTTATTAGTTGCCTTGTAAGGATAGCAAATGTATCGTCCTCGTCCATCATAATGTCTGTCGCCTTATCTGTCTTCTTGGCATAGCGGTTGAGGTTTGTAAATAATCGCCGGTACTTTTGCATGAATGTTTGATTAGAATCCGACTGACTTGGTACAACAACAATGACAGAAAACTCATCATTTTCAAAATCTTCAGGTGATCCGTCGGATAATGAATTAGTTCGATCTAATAGGGTCTTGATCGCTGACAATCGATGCTGTCCATCTAAAGCGTAATATTTCTGGGTTCCATCAAACTTCAAGAGACCGAATGCATCATTAAGTCGTTGATCATCACGAAAAATGACAAATTGCGGATCTTCCGTGATCTCAACCGGATAGAACATAGGTTTTCCTTCAAGTGCAGCTACAACGAGTGAAGAAAAGAATCGATATGGTTGACGTTTTAAATATTCTACAATTTCCTTGAAAACTCTGGTTTCTCTTAATGTGCGTTGAATTTCTTCATCTAATGTGCGTTGAATTGATTCATCAAGAATGTTTTCGTCATACACAGCGGATGCAAGTTGCACATTATCAGCCAGTTCGCGGGCACTCATTTTCACGACGTAGTAGTTCCATTCACCCATTTTCGACCGTAAAGCTGGATATAAATTCATTAGCATAATCCTCCACTAGATTTGAAAGTTAGTAAACACCAGCAGGACGACCTTCTGTTGTCCTTGCTGGAATGCTTTCCTGTTTGAGATTTGCTGGTGGACCGAAGCATCCTATTAGATGTGCTTCAAGTTCACGAACTTGGTTTCGATTTATTTCGGTGTACCAATATTCAAGGTTATCACTAAAACACTCTTTCGCCTCTTTCACTCCTCTCTTAGGACTGCTACAGTGCCTAAGAAATCGGGCACGAACAGAGTGCTCAGATCTGCCTACATAGATGATTTCATACAAATCTTTAAACGGGTATTGGTTAAAATTCATCGTTCTGAGTTTGAGACAAATTACGTACACACCTGGGCCATCTGGAACATCATCTTGGTAAAGTATATCCAATTTTGTACGCAACCAACAAGTCCCACTTATAAGTTCTAGTAAGTTATCCCAATTCTGCTTTTCAAGTGTCCAACTATAACGCATAATACATTCCAATTCGATTATTTATTACCTTTGAAACGAATCATATTTTCAATGTCACTTATGGCAAATCAAACAAGGTTCCTCATCATCCTCGTCGTCGTGGACATCGGTGAGAATTTCTATTAGACGGCGATTCGGTTTCGCTGTTTTTTTGAATGCCATTGCCTTTTCAGTGTTTGCTTTAATCTGTGCTATCCGTTCTGGTTGCGACAATTCCTCTAAACTTTCACCTTGACACCACGTGAACCGTTCGCCGGTCTCATCGTCGAATTTCTCGTATTCCTTGGCAAGTTCAAAGAGGTCTGGATGCTGCTCTAACAGTCCGACCCACTCAGATTTGCGTTGGAAAAAACAGAAGTAACAACCGGAACGTGTCCGCCATTTGTAGTAGTCAGGCAGACCCAGTCCGCTTTCCTCCAGTATTCGGTAGACATCCTCTTTGGTGATACCGTCTTCTTTGAATGGGTACTTGGGCTCAATATTGCGGAGGGAAGGGGTTTTTAGCGGTTTATAACCATCGCGATCTTCGTCAGCGCGGATGGCTACATAGTTATACGCGCTGGCTTCACCGACGTAATCCTCAAAAGGTTTGATTTTAAGGTTAACTGTGCACCAACGGACTTGAGACGATGGCAGCAAACCACCGTAGAGCGTCAACCAGTGATCGAAATCGCGGTTGCTGTGGGAATCGGGATCCATATTGAGGCGTTCAATCGGTTTACCGAGGAACGCTTCTAACCGATCCAAAAACTCGTAAGTTTC
>ASZN01000215.1 GCA_000406005.1 Candidatus Poribacteria bacterium WGA-3G
AACAGGAGACCAACAGTTTCCTATTCTACAGAAGATTCAAAGTGAACAGGAGACCAACAGTTTCCTATTCTACAGAAGATTCAAAGTGAACAGGAAACCAACAGCCTATTCTACATCATAGGGGAGTTGCTTGATCGTCTCTGTTTCTATTCTCCGATGTGCTGTGCGATGCGTACCAGATCCAAGATGTTGACGATGCCGTCGCCGTTGAGGTCTGGTGAACTTTCCCCAAAACGTGAGGCGATGAAGGTGAGATCCAAGATGTTTATGACCCCATCGGCATTAGTATCCCACGGCGTTTGGGCAACGGACGGCGCGAGGTCCCATAAGAGAATTGTGCCATCATAACTTGAACTGGCAAGGCTCCAACCCGCAGCTGTATCGAAATCAGCGGATGTGTGGTTCGGTGAAAATGAAACGGTGCTGATGGCAGCAGATCCTGTAATTGAAAGTACGTTCGTATGGCCTGTTAAGAGTGCGAGTTGCTCACCAGTAGATGTCTCCCAAAGGCGAATGGTGTTGTCGTAACTACCACTGGCGAGTCGGCTGCCATCCGGAGAGAATGCCAAGGTGGTGACATCATGTGCGTGTCCTCTCGTAAAGTAGAGGAGATGTTCACCTGTGTCTGTACGCCACAAACTAATGCCACCGCGATGGGTTCCGATAGCAATCGTTTTTTTGTCGGGTGAGAAGGCGACGACGGTGTTGAGTCCCGGATTAAGCCCTCTACCGACTTCAGGCGTTAGAGATTTTTCTGTATAGACATCCCACACCCGGAGTGTTTCCTGTGCCTTCCATCCGCCACAGGCACGGAGGCTGCCATCGGGCAAAAATGTTAATCCGTCAGCACCCTGCCTGTTAAAGGTAGCTTGCAGTTCACCAGTGTGCGTATCCCATACTCGAATGGTCCCATCATGACTGATGCTGGCAATCCTGTTCCCATCATAAGAAAAAACGGCGGTAAAAATCCCTCCTGTATGACCAGCGAGCGTAACCTGTCGTTCTTGGGTGGACATATTCCATAGGTACATCATGCCATCCCAATCTGCACTGACGAGGGTTTTACCATCAGGTGAAAATGCCACAGTCGTGATTATATCGGTGTGTCCGTCAAGGACAGCTTGGAGTTCACCCGTATGCGAATCCCACAAGCGAACGAAGTTGCCCTGATGACCGCCTCCGCTTGCAACAGTGGTGCCATCAGGTGAGCATGCAAGCGTTGTGAAGCCTTCCGTCCACCCTGTGAGGGGTGTCTGAAATTCCTTAGTTTCTGTGTCCCAAAAATGGAGGCCGTTGTCTTCACTTGCACTAACAAGCGTTGTTCCAGCAGCATCCTCGCTATCCGGTGAGAAAGCGAGTGCGCGGATTTCAGAAGTATGCGCCTCAAGTATTGCGTTAAGCCTTCCGGTGCGGATGTCCCACAAACGCACCTTGCCGTCCCGGTGTCCACTCGCTAATATTGTGCCATCGGAGGAGAGTGCAAGTGCCGGGATGCCGGGGGTGTTTTCTCCGAACATCAGGGTTGATAATTGGCGACCTGTGCCAACATCCCACAAGAGGATGGTGGAGCCTGAACCACTCGCTGCCAAGGTTGCGCCGTCCGGTGAGAATACAAGGCCATAGAGGAACCCCCAATTCGTTTCGAGCGTCCTCATCAACTTACCCGTGGATGGATCCCAGAGTTGTATATCGCCCTCCCAGTCTCCACTGGCGAGGATCTTTCCATCCGGTGAAAACGCTAAGGCGTATGCCCAACTCGCGGATCTTTCAAGGACGTTCTGCTGTCTGCCGGTGTTTGCATTCCATAAGCGAATCTCATCTGAACTTGCACTTGCGATTGTTTTTCCGTCTGGGGAGAATGCAACGCTATAGACGAAATTCTCCAGGGTCATTCAATTGTAGGTTTTAGATGTCATATTTTTCACAGTTGTTAATACTTTAGATAAGCAAAAGTCGCGTGACTTTTCACGCGACTTCT
>ASZN01000216.1 GCA_000406005.1 Candidatus Poribacteria bacterium WGA-3G
AGGGCGTTATCCACCAGAACTCCGCAAGCCGGATACAATTATCCTGCTTACGGTTGATGAGGAAAATCGCACGAAGCGGATGCGGGAACGTGGCGAACCCGCCACTGCTGAGGAACAAAATCTCGCAGCGGACGTTGCCCGACGCGAAGCAGTATTACAGGTTTACCGTACGTTTGACCCAATTGAGGTCAATACCAGTTATCTCACACCAGATGCTGTACTTGAAACTGTTCTTACTGCACTGCATAGGTTAGGATTGGGTTAACCAAAACCCTCAAGAAGTGCCTCGGCAAAACTGTCGAGGCACTTTGCTTTTATAGTAAAGCAGGAAAATAAATTGACACACCACGATAGCAGCCCACATTGCCTGATCGTAGGGACTGGGTTACCCAGTTTCCGCTACGATCAACCGCGTGTCCAAATCATTAGGGCTTTGCTATAAGGCATAGGTGTCAGTTTAGCGTTTTGGGAGCCGTCCATATAAACATGCCACCCTTATCTGATTGTTTGAGCCAAGGCTAATTCTAAAAAAGCGACTGCTTGCTCGCGAGAAACAGAAGGGAATCCTTCAAGAAAATAGTCAAGGCTCTCGCCGGCTTTTAGGTGGTCGATGAGAACCTGTACGGGAACACGGGTCCCGGTAAATACGGGTATCCCCCCATGAATCTCAGGATCTTGGTTTATCACTTGTTCGGGTTTCATTGTAGACGCTCCATTTTTGTGCTTGTGCCTACTGCCTAAAAGCAAAGTTTTCGGTTTCTTTCGGAAAGGCGGTGGTGTTATGAGACTCGCTACACCGTTACCAAATGATACGATATTTTTAAATAGAAATCAAGATTTTTCGCAGAAAATTTCAACCGCGCCCATCAAAATATTTACACACCTATTGCAAAACGAATTTTACATCTGTCGTTTTTTATTTTATCGGACGATTAAAATGAGGATTGCTGGTCCTTACGGGTTGGATGGCGGTTTATAACTATTCGTGTGTTCATGAATCCGTTGGCGTTCGCGATTAACATTCGGGTCGGCGCGGCGAGGGATACCCGTGATCGCATCGACGGATTCGTCCGCCTTAAAACGTAGATAGAGTTTTTGGGATTTCGCGGCGAGCGACGGGTTCTTCAGGGCGCGGTAACAACGCATCATGTTGTAGTGGGCATCCAAATCTTCGGGGTCAACGGTGAGTGTCTTCTGGAATTCGGTGAGCGCGGTTTCATAGTCGCGTTTTAGGAAGTACATTCCTCCGAGTCTGTTTCGGACACGCGTATCGCGCGGGAATTGCGCAGCGGCACGCTGGAGATGCTCGATCACTGTATCGTAGTTGCCGTATGCTTCCTGAACGAGTGCGTAAAAGTAGTGTACCTTCGCACGATGCGGGTTATCCGGAGGCAGCGTTTTTTGGATTTCAAACGCTTTTTGAAGCATCGTTTCGGCACCCTGCATATCGCCCTCCTCGATTCTAACTCTTGCGATATTCACCCACCCATCAAGGTATTCCGGTTCAATTTCAGTCACCTTCAGGAATGCGGTCTCAGCGGCTTTCAGGTCGCCTTGTAGGAGGAGTCCGATGCCGTAGTCGTTCCAGCGTTCGCGGGCATTTTCAGGTTGCTCGTTCTCTGCGACTTCAGTGGACGGCACAGGGACTGTGCCTACTACCTTTAAAGTTGCTGTGGCGGATGCCATCGTGGTGATTGGGAGGTTCGGGATCGCCTTAATCTTTCCGGCGACATCTGAGGTATCACCTGTCCAGACCCACTTGCCATTGTCGTAGCCTTTGTCTACTTGGAAATCGGTATCTTCTGGGTCTCGCACGCCTGCATAAGCCCATTGTGTGTGCCACCAGTTGAATTTGCGGTAGTTAAGTTTCGCCTCCACGGTGAGTGTATCCCCAGAATCGGGTGGGATTTCGAGTCGGTAGCGCACGGTATCCGCGGCACCCGGTGGGATCGTAT
>ASZN01000217.1 GCA_000406005.1 Candidatus Poribacteria bacterium WGA-3G
TCAGCTAACCCTTTGAACCGTGTAATTGTAAGCCCGCGGTGTTCCATTCCAAGAAGACGCTGCACAAGTGAAATGATATTGTTCGTATGATACATTTCGCCATTTTCGGATTGGATGCTAAATAACTTCTGATTCGGGTCATCTGTATTTTCCGCTGATTCCTGCTCTTGTGGTAAGAAATCTGTTTCTTCAATATTAAACCCGGCGAGTTTCTGAAGTTCCTGCCGTAGTTCATGATACAAGGACCTCGAAGCCCGCGGTGTTGGTTCGGAAACCGTTCGTTCGGCATTTTCCGGCGGACTCCCAAAAAGCGTCGCCTGGATACTATCAGCAGACGGCGATTCTTCAGGGATTTCTTCTGCTTCCAAAGTGGCTACATCCGTTTCATGAGACAGAGAATCCTCAAGCCTATTAAGCAGCTGGTCTACGTTATCATGCGTATTACTACCGTTGGTTTCATTCTCTGTTGTTTCAGAGATTTGGTCTGCGCCAAAAAGCTGTGAAGGTGTTAGGTTTCCGCTCCGCTGGATTTGATCAAGAAGCATCTGAATTTTTCGGACAGTGCTTGAAATCGCCCTATATTCAGATATGGTATAAGGCGCATCGCGCCGAGAATTTACGATCTGGACAGTGTCAAGTGCGAGCGTAAGAAGATAATCTTCCATCTCCTCCTCATCTTGGAGATATTGTGAGTTTCTACCTCTTTTGACTTGGTAAAGTGGTGGTTGTGCGATATAAAGATGTCCGGAGGCGATGAGTTCGGGCATCTGCCGGAAGAAGAAAGTTAAAAGGAGTGTTCGTATGTGTGCACCATCAACATCAGCATCCGCCATGATGATAACTTTGTAGTATCGGAGTTTCTCGAGGCTGAATTCTTCTGCCCCTATGCCAGTTCCCAAGGCGGTAACGATGTCAATGACTTGCGCATTTTTAAGTATCTTGTCAAGTCTTGTCTTGTCTACGTTGATGCCTTTACCTTTTAATGGAAGGACAGCCTGATTCTCTCGGTCTCGTCCCTGTTTAGCTGTGCCGCCAGCGGAGTCTCCCTCCACAAGGAAAAGTTCAGTTTTTAAAGGGTCTCGCTCGGCGCAGTCTGCGAGTTTCCCCGGCATTGAAGCGGAATCAAGAACACTTTTACGGCGAATAACTTCACGGGCGCTCCGTGCGGCTTCGCGTGCGCGTGCGGCATCGATCGCTTTTTGGATAATGCGTTTGGAAACGCTCGGATTTTCTTCAAGAAGTGCCTTAAGGCGTGAACCGACAAACGTCTGGACTATACCTTCTACCTCAGTGTTGCCGAGCTTGGATTTTGTCTGTCCCTCAAATTGTGGATCCGGAACTTTAACACTGATAACTGCTGTTATCCCTTCTCGGATGTCTTCACCGGTAATATCTATCTTGACGTTCCGCAGTAGCTCATTAGCGTTGGCGTAGTTTTTGAAGGCACGCGTAAGCGCGCTTTTGAATCCGCTTTCGTGAAATCCACCCTCCGAGGTTCGGATATTGTTAGCGTAGGAACTTATGTTTTCCGAGTAACCTGTATTGAATTGGAAGGCGATCTCAACTACAACGTCTGACTGAACACCCTCAATATAAATAGGTTTCGGATGGAGTGCCTCTTTGTTCTGATTGTAATAGGTGACAAAAGAAGCGATACCCCCCTCGTATTGGAAAGTAGTCGGTTCCGGATTTTCTTCATCTCGCTCGTCTTGGAAATTGATACGAACCCCTTTGTTCAAGAAAGCGAGTTCTCGAAGCCGATCGCGGAGGGTCTCGTGTAAGAAGTCGATGGTATCAAATATCTCAGCGTCCGGCATAAATGTGGTGCGGGTGCCGGTCTTTTTGCTTTTGCCGGTTTCCTCTACTGCGGTCTGTGGGATACCACGCGCGTAGTGCTGTTCATAGGTTGTCCCGTTTTGTTGGACTTCAACACGGAGCCATTCGGAGAGCG
>ASZN01000218.1 GCA_000406005.1 Candidatus Poribacteria bacterium WGA-3G
AGGGTCTTTTTATTTTTTGGTTTTACTATAATCAAATGTGCTGGCCCCGAGGTTGTCCGAAAAACCCTCTGTATCTATTATTGTGGGGTCGGTTCTATTATCCATCCGTTCTTAGTAGCAAGTCTGGCTAACGCGATTCGTAGCAACTTAAAAGCATTCCTCTGCTTATTGTTTGATCCCCAAAATTCCGGTTTTACAATAATCTTTGCATGTGCAGGATTTTCACTTGTAGGATCAGGAACGACATCTACGGCGTGATCATCAATATCTCCGTTGCTAATTCTTGTTTTTACAGTTCCTATCGCGCGGACCTCGCCAGCTCTAATACTAACAATGCCATCCGTTTCACTTTTTTGAGACAAAGCAGGATTATAGTCTATTAACTTCGCTCTATCTACGGACGGTTGCTTATACCTATCTTGGAAGGCTGCAGGCTCAATTATGAGTTTTCCTTTCTGAATGGAATATTCTTTATCTTCTAATTTGCCTCGGACACTTCGGTAGAGTTCCTCATCATCTTGTACATGATCCGTGTTATCCATCAATTAACCATTCCCAAAGCGTTAGATAATTGTCAGGTTTTAGAAAATCTACATCCATTTCTGTATCAATATTTGTTCCCCAAACTTTGAAGAATTCTGCCTCATGTTCTCCGATTTGAAGATGTAATTGCCGCTCACCCTCATACCACGCTACGGTTACATCGCCATCTTCATCGCTGGAAATAGATGGCGTGTCGCACCGATGTCCAGCGGAAATGACAGCATCTAACAACGCGCCGATAACCACTTTCGCGTGGGCTAAGGTTAAATCAGTCGGTTTTGGTGAGCCGTGTCCATCCCAGTTATCTTCCCGTTGTGCTAAGATGTCAAATTGCTCTGATATTTCAAGCTTGCAGGCTTGGTATGACTTCCAAGGTTGCGTGAAGACCGTTACTTCAGTGTCCATATTGCATTCAAACCTCCCGTGGACTTAGGGAATATTTTAATCCGTTTCAAAGAAAAAATCAAGAAATTTTTTCGGTTATTTTTTCCTTGTCAAAACCGGTTGCATGTAGGTTTTCAAGGCATCCGAGCGTTTGAGCCACTTCTGGAGGCGGTCGGCGTATTTCTCTGGATTCTCTTTTACTAACGATTGGAAAACGGCACGTTTTTGGGCATCAAATTGGAGAAATACCTTCCACGCGTAGTCTGGGTTCTGAGAACGCTCTGCTTCAAAATCAGCATTGAACGCCCTAACGGCATCCGCTGTGCCCATCCCCCATTGACCATCCGCTTCGACACCGACAAGTTTCTGCACCTCTTTTACCGCCTCGCGCCCGACCAGTGTAACGAAATCAGCGTAAATCAGTTGGAGTGCAGGGTGGATGTCCCAAGCATACCATCTGCCGAGCGTGTCATAATAATAACGCTTAATAATGGTAATATCGACTTTTGGGGCCTTGAGCGGATTGAGTTTGGAGTCGCCCGCGAGTTCTCGGACATACCTCGGTAGATGACGGATATCGCCCTGTTTGCTACGCCATATCTCCCATTTTTTCTGCGTGATACCGGCGTAATTGTTGGCATCGTTGACACTCTCATCGTGTGCGATGATGAACACGAGGGCGTGATCGTGGTCAATCGGCACGCCATTGTAACTGGTCAATATAGCGTAAACGGCAAAAACGGAGCAGACAATGACAATAGGTTTAGTCATTTTTGTTCTCCTATTTGAGATTAGAAGGCTTTGATTAAATGGAGAAACTCAAAAGGTTTTCTGACGTATGCAAAGTTCCTGCCGAGTATCCGGTGCGGTTGATGAAGTTTGAAAAAATAAATCGGTAATTAGATATTTTCCCCAGGCCCGGTAGGTTCGGTTTTTGC
>ASZN01000219.1 GCA_000406005.1 Candidatus Poribacteria bacterium WGA-3G
GCTCCGTTAGCGAGTAAACTCTGAAGAGACCGAGACGTTCTCAGGACACAGGCTAACAGCCTATGCTACAAAAGAGTGCGCTGCGTAAGTCCTAACTAAGAAAAAAAAGATGTTCGGAGTGGTAACGTTACTAATCATTGCCTGCTAATTTAATCCCTGCGTCTCCGATATTTTGATGCGTCGCGTCCGCGTAACCTGTTACGTTCTCGGCAATAGCGATTGCGATTTCACCAGCAAAACGATAGTTCATTTCGCCACCCAACTGCTTGGCAAGCTGCTGCGTAATTTCCCAATCAATGCGGGCTTCACCGGGTGGGTCAATCGTCTTGCGAATCCGTTGTATCCAGCCGGTTGAATTGGTAATTGTTCCGTCTTTTTCAACGAAAGTTGTTCCGGGTAATACCACATCCGCGAGTTGCGTAACCTCTGATGACAAAACGTCTTGCACGATGAGGAAGTCCACATTTTCTAATGCTGTTTTTTCAGCATCTTCGAGTGGACGTTCCGGCCCACCGTTAACGAGATAGACGATTTTCGCACCTGAGACCTTTTCCCAGAGTGCGTCGCCTTCTAAAACGACGTTTCCGTTTGCAGAGCCGAGTATTGTGCGTGCGCCTGCCGTGTTCGGATTCTTGTCCGCTTCGATTGTGAATTGTGGGAACTTGTGTTCTTCACCGGGAGGATGCCCGAAGAGTCCCAACTGCGTTGTCTGTAGCACGTCGTGTGCAAACTGTTGCAGAACGTAGTTGTCTTCATTTGTGGCTTGTGCAGAGCCGATAACAACGATGTCATCAGTTTCCGCTTCCGATAACTGCTCCGTAATGACCGATAGCGCATCTGCCCAATGTGTGGTGGTGAGTTCGTCATCAACGCGTTTCAGCGGGAGTTGGAGTCGATCATCGCTGTTCACATAGTGGTACCCGAGGCGACCGTCGTCACATATCCAGTGTTGGTTGATATCCTCGTGGAAGCGGGGTTTGATTCGGTACACGCCATCGGCTTTGTATTCTACGGTGATATTACAACCGACACTACATCCGGTGCAGACACTGTCTGCTTTTTCTAAGAACCACGGACGCGACTTGAACAAGAAATCCTTGCTAATCAATGCACCGACTGGACAGATATCGACGACATTCCCTGCAAGTTTGTTGTCCAGTAGCTGCAGTGGTGTGCCGTCGTGGCTTCTCGGAATATCAATTTCATCGTGCGAACCACGGTTAATTAAACCCAATTCACCGGTTCCAGATACTTCTTCTGCAAACCGGATACAGCGAGTGCAGACAACACATCTTGTCGAGTAGAGTAGTACATCCGGTCCGAGATCTTTTTTCGGTGGCACATTCTTGACTTCGAGGTAGCGGCTCTTATCGTGTCCATGTCGGTAGCTATAATCTTGCAAGTCGCATTCGCCTGCTTGATCACAGACGGGACAGTCGAGCGGATGATGCACGAGCAGAAATTCGAGTACATCCTCTCGTGCCTTTTTAACGCGCTCGCTATCTGTCCGGACGATGAAGTCATATTTTCCGTCAAGTTTCCTCTCAGGGGGAGCCGTTCGGACTGTGGTTGTGCAGCCTGTTGCCAATTGTCGGTCTGGCACGATCGCACCAGCCGGAGGAAAGAAGACGTAAGGTTCAACGAGGCACATTCGGCAATTCGCGGGTCGGCTCAATCCTGGGTGATAACAGTAATGAGGCACCTCAATGCCGTGCTCCCGCGCAGCTTCAACTATATTTGTTCCGTCTTCAACCTCTATCTCAAGGTCATTCAGTTTAACAAGTGCCATATTTTTAAATTTCCTTGCGGTATTTTAAATTTTCCTTGCGGTTAAACAGCGTGGACTTGGGACTTCACGCGCTTTTCTTGAACCCGCTCTCCATTTCATTACGAGCTACGCCTCTGTTCTACAAT
>ASZN01000220.1 GCA_000406005.1 Candidatus Poribacteria bacterium WGA-3G
CTTTAAGGGTATTCGCGACGGCTCCGTTTCTTCCGTCTTGTTGTTTTCTCCGAGATAGGTCAGTCTCAAAGGGGGAAGCCGTTGTCTCCACTGCCGGTTCCTGTTGCTGTGTCTGTTGTTTTCCCAAGGATCCGAAGACGATCATCCGATCTGGTGATCCTTCGGCATAGAGTTCGCCCTTTACAATAAGCAGACTCGGTGTATCGATGGGTTCAAAACCGACGATAGTTCCGGCGCGGATCGTCAACGTGATACCCTCTGGTACAGTGACAGTATCGGTAATATAGACCCGTCCGTCCCAGATTTCATTTTCCGTCAGTTCACCCGATTTCTCTACGATCTCAAAATTGGTGCCGCCTACATTCAAATTGAAAGTTTCGCCTTGGCATCCGCAGTAGAAACCTGTTAGAACACTGATGAGGAAGATGAGCGCAGTATAAAAAGTGAATTTCTGATGTTGTCGAGTGCGTCTTGTTTTCATTCCTATATTTTTACCATAGATACTTCTCTGTGTCAAGCAGGAAAAAGTATGGTTCTTAACCATTGAATTGCGTCCTCCATTATTTGTACTGATAACCAATAACTGAAAGGTTTCCATAGAAAACCGTACCAAAAACTGAAAAGCGACCCTCTGATAACTAACGACGATTCCAAAAAAAGTTTGACATCAGTCGTAAAATTTGCTATAATTGTATAATTAGGGATTAGTATATCTATCGATTTTGAGAATTTCTTTCTAAGCACTAAAAGAGATGATAGCGTCCACATTTTTTCGGCACTAAGTATGGACTGAGACGGTAGTTCGCGCGAATAAAAAAGGATACAGAGCCCATGTTTGAAAGTTTAAGCGATAGGTTACAAAGCACTTTCAAGAAATTGAAAGGGCAAGGAAAACTCACAGAAAATAACATCTCTGATACCTTGCGCGAGGTTCGGCGCGCTTTCCTGGAAGCGGACGTTAACTATAAAGTCACACGTGAATTTACAGATCGGATCAAAGCGCGGGCCCTCGGTCAAGAGGTGCTCGGAAGTCTTACGCCTGAACTACAGATCGCCCAAATTATTGGCGAAGAACTTACGCAATTGATGGGCAACGAGGCGGAAAAGATTCGTATCGCGCCCAGTGGTCCTACGATCGTAATGCTTGCCGGTTTACAAGGTGCAGGTAAGACGACTGTAGCGGCAAAATTGGCACTTAGATTTCGCAAAGACGGACGGAAACCGCTTCTCGTTGCTGCTGATGTCTATCGCCCTGCTGCTATTAAGCAGCTACAAATTCTCGGTGAGCAGACAGAAACGCCGGTCTTCTCAATGGGGACAGACGTTTCACCCGTCAAGATCGCAGAGGCTTCAGTCAAAGAGGCTTTAGCACACGGACATAACTGCGTTATCATTGATACCGCAGGCCGTTTGCATGTTAACGATGAATTAATGGGTGAACTTCGACAGATCCGAGCAAGCGTTAACCCGACTGAAATCCTGCTTATTGTTGATGCAATGACCGGACAAGACGCTGTAAACGTCGCTGAAAATTTCAACAACGACTTAGATATTGACGGTGTTATCCTCACGAAGATGGATGGCGATGCGCGTGGGGGTGCAGCGCTCTCAATCCGTCATATCACACAGAAACCGATCAAATTCATCGGTGTCGGTGAAAAGATTGAGGCAGCGTCGCTTGAAGAATTCCATCCGGAACGAATGTCTTCGCGCATCCTCGGACAAGGCGATGTGCAAACTCTCATTGAGAAAGCGGAAGAGGTATTCAGCGAAGATCAGGCAAAGGAACTTGAACGTAAACTCATAGAGAACAAAGGTCTCGATTTTGACGATTTTTTGACGCAGTTAGAGCAGC
>ASZN01000221.1 GCA_000406005.1 Candidatus Poribacteria bacterium WGA-3G
TCAGAAAAAAATAGGGTCTAAACTTCGTTTCGGACATCTATCTTGCCGGTCACTGCTTCGGAGATAAGGGATTGACGGTATTCTTTGAGGAGTTTAATCTTTCGTTGCTCTGCGGTTATCAATTCGTTAATCTGTTCGGTTTTGCGGTCAAGGAAGTTGACGATTTGCTTATGTTCTTGATACGACGAAATAGGGAGTTGAAAATTTGAATACTTTTCACCATTAACATTCTGAATTGTCGAGATGATTATTTGCTGTTCAAGCCAATTTCTATAAAAATGCGATAGTGTTACATAGTAGATAAATTCTGAAAATTCTCAACAAATTCAGTCGGGACTCGTTTAAGACCAATTGCGCTGGTCATAAAATGTCTGCCAATACTACGAAGTGAATCACTGCGAAAAATATAATACAAAAAAGGGGGAAATACCCTTTGCAGATCAGGGCGAATGACAATAAATTCAGTCGATCCAAACCCAACTGAGGTCGCCAAATTCTTTATGTGGACAATCTTTCCATTTTCAAAACACGGAGTTACTTTTGCTATGAGAATATCACCTTCCTCAAAGTAAGTGTAACCATTTTTCAGTTGAGAGTAAGGTAACCTTAATTCTTGGTCAATCGTCCCATCAGTATGAACCCGCTCCATTGGCAGAAAGACGACAGGCTCATTTTTAAGACAAGTCGTTTTCGGATTGTTCTTGGAAGGATTACTTGAACTAACATGTTTCGCTTTCAAAACTTCCCAATGGTGCGGTATCTTCCCAATCCATTCCACGCCACTCTCTTTATATTCAGGGTAACGTTTCATAATTCTAACGCCTCTTTATCTGAATCGCGGATTATGCGGATTACACGGATTTCGCGGTTTTTTCTTCGCCTGTATTTTTAAAACTCAAAAGAGACGGACACTTCAGTGTCCGCCCCTTTTTAACGCCTATGCACCATCCTACTCTTCTGGATAGTCAATCGACCATTTCCCTTTCCCGTCGCCGGAGGGTTCTTCTTTCCAGAGATTGAGAAAATGCTCAGGTGCGTTATGCGCTTCAAGATGCGACATAAACAGTTCATGCAGCGCCTTGACGATTTCCATGTTGTCCGCAGCGATGTCGTTTTCCGCAATCGGGTCTGCAGGTAGATCAAAGAGTTCCGGTCTACCGTATTCACCGACAGGTGCGTATCCCCAACGTTCAGTGACAAGGAACGGGGTTGTCGCTCGGCGTGGTACACTGTCTCCCTGTGCCCGGATATGGCAACCGGTTACAGCGTATTCCCGGTGTTGTGCATCACCATTAAGGAGTGACTGCGCGAAGGAACGTCCCTCAAACGGCTTTGGTGGCTCCAAAGTAACGCCAGCCAATTCGCAGAGCGTCGGCATAATATCCATCGGTTGCGCGATGAGATCAAGACGTTTCCCTTGCGGAACGTCTCCACCAGCAACCAAGAACATCTCGTGGTTGATTTCCGGGTATGTCGGCCAATAGCGTTCATCTTTCGGGTCGATGTTAGACTTACCTGTCCGGCTGTGTTCGCCGATAGACATCCCGTGATCAGATAGCACGACGACGAGCGTATCGTCCCACAACTCTAAGTCTTCCACCTTCTGCAGAATCCGTCCGATGTGTCTATCAACGAGTTCGGACTCACCGGCGTAGTGTGCCCAGAGATTGTGCAGCTCGGCATCCGTAAAGAGAGACGACAAACCGTAGTTCGGATGGAGCATCGGCGGCCCGGTGTAATCCGGATCATACCGTTTGACGAGGTATTCAGGTGGATCCCACGGTTCGTGCGGATCGAAGAAATCCACCCAGAGGAAGAAGGGACCCGAGTTGTGATTCTC
>ASZN01000222.1 GCA_000406005.1 Candidatus Poribacteria bacterium WGA-3G
TTCTGGACACCGGTGGTTTCGGAGAGTTTCTCGAGTTTCGCTGGGTTCCGTCCGACGAGATACGGATCAGGCATGATAACTTCGCCGTCTCCGATGGGGATGCCGCCTTCTTCTGCGATTGCTAAAATGGAGCGGATGAGATGTTGGTTGGTTCCCATCCTGCCGGTAACACCGTTCATGATGATACCGACGCGGTGTGTTTTTTCAGTCTGATTCATAGATAGTCCTCTTGTCAGTGGATGTCTACTGCGCCGGTTCTGTGCATTGGGGGGCTGCGCCTTCTGGGAGTGGTGGTGCTTCGACACCGGCTTTCGGGAGTGTGCCAGCGAGTTCTTGTTTCCAGTGCGCTACATCGCCTGCGGGTCCGTAGCAGTAGACCATCTGCATCGGTGTGTCACCCGTGTTTGTCAATTGGTGGAAGACCCAAGACGGGATAAAGACAGTCTGACCTGCTGAGAGGGTTTGCCGCTCTTCGCCGAGACACATTTCGCCTTCACCTTCAACGATGAAGTAGATCTCTTCCTGTTCGTGGTTGTGCCACGGTACTTGACCACCGTTGGGTTCTAAGACGACGAACCCCATACAGAATTCGTCTATCTGGATCGGGGACGCGCCGCCAACAAGGTTTTTGGTACGTCTACGGGCAGGATAGGTGCGCCCTTCAATTTCGTTTATATCTGCGATTAGCATATATGTTGTCCTTTCCAATAGGAGGGGTTCAAACCCCGCCTGCAAAGGTGTGTTTTTGCTATTCAAAAAGTTCTGCCACCTGACAGGAGAATCCCTCAATAACATTCTCACCGGTGAGGGTATCATTCCGGGTGAGGAGCGTGATGTCCGTCTCCGAACGATAGATTGTCACTGTTTTGGATCTCGGTTTTAGTACCCACACCAATTGTGTGCCTGCCTCAAGGTAAGCAAACGCTTTTTCCTCAACTCGGTATAACACGTCTGTTGGAGAAACGACTTCAACAGCGAGGTCCGGTGGTATAGGAGATGCTTTACTGAGATTATCAGGTATCCGTGCGTTTGCAAGAAACGCTATATCTGGTATCAATACCTGTTCACCAACTCGGAAGCCTGTATCTGATATGATAACACGCCCCAGTTGATTTTCACGCACATACAAGTGTAGCAGAGAACTTAGGTTCGCACTAATGTAGCCATGTTCTACTGACGTTGGTGGCATCGGTATTAATTCACCTTTAATGTATTCATATCCCTCTAAATCGCTTTCGAGGAACTCCTGCAATGTCATCTTGATAGGTCTAAGCGGGAGTCCTTCTTGCGAGAGTAGGGCATCGGGATTTCCATCGGCAGGGAGCGCGCCAAATTCTTGTGCGTTCATGTTTTCACCTCACGATGCGTTTAGGAGAACTAAGTATTGTAGGCGGGGTTTCAAACCCCGCCTGCAACGGGTTTGTGTAGGTCCAGATTAATCTTCTGCTTCAATCACCGCCTGTGCTGCGGCGAGACGCGCGATCGGGACGCGGAACGGGGAACATGAGACGTAGTTGAACCCTAATCCGTAGCAGAATTTCACGGAACTCGGTTCGCCACCGTGTTCACCACAGATACCGACCTTCAGATCGGGACGCGCAGCGCGACCTTTTTCAGAACCGATCTGTAATAGGCTGCCGACACCTTCTTGGTCGAGAATCTGGAACGGGTCGTATTCAAGCACGCCGTTTCTCACGTAGTCATCAAGGAATTTCGCGGCATCGTCACGACTCATCCCGAACGTTGTCTGTGTGAGGTCGTTGGTGCCGTAGGAGAAGAATTCGGCTTCAGCGGCGATTTTGTCAGCCGTGAGTGCTGCGCGGGGCAGCTCAATC
>ASZN01000223.1 GCA_000406005.1 Candidatus Poribacteria bacterium WGA-3G
AGAGAAACCGTGCCTAAGATTGAACAGGCTAACAGCCTATTCTACAGAAGATTTTCCAAACTATTGTATAATAAGGAGCGACTATGTTATCAGAAAAAGAGAAAGCTGAGGGATGGGTATCCCTGTTTGATGGTGAGACACTCAACGGTTGGGGTTCCACTGGAAAGGATGAAGGATGGGTCATTGACGATGGCAGTATCCTCTGCACCGTTCAAGGTGGCAAGTACCTCTATACAGAAGCACAGTACGATAACTTCGTTCTGTCTCTTGATTACAAGACCGAAGCGAGGGTCAACAGCGGGATTTTCATCCGTTGGGCAGACCTGAATGACCCTGTTCAGAGCGGACTTGAAATCCAGATTTTGGACACACCCGGCAAAGAACCGACGACGAACCACGACTGTGGCGCGCTTTACGATGCCTTAGGACCGACACGGAATACTTGTAAACCCGCCGGTGAATGGAACCAGATGGTCATCACATGTGACGGTAGTATCGTTGCCGTGGCACTCAATGACGAAGAAATCGTCCGCGCGGATCTGGATGACTGGGATACGCCGCACCAAAACCCCGATGGGAGCAGGAATAAGTTCGGTATCGCACTCAAGGATTTTCCGCGGAATGGACACATCGGCATCCAAGACCACGGTGGGAAGATTTGGTGCAAGAACATTAAAGTCAAACCGCTATAGTTTTTAGCCTTCAGCCTTCAGCCTTCAGTTCACTGATAACCGACTATCATTGGAACTGAATGCTGATCGCTGACTGCTGGTAACTAAATTCTATAGACAATCGAATGGACGTTGTGGTATACTATCTACATTATGTCAACGAATCTTGAACACATACGGAATTTCTGTATTTTAGGGCACATTGACCACGGGAAAAGCACACTGAGCGACCGGCTTATTGAGCATACGAACACGCTCGCCGAGCGTGAGATGCGTGCCCAAGTGCTTGATCTGATGGACCTGGAGCGTGAACGCGGTATCACTATTAAAGCCACCGCAGTTAAACTCCACTATCCCGCCACCGACGGAAACCGCTACGAACTTAACTTGATTGATACGCCTGGACACGTCGATTTTACCTACGAGGTCTCACGTAGCCTTGCGGCGTGCGAAGGCGCGATTTTAATTGTCGATGCTGCGCAAGGCGTTGAAGCACAAACTTTGGCAAATGCCTATCTTGCTATTGACAACGATCTTGAAATTATCCCGGTCGTCAATAAGATAGATTTACCGACAGCGCGCCCTGATGAAGCGAAACGACAGATAGAAGAAGTTATCGGTATCCCCGCAGAAGATGCACGCCTCGTGAGTGCGAAAATGGGGATCGGTATCCCTGCTATATTGGAAGCAGTCGTCAATCATATCCCCGCCCCTACCGGTGAAACAGAGGCACCGTTGAAGGCACTTGTGCTCGATTCTGTTTACGATAACTATCGCGGTGTCATCATGTACACCCGAATTTTCGATGGCAGTGTCAAACCGGGTGATAAGATCCAGCTCATGAAGACGAGACGTGCATACGAGATTGAAGAGGTCGGTATCTTTACACCAGAGATGCGTCCGGTGCCGGGGTTGGACACCGGTGCAGTCGGCTATCTTATCGCAGGCATCCGGGATATAGACAATGCGAAAATTGGCGATACAATCACGCACCATAAGAAACCGACGGCTGCGCCGCTGCCCGGCTATCGTGAAATGAAACCGCTTGTGTTCAGCGGTTTGTATCCTGCAGATACGAACCAGTTTCCGGCGTTGCGAGAGGCGCTCGATAAACTGCGTCTCAACGATTCCTCCTTCAATTTTGAACCCGAAACTTCTGTCGCG
>ASZN01000224.1 GCA_000406005.1 Candidatus Poribacteria bacterium WGA-3G
TTCGTTATCGCCGAAGACTTCGGTGAGCAAAGTTGCGAGGGCCGGATCATAAATTTTTAATTCTGCTCTTGTGTTAATATGGTTATGATTGGCATCGTTTTCCCCATTTGTATTGAACCAGGATTGTGCACCCTCTGACCAGTACTCTTGCTTATTTGTACTTGCATAGGTCCCTTGCCACAACCCTTTCCCTATCGCAGCATTAAACACTTCTCTGAGCCGATTATCAAAGCTCGGGTCAATCGTATTCAGTCCCATTTCGTGTAGGGCATTACTGAATTCGTGGATCAGGATATTTTCATTCGCAAAAGGGTCACCTGGATATTGAAGTAGATTTTCCTCACCACAACTTACTGCCGGGCGTTGGGATGTCGGCCCCAAGCCCCGCGCTCGGATATCCCAATAAAAACTGGGGACGAGATCGCTGTATTCGGGAATCTGTGTTGTCATTTCGGTATAAGCCATTACCGAAAAACGGACCCTGTTTTGCTGGAGGGTCCGTAGCACATCTGGGCGATGTCCAATCATCTGTTGGATGAGCCATGCCGCCTCCTTTAAGGCATAAGGGTTCGTCTTTACTGATGCGACAATCGGCAATCCGTCTACATTAACATACTGTTGATAAAATGGATCCAGTCCAAAAATTTGGCGAACAGCAGGAGGAACTGGTCCAGGCTCGTTAACCTGTGGAATGCCCAGAGCGATACCGATTGGATATCTTAATCCTGTAACAATGTCTTCAACGTTTGTGCCATCTAAATTCGCACGCTGGATTTTACCCCCAAGAGCGTCTGACCAATATACCTTGCCACTCAGACTATCCACCGCGATACCGAAAGGTTGTCTTAATCCTGTAACAATATCCTCAAGGTTTGAACCATCAAGGTTGGCACGCTGGATCTTATCAGGCCCAGGGTTTGCCCAATAGATTTTCGCACCAGCAACATCCAAGTCGATCCCGTGTGCGCTCTCTATGGAGAGGAGATCCTCAATGTTCGATCCGTCGAGGTTTGCCCGGCTGATCTGACCGATCGTTGTTTCCCCACCCAGGACCTCCTTCACGTTGTCTGCCCAGTATATTTTTCCTCCGGCAATATCCAACGCGATACCTCGCAGACCAGTGCCCAACCCCGTGACGATGTCTTCAACGTTTGAACCATCAAGGTTGGCACGCTGAATCTTACCAGTGCTGAAATGTCCCCAGTCTGTCCAGTACATCTTGCCACCGGAGACATCCAACACTATATATTCTTTGACGGAGTTACCACCGAGAATAAGCGTTTCAACATTTGTTCCATCAAGGTTGGCACGCTGAACGCTATTCTTAGCAGCAGGGTTTCTATCGTCCCCGATATCCCTATCTGTCCAATACATCTTGCCGCCGGCAATGTCCACGGCGATACCCACTGGCCGGCTGAAACCAGTGGCGAGGTCTTTCACGTTAGAGCCCTCCAAAGTCGCACGCTGGATTTTAGACACACCAAGATCCACCCAATACATGTAATTGACTTGGGCATCACTCGTTGTTCCGGTAATTAACAGGATAAATAGAGTTATCAGCAAACAGAAAGTCGTTCGTAGTTTCATAAGTCAAATCTCCTTTTTCATCCTATCGGAGTTTTGTCCTTTAGTTTCGATTGCAACATGCCATCGGATTGTTGGGAATTTGAAAGGGGAGAAGATTGGAAACTTTATTCTTCCATGCTTTCCGCCTTTCCTGTTTCCCTCGTCAATATTACTTCGTTATCAAGAGTTTTCGCGTGGCGGTGAAACCGCTTGCGGTAAGTGTATAGAAATAGAGACCACTC
>ASZN01000225.1 GCA_000406005.1 Candidatus Poribacteria bacterium WGA-3G
AAAAGTTCGCGACGATTCCCGATATCGTGGCTATTGAAGTCAACGAGAAGTGGGGAATAGATATACACGATCCTATTCAATCAGGCGATAGTGCCGTGATGGATAAGTTCAAGAAGATAATCAAGGAGAACTACGCGTATCTCCTCTCATACTAGGAGATTAGGATGGCTACTACAAGAACATATGCGGATCTAGTACAACTAGTCCGTAACTGGGCTAACCGTGATTCGCAAGCGTTGCCTGACACAATCATTCAAGACTCGATACGCTACTCAATAGATAAGGCGTATCGTCACTTACGGATCCCACCACTGGAGCATACTGTCAGCTACACATCTGATATGTTAGAAGCTGCTTCAATAGGGCAAGGTAATGTCTACCAGTCCGTCACTGCTCTTGCAGTACCATCAGATCTCATTGAGTTCATTCAGATCCGAGGAGTAGATCAGAACGGTCTTACTACTCGGGTCTTTAATGAGAAATCAGATATTAGATCCTACTGGGATCTTAACAACAGACACTTTAACCAGTCAGCATTCTGGAGCCGGCAGGGCGACCAGGTACTTCTTACTCCCGCCTTCGGGCAGGTAGCAGTAGGATACTATGGTGGGTTCAATAGTCCTGAAGTGGCTATTGAGATGTACTACTACAGACGCCTGCCAGCGCTTAATGCTGTATTTAATATCACTGCTAATAACTTCAATGGGCAGAGTATCGCTGGTCAGACTATGACTGAAGTAACTCCTCAACCAACTGGAGCCGACATAGATACTTTCTTAGCTATCGATGGTAACGGAGAGTTGTGGTTCGAAGATCCTAGAACAGTATCTGTAGAGGCTTTCTATGCTGGTAGTCTCACATTGGCTAGGTTACCTTCACAGCATTCTGATGGTACTCTATGGTTCCATGGCCCTTCTATTGATTACGCTATTACTCCTGCTAACTTTGCTGCAGGTGATATGATATTTCAAGTAGATAGTGCATTAACATCTCAAGGAGAACTGTGGTTTGGTCCTGAGAGAATAACAGAGCGCCATGTAGATACTACAGGTAATCCTATTATTGGAACTGATAGACCTATCTTATCTCCAACTACTGGACAACGAGATAGAACTGCTATAGCCACTGTCGTCAGAATCCGTGATGGTGTTGAACAGAACTTAACTGAAGTTCCAACAGGAGAATTTGGTGCAGATGAGTGGCAATTTGGTAGAGCATTTGATAATGGTACTGCAAGTATCCATGTATCAGCACTTGCAGGAGATATATTCGAAATCTCTTACCACACGCCTCCAACAGAACCTACAGGGACTGCTCATGACGCAGAGAATACTGGGTTAGGAATAATAACATCGTTCTTCTTCCGTGGTCATACTGATTTTGATTTAGTAGATCCTACTACTACGACAGAAGAGGCACGGAGAGATTTAAGAGTAAGTACTGTGGCTGATGATTTCTTTGATACAGAGTTAAGGTTTGAAATAGATGGTACATCATTTATGCCAGAACCTATGATCAATACTGCATATGATGCTAATACAGATCCATCCACAAGAGAGCGACTATTCTTCACAGGCACCCACGTACCTAATTGGTTCCGTGATGAGAATGAAAGGATCGCTCTATATGGAGCACTGGCAGAATGCTTTGCATACCTACAAGAAGATGATCAGGCTGGTAAGTATATACAGTTAATGATGAAAGAAATAGAAGAGCTGAATGAAGAGGATCGTGTACGTGACTCGTCAGGTGGCAATGTACAAGTTCAATACAACGCGAGAGGGTTAATTTAATGGCTATT
>ASZN01000226.1 GCA_000406005.1 Candidatus Poribacteria bacterium WGA-3G
AAGTGTTGCGTCTGTATGTGGAGCAATCTGAGATGGATGGGTATGTCGCCAAGGATACCGAAAAATATCGGTTAGCCCTTGAAAAGACAGGTGGCGTCTTTGGCGGCAGTATTGAACCGGTGCATCGGTTCCACGAGGAATTTCACTATCCTGTAGATGCGGCACACGCTGCAGCTGCCGTGGGTTTAGAGATGGAGGCGTTCCTCCAGGCTGTTGACAATAAACCGAGTTTACAGCGTTTAGGGTTGGCAGGATTCTTGGAAGGTGGCGACGTGAGTCGAGACGCATGGACCGCTAATTTTGTCCAAGTCGTTTCCGCCCTGAATTCCCCAGACGACACCGTAACACCACCAGTTGACCCAGGCATTGATCTACGTCCCGGGGATCTGGTCTCTATTCCAGATCCGAATCTCCGCGCTGCGATTGAAGCAGCACTCGGCAAACCCCCCCGTGCGGTCATTACAGCGGGAGACATGGCAAGGTTAGAGCGAATTGAGGCAGATGAAAGGGGGATAAGTGACCTGAGAGGACTTGAGACCGCGATCAATCTGGAACGGATAGAATTTCGTCGTAATTCGATAGCCGACTTATCGCCACTGAGGGGCTTAACGCGACTCAATAACATCAAACTGCGAGGGAATAGGATAACCGACGTATCACCGCTTGCTGGCTTAATCAATGTGGATTGGTTAGGACTTGAGGAGAACACCATAACGGATTTGTCCCCGCTGAAGGATTTAGTAAAATTAAACGGGATAGGGATTTCGGAGAACCCGATATCAGATGTGTCGCCCCTTGCAAATCTAATCAGTTTGGAAGGGATCGATGCCTGGCGCACGCCTATCTCCGACTTCTCACCCTTGGGAAAATTACCGAGACTCAGATGGATAGGCTTTGGGGACGACAGGTCAATATCGGCACTTCCATCACTGAAGGGGTTAAAGAGTTTGAGGCGGTTGGAAATTAACGACTGCAACATCTCAGACCTCTCCGAGTTGGCTGAATTGACACAGTTGGAATGGTTAGGATTAGTGAATAACCAGATATCCGATATATCTCCGTTGGCGAATTTAAAAGATTTGGAACATCTGAATCTTGATGCCAATGTCATATCTGATGTGTCACCCCTTAAGAAGTTAACACAGTTGAAAGTGCTGTATCTTGAGAACAACCAGATATCCGATGTGTCGCCCCTTGCGGGGTTAACTAACTTGGAGCGGCTTGATCTCCGCAATAACGCAATATCTGACTTTTCGCCTTTGGAGGGATTACCAGTGGAGACATTTATCCGGACGGAGGGCAACCCGGGTGCCACCGTCGTGAGGGGCTCGCGGAAAATAGTGGGTCCCTGGTTATGGATGATTGCACCGACAGGAGGAAGAGGCGGGGCAGATGCTGCTTCTTCTGGGATAGATTTCCTCGCACAAATGAGTGGAGGGACTGTAACAGAGTCAAAGATCGCTACCAACGGAACCACTGGCGGTAACCCTGTTGGCGACAAGGTGTGGACACTTGGTGAAATATCTCCGACAGAAGGCAATAATCTTAATAACATGGCGAATGATACTGGATTGGGATCCGGTGATATAGATCATCACGTCGCTTATGGTTTCGTTCCCTTGGATTCACCAAGAGCGCAAAAAACAACAATGCTTGTCGGGAGCGATGACGCAGTCAAGGTCTGGCTCAATGGCGATTTGGTTCACCATAACCCTATAAACCGTGGTGCAGGTGATTTTCAGGATCAGTTTCCTGTTACGCTCAAGGAGGGCAAAAATCTCTTGTTAGTTGC
>ASZN01000227.1 GCA_000406005.1 Candidatus Poribacteria bacterium WGA-3G
AAAGGTAGGATAACCTGTCTCTGCTTCTGTCCATAAAGAAGCTAAAACATAAAGCCAGTTCATATATAGATTTTGATACCATTCTTCTTTACCCAGAGAATGGAAATAATTTTTCAGAACAGAAAAAGTCTTTTCGAAGTCAGTATACTGTGTATCTCCTAAAGCCTCCAGAATTTTCCAGGCCCTCTCTGAACCCAGGCAAGCCATTAAATCTAATCCCCGAGGGAATCCCCTTACTTCTCTGGTCGCGGGAGGAGGACAGCTGGTTACCTCAGTCTTTACCCAGGTGAAGGGGCGATTTTTTCTAAACTCTAAATATTGATCATCCCAGCTAAAGGTAAATGGTTTTTCTTCAGTGGGGAGAGGAAGTTGTGGTCCATAGTATTCCCCACTATAGGGAGAGACAATTTCGGAAAATAACCAGGAATCCAGGGTAAATCTCTGGCCCATTAATCTGAAGCCTTTGGTTTTTTGAAGAAGTTTTTGGGCTTGAACCTTAAGATTTTGTATCTCTTCTTCTTCCAGAGGTGGACAGGGCATTAATAATTCACAAGCTCCTAATCCGCTATAAATTTTGGGATGGGAAGGGAAATCTATCATGGTTTGTTTAAGTTCTAAGATATTTTTTTCCATCTCTTGAGGTGTAAGATCTTGACCGAGTATCTCTTTTAGAGCTTGATAATATTCGTAAGGTCCTAAATCATCTGAGAATCCCACCAGGAAAGAGGTGATGGCATAAATTCTATTCCATCTTTCCACCAGGTCTTGGTCTTGCAGAAGATGACTGGTAAGTAAAAAAGCTTGCCGGGTCTGGATCTGGGCATCATATTCAGAGATTATTCCTCCTATATTACCACTGCAACTGGATTCTCCAGGAGCAAGGGAAGAAGAACCTTCCAGGAGAACAGTCATTCTTCCATACCACATTAAAGCCTTAAAATAATTTTTTAATTTTTCTGACCTGGTATAATGACCACGAGGAATATACTGCGAATAATCTTCTTTATAAATAAAGATAGGTGAATATTCCCAGCCTTCGTGTCCTTCAATTAAATTAATTTCTTTTTGCACCAACTCTTTTACTAGCATGGGGATTTCAAAATGATATTTTTCCAGCTCTCTTTCATCAAAATATTGATAGCTAGCCTTCTCTCCATAAACATTTTTTATTCCTTCAATCATCAGATTACAAATCTCTTCATCCATTTCGGGAGGACAATATTCCTTTTTGAGGATCTGGTCATTAGCAACCTGATTATCTTTTGGCTTGAGTAATTCTAAAGCCACTGAGAGATAGGCAATATTTCTTCTGGCTGCCTCTTTTAGCTCACCGCTATTTTGATAGTAGATTTTCCATGATTCTTCCAGAAGTTTCTCACTGATTACCCATATATCCTGATAAAATACCTCTCTTTCTAATCTCGTTAAGGTAGTATCAAAGAAAATATGATAGAAATGTAAAAGAGAGTCAGTAGTAATAAAAATAGGTAAATCTTTTTCTTTAATAGCTTTATAGTAAGCTACAAAATCATCTTTAGGGTAAGCAATCTGGCTGAAAGATTCTAAAAATACTTCTCTTTCCCCTATATCTGCCGGGGTGGGGATAATGGTAAAGCTATTTGCTTGCAATAAACGAATAGCCGAGGAAGAAAGTTTGATTTTTTGAGATAGATCCAGATAGTTAGATATAGTGTCCAGTTGGAGAGGTAGAGAATAAGGCGGTACACCAGGATTTAAGTCTAATTCTTCCGCTACGAAAAGTTCCTTTTCGTTCAGAAGCTGCT
>ASZN01000228.1 GCA_000406005.1 Candidatus Poribacteria bacterium WGA-3G
CCCATAAACGAACGGTGAAGTCATCACTCGAACTTGCGATTGTAGTGCCATCCGGGCTAAACGACACACTATAGACCGTGCTGTTGTGTCCCGTGAGTGTGTTTATGTGGGTAGCGGTTGCCACATCCCATAAACGAACGGTGTGGTCCCAACTCCCAGTTGCGAGGGTGGTGCCATCCGGGCTAAACGACACACTCCAGACCCGACCGGTGTGTCCCGTGAGTGTGTTTCTGAACGTAGCGGTTGCGACATCCCATAAACGCACGGTGCCGTCCCGACTCCCAGTTGCGAGTGTTCTGCCATCCGGACTAAACGACACACTAGTGACCCAGTCTGTGTGTCCTATGAGTCTGTTTCTGTCGTTTCCCGTTGCGACATCCCATAAACGCACGGTGCGGTCCGCACTCCCAGTTGCGAGTGTTCTGCCATCCGGACTAAACGACACACTCCAGACCGTGCTGTTGTGTCCCGTGAGTGTGTTTATGTGGGTAGCGGTTGCCACATCCCATAAACGAACGGTGTGGTCGAAACTCCCAGTTGCGAGTGTTCTGCCATCCGGACTAAACGATACACTACCGACCGCGCTGTTGTGTCCCGTGAGTGTGTTTCTGAGTGTAGTAGTTGCGACATCCCATAAACGCACCTTGAGCCAACTCCCAGTTGCGATTGTAGTGCCATCCGGACTAAACGACACACTCCGGACCCCGCTGTTGTGTCCCGTGAGTGTGTTTATTTCGGTAGCAGTTGCCACATCCCATAAACGAACGGTGTCATCCCGACTCCCAGTTGCGAGTATAGTGCCATCCGGACTAAACGACACACTACCGACCCAGCCGGTGTGTCCCGTGAGTGTGTTTCTGAGTGTAGTAGTTGCGACATCCCATAAACGCACCTCGCGCCAACTCGCACTTGCGAGTGTTCTGCCATCCGGACTAAACGACACACTATTGGCCGAGTATGTGTGTCCTGTGAGTGTGTTTCTGAGTGTAGCAGTTGCCACATCCCATAAACGAACCGTGCCGTCATCACTTGCACTTGCGAGTGTGGCACCCGGACTAAACGACACACTCCGGACCCGACCGGTGTGTCCGGTGAGTGTATTTCTGAGTGTAGCAGTTGCGACATCCCATAAATGAACGGTGCGGTCATCACTCCCACTTGCGAGTGTTCTGCCATCCGGACTAAACGACACACTATTGACATTATTGCTGTGTCCTGTGAGTGTATTTCTGAGTGTAGCGGTTGCCACATCCCATAAACGAACGGTGTCGTCATCACTCCCACTTGCGAGTGTTCTGCCATCCGGACTAAACGACACACTCCGGACCCGACCGGTGTGTCCGGTGAGTGTGTTTCTGAGTGTAGCAGTTGCGACATCCCATAAACGAACGGTGTTGTCGAAACTCCCAGTTGCGAGTGTTCTGCCATCCGGACTAAACGACACACTATCGACCCAATCGGTGTGTCCTATGAGTAGGTGTTGTTCAGCACCGGTTGACGCATCGTAGAGCCAAATACCGATGCTTCCTGCCACTGCAAGAAGGCTGCCATCCGGGGAATACGCTACCTCCTCTATTTTGCCTTTGCCCAACCGAGCAATCGCACCGTCCGGCAAGTGCCACTGTGGTGAATCTTGCGCGAAACTCGTTGTTATATTTATGGTTGATGCAAAAAATAAAGCTATCAATAAAGAAAAGACGGTTCTCATATTT
>ASZN01000229.1 GCA_000406005.1 Candidatus Poribacteria bacterium WGA-3G
TGCTCGAGAAACTTTCTGATCGATCAGCACTGGTAGGTCCAATTATTTATAACGTAGACTTCAATTTGTCAAATATTAGCGGGAGCGCTGTGCAGTCCTTGGTAATAAATTCTCGGCCTATAGCAATACAAATTTCACTTTTCAACAAATATCATAATCTTTTGTTGCCTGATGAAGTGCGTCATGTCTTGGCCAATTTGCCTCGACCATATTCAGAGATTAAAACAGGATATGCCAAGCCGAAGTTGAAAAACAACTTGGAAAATCGAAATTTAGTACAGTGGCTCAAATCAAGGAATATTATTTCTTCATGGAGTGAGGATCCTTACTTTGACAAGGATATAAAGGTTAACCTTTTTAGGAGTTAAAAATAGGCTCCAAAGATCAGGTGCAGAACAGCCGTTACTAATTTCCGCTTCTGGCCGAGACTGACATTTCACACGCACGCCAATCAGCCGACGTCGGAAATTCCCGCGTAGCCAGCGTGAAGCCCCTGCAACGCGGCGAGTTCGGTCCGTTGAGGAGTGCATCCTGTAGAGCCCTTTAATCGATGGGAGACCATCATGGGACCCACAGGCAACTTCATTCAGCGCGAGCCATGGAACAAGGGTAAGCTCGTTGGCCAAAAGGTGCCCTTCAAACTCAAGGAAATTTGGGCGCTGCGCGTTCGGCTCCAGATGGGCGGCAGGGTTCGTGAACTCGCCCTGTTCAACTTAGGTATCGACAGCAAGCTGCGCGGCTATGACCTCGTCGCACTCAAGGTTCGGGACGTGTGCCATGGCGATCAGGTGGCGACGCGCGCCATCATCATGCAGCAGAAGACACGGCGTCCAGTCCAGTTCGAAATCACTCAAGCAACGAAGGACGTATTGCAGGTTTGGATCAAGCAGGCGCGCCTGAAGTCCGAGGACTTCCTGTTCCCCAGCCGGCTGCACGAGTCGCCTCATTCGGGCACCGGGCGGTACGAGCTGACCATAGCGAATCTGGAGTATGTCTACAAAGAAATTCTTGGTCATCGTGATATCGAGCCAATGCGCTTGAGAAATTTTACCACTATTCGTTCAACGAATGACGTAGCTTTGATAAATAGAGTGGAGCGTGATTTTAATAGTTATCTAAAAAATATTATTTTATCGATACAAGAGAATTCAGAAGAGGATGTTTCTGCTATTCTGTACATTCTTGGTCGAGATGACATCGATCAAAGTGATATTGAGGCATTTCTTGGAAGACAGACAGCCCGACTACCAGGTCTTGAAGATGTGCCCGAGAGATTGCACGCAATAATTTTCCAGTTGAATGCAATTGAAGCAACCTGGACGAACTGTCTCGATTTCATTAAGTCTAGTGGCTTTAATAAAGATGACCTAATCGCGTATCTTGACCTGCCTTCAGTTAGATCGGCTATTCTGCGACACCCTATGCCAAGTGAGCCGGAGTCATTCGAGTTGCGTGAGTTCCTCATCAAGGCAGGCTCGCTGTCAGATGCTGCTTACGAAGAATATGTTAATGCTTTACCGAGCTTATTCGAGAGCCTGCCTACAGGACTGGAGCCAGTCAAGCTTCGGATTTTGATATCTAAGGAAAAGATTGCCTTCAGCAACGAAAACTTCGAAGCACTCGCGGCGAGCAAGGATCTGCAGGTACTATTCGTTGCGACTAATATAAAAAAATATCTGGCCAATCCCGATATACCTGCAATTGACGACG
>ASZN01000230.1 GCA_000406005.1 Candidatus Poribacteria bacterium WGA-3G
TACATGATGCAAATCTGGGAGTCGCAACGGCAGGAATGGGAAACGGAGAAGCTCCCTGAAAATGAAAGACGTTTACAGCCAATCCTGCCGATCCTATTTTATACGGGTGATCGTCCGTGGACAGTGCCGGTGTCGCTAACAGCGATCATGGATGTTCCTGAAATTTTGAAGCGTTTCGTTCCGAGTTTCGACACGCTGTTTTTAGGGGTCAAGGAGACTGAGGGAGAAGCGTTGACGCAATCCGGACATCCGTTGGGCTGGTTGCTACGTGTGCTTCAAAAGGAGCATTCGGACGAGACAGAGATAAGCGAAGCCTTAGCGGATGCTATGTCGCATATAGCGTCAGTAGATAAAGATTTCGCCCCGCAAATTGCAGAGGCACTCCGGTATTTTGTGCAGTTGATATTCCACCGGCGTTCTGTTGATGAACGCGATGCGTTGGTAGATATTATCAGACAACATATTCAAGACCCTAAGGAGTTAAAAACGATGGCACAGACAACGGCTGAATTTCTCATAGAACAGGGCAAAGCGGAAGGTAAAGCGGAAGGCATAGTGGAAGGCAAAGCAGCAGGCAAGCAGGACGCAGTCCTCAAACTCCTGCAGCTCCAATTCCAGAACGTGCCTGAAACGCTTTCACGTGAAATCCGCAATATCCACAACCTAATACACCTTGACATGCTCTTAGAGCAAGCGATGACAGCGCAAAGTTTAGAGGAAATAGACACGCATTCCTCCTTGGAATAAATCGTAAAGATAGTAAAAAAATAAAGGGAATCATCCCTCAATACAACGAAGGAATAGATTCTATCTGTATCCGGTAGGATTTGTGTTGCTTTACATTTTTCTTTGTAATTTTGCGAGAAATTGAGTATACTATTGTTACGATGAAAGATCGGTGCTATGCGTTTGTTGCCACAGTGATTGGATTCTGCGTATCTCGACTGCCGCGTCGGATGAGTCTCGTTATCGGCGCATGGTTAGGAACGCTTGTGTTTTGGTTTGCATCTCAGCAGCGGAAATTGGCGTCCGAACATCTCCGTTGTAGCTTGTCGCTTGCAGATGAGCAAAGCGTCAGAACAATTGCCAAACAGTGTTTCCAAAACCTCGGCAAAACCGTTGTAGAATTCATGCGGTTTCCACGTCTGGATAAGCAGCAAATCCGGCGATACGTTAAACTTGAAGGCGTTGAGCATGTAGAGCGTGCATTGGCACAAGGGAAAGGCGCGATTATTTTAACAGGACATTTCGGGAATTGGGAGCTCCTCGCTGCCAGCATTTCTGCCACAGTTGCACCACTGACCCCTATTGTCCGTGAATTGCGATCACCGCGTCTAAACGCCTTGGTTTCCCGCTATCGTGAGCAAGCAGGGTACGCCACCATTGACCGAGATACGGGGATCCGTCACGCGCTTCGGTGCCTCAAACGCAATGAGTTGCTCGGCATCGTCGCCGATGTTGACACAACCGTGAGCGGTGTTTTTGTGGACTTTTTTGGCAGACGGGCGTATACACCGTATAGTCCAATTGCTATTGCTCTGAAAACAGGTGCCGCCATACTGCCGTCGTTTATTATCCGTCAACCCGATGGTTCACACCGAGCGATCATAGAACCACCTCTGGTGTTGAAACGGACAAATGTGAAAGAGAAAGACCTTGTTATTAATACACAGAGATTCACAAAAATTATTGAAT
>ASZN01000231.1 GCA_000406005.1 Candidatus Poribacteria bacterium WGA-3G
CCAGCCGTTTGGTATCCTACTTGCTCGCGCCCGTCAAATTTACCGCCAGCGTGCAGGGTCGTCATCACCACTTCAAGTGCTGAAACACCAGCAGTTGCATGCATGTCAACGGGGATACCACGACCATCATCAGCAACAGTAACACTCCCGTCCCGATGGAGTTGGACATTAATTTCTGTCCCATAGCCTGCACCAATTTCGTCAATACTATTATCTACTAACTCTGTAACGAGATGATGTAATCCAGTTGAACCGGTACTACCGATATACATACTCGGACGTTTTCTAACAGCTTCAAGTCCTTCAAGAATTTGTATGTCACTCGCTGTGTATGTTCGTTCGTTTTTAGACATTTTTATCTTTGGCACCTCGCTTTGCAGGGGTTCGCATAATTATATTTAAACAACCTTGGACTTTTGGTGGCAGCTCGGTTATTTATAAAGTTAATGGGTGTAAGGTACACGCTGGATTTACTGTGGTACTCGACTCTCTAAATAGAATACCTTATTTTTACAATTTTGTCAAGGCTTATCTCTACTCTCTACTCTGAGAGAGAAATAATTGGTACAGAGAGGTTTTTAGGTTGGTATCCGTTACATCAACAATTGTTTGATCAATCTGCTCTAACGTTTCGGGTGTCGGTACGTTGGTGGTACTATCAGGAGATGTTTTTGGGCTTGTCTTTGGTGGTTCTGCTCTGGTTGGCGTGTCTGCTGTGTGATGGGGTGTTGATGTTACGGATTGGCGTATGTCTATCCGGATGTCTGTGAGAATAGGTTGCCCTAATTCGGCGTTCAAATCTGCTATGATCCTCTCTTTGAGGAGTGATAATTCTTGTTTGTACGGCGGATATTCTGTGTAGACTTTCAAGATACCACCTGAAATTGATACCGGCATCGTTTTTATACCAATGGGTGTTCCGAGGTATTGTCGCCACAGAGAAAAAACCTTTTGTTCGAGCATTTTAGGTTCAAGGTCACGGGTACGCACAAATTCTGTAAGGATATCTTGTAAATTTTGCGTCTTAGGCATTTTGTTTTTCCGCCTTCAGTTTGTTACCGCTACTCAGGCACAGTGTGAGTTTCCGCGGTGTGACTTACGTTAGCATTTTCTATCGTTAGAACATTCGGTGCCTTTAGATAGTGAACAAGAGGATCAGCATCTGTCGTTGTGATAAAGGTTTGTGCGCTTAAATTTTCGAGGACCTCTAACAGATACTTTATACGCCTATCGTCCAACTCCGAAGTAACGTCGTCCAACAAAACTATTGGGTCCTTGCCTGTTAGGTGTCGGATTAATTCTAATTCTGCTAACTTTAGTGCTAAGGCAATCGTACGCTGTTGTCCTTGCGAACCGTAAGATCGTGCTCCTTCTCGGAACGTTTTGGCTTCTTGTGGCTCAGTTTCATTGTGTTTGTTAGGGGTGCCGACTCCATCTGTCTTCGCTTCACTCTCTAACTCAATTAGAAAATCGTCTCGGTGCGGACCCACTGAAGTTGTACCTCTCTGTAAATCTGCTTCTCGGGAGGCATTGAGTGATATGTTAAAATGCTTGGCAACCTTGTCCATATCCGACACGCCTACTACCGAACTTACAGCGGTGGTTTTCGAGTTGTGCACTAACATATCGTCCGGCATTACCGCCGAACGATATGTTA
>ASZN01000232.1 GCA_000406005.1 Candidatus Poribacteria bacterium WGA-3G
CTAACTACGATGCCTCATTATGTTGTGTTCATCAACGGAACAAAAAAGGGTTCGAGAGATCCGAAGATCTCAGGTTACAGCGTTGGATTAATTGGTCTCAGCTTCCTCCGTTTCGGTATCCGTATCCGATTCATTCGGGGTTTCGGTATCAGGAGCAGGTTCACCATTTGCATCCGATGGGGTTTCAGGGGCTCCGTCACCTGCTTCCGATTGCTCACCCGTATCCGATTCATTCGGGGTTTCGGTATCAGGAGCAGGTTCGCCGTTTGCATCCGATGGGGTTTCAGGGGCTCCGTCACCTGCTTCCGATTGCTCATCCGCGCCATCTTCAGTATTGGTATCTTCTTCTGTTGGTTCTTCTGTTTTCTCTGGATCGGATGTGGACGTTTCCGATTCATCGGTATCAGTGCCGGTTTCGGTGTTCTCGTCGGCTTCCGTGAGGGTTGGTGGTGCTTGTGTAACGGTTACTTTGAACTTAACGCCACCCTCACCGGTCTGTTTACCAGTCGTCCGATTGAAAGTGAAAAGCTTGGTTTCAAGTCTATCCTTGTTTTGCAGAACGACAACGTTTTCCTTGAGCGTAATGGTATTCGTCAAATTGTTCATGATGGCGTGGTCACAAGTCGCAAAAATGCCTTGATCTCGGATTTCTACATTCCCCTCGGCAACGATCTCTACTGTCTGGTCGGTTTCCGTATCAGTCTTAAGGGTAATTTTATCAGCATTGAGAAACCCGATTTCAACGCCTTGTTCGTTATGACGTACTGTCTTGGCATCCTCAATAAGAATCGTTATACCTTCCTGTTCGTATCTCTCCATTCTGTTTGAGGTACCGGTGATCTGTTCTTTCGTCGCTTCTGTTGTTAGACGGCTTTCTTCTGTCGTATTAGCCTTTTGTACAGCGTTTTCTGTCGTTTGTGTTTCTACAACACTGGTGTCTGAAGGGGGTTCTTCCGTTTTCGTATCTTCGGCAACAACAGTTACGGAAATAAGAAGGACCAGGAGCGTGAGAAGTCCGACAGATGCACAGAATTGGAAGCGTCGAGATATACGTTCACGCTTACTCTGGTTTAATGGAGTTGTTATGATATTCATGCCTTTTCTCATCTTTGGGGTAAAGTGTGAATCGATTGTTTTTCATTTTTACGGTTTCAAGTGCGGGGTTCGCCAAGAGTTCTGTTCCGACCCATGTAGAATCACCACGTACAATTGTGGCTTCCTCAGGCGCGTACAACCTACCCGCGAGGTTTCGCCAATGGAGGACCTCAGTAAACAATTTACCGTCTTTGCTGACACCGACGACATTTCCTGTGAGGTGTAGGTTGTCCTTCTGAGTGCCGTTGAGAAATTGTTTGCCTTTCTGACTGTTGATGGTCATAGCCACAACACCGTCCTCAAAAATCTGAACGGTCGGATTTTCCACCTCAATGTAACTTCCATGAAATGTTGAAGTATCGCCGATAAGTGTCCATTTGACGACACCGGCTTCAGTGTGTTGTGTGGAAAACCCGTCGAGTTTCTGTTTTGGAACGGGTTCTACAGCTTCATTTGGGGTACCGACCGGTGTTTCTGAACTTCTACAACATGTTATGCAAAGCAGGAGACACAACGATATCCCTATAGAAATGTAACTAATTCTGTGTCTT
>ASZN01000233.1 GCA_000406005.1 Candidatus Poribacteria bacterium WGA-3G
AGAATATCTTCTACGATCCACAGGGGTATTCGCTGCTCAGTGAAGACGCGCTCTACTACATCGGTGGTCTGCTCGCACATGCTCGCTCGCTCTGTGCAATCATCGCGCCGACAACCAACTCTTATAAACGGTTGGTACCAGGGTATGAAGCCCCGGTCAATATCGCCTATTCACAACGGAACCGTAGTGCCTGTGTTCGTATTCCTGTCTACTCGAAGAGTGAGAACGCGAAACGGGTCGAATTCCGGACACCGGATCCGTCTTGTAATCCGTATCTCGCCTTCAGTGCGCTACTTATGGCAGGTCTTGATGGCATACAGAACCGTATCCATCCGGGTGATCCGTTAGATAAAGACCTTTATGACCTTGAGCCGGAAGAGCTTGCGGACATTGAATCCACGCCAGTGTCCCTCGGTGATGCGCNTGATGCCTTAGAAGAGGATCACGAATATCTCCTCAAGGGTGACGTATTCACGCAAGATGTTTTGGATGTCTGGATTGATTACAAACGTGAGAACGAGGTAGATGCAGTCAACATGAGACCGCATCCGTATGAGTTCTTCCTCTATCACGATATTTAGAGCGTGTAGAGAGGTTCTGAAAACCGTCTCGAGGGCGGATCCGTGTATCCGTCCTCTCCACTGGTTCGTAAGTATTGAGGGAAAGATCGTCCGCCGTGATTAAAAAAGCAAAAGTTGCCACACAACTCTATTCACATTCAGTAAGGAGAATCGCATGAAAAAGCTGGAATGTATAATCCGTCCCTTCAAGTTGGAGGAGGTTAAAGAGGCACTCAGTAATGTGGGTGTCCGAGGCATGACAGTCAGCGAAGTTCGTGGGTTCGGACGTAGCCGTGGACATACCGAATTGTACCGCGGTAGCGAATACACGATCGAATTTGTCCCGAAATTAAAAATCGAAATTGTTGTCGCCGAAGAGAATGTTGACAAAGTTGTCGAAGCCGTTCAGACGGCTGCTTCCACCGGAAAAATCGGCGATGGTAAAATCTTCGTCTTGCCTATTGATGAAACCATCCGTATCCGTACAGGTGAAAGAGGTCCTGCCGCCGTTTAACGTTCTATACTATTTTCCCGAGGAGAGGTGGGCACGCGTGCCTGCCTCTTATTTTTTCTGTTTCAGTCCAATAACGAAGCAACGAGTGCCTCCATCGCTGGCACTGTCCCGACATCTGGTAACGACGACATCGCCGCCCAAGTCTCGTAACCACCCTCCTCTGTCAATGCCTTATCCGTACAGATATAACCGATATACCCGTTTGCTAAACTTACGAGGAACAGTGGGTTCGCGTCAGATGCTGATTTGATGTTAAAGCCTGTTTCAACGAAAACTTCTCCGGGGAGTGCCACAATCGCTGCCTCACCGAGACGTATCACCTGAACGGGTGCTGTCATCTGTGCAGGAAGTTTTGCGATACGTTGGCATTCTCGGGCGTAGACATCAACGAGGGCTTGCGGTATCGGCTGCCCCACCACCCAACTGAACGGACCCGTCTCGTAAGCGTCGTAAGTGCCTTCGGGTACGGCCAATACCTGCTCAGCAACTTTCAGATCCTCAGCCGTAATCTGCTTACGCGGAAATGTTAACGTCGCAAGAGAACCACTGAGATCAAGCGTCCCGTGCATCTCCATGAACTGCATCTCAGTGATGAAATGTCCAGCGAGGACGTTTGCCATTTTCACGGCTTGTT
>ASZN01000234.1 GCA_000406005.1 Candidatus Poribacteria bacterium WGA-3G
GTTTACAGGAATGCAAGCAGATCAACACGAATAGGTGTCTGAAGAAATGATGCGTTTCTTTGAAGCCATTTCCCTTGGAATCAAAGCACTTCTCATAAATAAACTGCGTTCGTTGCTGACAATGTTTGGTATTATCATTGGTATTGCCTCTGTCCTTGCAATGATTGCTATCGGTGATGGTGCCAAAGAGATTATTCTTGAGGATATTCAAAAACTCGGTGGGCTTAACACTTTCACCCTTTACCGCGTTTCAACCAAGTTAGTAGGTGGCCGCCGCGTGCCCATTCGGAGTAATGAACACTTTAACTACAGTGATGTCTTGATGCTTGAAGCAATGTGTCCATCCGTGAAGGGAGCTACCCCGCGTCTTTCAGCCTGGTCGAATGTGCTGATTTTCGCTCAGGACGGTTCACACACGCGTGCTGGTTATTACGGTGTCAATGAAAACTACACGCAATTGATGAACTGGGACCTACAAACAGGGCGGTTCATTTCAGAGGACGACGTTGACAAGGCAAGGAAGGTGGCGGTTGTCGGGGCGCAAGTAGCCTCCGAGCTCTTTGGAAACACATCGCCGCTTGGGAAAGAAATAAAAATCAGAAGCGCCGGGAGTCAATACAAGTCCACACAACGAAGCGAAAGGTTTACTGTCATTGGTACGCTTATGCCCCGCGGGCGCAGTCTTAAGTTCGGCATTAATTATGACAGTCAGATCTTTATACCAGTGACGACAATGCAACAACGCTTCACTGGCAACGATAGGATTTTGCAGATTGTCATTCATGCGTCCACCGTAGAAGCGATTCCCAAAGCCATTGAGGAAGTTAAAGCTGTTATTCGCAAACGCCACCGAAACGAGGACGACTTCTACCGCATCTTTAAGGTGCACAGTGAGACATCAAGTCTCTTGAAAATCAGCGCCATCATAAAAATCGCGCTGGGCAGCATCGCGGGGTTCTCCCTTCTTGTAGGCGGCATCGGCATTATGAACATGATGTTGGTGGCAGTCGGAGAGCGTACACACCAAATCGGGTTGTGCAAGGCACTCGGTGCTAAAAATTCTGATATTCTACTGCAATTTTTAAGTGAATCTGTTTGTTTATGTGGTATCGGTGCCCTACTCGGCATTGTCCTGGGGGGTTTTGCCGGTAAGGGAATGGCGTATCTTGCCGTGAGAATTGTGAAAATTGTACCCGCATGGCCCGCAGTGTTATCGCCACTCTGGATATTGATGGCGGTTTCCTTCTCCGCACTGCTTGGGATCTGCTTTGGACTCTATCCGGCTATAAAAGCTATGCGTCTGTCGCCGATTGAGGCATTACGAAGTGGGTAAACGACGAACAGTTAATAACTATTCGGAATTAGTCGTTTTGGACTTGGAATTTTTCATTTTTTCAGCAACGAGAAAACGTCAGAGAATCGGATTTGGTAACTTTTATCGGTTCTGGGGCTTTTGGCGGCGGTGTTAGTATCGCCGATGAACAGCATCAAGCAGTCGTTGTGAAAGAGATTCATAATGTGATTGCGAATATGAAGCCCATTTATAGCAATGTGGGAAAATTGTGTATCGAG
>ASZN01000235.1 GCA_000406005.1 Candidatus Poribacteria bacterium WGA-3G
TCACGGACACCAATAATATGGAGGCTCTCTGGATCCGATCTATCGCCGCGAATCGGAACGTCATAAGGTTTTCAAGGAGTTCTCGACGGATGAGTGTGATCATATCTCCCTTTCAAATATCAATGCTGAAGAATTTTAGGAACGCTACGGTCGTCAATACAACTGCTAAGAAACAGAGCATCAGTAAATCTATCATAGAGTGCCGAACGGTTTCTGATAATCGCGTTTCCGTCACATCTGGCGCCGGGGTAATTTTCTTGGGTTTTGGTTGATTTGATCGCATTATCCTCGCAAATTGATCGTCCGAAATTTCACTGAAATACTCCGTTTCCAGTTGGTTATAATAACGCGTGCCCGTTTCAAAATAGGTGTCTCTTTTGATTTTTCCTGTCTCGGTTAAATTCATGACAACATAAATGAGCGAAGCTGTCGGTGTGATTCGCGAAAGCGTTTCTCCGACCGATTCTTGCCGCTTTTTTTCACGTTGATAGCCTCGTTCTATTTCGCCGACTTGCTCCAGAAATTTCTGTCGATATTCGGCATCAATCGGTGCCCTGAGTGCCTTGATTTTTTCGTAATCCCTGTTGAGGTTAAGGTCCTCTAAAGCACTCATTTTTGTTACAATCACCTGGTCCTTTTCCATAGTGAGGTTATTATGAATCGCCGTTTTTTCCATATAGACACTCTGAATCGCGCGTGTCGGTGCAATAAGTTTAGCTGTGAGAAACCCAACGCGTGGCGCGATTAACACGGCGAGCACCCAGACAGTGAAAGCCACGATGAGTGCCGTCTTAGAAGTGTCTAAATAGGTGGAAATTAAGGTGCCTATCGCAAAAAATACGCCAATGTAGAGCAACGAGACTAAGGTCAAACTGAGCACACGTAGGAAGATGTCAGATTCACCCAAAGGAAACCCTTGCGAAACAAGCAGGAGCAAACCTAACAGGAACGACACCAAAAACGGGACGACAAACACGATATATCCACCAATTAACTTGCTCCACAAGAACGAATCTCGCGGGAGTGCATTTGCCAAGGTTACCCGCAGCGTTCCGGCTTCTCTTTCCCCCGCAACGGCATCAAACGTGAACAACAGGGCAAGTAGACTGAAAACGGTGCTGACAACAAATAGAAAATCAAGGTTCCCTAAAGCAGAGGAGAGCGAGCCGTCCCCCAGTGATGTTGATCCCTGTTTTATACCGTTGCGGGTCATCCCAAGGTAGCCCGGAAGCGATTCCGTTAAACCTTTTGCAAACACACTTAAAGGTGTCGGTTGAAGAAAAAGTTTAGTCAATTCTGCATCTGGAGCGGGCGGGTCCCGAAGTGGATGAAGCGCATCATCGATTTCTGCAACCGAGAGTTCAATAGATGTCTGATAATTGACCTGGTTTTGGAGGTAATTGCGGTAATTGATGTGCAAGGTAAGCGGCACGAGCAGAAGACACATCACGAGGAGCGCGACGAACCGGACGCTGAGTATATGATGCATCATCTCCTTTTGGATCAATGTCAATAACATGTTGAATTCCTCT
>ASZN01000236.1 GCA_000406005.1 Candidatus Poribacteria bacterium WGA-3G
CAGTCGTGGTGCCCGTGCCCAAAAACGGGTCAAGGACCACATCGCCTTTCACAGAATACATATTGATGAGTCGATACACCAACTCGAATGGAAATGCTGCACTTCTCAAGCGGGACATTGCCTTCGGAAGTTTCTGACCTGTTCCCTTAATATCCGTCCAAACATCCGAATACCAGACATTCCGTTCTTCCCAGAACAGTCCACTTTCGCGTCTATTTGCTTTTTCGGCTTCCGTTTTAAATTCTCTTTTCGATCCTTTCCTGACGATTAAAATATACTCGTGTTCCAGCGTCACATAAGCACCTGCAGGCAGCATGCCCGAACCCATAAATTTATTAGGCGTGTTCGCCTGTTTTCGCCAGAGGATATCAGGCAGTGCTGAAAACCCGATATTTAAAAGATGCGTCAGGATTCTCGCGTGGTTCGGATACAGACAAAAATCACCTTTTACCGTCCTGGTTGCATCGCCGATATTGATGCACGCAAATCTACCATCCTTTAAAACCCTGAACACTTCATCCCATACAGCATCAAGAATCTCGTGGATCAACGCATACGCCTGCTTGCCATCACCGTTCGCTAACGCATCCTGAATCTCTGGATTTTGATGACTAAACATCTCATCCCACATTTCAATCATAGGATACGGCGGGGAGGTAACGACAAGGTCAACGCTTTCTGAAGGAATTTCTTTTAAATCTCGTGCGTCTTGAAAAAGGATATTGTGCGTTGTTTTCATATTGATCATTAAACGGAAAAGTTCTGGTGGTATCTCCACCTATCAGAGGATTTTTGTCATCCATTCCCCGTCGTGTGCCGGATTATAAATCAATCCATTTTCTATATCAACGCAGAGGTCAAGAGCCTCCAAGATCATGTGCCCAACGAGGACAGGCGCGTCCTCAGGCAGGTCTGTTACCTTAATAGAGTCACTTCGTTCCAAGACAGTATATTGCACCTCTGAATAGATGGTACGTTCCGCGATACCATTCGCAGTCTGTGCTCTCGTTTTTCTAAGTGGGGTGAGTCCAAGTTGTTCAACAAGCGATTTGGGTAAACAGAGTCCCGTTGCGCCGGTATCAACCAGAGCATTTTCGATAGTGAGTCGGCGTACATCCTCGGAGTTGATAACACCTGCTTCTGCCAAATGCAAATCCTTTAGATTTTCGAGTTCAATTCGTGTTGTGTGTTCCATTTTACTTTATCCTTCGTTTTCTGATAACATCATTCCGAATTTTAGCATAAATCCAGGCTGAATGTCAAGTCGTTTACATCAGTGCCAGACGATATAGGTCGGCATTTGCAGCACCAGTCCGATGAGACTCCAGACGCATCCAAGCGTATAATCTCCGATCGTTCTCCGGCGATGCGAACTGGAAGGTATGCGCCAGGACAGGGATAAGATACCCCATCATTCCCAATCAGTAGAATATGTGGTTTGACGAGATTGATTTTTTCACTTCCGTTGGTTTCCATTCCCGCTCC
>ASZN01000237.1 GCA_000406005.1 Candidatus Poribacteria bacterium WGA-3G
CATTAGATCCACTCTTTCATCTTTCACCCTTCTATCCGCATCTTCCGCCGCTTACTCTACCGCACTGTTAGCGGCGTATATTGGTCGATTTCGCCTGTCAAGTATTTCGCAAGGAGCCGGACTTGCAACTCCATTGCCCTACGAAATGTGAGTTTGTACTTGAAGACAGGATGCGTAATCGTCTCATTTTTCCGGGTTTCGTACGCCGCATAGAACACTTTCCGTCGATGATCTTTGAGATACCAGCCATCGTGCGATTGTCTGAAGTCCTCAAGCTTGATACGCCGGTTGTTGATTAGCGTAATCACGACAGAATCTGCGATAATGGGTCGGAACTCCTCCATCACATCGAGTGCGAGGCACGGTTTTCCGTACTTAAGTTGGTGAAAGAAGCCGATATAAGGGTCTAACCCGACTGTCTGAATCGCTGAGATGATATCCGCCGTGAGCAACGAATAAGCAAAACTCAGGAGTGCGTTGATTGGGTCTGCTGGTGGACGACGGCTCCGACGTTGGAAGTCGAAACCCATCTCTGATTTCAGCATAAAGTTGAATGCTTGGAAATAAGCAGCGGAAGCGTTGCCTTCTATGCCTAACAATTCCGACAGTTCTGTCGCTTTTTGGACCCGTTTTTCCATCTTTTGTATCGCTTTAATATTGGCGAGCAGAGGTTCCATCGCTGAATCTGTGGTATCTTCGGACTGCCATTTCCTGCGTTGGAGCATCAACCGCATGTTCGCCACCTTTCCGCGTACAAATGCCTTTGAAAGGTCAAGGCAAGCATCCGGATTGTTTGCAACCTTATGCTGTGCACACCGTAAAAGCGAATTCCGAGATACCTGCGGCGTTAAGGTGCCGTGGTATCGACCGTAAGCGGAGAGAAAAACAACAGGGATTCCTTCATGTAGGAGCGTTTGCATCGCTGGTGTTGTAAGGTTAACGTTCCCTGATATGACAACCTGCCCCAAATGAATGAGTGGAATGTCTCGGATCGTTTCATTCTCTTTGACAACGAGGAGCCGTTCGCCTGTCTTCTTGATGGCACATCCCTGTTCATCAACATACAGCACGTTATCAATACCGAGTGCAGGTTTGATGCGTTTCGGACGCTCATCTAACTCGTTCAGATAAGCGATCTCATCCGGTAGGCAAATCGGACGGACGCTGCAACCGTTGCAACGGTTATCGTGTATCGGTTTCGGAATCTTTCTGGTATCCAATAGGGCGCGTGCTTCTGCCACGTAACGGCGTGTTGTTTCTCGGAGTTCGGCATCAAACGGCACCTTTCGGCGGCGTTTAGAACCGATGTAAAAGATGTAACCGTGTGGAATTGAGACCCCCGTTTTCTCTTCTAACAAAAGACCTTGCAGGCAGAGTTGTACCTGATCGTTCAGATAGTTGCCTGTACCTGCCTTCTTGAATTCGACTGGATACGGGATGCCGTCCTTCTCCTCAACGAGGTCGGTATAGCCGGAGACACCCAGCGCATCAGACGCGAGATATTG
>ASZN01000238.1 GCA_000406005.1 Candidatus Poribacteria bacterium WGA-3G
ACGTAAGATGCACAGCCTAACAGGCTATGCTACGTAAGATGCACAGCCTAACAGGCTATGCTACGTAAGATGCACAGCCTAACAGGCTATGCTACAGTGCCGCCCTTTTAATAATCACGCGTCAAAACTCTACACCGTCCTCGCGAGAAATGTCTGTAAAACGAAAAGAATGGGATTTTATTCTAAAAAATTGCGAAAAATTAAAATAAATTCAAAAAAACACAAATAAATTTGACTTAATTTTGACATTTGTCGTATAATTAAGGTGTGAGGGAGATCTTATTCTCCTCCACAGAAAACAAAAACACCCGCGAACACGTGCCTGCATTGCGTTTCAAGGCGTAGGGAACCTTGAAAATGGAGTGCGACCGGCGCGTGTTTCGGGTTAAAAACCTGCCTTGTTCCTATTATTTTTATCTTTTTAAAATTTATTATTGACAAATTTTATCTAAAATGGTTTAATTCTCGTTGAATCAAAAAAAATAATTTTTAACTTGACAAAATAGGTTATATTTCATATAATTATAAGTATTGGACTGTAATTTGGACAATTTCCTGCAAAATAGGGGTAAGCACCACACGGCGGGGTTCCAAACCCTGAAGAAACACCCCAGCAAAAACCCTGCAATGGCGTGTACGTAAATCCTAATTATCCGAAAGGTTAACGCCCCTCCCTCCGATTAACAAGTGATAAGTATTATACTTAACAAGGTGGTAAAATCTTCTGGGGCGTTCTATTTTTTTTATGCCTGCGCACGTTCGGTCTCACACAGAGCATTTCGGCGCAGGCTGTTTTTGTTAACGCATCAGGTTTTGCCGCTCTTTTTTCTACGAATGGGTACACCGGATGCAGTTGGGGTTTGATGAAGATTGATTTATTGATTCGGTAATTTCTTGAGGCAGTCCGGTTCGGTTAGATGAAGTTTGAAAAAATATTTCGGTAATTCACGGGCAATGAATTGCCCTACTACAAACGGGCGGGTTCGTAGTAGTGCGATTCATCGCACGTTCCAATATTACCGAATTAATAAATCAATTTTCATGAAACCGAACCTACCGGGCCTGGGGGAAATTACGGTGCTACAGTTCTAACGAATTGTCCAAACTAATGTGACGGAGCAAGAAACACTAATTTCAACGAATAGGGGAATTTCGCATGCCAAAACGGGGCAGTACAAAACAACTCCTAATCGCCTGCCAGATGTCATTTGATGGGAAAAGCAACCGAGAAATCGCAACCGAACTCGGTTTCAGCGAGGCAACTGTGTCGAACTGGCGTAAACTCGAAATCTGGAAAGAATTCGAGACAGAACTCATTAAAGCGTATAAAGAACAGGCATTGAACCTCGAAAGCGGAACCCCATCGTGATTTAGTGCTATAGCAAACGCGATGTGGACACGTGTTATAGTTAACAGTTAACAGTACGAGAACGAGTACGTTCTCTTTCAGTTGTCAGTTTACGAACCGAAAAAGTTGATTTTTTAATAAAATGGGTG
>ASZN01000239.1 GCA_000406005.1 Candidatus Poribacteria bacterium WGA-3G
GGATTGAATTCGTGCAGTTCTTCGACCCGTTCAGAGAGTTTCTGCGCTTCGACACCGAGTCGGTCTGCGAGTTCACGGATTTCTGCTTCGTTTTTCGGTAAGAATTCGTGAAGCGGTGGATCGAGGGTACGGATCGTGACAGGATAGCCAGCCATCGCCTCGAAGATTCCGATGAAGTCTGAACGTTGATGGGGTAGCAGTTTCGCCAATGCCACTTCGCGTTCTGGCATCTCATCGGCGAGGATCATTTCTCGGACTGCGTCGATCCCTGTGCCGAAGAACATGTGCTCGGTTCGGCAGAGCCCGATGCCTTCAGCACCGAATTGCCGTGCGTTTTTGGCATCATCGGGGGTATCGGCATTTGTGCGTACGTCTAACGATCGGACTTCGTCTGCCCACGCCATGAGCGTTCCGAATTGTCCACTGAGTTCGGGTTGGATGAGTGCGACCTGTCCATTGAGTACATCGCCTGTAGAGCCGTTGAGGGTAATAAAATCGCCTTCGGTGTAGCGTTTCCCTTCAGCGTAAAATTCGAGTGCCTCTTCATTAATAAAGAGTGCGGAGCATCCGGCGACACAGCATTTTCCCATCCCGCGTGCGACGACAGCGGCGTGGCTGGTCATACCCCCGCGTGCGGTGAGTATCCCCTCTGCGGCATCCATCCCACCGATGTCCTCTGGTGATGTTTCGGAGCGGACGAGGATGACTTTTTCGCCAGCGGCTGCGAGTTCTTCAGCATGGAGCGCGGTAAAGACGACTTTACCGACAGCGGCACCCGGGGAAGCAGGCAGCCCTTGCGCGATAACCTCGACCTGAGCATCCGGATCAACGCTCGGATGCAGTAATTGGTCCAAGTCGTTTGCTGGTACACGCGTCAATGCGGTTTCTTTATCGATTAATCCCTCTTCAACCATCTCAACAGCGATGCGGACGGCGGCTTGTCCGGTCCGTTTTCCGTTACGCGTCTGGAGCATGTAGAGCGTACCGTCTTGTATGGTGAATTCGACGTCCTGCATGTCGCGATAGTGCTTCTCAAGTCTCAAACCGATATCAACTAATTCATCGTACACGTTAGGCAAGATATTTCTCAATTCGATGACCGGGAGCGGGGTGCGGATGCCCGCGACCACGTCTTCTCCCTGTGCGTTGATGAGGAATTCGCCATAGAATTGGTTCGCGCCGGTTGAGGGGTTACGAGTGAAGGCGACTCCGGATCCGGAGGTACCGCCCATATTTCCGAAGACCATTGCTTGGACGTTGACAGCCGTGCGTCCCATTTCTTCGGAAATATCGTTGAGACGACGATAGGTAATCGCGCGGGGGTTCCCAGAGGATTCAAAAACGGCGTCGCGTGCCATGTCTAATTGTTGACGTGGGTTATCAGGAAAATCTTTTCCTGTCCGCTGTTTGACGGCGTTCTTAAATTCGTTAACGAGTGCTGCTAAATCACCGGCTTCTAATTCGGTATCTAATTCAACACC
>ASZN01000240.1 GCA_000406005.1 Candidatus Poribacteria bacterium WGA-3G
CGATGGCACTCCTGTCATGGTCGAAAAAGTCGTCGCGTGGGTTGATCGAAACTTATAACGGTGATTCGTGATAAGGATAAGTGTTTGGAGGAATTGTGATGGATTGGATGGAATGGGTTATCGCAGGTGTGTTTATAGCGTTCCTCTTTACGATCGGAAGAATCGTACGAAGAGCTACAAAAAGCACTAATGAATGAATTGTGTGGTTGCATGAAAGATGAGTCAAACACATTTAGCGTATGAGAACAGAGTGAATTGGGGGAGTTATTATACTCCGCCTGAAATTGTAGGTACTGCTTGGGAGATACTCGCGCCATATCTGCGTTCAGAGACCACTGTCATCGATAGCGCGTGCGGGTACGGAGATTTTCTAAAAAATTGTGGACAGTCTATCACAATCGGATGTGATATAGACGAAACCGCAATCGGTGTCGCCAGAGAGAACAGCGATAACGTTCGATTCTTTCAAGCAAACGCTTTGCACGACGTATCGAGAACAAAATTCGGTATTCCTGAACAATCTTACCTGATTGTCGTTGGAAACCCACCCTATAACGATAAGACATCTCTTATTCGCCAAAGCATCAAAAGTGTTGATTTTGATATTGATGAAGATATAACGAGCCGGGACTTAGGCATATCGTTTCTCCGTTCCTACAATAAACTTGAAGCAGATCTTATTTGTGTGTTGCATCCGTTATCCTATTTGATTAAGCCGACCAATTTCAGACTCTTAAAGGATTTCACCGCCAATTACAGATTGATAGACGGTCTACTCATCAGCAGTTGGGAGTTTCCTGAATCCACAAAGCACACGCCTTTCCCGATTGTCCTCGCGCTTTACGAGAGAGATACGCAGGGAATGACGTACGATTTTATCCGCTCCTTTCGTTTCCGTATAGACGGTAAAAACGGCTTTTGTCTCGGTGATTTCGACTATATTGCCGGTTATGTTGATAAATATCCAAAGAAGCGATCGACATCTGATTATACCTTGTTTTCATCGGTGGTGGAGGACCCCCATCACTCAGAAAAAGATGATCCGCTCTTTTTTTGGACACTGCGAGACATCAACGCACTGAAAAGAAATCGCACTTTTGTTGAAAGTTATAGCGCGAATACGATTGTCATCGACAAACGGAAATTGGATTATTATGCATACATAGATGTGTTCAAAAGAAACCTGCATAGACTTCCTTTCTATTTCGGGAATTGCGATGTCCTTATAGACGATGAATTGTTCAAGCAATACAAATCTGCTTTCATCAGCGATACCGTCAGACATCATCCGTTCCTGAAAAAGCATTTTCAGATCAAACCGATGGAGAAGCACCAGACAGCGTCCCGATTAGATACGTATTTCAAACTGTTATTCGGTGAGCATCACCTTTAGCGATCTCTTGATCGTAATTTTGGAGAATTAGAACTATGTCAACACCTCGTCTTTCAGTCTCAACGTGGAGTTTGCATCGG
>ASZN01000241.1 GCA_000406005.1 Candidatus Poribacteria bacterium WGA-3G
GTTCTGGTGTCGAGGCTCTGGGAAGATTATGAACAATGGGCCAGTGATTAAATAGAACTTCATAAGTCATTTGCGAGACATAGTTTTTTAGTTCAACTAGTTCAGGATTTTAATGGCGATTCAATACTCAAAAATACCAAGCCACTGGAGTTACTTCCTGGCACTAGAGGACGACCTGCTAAGGATGTCGCGCTGGATCGAGTTTTCTCAGGAAAATGAGAAGACCTACTCCATAGAGTTGGCCAGGCTTTTGATGACTGCTGCGGCGGAGGTGGATATTTTGGCAAAAGCAATATGCAGTATTATTTGCCCAAAAGATAAGGCCTCTTCTATAAATGAGTATCAGGCTATATTGTGTGAAGCTGCACCAATCATTGTTCAGACTGGTCCGCCCTCTATGCGACGTTAGGACATAGCCCGCAAGGCTGCATGGCGGTCCAGCGCCAGCCTTTCGCCGGCAGTTCTGTGTGCTCCTGCAGGCCGCGCTTCGCCGCTGGCCAGCGCGGGCGCGCCTCGAAAAAACTAAAGATCAGTGGCGGAAAAACTAATGTGTAGTGGCTGCGGAACGCCACTGAACACGCAGCACGTCACGCAGATAAGCCGTTGATTTCTCACGTCCTCGTAAGCCATGCGCCATCGATCTTTAGAGAGATGCGCCACTGTACTTGCGTCTGTACGGAAAACGCGCCACTGTACTTTAGTTTTTTTGCCAGCAAGGCTGAGGATCGAGCTATCGGCCTAGGCGCAAGCGCTCAGGGCCGATGTGTGGCAGCGTCGCGGCCTGCCAACGCCTCGCATGTATTTTTGCTGTGCCGGGGCGACCGAGATCAGCGATCACAGAGCGGTGCTTACGAGGTGGCCCGTACTTGCCTGTATGCTCAAACCCGCACCCAGGAACACCGACCCAACTTCTAGGCTTTAGTGTTCTTCAAATATTTATCTCTTTTATGCATACGGTCCCAATTGTTCAAGATGACCTGGCTTTGAGGCTACGTACTGAGCGTGAGCGTTTAGGCCTAAAGCAAGTTGAATTGGCGAAGCTGACAGGAGTATCCCGTGGCACGCAGGTTTCCTATGAGGCAGGAAAATCTGAACCTACAACTGGCTATTTGAAAAAGCTGAAGCGAGCAGGAGGTGATATTAATTTTCTGTTGTTTGGCTCAGAGGATTACGATGAAGTCTCCGAGAATGCGATTTCGACTCTCTCCGTATCAATTGACTGGAAGCTAGTACAAGAATGCACTGAGGCAGTGGACTTTTTTTTCTTACGGTCTGGTTTGAACTGTCCATCTAGGTTCCGGTGGAAGTTGGTCAAGAAAGTACATTCCGAAGTGACTACTTGTGAAGTTCAGGAGCCGTCAAGACCAGACCTTCTTGTTCTGGTGTCGAGGCTCTGGGAAGATTATGAACAATGGGCCAGTGATTAAATAGAACTTCATAAGTCATTTGCGAGACATAGTTTTTTAGTTCA
>ASZN01000242.1 GCA_000406005.1 Candidatus Poribacteria bacterium WGA-3G
AAATCCATTCCTTGTATTACATTGCAAAAACCCTGCATAGGGTATGCGTAAGTTCCAAATAACATAGGAGAAAAAACATTAAATGTCAATATCAGACAATAGAAGGTATTTCTGGTGCGTTATAGCGATTCTATTAGGCTTCGCATTATTAATACCGATGCCTGCAAGTGCTGAAGCACTTAAAGTAGTCGTTCAAGATCAAAACGGGAACGCGATCCCAGAAGCAAAATTACAAATCGGGAACCAAGAACAGACCACAGACGCATCCGGCGCCGCTACGTTCGACGACGTGTCAGGTGCACAGTCGCTGACAGTGTTAGCCATCGGTTTTTCGAGCAAGCGGATTAACATCGCTGCCGGACAAACAGAAGCGTCAGTCATGCTTGCGCCTGTCCAAACTGTTGATGCGGTTGTCGTCGTCGGTACACGTAGTATCGGTCGTCGCGCCTTACAGGCACCCGTCCCGATTGAAGTGGTTGACAGAGAGCAGCTCAGCATTACCGGTCAATCCGAAACGGGTCGTGTCCTCCAGATGTTAGTTCCATCTTTTAATTTTTCGAGTTCAACGATTAGTGACGGCACAGATGCGCTGCGGCCTGCGACGCTGCGCGGTTTAGGTCCTGATCAAACGCTCGTGCTGGTTAACGGCAAACGTCGCCATAAAAGTGCGTTGTTGCACGTCAATACGTCGGTAGGGCGTGGCACGGCGGGTACAGACTTCAATGCGATTCCGTCATCGGCGATTGAACGGATTGAGGTGCTACGCGACGGTGCCGCTGCACAATACGGCTCTGATGCCATTGCCGGTGTCATCAACATTGTGTTGAAAAACGATGTGGATACAGGCGATGCCGACATCTATTGGGGACAAACCTACGAAGGTGATGGCGATACATGGAACGCGAACGCCAACTACGGCATGAGAGTCGGTGAAGCAGGATTCCTCAATCTGACGGCTGAATGGCGCGACAGATACCGCACGAATCGCGCTGGACTCGCAGGCCAGTTACAGTATGATTTGTTAGCAGCAGGTCCTGACGATCCAATTGCTGTGATAAATGGAGAAGAACAGGAAGGGATGCAGTTTGATTCACGCGAATATACCTTTGAGCGTCAGAACTTCCGCATCGGCGATGCCGACGCAACACAAAAAGTTGGGTTCTACAATTTCGGGCTCCCGCTCGCCACAGGTTTAGAACTCTACTCCTTCGGCGGACACGCCTCACGCCAAAATAACAGCGCAGGTTTCTATCGCAGAGCGAATCAAGCAGACCGAACCGTCACAGAAATTTATCCAGACGGTTTCCTGCCAGAGATTAACACCGACATCGGTGATACCTCTCTCGCTTTAGGATTAGCATGGACACACGAGGCGACCGATCTGAACGTCGATGTCAGTGTTAACCACGG
>ASZN01000243.1 GCA_000406005.1 Candidatus Poribacteria bacterium WGA-3G
GCACAAACGGAATTATATCTTCAGAACGGAACAGATGAGCTGATAAACTGGGTTACCAACGAACTTGAAACCGATATTAACGAATGTGTCAAGAATCATGAACATAAAGACGATGATTTAAGTCAAGTCCTTGCGGAATCCGGATTACTACCAATGTTTGGTTTTCCAACAGGTGTGCGTTATTTGTATCATCAAAAGCCTCATGTTTCCAATTGGCCACCGACATCTGGTGTCGTTGACCGAGATATTGAACTTGCGATCAGCCAATTTGCCCCCGGTTCAGAAACCATCAAAGATAAAAAAATTCATACCTCAATAGGTATTGTATCCTACAAACGAGAGCAAAACAAGGTAGTAACTGACAGTGGTATTTCACATGAAAAGATGATAGGCTTCTGTGAAAATTGTAAAGCAGTCTTTGAAGAGGCACGTGAAGATGACAATTGCTGCGAAATTTGCGGATATGATCAATACAAACCAATTCAAGGGATTGAACCAAAGGGTTTTTTGACTAATTTCATGCCTGATGATGCTCATGAATCCTTCAATTGGACACCACGCTCAACATATTCTCGCTTACCTTCGGACATGCTTACAGAACTAAAACAAGAACACAACTTCTGGTGGGAAACAGATGCAAAACTGAAACTACTTTCAATTAACACGAATAATGATCAGTTATTTACCCTGAAAAAGCAGCGAAAAACCGAAGCACTTATATCCGCTGAAGTCTGTCGTGATTTGTCCGATAAAAGTGATACATATCTCTTTAATGAAGATAGCGATATAGAAGGAAATAAACGAGAAGCCGCACTTTACGCTGCTAAGACCACAGACGTTTTGTTAATTGAGGTTAACAAAATTTCAGAAGGTATTTTGCAAAATCAGGGCGAAGAATACTGGCGCGCTGCGCTTTACTCTTTCGGTTTTCTATTCCGTCAATTTGTAGCAAGTCAATTGGATGTATCCGCTGACGAATTGCGAGTTGAAATGCGGCCTATCCCCGACGAAGAAGACGGAATTTACAAACAACAAATATTCCTTGCTGATGCTTTAGCAAATGGTGCCGGATACTGTCGCTATTTGGGAGAACCTGACGCTAAAGGGCAACTTAGACTACTCACATTCCTTCATGATATGGTTAATCCTAAGAGTGATTTTGCAAAAGGGTTGATTGCACATGGAAAAGATTGTGATTCGTCCTGTTATAACAAAGGTTGTATGCGTGATTACTCCAATATGCCTTATCATCCGTTTCTGGATTGGCGTTTAGGCCTTGATGTGGCACAACTTTGCTTACAAGAAAACTATCAGATGGATCTTCAGAAAGAGTATTGGTCCCCGCTCGTAGGTCTGGTCGAAAAGAACCTCATAGAACTACGTCGAAGTCTTGAGCGTACCGATTACAACGGTGTACCTGTTTTTGAGGATCAAACGCAACAGAGAGCGTTCATTTTGCATCA
>ASZN01000244.1 GCA_000406005.1 Candidatus Poribacteria bacterium WGA-3G
ACATAGCATGGAGAAAATTGGGGATACCCTAATATGGAAACTGCGATTGTTCTCGCCGCAGGATCGGGACGTAAGGTCTGGCCTTATGGCGAATTCCGACAGAAATGTACGATACCGATTGCAAACAAGCCGATCGTTCGCCGTATTGTGGAAGACCTGCTTCAGGTCGGATGTAAACAGATTATCGTCGTTGTCGGACATCACGCGCAACAGGTACGCGGCGCAGTGGCGGATATATCTAATATCGTTTTTGTCACACAGCAGACACTCGACGGCACAGCGAGTGCAGCATTAACAGCCGTGGAGCACCTCGAAGCACAACCGTACCTTGTAATCCACGGGGATACTGTAACCACTTCCGAAAATTTACGTAATTTTGTTGATGCATTTCTCGCGTCTGATACGGAAGCGGCGGCACTTGTGCAACCGCTCGGCACTGAAGACGCAAGCAACTATCTCTGTGCAGGGGTCGGCACCACGGACGGAAATAACGGCAGCCTTTCGACACTGACCGGTATTGAGGGGCATCCACGTGGGGGTTCGCATCGGCTCTGCGGTGTGTACGCTTTTCAGAGCAGCGCGATGCCGTATCTCTTAAGGAACCCCGGCATCGTTACGAGGGTCCCTGTCGGTGGGATGCCGCCACCTGAATCCGAAATCGCACAGTCTTTGCAACTCATGGTTGACGACGGCAGGACAGTTTTAGCGGTTCAGACATCGGACTTCTTTGTCGATGTCGATAAACCGTGGCATGTACTTGAAGCGAATAGGCGACTCGTTGAACACCTCACGAAGCGGGTTACAGAAGACCAGGTAGCAGATGGCGCGAAAATTTCGGATGCCGCTGAGATCAATGGACACGTAGTGTTGGGGAAAAACACGGTCATCGGCCCCCGCGTCGTCCTTAACGGCACACTGATTGCAGGCGCGAATAACAACATCACGAACGGCGCGATTTTACACGGAAATATCTTCGTCGGCGATCAGTGCAGGATTAGCGACTATTGCGATGTCGGGAGCAGTGCGATCGGAAATCGGTGTATTATTGGTCACGGGGCTGAGATGTCGGGTGTCCTGTTCGATAAGGTCTATCTATACCACTATTGCGAGATGTCAGGTGTTTTCGGATGCGCGACGGATGTCGGTGCAGCGACGGTATGCGGCACACTCCGATTTGACGACAAGGATACACCGATACGGGTAGAGGGACGTTACGAGGTCCCACCGTCCGGCGCGAATGCGACATATATGGGAGATTATTGCCGCACGGGTGTGAACGCAATCATTATGCCGGGGAGACGGATCGGATCCTACAGTGTTGTCGGCCCCGGCGTTATCTTATACGACGATGTGCCGAGTAAAACCATGGTGATGGCGAAGCAGGAACTGATTACTAAACCTTGGGGACCGGAACGTTATGGGTGGTAAAGGTGAGCGTTAATTGGGTAAGAGTTCCTTGAG
>ASZN01000245.1 GCA_000406005.1 Candidatus Poribacteria bacterium WGA-3G
TCGGCCGGGCCAACGCGCACCGCTCCAGGGCGATCGAGGCCGAGGGCGCCGTGCTGCAGGACCTGCCGGTCGACCGGACCGTCGATTACGAGCCGATCAGCGTCAACATCACCTCGTCGTCCGGCTTCATCCTGCGCCGCGTGTTCTACACCGTGCCCTCGCGCCTGATCGGGCACCGGCTCGGCGGGCGCGTCTACGACGACCGGATCGAACTCTTCCTCTCGGGCACCCATCTGCTGACCCTGCCGCGCGGCCGCGCCGGCGCCACCGGCCCCAACGTTCACGTGGTCAACTACCGCCACGTCATCCACTCGCTGAAGAAGAAGCCGATGGCGCTCCTGAACCTGGTCTATCGCGACGAGCTGTTCCCGCGCGAGGCCTACCGGCACTGCTTCGAGAAGGCACTGGAGCGGCTCACCGAACGAGAGGCCTGCCGGCTTGCCGTCGGCCTCCTGGCGCTCGCCCACGAGGAGAGCTGCGAGGCCGAGCTGGCCGCCGAGATCGACCGCGCGCTCAAGGTCGGCCGTCTCCCCGACCCCGGCGAGCTCAAGGCGCGCTTCGCGCCGCGGCGCGGCAAGATGCCCAGCGTCGACGTCGCCAGGCCGCCGCTCGTCGGCTATGGCTCATTGCTGAGCGCGGGAGATGCGGCATGACCGACAACCAGGACAAGACCGCGCCCGACCCCAACAAGGTCGACGCCATGAAGCTCTCCCTGATGCTCACCGATCTGCGCCTGCCGACGATCAGCCAACTCTGGCAGAGATTCGCCAAGCGGGCCGACGCCGAAGGCTGGACCGCGGCCCGCTTCCTCGCCGCGCTCGCCGAACACGAGCTCGCCGAACGCGACCGGCGGCGGATCGAACGGCACCTCAGGGAGGCCAAGCTGCTCCCGGGCAAAACTTTCGACTCTTTCGACTTCAACGTCGTGCCGATGATCTCGAAAGCTCAGGTCAACGCGCTGGCCGCCGGCGACGCCTGGCTCACCCAGGGCGCCAACTGCCTGATCTTCGGACCGCCAGGGGCCGGCAAGAGCCATCTCGCGTCCGCTATCGGCCTCGCCCTGGTCGAGAACGGATACCGCGTGCTGTTCTCCAGAACCACCGATCTCGTGCAGCGCATGCAGGTAGCAAGGCGCGAGCTCGCGCTGGAAAGCCTGTTGGCCCGGCTCGACCGCTTCAACCTCCTGATCCTCGACGACCTCGCCTATGTGCGGAAGGACCAGGCCGAGACCGGCGTGCTCTTCGAACTCATCTCGGCGCGCTACGAGCGGCGATCCCTGCTGATCACCGCAAACCAGCCCTTCGGCGAGTGGGGCAAGGTGTTCCCGGACGAAACAACCGCGGTGGCCGCCGTCGACCGCCTCGTCCACCACGCCACCATCCTCGAGATGAACGTCGAGAGCTATCGCCGCCGCGCCGCCCTCGACCGGACCGGGAAAAAGCCCGGCCCCGGGCGGCCC
>ASZN01000246.1 GCA_000406005.1 Candidatus Poribacteria bacterium WGA-3G
TCGAAGATTGGCTTTATTTTCCGTTCTATTTGATTAACTGCATCCTCAACAGATGGTGTTAAGATAACAACTCGTTCTTGTTCGGTTTTTTTGCGTGCTGTTATTCCCACCCGAATAGGTTCGCCTGTTGATGATTCAGTGTACTTCAATTTTTCGTAAGATACCGCTTCAAAATGCCTGAATTTCCTCGCGAGTTGAGCGAGATTGCTTTCAAATTGTGCTTTATCCACATCTAACCACGACGCAGGTGGTTTTTTGGCGAGATAGGTTGCGATTGCCTCAAGCCAGCTACTAAAATCGTGCCCGCCGCTGCAAACTTGGACTAAAAATCCTTTAAGCTCCATCCCAATTGTCACCGCTAACAACGGTTCAGCCCTTCTAACTAAATCCGCACGGAGATCTTCCGTTGATGAGGTTAAGGTAAAGGCTTCTACCAACATTTGCTCAATAGAATTCAGCAAGATTTCATAAGCCTGTTCCAAGTCGGACAAGGCATTTTGTAGTGTGTCGAAAAATTCTGAAATTAACTGTGTGTTTGTTGCTATCTGTGCATCAAACGCGCCGAATCCGAATGTTTCTGGTAATTGCTTAAAGAGCAGTTCATCAGGTTCACTGGCATTCAGGACAGTTTTACGGAGATTTTTCGCATTATCGCTCAATTCTTGTGTTGCCAAAGTGTACTTTGGAAGATGAGCAATAGATCGTATGAGCGGTGTGACTGCTGTCAGCAAATCTGGTTTTTCGACTGCCATCGGTTGGTTGAGTGTTTGTAGCAGTTGTGCAAACAGATCGGCGCGGATACCTGCTAACCGAAACCGTTTCAATTCAAATAGCCGTGGTGCTTTAAGCAGCCTTTCAAATACTGGCATTGACCAATCGGCTATAAAGGATCCGTTTTCGTAGAGTGCTATTTCTGTTTTATAATGAAGCATCGCAGCGCATAAGAGGATAGGAAGCGGTCCCTTCCTTAAACCTAACGGTTGTTTCCTGAGTGTTTGATAGAGAATTTCAATGGGTTGTCGCTTCCCTTCACACTCGGCAAGAAATTTTTCAATCGCTTCCCACGTGGGTCCCATCCTACTATTACCATTCAGCGTTTCTGGTCGGTGGAATCCCCACACACCGTCGGTTTCATCATGTATCCCCGTATTCCATAAGAGGGAGCGGTAGATACTCATTTCAGCAGGATAACCGGTAATACCGAGGTCTTTTTTATTTCCGTTTTCAAGCATCGCCTGAATTAATTTTTTGCGAGCGGTCGTTGCAGCACCAGAAATTTTACGCCGATTAATGAGTTCGTTTTGAATAATGGGAGTCTTGTTATAGACTGTATCACAGATTTTGGATAGGTATGCGTTCCTCGTCCGTTGAGAGTCAATAGTATCTACAGATTGTCCTTTATGATACCATGCACAAGTGTCTTTCTTAGATCCGCCAAAGATTGCTGTTAACCTATTA
>ASZN01000247.1 GCA_000406005.1 Candidatus Poribacteria bacterium WGA-3G
TCTAATGCTTCTGACATAGCACTCCGCTGGAGTGCAAGAAGGGTCTTCGTCTTTTTCTATAGACATATTGCTCCGCTGGAGCAAAGAGGCATCTTTAGAAATAAAGACTTCTTCACGCCAGAGGCGTGATATTGCTTCGCAGTGAGAATAGAAATCAAGAGTGTCAGTAGCTGCACTCCAGCGGAGTGCTATGTGCGTTGACGAAGGGGGACCGGGATGAATCCGTCTCTAACGGAACGCTGCCAGAATATTTACACGCCCAGTAGAATTGCCTAATTCCTCATGTTCAATTATTGCGAATTTATTTTATTCATTTATCAAGCGGTAATCAATCCCGGGTTTCAGACATACCTGATTTCATCCGTCGTAATTCGACGATAAAGCGGCTGAGCTCAATTGGATCGAGTTCTTTTTCAAGTGCATCCATACCCCGACGCATCACTTCTTCAATAGGGCATTCACCTATCGCTTTTGCGATTGCCTCAATTTCCTCAAGTATTTTATCTTTCACAGATTTTTCCTCAGAATTATGTCTGTTGTGAAGGGGCTTCTTGGACGACAGGAATGACGTAACTTCGGATTGTTAAGCCGTCAATACTCTCTGTTTCTACGCGCGGTTCTGGTTCGGCACGATGATCGAAGATGACGTAGTAGCCTTCATTTACACCCTCCAGTTTGAGATACGCTGCGAGTTGTTTTTTGCCGGACTGATAGGAACGGGGTCCCTCCCATATCTTGGTCTCAACGATGTATTTTTTGGCGTTGTGGAAAATAGCGAGGTCGATTTTGCCACGCCCAGTTTGCCCCTCAAGGTAGATATGCCCCTGTATTAATTGGACGAATTGATCCAGATACGCATAGAGCAGATACTGACCGACGAACTCCTTTGGCGTATCGGGTACTAATAGAATCCGAAAGCCTGCCCGCGCAATAAAATCTCGGAAGTTGTCAAGGAGCGAGTCCATCTTAATCTGATTTGTGGAGGTTAGGTAATCAGTCAAGTCGTGATGGGTATCCTCGGAAAAATATTCGTGTTCCAACCCATTGACAAGCGGTTTGAACGCTTGCATGATACGCTGCTGATATATGGGGTTGAGGATCTCACACATTCGGTCACTCCCTTTTGTGATGACACCGTAAGTGGCGAGTTCACTCATGATTTCATCGTCCGGATTGAAGCGGATGCCGCTTTCGTAAGAGGCGATTCGCATCAGGACGCTTTCAAAACGCGGATTTCTGCGGATATTGGTTATCAGGTGGTTGACATTGGCGTTTGTTTCTTCAAGGAGTTGCGTATGTGCTTCTGCGAAATGCGCTATTTGGATCGTTTCATTTTTCGGGATAGCCATCTCCTCTGTCAGAATCTGTGCGAACCGATTGACGAGGAAGGGTTGTCCGGCAGTCTGTTTATGGATACTCTCAACGACTTCAGGGGCGAAAGGTTG
>ASZN01000248.1 GCA_000406005.1 Candidatus Poribacteria bacterium WGA-3G
GCGTGTGATGCGTGGTCGTCGGACATGATAAATAGGATATTGGGTCTGCTCAATTGTATCTCCTTTGAATCTATGATTTGCCTTATCATATCCTAAACTACATGATAAGGCTATCTTTTTCTTATTAGCCTTAACGCCTATCATAAACAAAAAACTGGCTCGTAGTAGTGTTTCAACTTTGAATTTGAGGGCAGGTTGTAGTCGTGCGATTTTGCGGCGTACTCGACCAAATGCGAAGTGCATTATCGCACATCTACAAGTCAGGAGCGGGCAATGAATTACCCTACTACGAACCTAATTTACCCATAAACTCAATGTGGAAACAAAATAGTAGTCAGAATATTAACTAATTGTGTGGTTTCTTGTGTGGAGTGCTCAAATTGTCCAAATTGTCCGACGATATCTATTAATTCCAAAATATCTTCAGGATAGTCATACGGTGAGAGGCTCAGACACAATAATAGCGCGACCGCGAAAATCCAGCACATAACAGTCAGGAAATGTCTAATGATGGGGGCGGTGCGGCGAGGGGATAGCCTTGGGCTATCGAGTTAATTTGTCGTTGATACCATTTTGTCCAGACTTCTGTCTCTTTGGAAACGCCTTTTACGGTGCCTCGTGTCTCTTGGTAACTGGAGATTAAAGCAGGTATAACGCCAAATGTAACGAGGTAAGGAACAATTTTTACTAAATCTCCGGTTGTCTCCATAAAATGTGCCCAGTTTATTAAGGACTCTATTAAGAGTAAAAGAAAAAAAGGCGAAAACCAGCATGCGAAATGAAGAATAAATAGCATCGGATTGCGAACCATAGAAAACACTGTTCTTTGTACTTTCCTAAAATAGGAGTTGGATTGGGTATCTTCGAGTGTCGATGGTGGTTGCTCAAGGGCGTGTCCTTGCTTTATCATCTCCTGTTGCCGATCGGACCACTGCATCCACGTCTCACGTTCTTTGGCAATCCCCTTTAGGTTCCCTCGCGCTTCTCGATAGCCAATAATGAACGCGAAGATAGCGATAAAAACCCAACCTCCATCCTTCATTACCTCCATGATAATTTCATCAAAAATGATTGAAACGATGACGGCAAAATTTTCAAGGGAGCCAGGGAGGTTGTCAAGCGAGGTTTTTACTAACCGGACTATACTTGGGAATGATCTGTCCATGAAAGAAACCTCACCTGACAATGATCTATCTATGGAAGGAGCCTTTGATATAACTTGTAGGGCGGGATAAAGAAACCAGCATATCAACTGAACGATGAAGGGAATCGGGTTCCGAAACATGAATAATAGCGTTTTTTTCGCTCTCATGGTATCACCTGCTCATATACGAATCTTCTATTTGGAACTTTAGGATTATTAGGGAGAGATCATGTTCTTTAGTCGCAACCACTTCGGTTTTCTTCAAAAAAGCATGGTTGCAACTATA
>ASZN01000249.1 GCA_000406005.1 Candidatus Poribacteria bacterium WGA-3G
GGGGAATCGAACCCCGCAAAATGCCTACATTGGTTTCCGTTAAACATAGAAAAATCAATAAAAACACAGAAAAAGAACTGTTTAGGAACTACTCCGAGAGTGTTATCCGCGCTACTCTTTAATCACAAAGAATTTTTCCTCTTTAATCCGTTCTTCAGGGTAACGTGCACGCGCCCAGATCGCCTTTGAATTCTCAATCATCTGTGGATGTCCGCAGGCATAGACGACAGCATTCGTGTGGTCATAACCGAGTTGATCGCCGTACTTCCGAATCACATCTTCCGCGCGCCCGCTCTCGCCTTCCCACTCAGGGTCCTCCCACGGACGACTCACTGTCGGGACAAACGTGAACCATTCTTCCTGTGCCGCGAGTTCGTTGAGTTCGTCCATATAATACCCGAGTTCCCAAGAACGACTCGCTCCAACAATCGCTAAGATCTGATGTGGACTCGTTTTACCCTGTTCCTGCTCAATTTTTTGCGTCCGTGCAATACTGATATACGGTGCAGCACCTGTCACAGTTCCAGCCATAACATGGTGTGTCATACCGCTCTCAATGTCCAACACGAATTTCCCGACGAGACGTTCCCGAATAAACACAGTGTCGCCTAACTCCAGTGCCCAAAATAGAGGTGTGGTTGCACCTTCTGGCACTAATTCCACAAAAACCTCCATAAACGGTTCGTGTGGGGAAGAGACTATCGAATACGGACGTTGGACGATTTTTCCGTCAACTTCAAAGCCGATAGTGGCATACTGTCCCGGTATAAATGGCAACTGCTTATCAACACGGAATTTGAAAGCTGCTAAATCTTCAGAAAAATCCTCACGTTCAATCAATTCACCTTTACAATATTGCGTCCTGGCGCGTCTTCTTTGCATAATTAGTTCCTTTAAACTTCCTCTAACAGATTTCGGCGTGTAAGTTATGCCGAAAAAAAATCGTAGAATTGAGATTAACTCTGCATATATTATACGCAAAACGCAAATGTATATCAAGTTTTTTTCAATAGCAGTCAGCCATCAGCCGCCTTTCAGTTAGATGCTTGCAATTCTGATGTCTTTGTGCTAAATTACGATAGCAGCACGGATACAGTCTGCACTATTTCGGGCAGTCGTCCATTTAAGTCTGCCCTATTTTGTGCAGCCTCTGTGCTTGTATCGCCAAGAACCCGTCAAACTGCACCTTCAGATAGGCACGGAATTTGCTATAAAAAAAGAGATAAAATCTCACTGAAAAAGGAGTTTCGGTTTGTCAAGGCACCCACTGCCTAAAGGCAGGGGCTTGTGCTTCTCAGCGACTGCGGTTTTCTCAGATATAGTTAACAGTAACCAGTAACCAGTTAAGAGACTATGATTAATCAGATCGTTTCTTTAACTGGTAACTCGTAACTGGAAACTGAAAACTGAACAACCGTCTT
>ASZN01000250.1 GCA_000406005.1 Candidatus Poribacteria bacterium WGA-3G
GATTCTGATATTACACTGACTTGGAGTAACCCCGCGAAGAAGGGGTCGGCAGCGCCGCTAAGTTCTGGTGCTGGAACAGCAGGCTTGGAGATAACTTTCCCTGAAAACCACGCGGGTGATGTCCAAATACGCGTCGCGGCAAATAGTGTCAGTGCAGCCGATGACAATGCTGCAGGACCCGCCCAAAATCGGTATCATAACATTTCCTATAATACAAGCGTCGAAGCGACACCGCCTCCTAAAATAGATACGATACCGACGAAACTCATGCGTCCGGGCGAAACTGCTACGATAAGCCTTGACGACTATATTTCAGGTGAGGTAAATGACGACGGTGTTCGCATTTCTGGAAATGAGAGCTGGATAACACTCGGAAGCGGAACGGGTGTCAACCGAACCCTAACGATAGCACCGCCCGAAAACACACCTTATACAGCAGAGGACTTTTTGATAACGGCAACGGGTGAGGGAGGTTCTGATAGTGAGCGTGTGTATGTATACGTTGACCCTGCGTCGGCAGAGCCGCCCGAACCGACAATGTATCATAGATTGGCGAGCGACGGGAGTTTTGCTGATTTTAATATCTCATGGTCGGAAAATATAGACCCTGATACGTTTGTGGTTGGAGATATTTCTCTAACTTGGAGTGATCCCGCGAAGAAGGGGTCGACATCCAATTTCAGTTCTGGTGCTGGAACAGCAGGATTGACAATAACCTTCCCTGTAGATCATGCGGGTGATGTTCAAATACAAGTCGCAGCAGATAGTGTTGCGGCAGCGGATGATGGCACTACGGGGCCAGCGCAACACCGATACTATAACATTTCCTATAATACAAGCGTCGAAGCGGATACCGACATCTTAGAATGGTTCTGGTTCCCAACGATAGACGTGTTCACGGATAGCGAAGGTGCTTTTAGTGGTGTTGTTGTCTCTGATTTAGAGGAGAATCTGAACAACCCATCAGGGGCTACGGTTACGTTAACAGTTGCTTCGCGTTCGGCGACGCTAACAGGGGCATCTATAGACAGTAATGGTGATCTTTCTATATCTGTTAGAGGGTTAACAGCAAATGCGAATGCGAATGTCGTGGTGCGTGCAACCGGGACTGTTGGCGGGGTGGCGCGAACGGTTGAAGCGACAATCAATTTTCGGCTTGTTTTTAATACTATTGACTTGAGTGGGTATGTAACGACGGATGAAATAGAGGATTTTGTCACTGCCGGCATTACGGACTCAGTCGTGTTTCCTGTTACAGTAGGCGATATACCTGATGTTTCAAACTTCGTAACCCCAGGCATCACAAACTCCGTTGTGTTCCCTGTAACCACCGGTGATATTGCGAA
>ASZN01000251.1 GCA_000406005.1 Candidatus Poribacteria bacterium WGA-3G
CCTGAGACCGAGCCGGCCGCGCCCCGCGCCTGGAAGCCGCCCTCCACCAGTGGGATGTCCTCCCAACGGATGTCGGGCCTCGCGCGGCCGCCGGCATCCGCGATACCGGTGAGCGCGACATCGATATCCGGGCGGGCGAAATCGTCGATCTCTAGCTCCGCATCGCCATCGATCCGCTCCCGGGTCCGGGTGTCGATGCCGACCATCGCGCCCCTCCACACGCCGCCCCCGATCACGGTGGGGTTCGTGCGGGGAAAGTCGCCGAAGGAGACGGCCACCGAGTCATCCACCATCGCGAACACGCTGTGGTCGAGCCAATGGCCGTAGACACCAGAGTCATCGCCACGCAGCATCCGGTCGGCGAGCGCGTCTGCATCCAACGTGCCCGAGGTGATCGGCGCGAACGTGTCTTCCCCCTCGAGCCGCTCCCCGCGGCGCCAGTCCCAGGGCTCGACGAACTCGCCGCGATGGATGCCGCGCCGGTCCGACCGGGCCTGCTCTTCCCGACCGACGTAATCCGTGGAGAACTGCCGGTAGGCGAGCGCCCAACCGTTCGCCACCAGCCAGGCGTTCAGGTCCACCCCGCCCGCCGAACAGGTCCCGATCTCCCGCCCGAAGCGGTCGGCGCCGCTGCTCGCACAGCTCATGCCCTCGGCGCGGGACATCAGGGCTTCGGTCGCTGCTGCCCCGCAGTCCCATGTCCGGCCCCACGCGCGGCAGGTCTGGCGCGCCTCCGGCGCGTCGATCCCGTGCAGCCGGTAGCGCACCCCGTCGATGTCCACCGTGTCCGCGTCGATCACCCGGACCTGGCTGGCTGGTGGGGGTTCGGTCATGGCCGGCGCGCCGTTGCCGCCGCCACCACCACCGCAGGCGGTCAACAGGGCGAGCGCTGCAACGGCGGCGGTTGTACCGAGCGGCTTCATGCGGCCTCCTGGAACAGAAAATCGCGGGTCGACGTAACGCCTGGGCGAGTCATCGTCAACCAGCCGCGCGGAAATCGCCCGCGTATCTGCCGCGTCGGTGCCGCTGGGGGTGGGCTTCGCCTATTCCCGCTGTGATTGCGGCGGCGTGGGCAGCAGCAGGCCGCTGCTCCGCTTGTCGTCCCGGTTGGCCCGCCGTGCCGTGCTCTCGGAGACGCTTGGGTCCTTGGCGACGGCCCCGCGAGTGATGACGCTGGGAGCAGGGGTGCCACCTTGGCACCCCTCCCCGCGTTCCGCCGATCGCCCGATGTGGCATACTCCATCCCGCAGGTGTTCATCGTCTCGACGGTCAGCCGGGCGATCTCGATTGTTGTCCGGCGCCCAATCTTGACCCCGCTGGATCACGTTATTTCAACAACTTGCCGTGCCGAACGGCGTCAAACCTGCGCGCCGATCAACAATCGGGGGTTCTCGCCGCGGTTCGG
>ASZN01000252.1 GCA_000406005.1 Candidatus Poribacteria bacterium WGA-3G
GATGAAGAACAGGACCTGGGGCGCGATGCCGTTCGAAGCGGCCCAGGCGCACCAGTCGTCGGGGTGGACGCGGATCTCCAGATGGACGAAGCGGTTGGCGAGCGGCGCCGGCATGCGGTGCACGATGGAGCGGTCCTGCTCGCGGTTGCCGCAGGCGATGACGGAGGCGCCCGGGGGCAGTTCGTACTCGCCGATCCGGCGCTCGAGGCAGAGCTGGAACAGGGCGACCTGCACCATGGGGACGGAGGAAGGAAGCTCCTCGAGGTTGATGAGGTGTTGGCCCGGGCTGTCGGTCGGGGGAAGGAATCCGGGCGGCGCCCAGCGGGTGCGGCCGTCCTGGTCGCGCCAGGGAATGCCGCGGAGGTCGACGGGATCGAGGAGCGGGCCGCGAACGTCCATGTACTGGTAGCCGAGGCGGTTCGCGGTCTGGTTGGAGACCTGGCTCTTTCCGCATCCGGGCCCGCCCCAGACCATGCAGGGCTGCCGGGCCTGGACGAGGACGGCGAGGGTTTCGGCGAGCTCGCTCGGGCGGAGGGTGTAGTCGGCGGAAATGGTCTGCGGTTCGGTCATGCGCGGCTCCGGGAGAGCGGTGGATGATGCCGCCGGGGGCATCGGGTCACGCCGCCGAGGCCCCCCAACCTTTGGGCGCTGAACGGCGATGGCCGAGGAAGTGCGCGCGGCGGGGAATGGCTGCCATGTCGGGTTGGTCATGGGGCCAGGCTCGACTCCGTCGTCGATCGCGGGAGTCATTCGCGGGGTCGCGCTGATGGAACGGGGGGTGATGCCTCGCCGATCCCGGGGCCTTCATTGTCGGCCAGACGGAATTCGAGGGTGCGGATCACCGCTGCGGGCTGACCGTCGACCAAGCGGCAGCAGAGGCGGACTTTTCCGTCGATGCCAGCGGTTTCGGGATGAGATGGAGGTTGGAAGGGTTACGTTCGACGGCGTGCCCGGCCCGGTACAGGCGACGACGGGCGTGGCGGTCGATTCCGGGAGATTGTCGGCAGCGGGCCTCGTCGGGATTGGAGACCGATGTGGCGCGGACGGTGAGGGTGTCAGACTCGCGGAGGAGGAACCAGCCGGACCGGATCGAACTCGGGTGTTGCGACGGTCTTGCCGTCGAAGCGTTCGAGGATCCATATGGATTGGGCCTTCCGCTCGTCCGAGGCGGTACCGCCAAAGAGTCGCCCGTCATAGATCCTGCAGTCGAAGGTGTCGCGCAGGTTTTCATCGACGATCGCGGAGATGTGTTTGGCGGTGCCGACGAGGCAGTCGCCGTGGAGAAGCCAGGCCTCGGTGTAGGTCGGTCGGGGTCCGCGCGCGAGATTGACCCGGCGCAGACCGTGGGACGTCTTGACCAGATTCTGGAGCTCGCGGACCCGGATGCGGGGCTTGAGGCC
>ASZN01000253.1 GCA_000406005.1 Candidatus Poribacteria bacterium WGA-3G
AAATAGAGCGAATTAATTCCCACTTCCGGAGTTTCGGTGCAACCCATCACCCCCAATAAAGTCACAACCAGTAAAATCAATGGGCTAAGGCTTGGTAGTAATGGCAAGCGTCGAACTTTTGGAATAATTGCCTCCAACGTCATAAGTCCTGAGTTGATAATAATAATTTTTACCAGCGGTCAGATTGCCATCGGTAAAAGTCGTCAGATTACGGTCATAAATGCAAACTACTAAGGTAGTGTCTCTCCGGAAATTATCAGTCGAGCGATAAAGCGCATATTTACTGAAGTCCGCCTCACTGCTTGCCAGCCATTTCAAAGTAATGAAATGATAGTCTACCTGGGCCAAACTTAGTGAACTAGCCCGCGGCGGACTTTTATCTCCGGTATTGAGAATATTACTGCCAGCGCTGACATTCCCCTTAGTGTCAACAACATAGACCCGATAGAAATAGTTTTTCCCCGCAAGAAATTGAAAATTATCATTGAACACCGTATCATTGCGATTGGTGACTGTGCCAGCTAGAACATCGAACCGGTCCACATTAAGCGTCGTATCTCGGTAAATTTCATAGCGGCTAAAATCGGTATCTAGTCGGTTGCAAGTGAAGGTAATCCGCTTCTGCTGAGCAGCAATATTTTGGACACTTTTAATCGTCACGGCTTCGATATCCCGGGTTACAACGCTCACCTTGCTAACAGCTTCGCACCCCAAATTGTCCCTTACAATCAACTGGTAATAATAGACTGTTTCCCGCGCCAGGTTATTATCGCTAAATGTCACCGTATTGCGAGTGGTGATAATTCGTTTCAGGTCAGCGGCGCTGGTATCAAAATCAGGGTAGCTGCCGCGATATAATTTATAGGTACTAAAATCATTACTGGGATATTGTTGCCAGCTGAGAGTTACACCATACTTACCTAAATTCGTAATGGCCAGAGGCAAATCCGACATCCCGAGAGTCGTTCCATAGACCTCATTGCTCGGCTTAATATTTCCCTTTGAATCCTGATGATAGACAACATAATAGTACTTTGTGGCTGGTTGCAATCCCGTATCGATATAAACAGTGTCGGAACGATTGGTTATGGTGGCCACTAGATTATCCAGATTAGTCACAAAGGAATGCTTGGCGCGATAAAGACAATACTTAATCGCATCGGGTTCGTGGCTTTTACTCCAGGTCAGGCGAATCGAATTTTTCCCAATATCAGCCGATTTAGGGTAATAAAATTGCAGAGCGGGCAAATCGGTCGTCATCGCTGAAATGATATTACTGCCATTACTACAATAACCGGCGCTGTCGATTAGAAAAACCCGGTAATAATATTTGGTCAATGCGGTCAGCCCAGTATCACGGTAACTTACCTGCGGTGGATACACTAACGCAATCGAAT
>ASZN01000254.1 GCA_000406005.1 Candidatus Poribacteria bacterium WGA-3G
GACCCCGAGCGAACCGGAAGAACCGCATGCCGGGCAGTCGAGCACTTGGTCAGGGTAATGCTCGTCATTGCGCTCCTTGACTTGGGCGTACCCGCAATGCTCGCACTCGAAGTAGACTTTCATGGCGAACCAAGCCTGCCAGCAGTCCCGGCGGTTGAACGGCGTCCAGATGGCGAACGAATGGTGGCGCTCACCGTTTACCCAAACCTCCCGACCGGGCGCGTAACCAGAAAGAGCCTGATTGAGACCGAGTTGCGGGGAGTACTTCAGGACTGCCTTGAACGAAGCCGCTACGCGCAGTTGAGGTCGGCCAGTTCGCGCCCCTGTTGACGGAGCATGTGCGCTGTTTTCGGGGTCGTGCGCGGTGATGCCCGATCTGGCATCGGTCTGGCAGCCAGGGCGGTTGCAAGACCTCTTCGGCGGGGCAGCCGCACTGTCCCCGATTAGCATCGATCCCCTCGACGGTCCGCCGTCGGAACGGTCCGGCGGCGCGCCGTCGCGCTCCAGGGGGATCGATGATGACAGGGAAGACTGTCGACGGGGCGAAGGGCTCGCCTCTTCGCCAGCGGATGATCGACCAGATGCGCATCGCCAATCTGGCCGAGAACACGTGCAACAGCTACATCGGCCAGATTGAGCGTCTGGCAAGGCACTACAGCGCCTCACCGGCCGACCTCGATGCCGAGCAGGTGCGCGACTGGGTCCTGGCCCTGATCGACCGGGGTGACAGCCCGGCCTCGACCAACGTCACCGTCGCCGCGCTGAAGTTCCTCTATGTCGACACGCTGGGATGCCCCGAGCGGGTCGCCGGGCTTCGCGCGCGCAGACAGCCCCGCAAGCTGCCGCGCTACATGACGGAGGAGGAGGTCGAGCGCCTGATCCTGGCGACGCCCGACCTCCGCTACCGCGCCGCCATCGTCACCGCCTACGGCGCCGGGCTTCGGATCTCCGAGACCGTGGCCGTCAAGGTGGGTGACATCAAGCCGGACAAGAAGCTGCTGTACATCCCCTCCGGCAAGGGCGGCTCCGAGCGATTGGCCCCGCTGCCAGACGGGGTCATCGATTACCTGCGCGGCTACTGGAAGATCATGTGGCCGCAGCCGGCAACCTGGCTATTCTACGGTGCCTCGCCCGACGTGCCCATCCAGACCGGGACCCTGCACTGGGCCTTCAAGAAGGCGCGCGACAAGGCTGGCATCGACCGCCGGCACAGCTTCCATTGCCTGCGTCACTCGACCGCGACCCATCTTCACGAGCGCGGCGGCAACATGGAGGTGATCCGCGACGCGCTCGGGCATCGGAGCGCCGATACGACACGCCGATACGCCCGCGCCACCGCCAGG
>ASZN01000255.1 GCA_000406005.1 Candidatus Poribacteria bacterium WGA-3G
TCTCTTTGTAGCATAGAGTGCTATCGTGTTCAATCTTTCGTAGAATAGGAACCTTAGATGCACAGCCTAACAGGCTATGCTACGTAAGAAACACAGCCTAACAGGCTATGCTACGTAAGATGCTACGTAAGAAACACAGCCTAACAGGCTATGCTACGGAAGATGCTACGTAAGAAACACAGCCTAACAGGCTATGCTACGGAAGATGCTACGTAAGAAACACAGCCTAACAGGCTATGCTACAGAAGATGCTACGTAAGAAACACAGCCTAACAGGCTATGCTACAACGGATATAAATCAGATGAGTCAAAATGAGTTTAAATTGTTTTACCGTCGTAACTTGCCTCATATACAGACACCAGGGGCAACTCTCTTTGTAACATTCCAGCTTGCTGGATCTATACCACGGCATGTATTAGCGCAGTGGAAAACTGAAAAATTACAATTTGACAGAGAAGAATCAAGACTTCTCAGGCTGCAAAACGACTCCGGGTCCGCATCAGCGCAACATAGACATTTTGAGAAAAAGAATAAACACTTGGAGTGGAAACGGCAATGGTTCCGCAAATTTGAAAGAACCTTAGACAGTGCAGAAAATGGACCTATATGGCTCAAAGATGACCGGATTGCCAAGGTGGTAGCGGATAGTCTACACTACCGAGATGGAAAGATGTGCCGCTTGGATGCCTATTGTATCATGGCAAATCATGTCCATGTTGTATTCACACCGCTCGCAATTCAATCTCCCAGAACAGACGTTGTTAATTCGGCAGAAAATGAAGCACAAGCTGAGGGTTTGTGCTATAACTCACTTTCCGAGATTATGCAATCCCTTAAGGGATATACGGCTTACAAAGCGAATCGTCTATTAGGACGGAGTGGCGCGTTCTGGCAGGCGGAAAGCTACGATCATGTCATTCGAGACTTGAACGAATGGCGACGGATTGTCACCTATGTTCTCAATAATCCCGTGAAGGCAGGTTTAGTGGACACATGGGAAAAATGGCAGTGGAGTTATTGCAGATTAGAATTCTCACCTGTACCCATGTAGCATAGGAAACCGTAGGTCTCCTGTTCAATCTTCCGTAGAATAGGAAACCGCTATCCTGTTCTCTTTTTTTTGTAGAATAGGCTGTTAGCCTGTTCTCTTTGTAGCATAGATTGCTATCGTGTTCAATCTTTCGTAGAATAGGCTGTTAGCCTGTTCTCTTTGTAGAATAGGCTGTTAGCCTGTTCTCTTTGTAGCATAGATCACTATAGTGTTCAATCTTCCGTAGAATAGGCTGTTAGCCTGTTCTCTTTGTAGCATAGATCACT
>ASZN01000256.1 GCA_000406005.1 Candidatus Poribacteria bacterium WGA-3G
AACGGAGACGCGTCCTCTACACTTGAGCGACACCAAAAAATTGAGCAGGCGATGTTAATATACGAATCTCTCTTATCAGCAGAAGTAAAACGTCCCTGCTTCAGACACTTTATCAAAGAGGTCAAGGAGCGACTCAAATTTATCTATCTCTACCACTTCAGTGTTGAAGGTTACGATCAAACATCTCACATTCCGTTGACGAAAATCCTTGCATTAAAACTTCCGAAGCGGGAAACAGCGTGGATATACAAAAAAATCGCCGAATTTTATGTTGAGATTGACCGGTATCCAGAAGCGCGAACCGTTTTGAAAATGGCGTTTGAACTGCAACCGCGCCTGACCGGTGCCAAGAAAATCTGCCAAAGGTTGAACATGGGAAATCTACAATCTGCACCATAGAAGGAAGAAAATTTGACTGAACTAATCATAATATCATCAATCTTCGGGCAGGAGACCCCATCCTTTAGGTTAGGGAGGAATGCCCGAAGACTGATGAAAAATCCAGACGAATCGCCACCGGAAGATTCCCAGTGGTTTCAACAGTGCAAACTTCCTGAACTTTCGTAAGAGAGGTTTTGAAAAAATGGAAACGACAAACGGACAACTCCTTGAAAACTACCGAAAAGACGGATTTTTGACAGGCATCCCTATCGCTGATACTGCCGAAGCAGCACGCTATCAGCACGCCTACAATGCGTTAGAAGCAGAAGTCGGTAAAGAAAAATGCGAAATCGGTCTCATCGACTGGCATTTTGAGCATCAATTCATCTGGGAGCTCGCCATACACCCGAAAATCATTGATGTTATTGAGGCACTCATCGGGCCCGATGTCATGTTATTAGCCACCCATTTTTTCTGTAAATACGGACCGCGTGAGAAGTTCGTTGCATGGCATCAAGACGTAACGTACTGGGGACTCGAACCGCCAGATGCGATTACGGCGTGGTACGCCATAGACGATAGCGATACAGGCAACGGTTGCATGCAAGTAATTCCCGGAAGCCATCAGCGTGGTATCCAAGAACACGGAAAATCCGAACAGGCAGGCAACCTCCTGAGCATCAATCAGGAAGTCCCTGTTACTGAAGCGGAAGCAGAGAGTGCCTTTGATCTGGTATTGAAAGCAGGCGAAATGTCTATCCATCACGGACAGATGATACACGGGAGCCTACCGAACCATTCGACGAGGCGACGGTGCGGATTAACCGTTCGGTATATCGCACCATCGGTGAAGCAGGCGGACGAAAACTCACTAAAACGTCCGTGGAAACCGATATTACTACGCGGTGAAGACCGATACCAGCATTTCACAACTGTACCAAATCCGTTTCCGCACTACGAAAATTTTTA
>ASZN01000257.1 GCA_000406005.1 Candidatus Poribacteria bacterium WGA-3G
CCTCATCGCTCTTTGAGAGTTTGAGGAGTTTCTCGTTGGCGTAGACGATGCCGTCAACGCGCATGCCTTTCATGTAGGTTTTCGGGATGCGCCAACGGTATTCATCAATTTTTTGGAGTGTTATGTTTTGCGCCATGATATTAATTTCCGATGTGTTTCTTTATTTTTCTCTGCCATTTCTCTCATGCCTTTTGTTCAACCATACTTGAGAGGATACCGAGAATTTTGTCACACTGTGAGATTTGATAGGCGGCCATGTCAATGTAAAGTTTCTTTTTTTTCAATTTGAGAAAGAGCCAATCTATCCCAGATGTGATGGCGCCATAAATGCAAGCGATGTCATTCCCTTCTTCGGCGTTAAAGCGTTGGGCGGCGACCATTTCCGCCACGCACTGCCCGAGTCCAAATAGCAAGTCATCTTTCTTCGCTTCAACAAGGATAATGATAGGTGCCTTTAAAGAAAATTGGCGCGGCGAGAGACTTATCACAAAATCGCACACACCGGTCAGATTGGCATCAGCATCAACATTGAACTCAATCCCTGAAAAAAAACTGATACGGTGCTCTAATTGTTCGCGGAGTTCAACGAGGACATTAGCGACAATTAACTCTGATTTGACTTTTTCTGTGCCGATAGCATGGGCTAAAGGTATGTTCCGCGCTAACACTGCGGTGAGCAGTTCACTCGGTTTCACCGGTTCACTGGCAGCGAAGATACCGGCGGCATCAACCTCTACCAAATCAAACGCTTCCAGCACTGTGTCTAAAGTAAAATTGCTATACGCCATGTGAGCATCTCCTTTGACTGGCAGCTGATTGCTACTTCAATATATCAAGGATTTGTTGTTCAAATGCTTGTTTCGGCATCGCGCCTAAAAGGCTGCCGATGACTTCGCCGTTTCGGAATACGATGTACGCCGGTATCCCGTTTCCGCCGTATTTTTTGTTGGTTTCACGGTTTGCGTCAATATCCAGCCTTGCAACGATGAAGTTTTCTCGGTTTTCTGATGCAACTGCATCAACGGTGGGTCTCATTGCCCGACAGAAGCCTCACCACTCCGCTTGCAGTTCGACGACGACAGGCATTTCCGCGTTCAACACAACGGCTTCAAACGTTGCATCGGTGACTGTGATGGGTTTCCCGTCTGTCGCGGTTGGTTGATTAACGGCGTTAGAGGTGTTTTCGTGCGTCTGTTCTGTGTCAAGCACTACGGGGTCTGTCTCTTGTTCAGCGTTGTCACCGCAGCCGATGGTGTAGATTGCGACGAAACCGATGATCAGTAAAGTGCAAGTTTTGCGTAATGTGTGCATAAGGTGATTCCTTAACGATCTGACGGAAACATTCAATCCTGTTGTAATTGATA
>ASZN01000258.1 GCA_000406005.1 Candidatus Poribacteria bacterium WGA-3G
CCTGCTGGTGTCGATAGCGGTCATCAATTACGAATAACTGGAATGGGTGAACCTGGTGAACGAGGAGGACCTTCCGGAGATCTTTATATTGTTTTATATGTGAAACCACATAAAATATTTAAGCGCACAGATGTTGATATCAGTTGTACGCATTCAATTAGTTTTGTAAAGGCAGCATTGGGTGGAACAACTACCGTCCCTACCTTAGAAGAAAAGGCAAAACTAAAAATTCCTGCTGGCACTCAGCCAAATAGTGTCTTTAGGCTTAGAGGAAAAGGAATATTTAAAATTGGAACTCAGCAGCGAGGAAATCAATATATTAAAATTAAAGTAGATATTCCTAAAAGAATAAATGACGAACAAAGAAATTTATTATTAGAATATGCAAAATTAAGCGGTGAAGATATAGAGAAATTAGGAGAAAAAGGCATTTTTGAAAAAATTAAAAATGCTTTCGGACAAAACGATAATTAGTATTTCGTATATCGTATTTCGTATGTCGTATATAGTATAGCGCATAGGATAAATCATTTATCAAGCTAAAAGCTTAAAACGAAAAACTAAAAACCATAATTCAAAATAAAAAACTCATTTTCCCCTTGATAGTTAATATTCTTGAACGTAATATACTTGCTAATTCTTTTGTTTCATATAAAAGCATTCTTCTAGTTGTTATTTACTTTCTTAGCATCTTTCAGTAAATTAATCTAACATATACTCTCTATTATCAGATTTAAAGTAATAATTAAAAACTTTCCTAAAATTTTAAGTTTTAAGCTATCATTTTGCGTTTTGCGCTTTTCGTTTTTCGCTGAATACGCAATACAATATACGATATACTAACTAATGCTTATTACATTCTCTTTTCTTCACGATATACGATATACGAAATACGAATAAAAGGAGTATTTATTATTAAAGTTGCTCTAAAAACACTTGGATGCAAAGTAAACCAATACGAAACAGAAAGCATTATCAGCATTTTAAAAGATAAAGGATTTCAAATAGTAGATTTTCAACAAAATGCCGACATATACATAATAAATACATGTACTGTAACACAGGAAGCAGATAGAAAATCGAAACAGATGATACGAAGAGCTATACGTCAAAATAAAAAATCAAAAATAATTGTAACCGGCTGTTATGCACAAACTGATTATGAAGATCTACAAAAGATAGAAGGGATCAGTTTGATAGCTGGGAATGGTGAAAAAGGTGATATTTTACAACAATTAGAAAAAATAGATTTCCATAATACGGTTATTAGAGTACGACCTGCAAAATATCTAAAAAAATATGACAATACTCTTAAAAATAAATCAAGCAA
>ASZN01000259.1 GCA_000406005.1 Candidatus Poribacteria bacterium WGA-3G
TTCGTTGTTTGAGGACAAGGTTATATTTTTGCAAATTTTTTAAATATTCGCTGTTAATCTGTGAGATTAAAAGGTCTAAGAATCGCCGTCGCTCCGATGGTCCCCCCTTGACTAATGTCAATGACTCTGGTGAGAAAAATACGGCATTAAATTGCCCGATCCACTCAGAACGTTTCGTCTGCAAAATACCGTTCTTTTTTAATTTGAACTGTCCACGTGTTTGCTTCACCACTTCAAGTGACACTATCTCGTTCCTGCCGTTCCTGAGTGTCCCTTTTAGGTAAAATCCTGACGCATGGTGCCGAATTAATTCAGCATCATGCGTTGCACGATGTGATTCGGCGGTGCATAAAAAATAGATTGCTTCAAGCAGGCTGGTTTTTCCCTGAGCGTTCCCGCCGACAATTAGGTTAACGGATTGTGGGAAATCTACTTCACAATCAATATAATTACGAAAGTTGCGTAGGATGATATGGTTTAATAACATGTGTTTTGTGATGTGAAAGCTGAGAGTATTCACGTAGAGATAGAGACAGCAATTTTGCGCAAGCGAAAATATTTTTCGCCGGCGGGACTGAACCTAAAATTATTTATAAAACAATACTCTCGAAAGTTTCTATTTTAAACTTGAACGACTATTTTTTTTAAACTTGAACGACTATTTTTTGATACATATTTTTGCACTTATCAACACTCCCTACTATTTGTACTAATTACTATATAAATTTATATAATTCTTAGTAGTAGTAGTAGGGGCTGTTGATAAGTGGATAACTCACCTGAAGGCTTGTCACCATTGACAAGTACCCTGTTGATAACTTGTTGATAAATTAGGGAGTTATCAACAAGTTATCAACAGGGGTGTAAGGTACATGGGTTATCAACAAGTTATCAACAAGTTATCAACACAATATTAACAGGGTTATCAACAAGTTATCAACAGATTTTTGGATGCGTACAGATACAAAAATTGGACATATCGTCGATGAAAATGTAAGATTCGACTATCGAAATTGGTCAAGTAAAAGTACAATTGTTTGGCGTTCTTCATCGCTTTTTTCCATCATGGATTCTATCTGTTTGCAAGCGTGGATGATAGTCGTATGATTTTCTCTATTAAATGCTTGTGCGATATTTGAATACGACATCTGTGTCAATTCTCGGCACATGTACATAGCGATTTGACGTGGTTGTACTAATTCTCTTGTCCGTTTCATAGAGACGAGGTCTGCTATTTCAATACCGAAGTATTCAGAAACGACGGTTTGTATACCTTTCGATGTAGCGACCCTTCTGTCTCGCATCGGTGATGGG
>ASZN01000260.1 GCA_000406005.1 Candidatus Poribacteria bacterium WGA-3G
AGAATCGACGACGTGATCGCTAACGATGCGTGCGTCTTCTTCTTCGCCGCCAGCACCGCGATAGATGTCATATACAAACTTTCTCAAAACATCATGAGATATTATTGGCATAAATGTTTCCTTACTGAATTGCGGATTTGTAAGATGAATAGAGACGTTTTACAACGGGATTAGTACCGCTGCCTACAGTTGATTTTCACGAAATTCGACACGTCTATAAATATCATCCAAAGACAATTCACAATCAATTGAGGTAAGCGACAGCACATCTTCAAGTGATCGGAATTCGGTTGGTTGCCACGCTGCCCGTTGCCGACGGTGAAGTTCAACCCGCACTTCGTTTTGTGATACAAGCACGTATTCACGCAGAGACGTAAGTTGTTGATAGTCGTCGAATTTCTCGCCTCGGTCGTACCTTTCAGTTGAAGGCGAAAGCACTTCTACTAAGACAACCGGGTTAAGCAACGTATCAAAAACGTTATCCTCAAAGCGCGGTTCACCACAGACAACAACGACATCCGGATAAAAGTAAGAGGCCTCAGGATGAGTCCGAACCCGCATATCGTTGGTGTGGACTTCACACGTATCTTCTTTCAACTGGATATAAAGTTCTCCAGAGATATTCGTCACTATGAGACTATGTGCGCGACTTGCACCGGACATAGCGATTATTTCGCCGCGCAAGTATTCATGTTTGGTATCTGCCTTGCGTTCCCAAGCAAGGTATTCTTCGGGCGTTAGATAGGTTTGCACTGCAGCTGATGACATGGTGTACCTCCATTTATGCTTGACGAAAGCCGCTCTCCGTGCGATGCCAATTCTGTCCGTGATCTGGATCCCGGAACTGGATATTTCTACCGAGTAGCTGCTTGAGCACATCGCTTTCGCCTGCTAATTCGTCGTCCGTCAACTGCCGCGGCATATCTTCTTGTGGATAGATGACCGATCTGTTGTACATACCGAGCAACCCGACGCGCGGTGTATCCGTTTGATTTGCCCGCGACTGGTGCCAGATTGCACCGTTTGTGAACATGATAGAACCTTTCGACGCGACAGCGACGCTGCTCTCAAGTCCTTCTGCTTCCCCCAATTCGGGACGGCGGAGCGTTTTGTGTGAACCCGCGATGCACGCCGTTGCACCGTTCTCTTCCGTGAAATCGTCTAACATCCAGACAGTTTGTCCGGTTATTGAACCTGACGGAAAGGGTGCTTGCATCGCCCAATACGGGTAGTCGATATGCCAACCGCCATCCGGGGCACCGGGTCCGACGATGTTCGC
>ASZN01000261.1 GCA_000406005.1 Candidatus Poribacteria bacterium WGA-3G
GTTGGGTAGTTTAAACCATTCTGGCGAGATCTCTTTACCGGTAATCTGTGCGGCGGTATCCATGTGGGTTTTGAATACACCGAAATCGCGTAGGCTTGCAGGACGCGTGAACGGCGCGAGCAGCTGCACATCGGCGACCGGAAAGATACTGTCGGCTGTGTCGGCACTGTCAACAGTTTGATTAATATGTTTTTGCGCGTCAGCGATACAATTCTGCTCAAAGAATTGGGTCATATCTGGGGCAACAGCCGTGAGATCGACGATCCGGTCATCGGAAATCCATGCGCCGAGTTTCGGTGTTGCTCGTGTTGATTGGGTTTGAAAGGTAACGAGTTTCATAGGTGTTTTTTAGATAATCGCGCCTCCTTGTTCAATTAATTGCGTAGTGTTGATTATACGATAGATGCGTTTAGAAATCAATGTTTTTAAAGTTTTTAAATTTTTCTTGTATATGGGACAGTGGTGTGGCATAATTAGTACTATATGTATGCTTATGTTCACGATGCCTTCTGTTATGAACGTCCCGAAACGGAAAAGGTGGTAAACATGGTTACGCGAGAAGACATTCAAGCGGCATGTGATGACATCGTGCGCGAATTCTCACCTTTGCAGGTTGTTCTGTTCGGTTCTTATGCGTACGGCACGCCGAAGGAATACTCCGATGTTGATTTGCTGGTCGTCATGCCGGTGGCGACATCGGAAACGCGTCGGCAAGAGATAGAGATTCGGGAGCGTCTGGCGCGTCCTTTCCGCCTACATGTGCTTGTGCATTCGCCTGAAGACCTTGCGTATCGTCTTGTATATAACGACTGGTTTCTCCGAGAGATTACTGAAAAGGGCGAGGTGCTTTATGAAACTCCTAATTTTTTCTTGAAACCCGTAAAAAAGGAAGAAGACGTGATGAATCCATTGACGGAGGAATGGGTGCAGAAAGCTGAAGGCGATTATACGGTCGCCCAGCAATCCGAGCAAGGACAGAATCCGGTAAACGATGTTATCTGCTTCCTTGCTCAGCAGTGTGTTGAAAAGTACCTAAAAGCGTGGCTTCAAGAGGCGAACATCCCGTTTCCAAGGACCCACGATTTACAAGAGTTATTGAACCTAATCGTCCGGACGCTGCCTGCTTGGAATGCGTGGGACGAAGATTTTTCAAAGTTGTCGGAACACGCCGTTGATCCACGTTATCCTGGGAAGTTCGCGACTGCGGACGAAACGGCACACGCAATGCACATCTGCAACGAAGTGCGGCGATCGGTTCGCGAGCAGTTA
>ASZN01000262.1 GCA_000406005.1 Candidatus Poribacteria bacterium WGA-3G
TTGGTGAGAGGTGGGCAACCTATCCTACTGATCGGTAGGCAGCTTGGCATACGCAACAGTTTTCGGCTGCGATTTTACTTCTGCAAGAGAACTATTCTATAAATAATAGTATACCTAATTTTGCGTCCAAAGTCAAGAAATTTGCGTGGTATTTAATTTTTTTTAGAAAAAAGACTGATTTTTCTCCATTTTTAAGTTAAATTCTTTGTCTTTTGTGTAAAACACTAATTTTGTATGGTATAATTAATGCAACTGAACAATAGAAAGGAGGGAACGCGTGGTTAACATTAAAGAACACGGATCAAAAATTTTAGCGGCTCACTTCGCAGCGACGATGGAAACATCCCCACCTCCAGTGGAACTTGAGGCATTTATCCGCTCTCACCGCGCCGAAAGTCAATCCCTCAAACAGTGGTGGGACGATATGGATGCTTTACGTGTCATCCGATACGCCGAACATCAGTGGAGAATTCACCCCGTAGAAACCGACCCGAACCCAAATTCAATCGGTAAACCTTCTATGGGTATAGATGAAGTTGTTCTTTTCGCGGGCAAAGAAATTGGCAAAGTTTACAATTATTACCGAACCGTACTTCCGCAGGAGATTCAGATTCGACTGGCTTATGACACCCTGATTGAACGGTTCATAGCATTCCTGCAGCGGAAGAAATGTGCTATCCGCCTCTCTGAAAATCAATTGACGGTTAGTCTGTTTATTCCCGATACTAATTTTCAACTTGGAACCGAGTGGCAACAGTTCATCGAAAAATTTGCTTACTCGGAAGAAGAGTTGTATAAATCCTTTACGCTGTTTGTGAATAGCACGAAGTTAACAGACAGGGGCTTTGGCTACGTCCATTTTCCATCCGTAACGGAAGCCATGAAACTTTGGCAAGCCGCATTTTATATAGCTACCCTTGAGGAGAGGGTTGTTCGTTACCCCGATAACTATAGAAAAGCCAAAACTGACGAGAATCGGGAAGTTGCTGGAAGAGAAAACAAGAAAAAACTGAAACAACTTTTAACCGAATTACGCGGTGAATTACAGACCTATGACCACAGTTCCGATGAATCTGATAAAGTTGTAAGGCTTTTTGATAGGGCTTTAAAACTTTCTTATCAATTTAACCGAACTGGTGCTACTCAATTTTCCTACGGTACGGTGAAACCTCGCGAAAATAAAGGAAAGATTGAAGATAAGATTATTGAAATTCTAAGCGAGCAAGTTAGACCGCTGAATTGCCCGTTTGCTTCAG
>ASZN01000263.1 GCA_000406005.1 Candidatus Poribacteria bacterium WGA-3G
TTAGTTGGTCTATCCTGTTTTGTAGGGTGACCACTACTAGCGTTGCGAATTTCTCGAATCTTCTTTAACGAACATGGAGGTTTAAAAGGTTTAGCGAGAAGGAGAGACTCAGTGAGATGTGTAACAGCATCTTGCTGCAGATATAACGCTTGCAAAGTACCATAAATATACATGTATTTATTACCATCAGCAAGGTGTTGGCCTCTATCATCAAAGCGATCAATGTCTGTCGTAAGGAAAGCATCTAAGCAACATTCTGTATCCTCAATAACATCCAAACAACTACATAGCATATTCCAAGTGGCATTATGTTGTAATAAAGAGCGTTTTTTAGAGGGATGATGGATTAATTTTCGGATTTCTTCAGTAAGCTGGGTAATCTTTTGCATTTGTTGACCTCAACGTGAAGCTTACATCGTGCCTGGAGTGAAAATAAAAACGGAAGATTCTCATTCCAATTCTTTGAAGTGCCCTTGTAAAGTGCGCCATAGGGGGCGATTTAGTGATTTTTGACAGCGTTTTAGCATACATTATATAAACATGCCACCCTTACAGGGTTGAATCCTTCTTTCAAACGAATTTCTATAAATATAACGTCCCTACGGGACTAAAGAGGTTTATGAAGTCTTCAAGGTTTTCTCGTAGGATCCGGTTCGGTTAGGAAACCGAACCTACCGGGCCTGGTACCAAGACGTACCAAGACGATTATTTTTTCTTAAATTGACACTTATGGTGCCCTCGCAAAGTGCACCAACAAGCAGCAATTATCCTTGAAGATACAGATTTTGGAGGACCTGAAAATAATCAGGAAACGTCTTACTAACACAGTTGCGTAGTATCAATCAGAATGTACATAAGCTTGTGTGATCAACATCTCCTTTGCCAGCTCCAAAGCTCGCATAGCCTGCGTACGACTGACAGACGGAAAATCCTCTAAAAATTCGTCTAAGTTATCACCTGCTTCTAAATAATCAATTAGGTTTTTGATAGGGACACGCGTGTTTTTGAAAACAGGCGTGCCACTCATGATTCTCGGATTGCAAGTAATGAGGTTGTTGATAGTTTCCTTTGTATGTTCATTAGATTTCATGTGTGAGTTCTCCTTAAACAGTGTATTTATCTCCAACTGTCGCGGAAAAATATAGTAATTTAAGAATACTACAAAAATGTGTTAACTGTTAACGTTTATGAAACAGAGTCATTCAGTTTTAAGAAATTATAGAGTTTCTCGTCCTTTTTTCAGGATCCGGTG
>ASZN01000264.1 GCA_000406005.1 Candidatus Poribacteria bacterium WGA-3G
ACATGAAAGGCGCGCGGCACGCATTGCCTGCGCAACACCCGCACCACGGCACACTCATCCGAGTGTCGCCGGATGGGGAACAGTCTACTGTGATCGCTTACGGATTTCGCGTATCAAATGGATTGGGGATTGGCCCGGGTCCTACATTCTACGGTACAGATCAGGAAGGCTACTGGATGCCTGCCAACCGCCTGAACCGTATCACCGTTCCGAGTAAATTCTACGGTAACCGCTGGGGTTGGTATCCGCCCGGCGAACCGCCAGATAGCTATGAGCCGCCCCTCTGCTGGATCGCTCCATTCGTTGACCGTTCCCCGGCGGCACCGGTTTGGATTCCCACTAATACCTGGGGAGAAATGAGTGATTCTCTACTCTCGGTGAGTTACGGTACTGGAAAAGTATACGCTGTCCTTGAGCACCAAACAGAGGAAACTGTACAGGGTGCGCTCACCGAGATCGGTGTAGAGCTGCCTACTGGGCTGATGCGCGGACGATTCCATCCGATCAGTGGAGACCTCTATCTCGTAGGTCTATTCGGTTGGTCGTCTGACAAACGAGAAGATACCGGTTTCTACCGGGTCCGCATGACCGGTGCGCCTCTTCGAACACCTAAATCGTTCCGTGCTGTCAACGGGGGTTTAATCATCAACTTCCACGTGCCCCTTGCACCGGAGACCGCCCGAAATCCAGAGAACTGGGGGGTGCAAAGCTGGGAGTACCGCTGGACTGAATACTACGGTTCGCCACAGCTGAAGCGTTCTGGCGAAGAGGGTAGGGACAGCCACACTGTCGAATCTGCCACGCTCTCTGCGGATGGCAAAACCGTTTTCCTCAAAATCCCAACCCTGACACCCACAATGCAGTTTCACGTTAACATCACGGGCAGCTTCGCCGACGGTATCCCTCTGGATTGTTATCTACACGGCACAATACACGCCTTTGAAGATGGATATAGCACAACGGCTCCGTAGAGGTTGGGTTATATCCAGACCGTACCACATTTTGGTTGACAATTTGAAACATTTCAGGTACGCTATTGATATGTCAACAAACACCCCAAAAAAAACGATTCAACCGACCGAAAGTTTCCGTGCGATCCCTGTTGAAGTGCCGGAGAATCTTGTTAACATCCGTATTATCCTCTTTGAACCGCGTGAGCCGGGAAATATCGGTTCTGTCGCCAGGGTTGTGAAAGGGATGGGACTCTCGGAACTCTATCTGGTGAACCCCGTTCCGTTCCGAGATGTCG
>ASZN01000265.1 GCA_000406005.1 Candidatus Poribacteria bacterium WGA-3G
ATGGGGCAACGTCGCTTTTTCGATACGCGCGAGCATGGCGAGCGAATCGCCTTGGTAGTCGGCTACCTCAAGGTCATCAATAACGCGGGGATCCACGCCGGCTATCTCGCCGAATTCTTCTTGTGTTTGACCGCCAGAGGTACGTAAATCATAGACATGTAGCGAAATTTCAAATTTAACGCCTTCCGCCTCCAATCGAGCTAGTTTTTCGGGATCGCCCTTAATATAGAGCTGGTGCATAATTTCCACTGCATCTGTCGTGGTTCTTTTATCATGCATAATCGATCTCCTGTGTGTGATTGGATAGGAACATGCCCACTCCGCTCGCGATAGAAGACGACTCGCGGCGGTTTTGTTTCCGCTTGTGTCATGTGTATAGTTTACCACGTTTGGGTAGGATTATCAAACGAATTTCGAGAACTGAGGAAGGGAACACTATTATCTATTGGTTTGGCGTTAGGGGTGTTTGTCTGAATCGCGGACTTTGAGTTTTCGCGCATTCAACGTTTTTGGTATAGCGTTGGGTTTCACTCGGTGCCTTGTGGCAATAGTAGGTGTGTCGTCTGTAGACTATTTCTTTGAGATGCTCATGTTTCGGTCCCGTCCGTTCACCCCAACCTACGGTGAGCATCTTCCCTAAATCCACACGTATGGGTGCGTCAATTTCCCAAGCCCATACGATACTTGATGTCGTAGTTGATGATGAAGTCTAAGCACTATGGGCCAACAATACGTTCCTGGGGGTGCGTTTCCATTTGTCGCTGCAACACTTCGATCTGTTCTTGTTGGGTCTCAATCTGCTTTTGCTGTGCTTCAATTTTCTCGTCTTGTGCACGTTGGTCTTTCCGCTGCAAAGCGACAAGGATCTGAGGTACGCCAATGACTACAGCAATGAAGGCTATCAAAGCAATCACCAATGTAAAAATATAGCTTAAACGTTTATCCATTTCTGCAATGGTGCCGTTAACTTTTGAAATCTCTAAAGAGACCTGCTCTTTGATCCGCGTCTCAGATGCTGTAACTGCCTGCTCAACTTCCTCTTTGACGATTAGACGAATCTTGTCAATATCTGCTGGCGTGAGTTCACTGAATACGGGCGCGGCAAATAACAAAAGTGCTGCACTTAAAATCATCACTAATTTCATTTTTGTCTCCCGTTTTGATCCGAATGTGCCCAAGGGTTTTCAACGGGCATGGGCTCGCTCGGTTCCTCATATATTAACTTAAC
>ASZN01000266.1 GCA_000406005.1 Candidatus Poribacteria bacterium WGA-3G
TCGGTTCCGGCGTAAAGATCGCACGTCACGGAAGGGGAGAACTCGTCTCTCCCGATACATGTCAACGCACACCAGATACAGATTACATTGCCCACATTGATACCTACGTTCAGGAACGCATGCCAGAACTCGGACGCTCCACGGATGCCGAAGTCTGCCTCTACACCGAAACCCCCGACGAAGATTTTATTATCGACAGACACCCGCGCTGCCCAGATGTGTTGGTTGCCGCCGGTTTTTCAGGACACGGTTTCAAGTTCTGTTCTCTCGTCGGACGGATCATGAGCGAACTCGCGATGAACGGCGAAACCGATTTTGACATCCATCCATTTCGTATTGACCGGGAACCGAATCCCTCAAGTGGTGTCCCAAGACTACAATCCTGACGAAACGGACGAACATCATTGATGGTGCGGTTCTCGTTAGCTGAGATCAGTTTCAATCCTTCACAAGTTTCACATTAAGGAGGTTGAATAATGCCAACAACTCTCAAAGCCGGAAGCGCGACTGCGAATATCACGCCGCCCCTCGGTGCAAGGATACCGGGTAGTTTTCGACCGAGATACGCCGAAGATGTTCACGATGAACTCTTTGCTAAAGCCGTCGTCATCGACAACGGTTCAACGCGCGTGGCAGTCGTCACGTGCGATCTCATCGCGATACCTGAGAAGATAACAGACGCAGCCAAAGCACGTATTGCTGATAGATGTGGGATCCCTCCAGCGCATGTCATGGTGAACGCAACACATACACATACCGGTGTGGCTGTCGCTAATCTGCTCGGTGTTGACGAAGATGACTCCTATATCAAGTCGGTGCCGCTGAAAATCGCTGATGCAGTTGAACTTGCTGTGCGGCGACTCCAACCCGCACGGGTCGGGTTCGCCAACGTTAATGAGGAACGTATCACATTCAATCGGCGATGGCGTATGAAAGATGGCACCGTCCGAATGAATCCAGGGGTCAATACCCCCGGTCTTGTGGAACCGACAGGGACAATAGACCCCGAATTGGCGATGATGTTCGTCGAAACGGAAGACGGCACCCCGATCGCCGCTGTCGCGAATTTTTCGCTCCATTATATCGGAACCGACAATGGCAACGCGCTCTCCGCGGACTATTTCGGGCATTTCGATCGACTCATGCGACGCTATCTTGGTGGGACGTGTATTTCGCTCCTCTGGAATGCCGCATCGGGACAGATTAACAATATCGACTTCAGCGGACAGACGAAATGGACGGCACGCG
>ASZN01000267.1 GCA_000406005.1 Candidatus Poribacteria bacterium WGA-3G
GTTTTGCCGTTGGGTACCCACTCCGATTCCTCAAGCAATTCAGCGAAGATTGTGCCGTCGTTCTCGGTGGAAATCCACGCAGCGAAAGTCAGGTCGGTGGTGTCGAAATCAAGGGTGAGATTTTCGTCAAAACGGGCTTCCGCGCCGCCATCAAATGCGAGACTATTGCCGCGCCGTCCCTCTTCCCAGCGGACCCCATCAAGCATAATTGCTGCCGTCCCCGGTGGCGCGCTTACGGTATGCGAACCGTTGCCCTCGTCGAAACGCCAGTGTCCGATCAAAGCAGGATCGCTCTTCTGCTGAGACGCTGTGGTTTTGGCGATCGGTTGCAGAACAGCTATACATTGATCTGCACTGCCGACACCGTCAAGGACCGGTGACAGATTATCTATCGAAAGCACTGTCGGAAGGTACCCATCTTTTTCCAAGTGCCAAGTCGCTGTCTCGGCGTTGATTTTCAACGTTTCCACCTTGAGCTGCCCCTGTATATCAATATCTCCAGTTGTGCCCAGTTTTTCCGACCAACGCTGCGGCCCCCCCCGGATCAACTTCGTCAGATCCTCCACGGGCTGCGAAGTTTCAACGAATTGTGTCCAAACATCCAACATAAGTGTATCATGGATCACGGGAGCGATCAGAACTTTGGCGGAGATTGCTTGTTCAGATGCCGGAAACTGGACGCGGAGCTCGTCCTTCACTATCTCCCACTGTGTGCCTTCCGGTGCGTCAACCAAAGCAGCGAGCAGACTGCCTGGTGCCCCAGGTGCTGTTCCTGGCGGACATAGGGCAACCCTGGTGCCACGTGAAAATTCAGGCAAAGTGGATGCTTCACCTCCAGCAATTGTTGCAATACGGACAAGCGCACTCGATGCAGAGGCTCCGAGATGGAAAGTGCGAGCAAAAGCGAACCCATTTTCGCTGCTTTCAAGCGACGGGGTTTCCAACACCGAGCGACTGCCTACCGTATACGACAAAATAACCTTGTTGCCGTGCAGATACAATCCTTTCCAATGCGCCCAATCTCTGGGTAGAGGACCGAAGGGAACGGGCCGTGTATCCTCAAAGCTGCCATCCTTCGCCCAACCGGGCCCTACTCGGTTTTCCCACAGCAGTTTGCCCTCAATCGATGGAAAACGCTGATGCCAACCGTTATACGGAACATCGACGAAGTCAATCAACCCATCTATCCAACCCGCCGAGTAGCGCAACAAGTCTGTATCGAACACCACTGCACCCCCCGCGA
>ASZN01000268.1 GCA_000406005.1 Candidatus Poribacteria bacterium WGA-3G
CTCGGACAGACGGGCGCGGGGAAAACGACGACGCTCCGTTGTATCGCTGGCTTGGACAAACCGGAGAACGGGACAATCTACTTGGACGGTGCCAGTGTCAACGATAAAACGCCTGCAGAACGTGATGTCGCTTTTGTTTTCCAATCGCATATTCTTTATCCACATTTAAGCGTCTACGAGAATATGGCGTTTCCGCTACATCCGAGACGGCTCTCGTCCGAGGAAATTGATCGGCGCGTCAGAGATATTGCCCAGATGCTCCATATCGAACACTTACTCATGCGGACCCCGAACCAGTTGAGTGGTGGTGAGACACAACGCGTCGGACTTGGACGCGCAATGGTGCGTCGTCCGCAAGTCTTCCTCATGGACGAACCGATATCGAATCTGGATGCGAAACTCCGGACGGAGATGCGCGCCGAAATCCGTTGGCGACAGCGTGAACTCGGCACAACCACCTTCTATGTAACACACGATCAGATTGAAGCGATGTCGATGGCGGATCGGATCGCTGTCCTCGAAGCCGGGAGAATTCAGCAGTTAGGGACACCTTCAGACATCTATAACCATCCCGCGAACCTATTTGTCGCAGGATTTATAGGCAATCCGAGCATGAATTGCATCCCGTGCGACATCACCAGCACCAACGGACAACTTCATCTGACCTTGGCAAACGCTACAGGAAACGACAATATAGTAACAATTGAAGATGGGCAGATTGTCAAAGCACTCAATGCGCGTGCTACAGATAATGAGACGGTTTTCGGGACACATGCTGAGGATGTTATTGTGAGTCATCAGCCTATTCCGAACGGTTTTCAATCTGAAGTCTATAGTGTTGAGCCGCTCGGTGCGGAAACAATCGTTGAAGTAACTCTCGGCACAGACGCATCAGGTGCTCGGACGATTCTTAAAGCAGTCACTGCGCCTAACTTTGAAGCAGAGATCGGGCAACATCTCTATGTTTCATTCGTTTCGGAGCGGATGCATTTTTTCGATAAAATGACCGGCAAAACTATCTTGTAGGGAACTCTTCAAGTAGAAATGGTATCAATTATAGTGGAGCCCGTAATTATTTGCAGATGTTTTGAAACGACGGGCAATGAATTGCCCTACTACGAACGCGTATATGTTACAGGAAAAGTGTATATTTAATTGAGGGTTTTACTATATGACTTGGCGACTTAGGCTCTTTAATCTCATCCCAAATTTTCTAAAAGGTATCGGTTGTCGACTC
>ASZN01000269.1 GCA_000406005.1 Candidatus Poribacteria bacterium WGA-3G
CCCGAATATCGGTTGTCGGTGTGTAATGAAGGTGGAACGTCGCTGTGTCCGCTGTATCGGTGTCTGTCTGTTCAACCCGAATTACGTCTGGAATATCAGTGAGTACAGGTCGTATCTCGTCGGATTGCGCGCCTGCGATCTCAAGCGATAACGTTAAGGCGGGCACCGGTAGGTTTTCCGTCCCGTTTTGGCTTGATACGGCGCGACCGCCTTCCAACTGGACATCCCCCGTAATTTCGCCTCTACTAATGATAATCAATCGTTCGCACGTCATACTCGCTTCAGGTAAGATATGCGTGCTGAACAAGATTGTACGTTCTTTACCGAGTGTCTTGATTAATTCTCGGATTTCGACGATTTGACGCGGGTCCAAACCGGAGGTCGGTTCATCAAGGATTAAAACATCCGGCGTGTGGATGAGTGCTTGTGCCAAGCCGACGCGTTGCCGGAAGCCGCGCGAGAGTTGCCCGATAATCTGGTGCCTGCGTTCGGTGAGTCCACACGCTTCAATAGCGTCGTCGAGTTGACTTTTTATATTTCGGCGCGGCACGCTACGGATCTTTGCCATGTAACTTAGATACTTAGTTACGGTCATCTCTGGATAGAGCGGTACGTTTTCCGGGAGATAGCCGATGCGTTTCCGTACCTCTCTCGATTCCTTGAACACGTCGTATCCAGCGACGGTAACGCGTCCGCTATTTGCGGGCATAAAGCAGGTGAGGATCCGCATCGTTGTGGTTTTCCCAGCACCGTTGGGGCCGAGGAAACCGACGATCTGCCCCTTGTCTACCTGAAAGGAGATGTCTTTGAGGGCTTGGAAAGGACCGTAGTTTTTTGTGATGTTTTGGACTTCTATCATTTTTTTTGGTAGTTGTCAGTTATCAGTTATCAGTTGTCAGTTAAGGCTTTGTGGAAATCGGGCTATCTCCTGTTACTGCCACAAGAAACCTCTTTAACTGAAAACTGGAAGCGTAGCGTACTGCGTACCGATAATCAGTGTAAGTGTGTGCTATTATGTAAGGTTTAATCCGTATCAGCAGTGGGTTGTGAATTCCGCGGAATACTGAAATTTAGATCCCTGTCTCGGCCTATCAGGTACGGATTATTATCTGGTTGAACCGCTTCCGATTCGGCAAAGGCTTCCGGTAGATCGACAGTTTCGGAGCGGACATCCACCCGATCAGGATAGACGGAGACCTGCCGCCACATCATCG
>ASZN01000270.1 GCA_000406005.1 Candidatus Poribacteria bacterium WGA-3G
CATCCCAGAACCGTTGTCTTGGAAAAGTGGTTTCGGCATGAAAGTGGCGACCAAGTTATTCTCGCGCGCGACATTCTTGATGATGTACTTATACAACGCAATCTTATCACCAGTAGACGTGAGTTCGCCATAACGAATATCAATTTCGCCTTGACCGGCAGTTCCCACTTCGTGGTGGTGAACCTCTACATCAATACCAGATTCTATGAGTTTCAGACAGATCTCGGAGCGTAGGTCTTGAAGCGTGTCCGAAGGTGGTACTGGGAAGTACCCCTCTTTGTAGCGCGGTTTGTAACCGAGGTTCGGGTTCTCTTCACGACCGGAATTCCAACTCCCCTCAACGGAATCAACGGAGTAGAAGCCGGAGTGCTGGTTCTGTCCATAACGAATATCGTTCAGGAGATAGAATTCCGCCTCAGGTCCCCAATAACTGATATCACCAATTCCAGTGGATTGTAAATAGGCTTCTGCCTTCTGTGCGATGTGCCGGACATCGCGTGTGTAATTTTCCAACGTAATCGGGTCTTTGATGTTACACGTGATGCTCAGTGTCGGCACCTTACAGACCGGGTCAATGATAGCCGTCGTTGGGTCCGGGAAAAGCAGCATATCGCTCTCGTTAATCGCTTGGAAACCGCGGATACTCGAGCCGTCAAAACCGGCACCCTCTTCAAAGAGGTCTTCGGTCAATTCTCCTGCCATCATCGAGAAGTGTTGCCACATCCCCGGCAGATCCATGAATTTGAGGTCGACTATTTTCACATCATGCTCTTTAGCAAGTGCGATCACCTCACTTGGTGTCATTGCATATCCTCCTATTTCGGCATCGTTTGTGAGCCGAAACTTGTCATTTAAACTATCTCGATCCAGAGACCGAGACTACAATCTAATAAAACGGCATAGGGAAAACATAGCACGAAGCCCGGTGGTTCCCCCAAAATCCGGTTTAATAACTCAAAAAAATGTCATAGACTCGTCAATTGACCCCGGAACTCACATATTTGACGAGCACCTTACTGAACACATAAGCAAAATTTATGCCAATCCATAGTCATAGGGAAGTGTACAGCATTAATTGGCGAAAAATAGAAAATTCTCAAGTAAAATCACGGATTACAGCGTTCAAAGACGAAAAATATGCGTGAAACTACCCGCTGCGACGAAATTTTGCACACGCGATGCCTGCGAATCTTCAAGG
>ASZN01000271.1 GCA_000406005.1 Candidatus Poribacteria bacterium WGA-3G
GTACCCTTTTTTTGGATGAAGTGACCGAAATGTCCGAAGAGGCACAGAAAATGTTCCTCCGCGTTTCAGATACAAAAACTTTTACACGTCTGGGCGGGAATGAAAGGTTGACTGCTGATTTCCAGATCATCTCGGCAACGAATAGAAATATTGGTGAAGCCGTTTTGAAAGCAGAATTTAGAGCCGATCTTTACTACCGACTCGCGAACATAATCCTCAGTATCCCACCCCTACGGGAACGAACAGAAGATATTGCCCCTTTAGTAGATGCTTTTATTGACGAATTCAACATAAAAGCTCATGTGAGAGGTGTTACAGGCATTACACCCGCTGCACTCGCTCGGCTTGAACAAGCATCGTGGCCCGGCAATATTCGGCAACTGAGAAATACTATTGAAACAGCTCGTGCGCTTGCTACAACTAACAACCTTGAGGTCAAAGATTTTCCATATAATTTTTTCGCCCTTCCGGGTTTGGAAAAATCTATTCCACCTCCAGATATGGAAGACACATCTGACTATCCAGAATCTGTCCAAGCACTCATTTCTATATGGCAAACACTTCCACCAGAGATAAGACAGACAATTATCCGTGAACTCTCAAAGCATCTTCCAGAACTCTCTGGTAATTTTGAAACTTCTAATATGCCGACGACAGACGAGAACCGCGATCTTCTGAACATAAAAGATATGAACCAGCATGAAATTCTACGTGCAATTGCCCAGAAGCGAATTTCAGAATGTGCTTCCCTTAGTGATGCAGCACACTCTCTGGATATTGATATTCGGACGCTTCAGAAGCATGCGCGCTGGCAGCAATAAACCGCCCCGAAAACTCTCCTTTTTCTCATACCTCAGTTTCGGATATTTGGAGATCCAGTGCTTGTTATTGCCCTAAAGCCGTTAGGCTGTCATAAACATCATTAACACCTACAAGTTCAATGTCTACATCGATATCTAAGCCTTTGCGGTTGTATTCGGGGAACATCACCCGTGTGAACCCCAATTTTGCGGCTTCTCTGATGCGCCTATCAACGTGTGTCACAGGACGGATTTCGCCACCGAGTCCAACTTCGCCGACCATCACAGTTTTCCGATCTATCGGCATATCTCGATGACTGGAGCATATTGCCATGAGGACACCGAGATCTATGCCCGGTTCGTCGAC
>ASZN01000272.1 GCA_000406005.1 Candidatus Poribacteria bacterium WGA-3G
TAGAAACTTCACACAAATTACAGATTTTAGAATCAGCCTTCCATACACCGTGATGAACATCAGGTTCTCTATGAGATGAGGTAAAAACCCATTCTAATTGTAGGGTATTACTATCTACTACCTTCCAAGCCATAAATATACGTTCATGATCTCCATGATGGCTGGTAAGGAAATCAAGGTTAACACCCCCTACAGTCTGTCTCCCGTAATCTTCACTCCAGGTAACTACATAACGAAAAATAATATAGGGTGGTACGGATGAACTCTTACATAATGTGCCACATAGTCATTGCCTTGATTATCCAACCAGGGTTCTTCTTCATCCAGTTCAATATAAGGATTAATATACTCCATTGCTTTATCTTCCCATTCTTGATTTATCCCATCTCCATCTGCATCAACTTCAGCATTACCTTTTTGCTGAGCACTTACCAAAATAGGAAGATTGCTGGTAAGCACTCTTCCACCCTCAGTCAAGGATAAAGTATATTTAATACTATCCTCCTTAACTTCTTCTTGCTGATGATAAAACGTCCCTTGAGTTCGATATTCGGGGGGTTCATCTGTGGCTAACCATTGACGAGTATAAAACATCCAATCCTTATTCATTTCCTGGCAAATAATACGCACTTCCTCGACATACCATCCAGGAAAGATTCCAGTATTGTCATGTCTAATAATAATATGGTGAAGATTTTCCATCGCTATGGTATTAATCCAGAAAATATTGGTATCACCTATCTCAAAATCATTTATCCCAGGATTATCCAATAATATCTCTCCGCTATTCTCTCCGTTTTGCCCTACCAAGGTAATATAAACATTGGCATCAGTACCAGCACCAATTTTTGTACCTGTAGTAATCTTAATTTGATATAAAACCTGGGTGGTGGTCTGATCTGAGCCGCTCTCTGGTTCAGTTACTATAATGCTAATGGAATCACTATCCTGACCACCCTTACTATCACTAACCGTACAGACAATGTGATAGGTTCCAGGAGTACCGGGAGCTACCCAGTTTAAAGATGAAGTATTTTCCCCCACCAATTGACCATTAGCAGTCCAGTTATAGGTAAGCGGATCTCCATCCTGGTCACTGACATTACAGTTTAAATTTGCAGTTTGATTCACTTCTACAGAATTCTGACTAGAAGTAAGCGATGAAATTACCGGC
>ASZN01000273.1 GCA_000406005.1 Candidatus Poribacteria bacterium WGA-3G
TGGCTAATTTAACTTTAAAAAGCCAAAATAAAACATATTTGGCATTAAATACCAGGGTAGCATCGGCAAAAAGAAAGCGCCAGTATAGATTCATTTTCTGTATTTTTCTGACATACTTATTTATTTCTGAATTTTCCAGGTCTATAAAAAGGGGGTCCAATGCCTCCTTTTTTAAAACACCTTCCCATTCCTTATCTTGATATGAAACCAATTGCTGAAATTCTTCAGGGGTAATAAATAAGGATAGTGCTTGTTGCTTGGTCTGTTTGGCTTGGTTCTTCCCTGATTTAGTAAATAAATCAAACAACTCATTATATAAATTATAAATTGGACGGGCAAATAAAAGTAAAATCATTACTAAATAGACCACGATCAAAGATACCCAGGAATTGGTTATTTCTGACCAGGTAGCTTTATTTGGCCACCAAATTAAAAGAAGAATACTAGTAATTATCAGTAATAAAATTACTAGAATAGCAATAAAGATAATTTTCCTCGGGTTTAAAAAAATATCCCGTTTTTCTCGGAGATTATTTTTATCCATCTTTATAATTTGCCCCCTGATTAAAAAAGATAGTTATATAAAATCTCTTCCTCTAATACCAGAAAGTCAATATTTTTTTAATATTTCTAGAATCCAATCACCTATTACTTCTAAAGCAAGGGGGGAAATAGTCTCTTCAATCTTTGCATATTCGCTAGGAGAACCACTCTGAGCTGTCTGAAAAAGATGATTAAGACCTGGTAACTCCTTGATGCAATAATTCTTGTTTCCACCTTTTCTCAAAGCCTCTTCAATAGCACCAAGATTCTCTTTAGGAGGCACCTGAAGGTCCAATTCTCCATTTATGGCCAATACCGGACACTGTACCTGGCTCAAGGTGGGTTTAGGATCATAAATAAGAAAAAAACTCAACCAGGGAGAAAGCAAACTCTCCAGCTGGGCCTTAAAATATGCTTCTGGATCACCTATTTTATCCTTTTCTTCTGGGGACAACTCATTCCAGTATTCTGTTAATACCTGGATAAGCTTTTCTTCTTTTACCCGATCATCTTGCTTGCTTTTAATAACCGAGAATACCTTCTCGTTATATTGACGATTCTTATTGATCTCTTCTTCACTAACCCCCATTGCTCTTGCAATTAAG
>ASZN01000274.1 GCA_000406005.1 Candidatus Poribacteria bacterium WGA-3G
CAGAATCTATTTTGAAGTCAATCAATCGAACAAGAGTTCCTTGCTTCAACTCTTCTAAATTTCCAAATTGCTCAGTTGATAAATTTGAGACTTCCCACTCTTGTAAACTTCTGTCCGACTTTTCAGACGCGATTACCATAGAGTATCTGTTATTTGTACCTCCCGCAAGTTTTAAGACTTGACCATTCAAGCACCCATAATCATCAGTTCCCGGTATTGGCTGTGGATTCTCTCTCCAGAAAGTATCGCAAGATCCTTTAAATTCGCAAAATCTACAATTATCATCAGAATACTGTGCGAACTGTGAGTGCGACACTCCCAACTCAACTTTCCGGTTATAATCTTCCTTTAAAGTTTGAGCCTCCGCTGAAAGTGTTTTCACCTTTTGTGGGTCAATTGGGATAGAGATTATCTCTTTGTTCAGCAATCTGATTTCGCCATTTACAGGCCATTCTCCAAACTCTTCTTTAATAATTGACGCATAGAACAAAATCTGCTGTTGCCATGATTCAATTTTCTCTTCTCGCTTTTCTAAATCATCGGGAAGTTCAGCACTCTTATAATCAATAATCATAAGACCTTTTTCTCTACGGAGAATGAGATCAGGTTTTCCGGTAAACCCATCTGTAACATTATCGAATTTACGCTCGCTTGCAACAACTTGTGTTTCAGACATCCCCCGGCTTGATACAATCTCTTCAAATCGGCGAATAGTACGCGCTCGCAGCAAATAGTATTTTTTCCACCTTGTAATCGGCAACAAATTTTTGTTAAGTTGCGAAGTCTGCAACTCTTTCTCCATTTCATCCACAGTTTTATCCCAGATTGTTTCTGCTTGAGTTCGCCGGTCTTCACTATTTTTATTCACCGTCCTCGCTTTTTCTAAAACTTGATGGGAGATTGTGCCTAACAATGCTGCCTTTGATCTTCTGGTTGTATGCTGTGCTTTTGCTTGGAGAAGTCCTGCCTTCAGTTGGCACTGTTTTAGAGTTGCAAACAGTGTCGGTGAGATTTTCGAGATGGACCGGAGTTTTGGGAGTGGTTGAAGTTTCATATTATTGTTTTTGGTTCAGTGTATTCATTACGACACTCACCCTCCGGATGGCATCAAAAATGTTAATAT
>ASZN01000275.1 GCA_000406005.1 Candidatus Poribacteria bacterium WGA-3G
AAATACCTTATCGACGGTATACCGATTAATGATCCGATCGGTAGAAGTTTGGGACTCAATATCAATACGAATGCGCTTGAGCAGATGGAAGTCATCACCGGCGGTTTCAATGCCGAATACGGCGATGCACAGTCTGGTATCGTTAACCTCATCACGAAGGCAGGTTCAAACAAGTTTTCTGGTAGAATCCGATACCGTGTCGGACAGTGGGGAACACATCACGGCGACCCGTTATACGGTCCCTGGCTGGACCCCGATAACGGGTTCCGACCCGTCGCGGTTGAACCGTTCAGAGGTATTTTTTTCGGGAAACCCTATGATTATCAGACCCCTTACCGCGGCGACGACACGACAGTCGCAGAGTTGGCAGCACGAGAAGGCGATGAACAGATCATCTTCACCGAAGTTGCCCCCGGCGTATATGCAGACAGAACCGAAAACCCACTTCAACCCGTAATAGATGCTGAAACAGGCGAGCCGAAAACCGATCCTGATACCGGTGAAACGATTATGGCACGCCAACCTTACAAAGACGCTGATGGCACTGTTATCGACTATGAGAAGAAACAGGTCACGCTCTTGGACGGCTATATTGTGGATTTGGAGCAGTATAGCGGGTTGTTTAACGATACGAAAGCATACAACCTCTCCCCAAGCCATATCGGTGAATTCTCACTCAGCGGCCCGATATTGGATAACCGGTTAACCTTCTCCTTCGCCAGCCAGTTGCGACGTGATGAAAGTTACCTCCCTAATAGTGGTGGGACAGGGTACACGCTGCAGGGGAAGATGAAGTTTGAAGTGACACCGAGCATCAAACTTTTCGCAAGCGGACTTTTCGATCAACGGGAAAACAACTCCTACGGTGGCAGCACCCGCTTCTGGCCCAGCGCGATTCCGGTAGGCACGAGAGATGCCCGCAGCCTCTCCTTCCGACTCTCACATAATATCAACTCTGGGACCTTCTATACCTTGACTGTTGGGCAATTCCGCCGTGCAGTTGAGAATCATCAGCCCGGAAAAGTTTGGGACCCGCTGAACAAAACATTCGATGAAAATGCTTGGGACCCCGAAAAATCGTTTGAACAGAACCAAGCGGAAGGTAGAATCAGAAACC
>ASZN01000276.1 GCA_000406005.1 Candidatus Poribacteria bacterium WGA-3G
TGCCGAAAGAAGACTTCACATTTTGGGTGTTGAGCCTCGGCGACGCTGTAGAGGTTTTGGAACCACCAGAATTCCGGGCGGAGTTTGCAGAGATTGTACGACGGATGCATGATGTCTATTCCGGAGATTTGGAAGTGTCATGAGAAACTGTGTTTGCGTTTTTAGGTTGACCAGCGCGATAGAACCGTGTATAATGATATTGGAGTGTTGGCGAGAAGTATCTCGATTGCGGGATTGAAAAATCAGGATTTTCGTATGCCACGTTCCAACATTTTAACATGTTGACGAAAAGACTCTCGATCGCGAGATTAAAACACGAAATTAAAAAATTTGACACACTCTCGAAAATCCGTTATAATTTAATATGTTATCAGTATAAATTGTATGGCACAATGTATAAACCACTATAACAAACAAAAGATGTCTAACAACTTTGAACCAATCGCTGCAAAACTAAAAGGAATAGACCTTTACATCGACGAATCTAGGCAACGTGTTGGAGGTGAATGGTTCATTGTTGCTGGAGTAGCAGTGGAAGACAGTGATACGTTTCGCCAACTGTGTGAGGATCTTGAAAGAACCTCGCGTAAAAGGCATGTTAAGTGGGGAAAAGCAAATAAAAATAACCGTTTGGTTTATCTACGTACTATCGTTTCAGATGCTCGCTTTCGAGATATTCTTCTGTTTTCCTACGTATTTCGGAAACCTAAGGATTATGTTGCGGCTACCGTTCGGGGTATTGACTTAGCGGTTGCCAATTTGCACGCTTCCAATTCTCCTGTGTCTGTTTATGTTGACGGTCTGGTTAAAAACCAATACAGAGAGTACCAAGTTCGATTACGGAAACTTGGATGCGATATCGAAAAAATGCGGGGAGTAAAAGATGAAAATGAACCGCTCATCCGGTTAGCGGATGCACTGGCTGGAGCTACGCGGGATTTACTGGAACAACATAGGGATAATGAACTGCCAGAGATATTCTCGTTAGCAGTAGAACGTGATATTCTTGTTGGATGGCGGAGTGCCGTTTTTCCAGAATCTCCAGGGCCGCGTCCTACGATTTATATGTAGAAAGGGCGGGACACGATGGCCCCACCCGAACAAGC
>ASZN01000277.1 GCA_000406005.1 Candidatus Poribacteria bacterium WGA-3G
TTATCAGCGGCTTCGTAAAAACGTGATAAGAACCAAAAAGGTGCCTGGGCATGTGATGGACACAATAGATAGATACCTTATCTTTTGGGAAATAATATTCATTAGACGGTTTATCAAATGAGACTTCATCAAAATCGCTCTGCCCTTGTTTCAGGATGCGCGCTATATCTTCCCAGTAGTATATTCTGTTATTTTTAACATCTTCCGAGAGTACCGGTAGATCGTGTTCAAAGGGTTGTACGATTAACTCTTCAAACAGATTTTTTAGACTTTCACTGGGTTTATAGGAGTTGTCATCGGAACAGTGTATATAGGACATATTTTGGATTTGATTGACGGATGCAATTTACGAGACGTTCGCACCGCAATTCGAGTGCGAATAGAAATCTTTGTACGCAATCGTTTAGAATGATAGCATATCTGGAAAAAGTGTCAAGGAAAATTGATTGAATGGACGCATTTTTTTATAAGTTCTTACATAATAAGCACAAGGCGGGGTTTCAAACCCCGCCTGCATTGATTTTGCGTAAGGACTAATTGATTGGAAATCTGAAGTGTTTAGACGATATCGCGTCAGATTCGTGTGTGCGGCACTGACGCGACCGAAAGCCTATAGACTGGCGACTAATTCTTCTTGATATGCGAAGATAGCAGGGGTGCCGCCTGTGTGGAGGAAGATGACGGTGTCGTCGGGTCCGAGTTTGCCCTGTTGGATGTGGTCGATGAGACACGCCATCGCTTTAGCAGTGTAGACGGGATCGAGAAAAATGCCTTCTGTCTTAACAACGAGTTTGAGTGCGTCAATACATTCCGGTGTGAGATAGCCGTAAGCCTGCCCGATATAGTCATCTGTGTTCTGGATATCTGCATCCGTGACGCGGGTCTCTAAATCCAGGAGTTCGGCTGCACTGTTTGCGGCGGTTCGGAGACGATCATGTCTGTTTTCCCAACGAATCGGTGCGACACCGTAGGGTTTCATTTTCAATCCAAGTGCTTTGGTGCCGAGGATGAGTCCTGCTTGTGTGCCGCCGACGGAACAGGTGTAAATCCAATCCGCGTCGATTCCTAATTGCTGTTGCTGTTGCGCGATTTCGGCGATG
>ASZN01000278.1 GCA_000406005.1 Candidatus Poribacteria bacterium WGA-3G
CTTGCGGTTAATCGGAGTGGGTTGGTGATTTAGAGTGCCACTCTTAAGCCTCTTCCACTTCGTTTCAGGGGACGGTTTTTTCTACGAATCCCTTCGTAACCCAATCTCACCTCACGGATACAGATTGATACCTATACCGACCTGTGTCCCGCAAAACCGCGCGGGTTTTCAAAAGCGTCCACCCACAGATCACACCACGCTTGGTGCTCGGACAAGACAGTATCAGGATTTTTTCGGCTTCGGACGATGAAGTCAGGATGCGCCGTTCGTCCGGTGTGATGTCCTGTGGTCTGATAGCGCAGATCCAACGACCAGCGACACCGGTCGGATGTATTGGGTTCCGAACGATGCGGTGTAAAGCGGCTCAATAAAATGAGGTCCCCACGGTAGCATTCCAGCATGAGGGGTTCGACATCCGGCATCAACTCCGGCTTGATCATCGTGCCGCCCTCTTTCTGATGGATCAGATACCCTATATCTTCAGTAATGCCCGGCAACGCCTGCAGGCATCCCATCTCCACTGTGCTGTCGCCTAAAGGTAACCAACACGTGACGATTTCGGAGCCTTCAGCCTCCGGCATCATGACACCGGCATCTTGATGCCACGGCACGCCGCCTGCCCAACTCGCGTTCCCATCGACAACCGGTGGTTTCGCTCGTAGATGCTGAATCGGATTGCAAGTGATCTCGGGTCCAACAATGCCTTCAATAACATCTAAAAGGTTCTCGTTCTGCATGAATTCAAAGATGGCTTCACCGCGGTAGTTCATAATATCCAATCCGCTTGCCATCTCGCCGGACTGCGCGAGCAACAGTCCGAAACGCCTATCGAAAGGCTCATCTTCATGCAGGTCTTCGATTTTACCTTCCGCTTTCAAGGCGAGGGCGCGTTCCGAAATCAAGTCCGAAATCTCGTCAATCACCGGTTGGAGATCTTCATCCGCCAAGGCATCTTTGACGATCAGTACGCCTTGTGCCCGATAAGTTTCGCACTGTTCTTGCGTGAGTCTCATAAGGAAATCTCTCCCTCTTACTATAACGCCAGTTTGATTATACATTTCGGATGTGTATCTATCTCTATTTTCACATCCC
>ASZN01000279.1 GCA_000406005.1 Candidatus Poribacteria bacterium WGA-3G
GAACCTACCGGGGGATGAAGGTTCGGTTAGGAAACCGAACCTACCGGGGGATGAAGTGTCTCTTTATTTTTAGGATTCACTATAAAAGTTTACGCTACAATCCTCGTCTGCCCAACCCTGATGCTTTTCAATCTTTATCAGTCTTCAGGAATATCTCCCCATCAAAGTCCGGAATCTCGTGGTCTGAATGACGTTTACCGTTGTTGACCCCTATGACAGGTTCATCGAAAGTGACGGTTCTCGCAGCACCGCTGCGATTATAGACTGCCCAACCCTTTTCAAACGCTCGGATAAAAAGTCCGGTGATGTCTCGGTATTGAACGGCACTGTCTTGGGTTGGCTGCCCGAGATCGGCATCATAGAAGTCGTACCAGTTGTGTAGATGGTCAGGTGCAGGTATAGCGTTGTCGTCGCCGAACAGCACATAGCCGTCGGAATGCGTTAGACTCAGCGTGGTCATCATACGCATCCACTGCAGGTTTTCTGTGCTGTTTCGCTCTGCGACGCGTGTGTCTAAATCTGCCATGTAATCCGTCACGACGCGCCACCCTTCTAAGCAGTTGATTCGTGGTTCTCGGAGATGCTGTTCTGCCCAGAGGAGCGTCTTTTCCATCTGTAGAATCTGATCGAGGTTATATCCTTTGTCGTGTTCCGGTTTATAGCACTCCATGAAGAGACCGTTCACGTCTGGTGCCGATTTCGGAATCTGCCGCATATTCGCGTTGACAAGGATTAAGAAATCGTCTGCTGTCTGTGCCCGAATTTTGCGTAAGATCGCCAGCCTCGCCTCCAATTCAGCCGCCGGTGTCAGGATCGTCTCCGACCAATCATCAACAGCGATGGGACTGGTGGCGTAATCCTCATTCCACCAATCCAGCAGGATGCCGTCAAACAGACCGGACGTGTCCAGTGCAACGGCTTGTTTGACCATCAAGTCCTGCATCTCTGGGTTCGTGAAGTCTATGAGGTAACCGAGAATTTCATCGTTTTCATCAATTTTTCCATCGCCGTTGGTATCTTCACCCCATCCGATAACCGGTCTGCCGTTGCTATCTCTAAGCCAATAGGGAGAATCCGGTGGGAAA
>ASZN01000280.1 GCA_000406005.1 Candidatus Poribacteria bacterium WGA-3G
TTGTATCGTAAAAGCATCACCATCGGCAACATCAACCCTTCGCATTAAATCGTTGGTATCAATCTCAGCACGCAGATCAATATACGGATATTTGCTATGTTCAAACACACGAAAGGTATTGCTTAATCTGAAATCAATAGAGCAACTGCCGAGTTGGGTTTGAAGGTCAGGTTCCGGTGAAATCTTAATCTTTCCCGCCTCCATATATTTGATAATATCTCTGTCAGATAAAAACATTATGTGCTTTATGACCTCCGCTATTGCTCAGGTAGAAATTCTTCTGGCGCGATGCCGCGGTAGGCATAGTCTAAAAGGTTAACCGGATGCATCGCTTTCATAGGTAAGCCGTGTTTTTGGATGCCGAGTTGGATCTGAAGGAGACAACCGGGGTTCCCCGTTGCAACGATGTCCGCATGTGTCTCAACGATGTGTGCCATTTTGCGTTCGAGTATCTCTTGCGAAAGTTCGGGCTGTGTGATGTTATAGATCCCTGCACTCCCGCAGCACCATTCGGATTCGGTTAACTCAATCAATTCAAGCCCCGGTATCAACTGAAGCACTTCGCGAGGTTGTTCCTTTACGCCTTGCCCGTGAAGGAGGTGGCACGGCTCGTCATACGTAACACGTTTTTTGATTTCCCCAGTCGGCGGTATCATCTCAATTTCGGCTAAAAATTCGCTGATGTCGCGCATTTTATGGCTGAAGTGTTCCGCCTTCTCTGCATAAGCGTGATCTTTTTCTAAGAGTGTTTCGTACTCTTTAAGCGTTGCTCCGCATCCAGCAGAATTGATAATAATAGCGTCTAAATTTTCCGCCGCGAACGCGTCAATGTTCTGTTTAGCGAGGTCTGAAGCGACATCTCGCACGCCGTTGTGAAGATGTAGCGCGCCGCAACAGGTCTGCCTCCGCGGTGTAATGACTTCGCAACCGTTCTCTGTTAAAACACGGATCGTCGCAACATTCGTCTCAGTGAAGACCTGATTCATGATACATCCGGGGATGAATCCGACGCGGTATCGGGTTTCGCCCTTAGCGGGTGTAATGTCGCGTATCGTATACTTCAG
>ASZN01000281.1 GCA_000406005.1 Candidatus Poribacteria bacterium WGA-3G
AAGCCCGCCGGCAAAGATTGAGAAACGCGATTTATCGCATATCTCAATCAAGGTTTCAATAACGACCAATCAGGTTCGTCCTCTGGATCACCAAGCGGACCGTGGGCGTTACGGACGATGCGGCGTTGCAGGTCATACCAATTCCTGTAACTGGTGGCGGGTTGGAGTGTATCGTTACGGGCATCCATCAGATTTGTGAGCGTGGTCTCCATCTCGTCTACCAATGGTCGCGCTTCACGGTTGTCAATCAGATTGTTCATCTGCAGTGGGTCTGCTTCTATATCGTATAGCATCCGCTTACCGTCAAGCCAGCGCGCGTAACTATGCGTCTTTGTGCGGACACCGCGCCATTCGTTCCCATCCACGAGATAGTCGTAAGTCGCACCGAAGTTCATCGTCAAGACAGCATCCTGTTCAAAAGCATCAGGTTCACCGCGCCAAGAGGCGGACAAATCATAACCTTCGACGGTTCGGGGCGACTGAATACCGCATAACCCACAGAGCGATGGGAACAGGTCTACGGGTGCTGTGAGTGTGTCACAGGTACGGTTGTTCTCAAAAACACCAGGGAGCCGCATAATCAGTGGCACTTTGATGGATTCCTCGTAAGGTTCGCGTTTCGCCCAGAAATTGATACCTTGTGCACCGCCTTGCGTCCCGTGGTCAGAACCAAAGACGAGCAGCGTGTTCTCAACGCGCCCAGTCCTTTCAAGATACGCCATCAATTCACCAAGCATATCGTCCACCGTTAGGACCATAGCGAGGTAGTGTCGGTAGATATTCAACGACTGTTCGCGAACCGAATCTGGCACGTTTTCTGGGAGTTGGAGTTCGGTGGGGAGTCGGTCATAGTATTCCTGTGGCGCGAATTCGTAAGGTGTGGAGTGTGCTTGATGTGGTGAGATAAACAGACAGAACGGCGCATCGTCTTCCATGTCATCCATAAACTGGAAGGCATATCGGTTCAGTGCATCGGTTTCGTAGCCGTCCCATCTTTCGTTCCGCCAGTCTTTGTCAAGGTTCACAGTGCCGTTGAAATAGTCGGTATGGAAGTTATAG
>ASZN01000282.1 GCA_000406005.1 Candidatus Poribacteria bacterium WGA-3G
TCACTCCTGGTGAAGAAGACCTAATTTTAGATATTACTGCTTTAGCTACTGATCGTCCCGATGGAGGGAGAGGATTTGAGGCAAAATTCAAACTAATCTATGGTTTTCCCGGAAGCGGTAATATGGGTGGAGTTTTTAAGACCAAAACAGTTATCCTTCCCAATATTTCAGCTCCAGATGATTCCTTAGGTTATACCTGTCAGGGACAGGTAAGCATTGATAGAGCATTCATTCCTGGGGCAACTACAATTCTTATCAGGATAGAAAGGGAATCACCTCAGGATAATCACGTAGCTTTTCGATTAGACAGTATGGTAATGATGGTAGAAGAGGAAGAAGAATCAGGAGAGGAAGAAGAGATTAAGGAGCAGGAAGAAGCAGAAGTAGAAGGGGAAGAGGAACAGATTGATACCTGGGGAGGAGCAAGTCTAATTCAAGCAGGTGATTATTCTGGTTACCTGGGCGAAGAGGTTAGTGAGGGACAAATTCATAGTGAAGATTATTATCAAATTTATGTTAAGAAGGGACAGCTTATCTCTTTACAACTCACTGTTCCCGGTAATGCTAATTATGGGCTTTCTTTATTGAATTCCAATCGAAATTCTCGTGGTTCTTCAATAACCCGAGGAGATACTGAAATTCTGAACTATGTAGCTGATACTACTGGAAACTGGTACATTAAAATATATAGAACCTCTGGGATAGGAGAATATCAACTGTCGATTGAGATAGAAAATCAAAATGACGCTGATTCCGGAAAGGATGCTGAAGATTCTTATCGGGAAGCTATTCCCGTATCAGAAGGAACTATTACCGGACTATTGAAAGCAGGAGATAATGATGACTACTTCAGTATTGAGTTAACAGAAGGACAGCTGGTTACCCTTGAGCTTACTATCCCAGGCAATGCCAGTTATAGTATTTCTTTGCTGAACCCTAACCATAATTCCCGTGGTTCTTCTATTACCC
>ASZN01000283.1 GCA_000406005.1 Candidatus Poribacteria bacterium WGA-3G
GAAGAGTGTCTTGCCGTCGGCAGTCCCAAAATTTGAGGATACACTGAGCCTCAGCAAGGATTTTAACGACTCGGCGATGGAGATGCTCTTGTTAACACTGTTCGTCATGGTCCTTCTATCCGGTGCGTATCTTGCGTTTGTGCGTGTTGAGATTTAGCGATTGCCCACTCAACCCGCCGAATGTAACACGCACATTCGGCGTTGATTCCCTACCTTTCCTTCGTTTCTATTATTGAACCGAAGACACTTCCCAAGACTTATGAAACAAAAAATTACGAATTTGCAACCCTTTCGTTTATAATATTGGTCACAGGTCATGAGCCACTATTTTTGATTGGAGGATATGCATGAAAAACGATGATGCGAAATGGGTTGAACGCATCTTGGCAGGCGATGAAAGTGCCTTCACTGCACTCGTAAAGAAATACGAGAAGCGGATACACGCGTTCGTATGGCGGCGGGTAAAGGACTACCACGTCGCCGAAGAAATCACGCAGGATACGTTTCTTAGGGCTTACGAAAAACTCGGCACACTGAGAGACCCAAACCGGTTTTCGGGGTGGCTTTATATGATCGCTACCCGCCGCTTCCTCACATGGTTTGATGAGAAGACAATTCCGATGCAGTCCTTAGACGCGATGCGTGAAGAAGAAATAGAAGCACTGCTCTACGCTCGGTATATGATGGAACAGACTGAAAAATTGGCGACAGAAAAGCAACGCGAAGTCGTTGCGTATCTCCTTGAAAAATTACCCGCCCGTGGGCGGACAGCAGTCGTACTTCACTACCTGAGTGAGATGACGTGTGAAGAAATTGGCGATTTTTTAGGGGTGTCCCCGAATACGGTCAAAAGTCAACTTCACCGCGCTCGAAAGCGATTAAAGAAGGAAGCACCTATCGTTCACGAAACTTTGGGCGGTCATCAGCACTCAGGTGCTCTCATGGAGGATATTATGAATTGGATTC
>ASZN01000284.1 GCA_000406005.1 Candidatus Poribacteria bacterium WGA-3G
CAATACCTCAGGAATTAACAGGTAACCCTTCAGATCAAAGATAAACTTCTGTTCTTCAGTCATAATAACTCCTCCGACAAACAATACATTCGACCATCTGATACTATTATAACAGATTTTTTGTTTTATTCAAACGATTTTCTCGCTGGTAGAAGTGACACTCACTGATGGCTGTCGCTAACTGACTGACAACTGAAAATTTTCCAAAAATAGTAACCTTTCCTTGACACCAACGCATACTAAATGCTATACTAAAAATCAGTTCAACGGACAGTATTTTCGGGATCATTGCAAACCGAAAATTTGTTATCACAAACAATGCCGTGCGATAGAATCTATTTTATCTTAAAGAAATGGGGTAACCAATTTAATGGATTTCAAACAGACGTTAGACAATAAAATTTCAGATTACAACCTACTCGACCATCCATTCTACCAAGCGTGGAGTGCTGGCGAATTGCCAGTCGAAGCCCTGCGCGCCTATGCCCGTGAATACGGTGCCTTTATCTCTACAATTCCAAACGGATGGGAAACAATCAACGATGCCGAAATTGCAGCAGAAGAGACGGAACACATCGATTTGTGGGCTGATTTCGCCAACGGACTTGATACCGTTGTCTCTGAAGCGGAGATCCCACAGGTGAAAGCACTGCTTCAGACGGCAGATACGCTCTTCTCCGAACCGGTAACCGCACTCGGTGCACTCTACGCCTTTGAAGCACAGCAACCGGCGACAGCGCAATCGAAACTTGAAGGTTTGCAAGCGTTCTACCAACTCCCGAAGACCGTAGAACCCTATTTTGAAACGCATTCCTACAATGCAGATGAAGTCGAGAAATTGTTGGAACGCATCGGTGATTTGCCGTCGGAATCTCACGCGACTGTCGTGCAAGCATGTGAACAGATGAGTGCCGCCTTGTGGGACGCGCTCACAGGAATTCACGATGCCGAATGCATATAATACGGTAAAATCATATTTCGACGCACTCGTCGCCAGAGATGCTGAAACCCTCATTG
>ASZN01000285.1 GCA_000406005.1 Candidatus Poribacteria bacterium WGA-3G
CGCAGGCGTTATTACGGGTGTTCGACAGACACCGCTTTCGCACGTCAATCTCCGTGCGATTCAGGATAAAGTCCCGAACGCTTTTATCACCAAAGCGTGGGAAAACGCGTCGATTGCACCGCTCATCGGGAAATATGTCTACTATGCGGTCAACGCCGACGGCTTTGAAATTAGAGAAGCGACACTTAAAGAGGTAGAGACGCACTTTTCGGAGCTGCGTCCCTCGAAAAAACAGAAACCGAAGCGAGACCTCTCTGTTACGAAGATTCTACCACTGGACGACATCGGTTTTTCGGATGCGTCACGTTTCGGTGCGAAGACAACGAATGTCGCAACACTGCGCACGTTCGGGTTCCCTGAAGGAACGGTGCCAGATGGGTTCGGTATCCCGTTCTATTTTTACGATGCGTTCATGCAGCACAACGGGTTCTACACGAAGGTCGAGGCGTTACTCGATGATCCAGCGTTTCAGCGTGACTACGACGCGCGGGTTGAGGCACTGAAAACACTTAGAGCGGACATCAAAAACGGTGAAATGCCGGATTGGGTGCTCGACGCACTCGCGAACCTACACAATGCGTTCCCCGAAGGGACAAGCCTCCGATGCCGCTCCAGTACAAACAACGAAGACCTCCCCGGTTTCAGTGGTGCCGGTCTGTATGATTCCTATACACACCATCCGAGCGAGGGGCATCTCTCAAAGTCAATCAAGCAGGTGTTTGCAAGCCTCTGGAATTTCCGTGCCTTTGAGGCACGCGATTTCTATCGTATCGACCATCTATCTGCGGCTATGGGGGTGCTGGTACATCCGAATTTTGAGAACGAATTGGCGAACGGTGTAGCAGTCAGCAACGATGTCGTCTATCAGACGATCGGTAATTACTACCTCAACACGCAGGTCGGTGAGGATCTCGTGACGAACCCCGAAGAGCAATCTATTCCAGAGGAGATTTTATTGGATTGGTGGGATAGCAACAATTATCGGGTGGTGACGATGTCTAATCGAACGACGGA
>ASZN01000286.1 GCA_000406005.1 Candidatus Poribacteria bacterium WGA-3G
TTTTTAGAGAAAATCAATTCACACCTAATATATTAAAAAAACAATTGCCTGAATGGGCGCAGCAGCAGGAAATTTCCGCACGACCCGCTTCTGAAAATACACTTCAACGGGATATCCAATGCTTCATCCGAACCTACTGCCAGTCTCGCCACACCACTGCCGTTCTTGAAGAAAGTTTTGACTGTCCACTCGTTGAACTCAACTTAATCGCTGAATTACCAGAAAACAACGGATATGAGTTTCAACGCGGCGAAAAAGAGACGCTACCGGTTGAAATATTTGCATCGACACTTGTCGCCTTTTGGGATGCAAGCTTTCCGAAAATAAATGAATTATCGTTTTCAGAACTGATGTACGCGGAATTAAGTCCGGGACGTATCTTCAGATTAGACGAAGACACAATGATTAGTTACCTCGAATCCCTCAACGCACTCACTAAAGGTGCGTTGCAATACGGTGAAACAGCTGGTTTGAAACAAGTTTATAGGCACAAAGATTTAAATCCAATGGAACTATTAAAAAACTATTATGAGCAACATTCCTTTGTCAGATCTGTATAAGGTTAAAGGACGCTTCCACCGCTCTGTTCATCTGGAACGTGACTTCTATAATAAAAAAGAAAATGTCCTTGATGGATACATTTTAACCGTCACTGCGCGGGAAATGTTGTCGCGTGTCATTTTGACGCTTGAAAATGGCGCAACATCAAAGGCATGGTCAATCACGGGTCCCTATGGATCGGGAAAATCAGCATTCGCACTCTACGCCGCAAAGCTGCTCGGCAATCCCAACGCTGCGACAACCCAACAGGCTTTGGATTTACTGAAGCATGGAGATGTGTCATTACATGAAAGATTCACAAGCACAAACGGTAATAAGCATTCCTTATCAGATTTCTGCCCAGTGCTTATCTCTGGTGAACGTGCATCACTCTCGACTGCCCTTCTGCGCGGTTTAGAGAATGGACTCAAGACCTTCGGAATCTCGCCTAACAGTTCAGTTC